>NZ_JBEFLO010000004.1:0-290437 GCF_040149565.1 Sulfitobacter aquimarinus
CTTTGGTTTGCGCCGCCAAACAGCACTCAACAGCGCT
The DNA here is from genome assembly GCF_040149565.1 of Sulfitobacter aquimarinus. NCBI lineage: Bacteria > Pseudomonadati > Pseudomonadota > Alphaproteobacteria > Rhodobacterales > Roseobacteraceae > Sulfitobacter > Sulfitobacter aquimarinus. The sequence goes on from NZ_JBEFLO010000004.1 coordinate 38, forward strand.
TGCAAGGCCCGGTCAGTAGTCATGCGAGATTGCATCGACCAACCCACGACACGCCGTGAGAACAAATCAATCACAACAGCTAGATAGGATCAACCTTCATGCGTCCTGATGTAGGTGATGTCGGTCACCCAGATCCGATCAGGCGCATCAATCTCAAACTGACGATCCAATGTGTTGTCAGCAACTACGGCAGGCTTGTCACCATAGCGACCAGGGCGGCGGTTGTACCCAATCTGTGCTGCAATGCCTGCCAGGCTGGCCAATCGTGCGACACTGTTCTCTGAACAGGTCTCACCCTGATCCAGAAGATCATCGTGCAACTTGCGATATCCATAGACCTTGCCGCTGTCAGTCCAGGCCTGATGGATCAGCTCTGTCTGCCGGGCATTTTCCAGCGCACGCTGGCTTAACGGTTCCTTAACCCAGGCGTAGAACCTGCTGAAATGCACAGCCAGCACACGACTCATCGAACGTACAGAAAACTCCGCGCGGTGAGCCTCGATGAGCGCGTACTTCACTGAGGCTCGCGCACGAACTACGCGGTCGCCTTTTTTAGAATGGTCCGCTCCTCGGTCACGCGGGCCAGCTCTCGCTTCAACCGCTTGATCTCGGCAGCCTGTTCAGCCACCCCCGATCGAACGCGTGGTGACGTCGCAAATTGCGCCTTCCAAGTGTACAGGGATTTGGTGCTGATGCCCAACCGCCCAGCCACTTCGCTGACCGCATAACCACGCTCAACAACCTGCGCCACAGCGTCCTGCTTGAACTCGTCTGTAAACCGTATTCCCTTGTTCATATCCGTCTCTCCTTGGTTCCAAAATTACCAAGCAAAGCGTCTACAAATCTAGGAGCACCTCAAAGGCCCGCGATTTCTTCTCTGCGAGCGCCAGTATATGCGCCAATCAAGGGACACCAGTAGATGCCGTTCTTGAAGACTTCCTGTCCGGCTTTCGTCTGGTGATGCTCCGAATGTGAGCCGGTCCAGACTGGGTTTTGAAAGACCGCATGCAGTTGCTCGACAGAGAAGGCGTCGCGTTTATCGCGGTCGCGGACGGTTTCTTTGCGGCGCAGTTTCGATGGCTTGAGATTGAGGTCCACGGCCAAGCCTTCATCGCGCGCCCAATCTGCAATCTGATTGAGGTGATCAAGGTGGCGATTGATGGTTCCGATCGAGAGGCCAACCCTATCAAGGGGAAGCGCCGCTGCTTTCGCCATAACTTCATCGCGTGACATGGTTTGATCCTTGGGGCTTCCCCCAGCTTTTCGGCATCTTGGCGAGGTCGGCGCGGAAGGCCTTCACATCAGATTGGCGGATTTGGGTAATGTCGTCATGTCCGGTCAGCATCGTGAATAACGCCGCAAAGCTCAGGTATTGGCCCAGTGTCTTTTCCTCAATGCCTTCAGTGCGCTTGATGGCGTTCATACGCTCAACGATGGCCCGCAGGGTGGAAGGGGGCAGGGAAGGGTTGCTACTGGGCGTACTGGGCTTTGCATTGGCCGTCAGGGCCTCTGTAAGGGCGTCTCCGGCCCACGCTTTTGCTTTTCCGGACACAAACAGGTCCATAACCTGCATGTATTCCAGCGCAGACAACTGACCTTTCCCTGTTTGTTCTTGGATAGCACGCTGGATTGCCTGCTTGCGAGGATGGCTGTTCAGGTCTCTGCGGATCAAATCGATATTGTCGCGCACCAGATCGGACGCTTCCTCTGAAACGTGGTGATTGATGCCATGCAACGAGATACGCTGCCATGCCTCGGCCATAGCGGCATCGTGGCGGGCGTCGTCATCTGGATCAAGGCTGTCCACGCGACTGAACATGCCCAGCTGGGCAATCTTTGCCCGTTCTTTGCGGATCACTTCAGACAGAAACGCTCGGCCCTGTTCTGGAGTAATCCGACTCCCAACGATTTGCTCCATAACCATATCACTCTCTGCGCTGACTTTCCGAGCGAGGATATGAGCTTGCTGGCGATCTGTCGTCCCTAAGGAGAGCTTGATATCAATGTTTCCTGTGGAAAAGCGTCTGGTCTTGCGCCGCCATTGGTAAACATCGCCGCGTTTCGACAGGTGGGGACGTGTGTTCATCATCATTCCGTTCTTTAAAAACGGATGGAACGCAAATGGCTGAGGTGGTGGTACACTGCGGTGCCGCAGTTAAAGACTATTTCCCTCATAAGGGCTTATATAACAAGTGCTTATGAGTAAAATGGCTCCGACGGTAGGGGCGGGTGCCAGCCAGCAAAAGCCTCTGTAAACAAAGGAAAATTAGCTTCGAGTCCGGACCGAATCCGGCAGTGTGTAAGCACACGGGCCGTAATTTGTGCGCCAAGTCAACAGGTGCACATGCCTATGTGCCGACATCCGCAACCTCAGGCTGGATAGCACGGTTGCCAGGAGCCAGGTCTGCCATGAGCCCATAGCGGCGATGTCTCAGACAGTGATCGAGCGCATACTTGGAGTTTGCTTGCGTGGCATGGGCCACGGTGGGGTGCTAAAGGGGCGACGTCGATGTAAGCTCTACCGTTTGCGCGCTGGGACCGAGGCAACGGCCGCTGCTCGGGAAAAGGCGACGGCTTTAGATGCAGTACACGCCGTGACGCACGGCCATCAGGACCGGACCGAGGCCGCTCGGGGAAACTGTTAAGCACCTGCTAACGTCGTGGATATATCGATCATGTGCGGTAGAGCTTTAGCGAATCTGAGCGTCGGGTCTGCCGTACATTGGTTCAGCTACGCTCCATGCGGCGTAAGTTGCCCATCGATCTGCCGCATGAAGAACGAACATAATGAAATCATCGCACTTATGCGAAAATTCAAATGGCGGGGCAATTCCATGCCGACCTTGCATTAAGAATCTGACCGGACCACCCAATTGGAGCACTTCGAAAAATATAAAACATGAGATGGCAAATTTTCCTGTGACCTACGCAGAGAATTGGCACCTAATTAAAATCCTTTCAGATTGTCTTATCAGCTATTCCAAGAGGGGGATCCTGTCAGTAGGCTGACAACCAGAAATGGGGCGAGGAGGGACCATGGACGGGCAGGTAGAGTGGACCGAGATTGGTGCATCGTCGGGACTGGATCACTTGGCTATGCTTGCTCCGGTCGAGGCCCTTTATCAGTCACTGCTTCCGGGCTTCAGTTCGATCACCACCAGGATGCGGAACTATGCCTTTCATGCGTGGTGGATCACGCAAAACGCGCGCAAGACGAAGATCACCTTGAAGAAGGCCTTCCATGCGCACACTCGGCGAGTGGAAGCCCTTTACGCCCTGGCGTCGGCACAGTGGGAAAGGGAAACCGGCATAGCCGGCGCTCGCTTTGCCTTAAACAAGCTGGCCGAGGAGGATGACATCCTCGACTTCAGGTTCGAGACAAACCTCGAGACGCCGGCCGAGCTGCGCTACCTCAGCCCGCGGGCCGGGGATTTCCAGGGCACCTACTTCGGCCAGATGCGCGAGATCGGACTCCTGGCCCGAGCTGCCCGGCACGACATGCCGGTGCCAACCAAGGACGGTGAGCGTCTCGCCGATGCATACGCGGCGGCACTCCCCATTTCGCCGGAACGGTTCTTCGAGATCACGAAGACTGGGCAAGTGAGTCGCGTTGAACTTGCCATGATGCTCCCGATGGCGCCCAGCGCGATTGATCAAGACGGGGAGGAAGCGAGCTTGCTAAGAGAAATCCTTATGGGAGAAGATGGATCGGAAACCGGCCGTGCCCGAAGAGCCTCTCTTTTGGCCATCCTGGAGATCGCCAGAAAGACAGACAGTCAGCCAGTCAGTGAAAACATGTTGCGGTGGTGGTGGATGGATCACCCTCCGGAGGGAGACAACGCAGAGGCCCATGCGGCCTGGCAGCACTACCAGGTCGGCGACTTGCTGCGCGTCTCCTATGAGAACCTGATGAACCATGCCATTCTTGGCCTCGAGGATGCGTCTGAAGGCCTTCTCGTGCCAGAACTCATAGGAGGCATCATTAGCGATGTTCCGGATATGCCCTTCGGAGAATGGCTCGATCAGCTATCTGCCTTAGATCATCGCCTGTATGACCTTCAAGACGCCGGCCGCGCCGAGGGTGCACCGCTGGGTGCGATCATGGCGCCGATAGCACGCCTCTGGGCGGAGTGGCGAGACCGTATTGATGAACTCGAGGGCAGCCTGCCCACTAAGCCAGGCCATCAGACCTGTGTAACGGAACTGACTTGGATCGATCACAGGCGCCACGAGCCGGCCCCAAAAGCCATGGGTCAGCTCATATACAAGCGAGTGTTGCGCCGGCACCTCGAGGTCACTGCCCGCAAGTTCCGCCTCCAGGGGAGCTATACCTACCTCGTGGAGCTCGAGCATGCGCGTCTCAGGGCGCGTTCCCTCATCGACGCGAACCCCAGCGGACCAAGGCTCTCCACTGCCATCAAATTCCTCGACGACGTTGGCCTGCTGGTCAAGGGGCGATTGGCTGACCGCGGCCGTGATTATCTTGAGGCCCTATGAGGTATGATCAGGCATTCCGCGCCGAGGGATATCACTCGGCGTTGTTGACGACGTTTAGCTTCGACCCGACTGTCTTCGAGAACGTGATCCTAATCGGGATGCGCAGCCGCGGGTGCCGGAACATTGGGATCATCGTCGACCAGAATATGCTGAACAGGACGCTATCCGAGGCGGCATTGGCACCCCGCGCCGGCACCGCCTATCACCTGGCAAAAAGAAAAGTGTCAGGCGCGTTCCACCCTAAGATTGCCCTGAGACTGGGACCGGAAGGCGGCTCGCTAATGGTCGGCTCGGCTAACCTCACTGGGGCCGGCCTGGTGGGGAACATGGAAGCGGTGAGCGAGATCCTCGTCACATTGCAAGATATGCGCGCGGCACCGCTACTGGCCGCCGCGCTGGAATACTTCGAGCGCCACGCAGACCCTCGGGACAGGGCGATGAGGGACGTTCTTGGCAGAGCTCGGGCAAAGACGCCGTGGCTTTCGGCTGTAACTGCAGCCACAGAGGTGGAGATCGACGGCCAACGGGTATCATTCGTTTCGGAAGTTGAAGGGGCCGGGGTAGGCGAGGCATTCGTCTCCTTCATCGGGGATGATGTGATCGATCGACTGGTTGCTGTGTCTCCGTATTGGGACCACGACCTACGCGGTCTTGAACAGATGCGAGAAAGCCTCGGAGCTCCGGAAAGCGCTTTGGTGGTCGAAAGCGGGGAGCATGACTTCAGCGCAACCACATTCATGTCGAAGACGGGGCTGACGCTCCATTCGACCAGCGCGCATGCCGCAGGCGGAACGAGGCGACTCCATGCGAAGTTAATCATCGCCTGCGGCCAGGAGGTCGATTACGTCCTTTCTGGGTCAGCCAATATTTCTGAAGCTGGTCTCTTCAGTCGCTTCGATGGTACCGGAAATGCAGAGGCCTGCATCATGCGCACGGAGCCTGCTGGTGCAGTGATTGACCGGCTTGAACTTTCTATCTGTCTTTCTGAAGAGATCCCCCTTTCACATCTGCGACCGCGCATGTCGGCAGCGGTCATGGCCGAGAACGAGCCACCTGTGGTCCCAGATGGCGGTGCGCTCTGGATCGATCACGGAATGCTTTTCTGGCAACCGCCTTCCGGGGTCGACAAACCCGACGGATGCCGCCTTGAACTCACCGACAGCGCGAACAGCGTCATCGGGGTTTTCGCGCCGTCCTTGGTGCATGGCCAGTGGTCTTGCGAGTTCGACACCGACGGGCCGGTCCCTCGCGTCGGGCACGTGATATTCGACAATGAGACGGCAAGCGCGCCGATCCCGATCGCGTCACTTGGCCGGCTGCGGAGGAGCTCTGAGCCCGCGAGCTCTGGGCGTGCCGCGCGCCTGCTCGCCGACCTCGAAGGACGCAGTGACCTCGACGAGGAGGATTATGAACGCGCGCTGAAGATCATCATGGCGAGCCGGCAGGAGATCACCGTCAAGCGGGACGTGCAACGTGATCGCACAAGCGGCGGCGATGATCATCAAGATTATGATGACGAAGGTCAGGGCGAGCGCCTGACTGACGACGAGTATCGCGAGCTGGCCCCGACTCGGGAAGAAGAGCAAGCGATGAGGTCGGGTCCGGTTGCCGAGATGCGTCGCTTTGTTAACAGCTGCCTTGGCCTGAGCGCCGAGGAGGTCGATGAGGATGATGACGGTGCGCTGACGAAAGCCCTCTCCGGTAATGGTGCCGGAGGTGGCCGAAATGGTGGTCAGGATTCCCCCCAAATGCCCAAGGTGCTCAGGAAAAAAGCCTCGTGGACCCAGGTCAATGAGCGCGCAGACCGGCTCGCCCTCCGCGTTCGCCAGACCTGCGACGCCCTGGCGCATCCCGACGTCGAACCTCTTAGTTTTCTGAATGCCGTCCGGCTGCACATCCTAATTAACGTGGTGCTCAAGTCGAGCGCAGCCGTAGGCGCAAGGCACGACGAGACTCATCCGATCTCTGCTACGGAACCGGCACGCAGTTGGATCCGGCTTCTCGGCCGATTGCTCCAGGAACTCGAGGCACCGTTGGAGCGCCAAGTGGCCGCAATGGAGGACAACGCGCTCGAAGAGGAGTGCATCGACGCGCTCGCGACGATCCTGTTCACGGCAGGGCTTGTGCTCGACGCCGCGCGCCAGGTCGAGATGTCGCGAGCCATGATTGCTCAACTCGAGGCTGTGAATGCTGGCCTCGCGAGGAGCGTCATGAGTCTCGTGCGCACGCGCCCGGCAGCGGACGCTTTCGTGCGGCGAGCGATGCCCGTGCTGTCGGCGGCGCATGCCGGATTGATCGACTAATCGACACCGCCATTTTATCTTGTGCAGTAAGTGCCCGTCGATACCCGCTATCTTGCTGGCCTGAAGCTCTCGTCGGTGCGTATCGGGGAGGTCACGATCTATTCTGGACAGTGCTTTGTTCCATGAGCAGGCGGAATGAGCCTCGTCGTCTTGTTTGACGAACCCCGAACCTCTCCGCGGCTTTTGAAACGTGCAGGAGACTGGATCCAAGTATTTCATGCTTTGTCGAGGGTTAGGCAGACCGTTGTGTGCCAAATGCACTGAAGTAGTGGCAAGGATGGCATAGCCCGTTCGTTCGATGCTGGAGATGAACCATGCCATTAACTCCGAAAACGCTTGTGTCTCCCTGAACTTGGTCAACAGAATGGGATTTGCGACGTGAACTTTCGGAATCGTTCTTCCGAGGGATGCTACCTTAACAATTGATAAGGGGCAGATTGGTGTTTTGGGGGGCTCTACAGCTCCTGCATCGCGCCTAAATATCGGGCAATACAACTTATGGTTCAGCCTTTTTCGCAAAAAACTAAAATTACAAATTGCGATTGATCCAATTTTGTCTCAACGCTGAAGTGTGTTCTTAAATCAGATCACGCATTGGCAATCGCCAATCAGGCATCCGGGCCTCGACAAAAGTAACTTTTAGTTGCTGCGTCGGGGCTTTTTTTATGGGGAATCCATGTCCAAGATCTTCGACCTCGGTATTCTTTACTCCCGCTCCGGGACGTATCAACTGCTCTCTGAGCCACTCTTCGTTGGCGCGATGTCCGCGATCGAATATGTGAACGCTGACAAGGCACTTCCGGTTTCCTTTAATCCGATTATCCGCGATCCGGCAGGTGATCTGACAAAATATGCCCCTATGTGTGCGGACATAATTTTGTCGTCGCATGCGAAACATGTGGTGGGCTGTGTTACCTCTTCAAGTAGAAAAGAGGTTATCCCTGAGCTGGACCGGTCTCAGGCGACGTTGTGGTACAATGTGCCATACGAAGGGTTTGAGACATCAGCGCGGGTTGTTTATTCGCACGCTGCGACCAATCAGAATATTTTGCCTCTGTTGGGGTGGGCCATGCGCCATTTTGGCATGTCAGCCTATCTTGTTGGCTCTAATTATATTTGGGGATGGGAAACCTGCAGGGTGATGCGCACGCGGCTTGAGGCATCAGGCGGTGCAGTGTTTGGCGAGCGTTATCTGCCTTTGGGGGATACATCCGTTGACAGCCTCATTGCGGAAATCGAGCAAAACCGCCCAAGTTTCGTCCTGAACTCACTTGTCGGGGCCTCCTCATATGCATTCATCAGGGCTTATGCGGAGCTGGGGCGCCGCGACCCCCATTTTGCACCTGACAATTGCCCATTGCTGTCATGTAACCTCACCGAGGCCGAGTTGCCAATTCTGGCCGAGGCTGCGGAGGGGCTTATATCGGTCGGACCTTCCTTCTGTACCGCCCGTACCGAGGACGGGCGGGGATCGTCATTAGAGCGCACGGCGTATAAATCGGTGCTGACACTTGCAATGGCCCTGGCGCAGGGTGTCGAAGGGCCGTTCGATAGCTATCTGGCCGCGCACGGCACCCGGCATGGGATCGACCCTGTGACGCAGCACAAAACGCTGGATGTGCACATCGCACAGGTCCGCAATGGTGCGTTTGAAATTTTACATAGTTGGTCAGATATCGCGCCTGATCCATATCTCACGCGGCCTTCGCGCCACCCGCAATTTGATAGTCCCACCTTGTCTGTGGTGCAGGCATGAGCAAGCGTATCGACATCGCGGGATTGGAGGGCGCGCGGGCGATTGTCTTGCATCCCGAGCATGACCGTTTGTTTGTTTTGCTGCGTCAGTTGCGTGCGATCGGTTTGGAGGTTGAGGTTGCTTGGCCTCTGTTGCCTACCTCTGCAATCACAGCCGATTTTATTCTGTATGACACAGATACGGGCCATGATGAGCAGTTTCCATGGCCTGCGGGCCAATCGCCAATGCCGATGATTGCTCTTGTCGGATCGGAAGCACCGGGGCGCATTGAATGGGCCTCCAGAACCGGAGCGGACGCGCTGCTGGTCAAACCCTTGGCGGCCAGCGGCGTGTTTGCCTCCTTGCTGATGGCACGCCAGTCTTTTGAGCGCAGAAGAGCCCTGTTGGCAGAAGTTGATGCTCTACGGGACCGATTGTCTGCGCGTCAAACCATCGTTCAGGCGGTATCGATGCTGGCGAAAAAGACCGGCTCGGAAGAGACGGCATATGACGATTTACGCCAGCTTGCGATGGCTTGGAAAATGACAATGGAAGACGCCGCAGTGCAGATCGTGAAACACAAAGAGGCGACAGGAGAAAACCGTGGCATTAGCTGAGACCACCCCTGCGCTGTTGCCACCCTCAGTCTGGCGACGGCTGAAGAAGCGCAAACTGGCCTTGTTCGGGATGGCGTTGATTTTTCTTACCTTGTTTGGCGCAATCTGCGCGCCTTACCTGACACCCTATGAGCCGAACGATCAGATGTTTGACGGGCTGACGATGCAGGGTGCGCCTATGGCACCTGGCGCGCAATTCGCATTGGGAACGGACTTGTTGGGGCGTGATCTGTTGACGCGCATTTTATACGGCGCGCGCACGTCATTGATCATCGGCTTGGTAGCCAATGGCGTCGCTCTTATCATCGGTACTTTTGTGGGCGTTACAGCCGGTTATTTCGGCGGTCTCTGGGGCAGTGTCTTGATGCGCTTCACCGACTTGATGATGGCCTTTCCGGCCTTGCTTTTGGCGATTTGTCTGGCTGCGATATTCCAACCCTCACTCTGGATTGTGGCTATGGTCATAGCGACAGTGAACTGGGTGCAAACCGCCCGTGTCCTTTATGCAGAGACCGCCAGTCTGTCAGAGCGTGAATTCATTGCAGCCGAACGCACTTTGGGTGCGGGCAATATCCGCATTCTGTTTCGCCATATTCTCCCACACCTCACACCGACAATCATCGTTTGGGGAACGCTGGGTATTTCAACCACCGTACTGCTCGAAGCAACACTTAGCTTTTTGGGGGTAGGGGTCCAGCCTCCGACGCCGAGTTGGGGCAATATCATCTTCGAAAACCAGACCTATTTCCAAGCGGCTCCGTGGTTGGTGTTCTTTCCGGGGCTGGCGATTGTCACATTGGCTCTGGCGTTCAACCTTGTGGGGGATGCTCTGCGCGATGTGCTTGACCCTACGCAGCGGGGGCGCGTGTAATGCTCGCATTTATTGTCAAACGTCTGATCCAGTCTGTATTCATTCTGCTGGGTGTCTCGTTCATCACATTCGCGCTGCTGTATTTGTTTCCTGCGGACCCTGTGCGCCAAATCGCTGGCCGTTCAGCCACCCCCGAAACCGTCGCGAACATTCGAGCTCAGCTTGGTCTCGATAAGCCCTTCATCGTTCAGTATGCGCGGTACTTCGGAAGCCTTGTCCAGGGTGACCTTGGACGTTCATATCTGCAAAAGACGGAAGTCAGCACCTTGATCGCCTCTCGATTGCCAGCATCGTTGTTGCTGATGTTGGGCGCAATTGTTTGTGAGCTGATCTTGGGCATCACAATGGGTGTGGTGGCTGCGCTGCGCCGTGGGACGGCGACCGATAACAGTCTGATGATGGCCAGCTTCATCGGTGTGTCGGCACCGCAATTCGTTGTGGGCCTCCTGATGCTTTATGTATTCGCCGTACAGCTGCGTTGGTTCCCCATCGGCGGCTATGGGACTTTTGCGCATCTGGTCTTGCCGTCCATCACTTTGGGGATCCTCGGATCAGGCTGGTACAGCCGCATGATGCGCTCTTCGATGATTGATGTGCTTCGCCAGGATTTCATCCGTACTGCGCGGGCCAAAGGGCTTGGCCGTATGCGCGTCCTCATGCGCCATGCGCTGCCTAACGCGATCCTGCCGATTATTGCGATGATCGGGATTGATGTGGGCATCTTTATGGGCGGAATCGTCGTTGTTGAATCTGTCTTTGGCTGGCCCGGTATCGGTCAGCTCGCGTGGCAGGCCATTCAGCGCGTGGATATCCCGATCATCATGGGCGTCACGCTGGTTTCAGCTTGCGCCATCGTAATTGGCAATCTGGTCGCGGATATCGCGTCTTTGTTTGCCGACCCGCGGATCAAGGTCCGCTAAAAATACCAACCCAACAGGAGTAAATCAGAATGAAGAAACTGCTTACAACCTCGGCTCTCGTAGCTGCACTCGGACTGCCTCAATTGGCGGCCTCTGAAAGCCACTCCACGCTTGACCCGAATGCGAAGTCAGGTGGAAATATCACGGTAACGTACAAAGATGACGTCGCCACCTTGGACCCCGCGATCGGTTATGATTGGCAGAACTGGTCCATGATCAAATCGCTCTATGACGGTCTGATGGACTATGAACCCGGCACAACCGAGTTACGCCCCGGTCTTGCCGAAAGTTATGATATTTCAGATGACGGCATGGTGTTTACCTTCAAGCTGCGTGAGGGCGTGAAGTTCCACAACGGTCGCGTGATGACGGCAGAGGATGTTAAATACTCGCTGGACCGTGTGACTGATCCCAAAACACAAAGCCCCGGCGCAGGCTTCTTTGGCTCCATCGCGGGTTATGATGCTGTATCTTCTGGTGAGGCAACAGGCCTTTCCGGCGTCAAGGTGGTTGATGACCAAACGGTAGAAATCACGCTATCGCGCCCTGACGCGACCTTCCTGCACGTGATGGGGCTGAACTTTGCATCCGTTGTCGCAAAAGAAGCGGTTGAAGCGGCTGGTGCCGATTTTGGCAAGACCGCAATGGGCACAGGCGCATTCAAGCTGGCAGATTGGACCATTGGCCAGAAGCTGGTCTTTGCCAAGAACGAAGATTACTGGCGCGATGGTCTGCCGTATCTCGACAGCGTAACATTCGAAGTGGGGCAGGAGCCTATCGTCGCTTTGCTGCGTCTTCAAAATGGTGAAGTGGATGTTCCTGGCGACGGCATTCCCCCTGCCAAATTTCAAGAAGTGATGGGAGATCCAGAACAAGCCGCTCGCGTGATCGAAGGCGGTCAGCTACATACGGGCTACATCACGTTGAATGTGAAAATGCCTCCTTTTGACAATGTAGATGTGCGTAAAGCGGTCAACATGGCGATCAACAAGGAGCGCATTACCCAAGTCATCAATGGCCGTGCCGTGCCAGCGACCCAGCCGCTGCCACCCTCCATGCCTGGGTACACTGAGGGTTATGCAGGCTATGCCTATGATCCCGACGCGGCCAAGGCCTTGTTGGCGGAAGCCGGTTTTGCGGATGGGTTCGAGACCGAGCTGTTTGTGATGAATACTGATCCCAACCCGCGCATCGCTCAAGCAATCCAGCAGGATTTGTCCAAGATAGGGATTAAAGCGTCCATCCAGTCCCTTGCGCAAGCCAGTGTGATTGCGGCAGGCGGAGAGGCGGATCAAGCGCCGATGATCTGGTCTGGCGGCATGGCATGGATCGCTGATTTCCCCGACGCATCAAACTTTTATGGCCCGATCTTGGGCTGTGACGGGGCAGTGCAGGGCGGCTGGAACTGGTCGTGGTATTGCAACGCTGATGCGGATGCGATGGCGGTTGAGGCCGACAGCATGACAGATCCTTCGAAAGTAGATGAGCGCCTGAAAATGTGGTCAGATATCTATATGAAGATCATGGAAGACGCGCCTTGGGTGCCTGTGTTCAATGAGCAGCGCTACACCATGAAATCCGAGCGTATGGGCGGCGACGACAAGCTCTATGTCGATCCGGTCTCGATTCCTGTTAACTATGACTATGTGTATGTAAACGATGTGCAATAAATGTCCTGACTACACCATTCACGGCGCAAGCCATCATTTTGGCTGGGACAACTCGTTTGTCCCGGCCATCACGGTAGCACCGGGTGACACAATCGAGTTCAAATGCCACGATAGCTCCGCTGGCCAGCTCACGGCTGACAGCGCAGTTGCTGACGTTGCGGCGATGGATTTTGGTAAGATCAATCCTGTGTCTGGCCCCGTCTATGTGGAGGGCGCCGAACCGGGTGATGCCCTGAAGATCACGATTGAGGGTTTTGCTCCGTCCGGCTTTGGTTGGACCGCGAATATTCCTGGCTTTGGTCTTTTGGCCGATCAATTCGAAGATCCAGCGCTGACAATCTGGAAGTATGATCCTGATACGTTGGAACCGGCATTGTTTGGCAAAAACGGGCGCGTCCCGCTCAAGCCCTTTGCAGGAACCATTGGCTGTGCTTTGGCTGAACCGGGTCTACATTCGGTTGTGCCTCCACGTCGCGTGGGCGGGAACCTCGATATTCGTGATTTGGCAGCAGGAACAACATTGTACCTACCTGTTGAAGTCGCGGGCGCGTTGTTCTCTATCGGCGATACGCATGCCGCCCAAGGTGACGGTGAGGTCTGTGGCACCGCAATCGAAAGCCCGATGGACGCCACAGTGACCCTTGATCTGATCAAGGATGCGGGGCTGAAGATGCCACGTTTCACCACACCTGGGCCCGTGACAAACCACCTGGATGCAAAAGGGTACGAGGTCACGACAGGTATTGGTCCCGACTTGATGACAGGCGCGCAGGAAGCGGTTAGTCAGATGGTTGAGTTGCTTTGCAAAACCCAAGGGCTGTCGGCTGTTGACGCTTATATGCTGGTGTCCACCTGCGGCGATCTACGCATTTCCGAGATTGTTGATATGCCGAACTGGATTGTGTCCTTCTACTTCCCGCGCTGCGTGTTCGAATGAGCATGAGTGTTAAAACAAATTCGGCGGCCTCAGTGGCCGCCGATGAAAAGCCAACGGTTCTGTCCGTGCAGAAACTTGATATTTCGGTACGTACCGAAGCGGGGATCGCGCCACTCGTCCAAAGCCTCAGTTTCGATTTGAAGCGGGGAGAGACATTGGCGATTGCTGGCGAGAGCGGATCGGGAAAGTCCCTTACTTCATTGGCAATCATGGGGCTGCTGCCACCGCCTGCAGTGCATGTCGCTGGCGGTGAGATTATGTTTGATGGCGCAGATCTGACGAAGCTCCCAGAGAGCAAGATTCAACGCCTACGCGGTGACCGCATCGCGATGATATTCCAAGAACCAATGACCGCGTTGAATCCTGTGATGCGGATTGGGGATCAGTTGACGGAAGCTATCTGCGCCCATGAGCCGATGTCTGGCCGCGCCGCGCGCATCCGCGCTTTAGAGGCCCTGAAGGCTGTCCGCTTGACCGAACCTGAGCGTAGGCTCAAACAATATCCGCACGAACTTTCAGGCGGCATGCGTCAACGTGTTGTCATTGCGATGGCTATCGCACTGCGCCCTGATGTGATGATCGCAGATGAGCCGACGACCGCGCTGGATGTGACGGTTCAGCGCGAGGTTTTAGATCTGTTGCGTGTACTGACTGCCGAAATGGGCATGGCATTGATCCTCATCACCCATGACATGGGGGTTGTTGCAGAAATGGCTGACCGGGTCCTTGTCATGCAAAAAGGGCAATTCGTTGAAGAAGCAGACGTGCGTACATTGTTCGCCGCGCCAAAGATGCCCTATACGCAGCAACTGCTCTCAAGCGTGCCGCGAATGGGAAAAGGGCGTGAGAGCGTGGTGGACATATCCTTGCAGCCGTTGATTTCAGCCAGAGATCTGAAAGTCACCTATGATCTACGTGGTGGGGTCCTCGACAGGGTACAAGCCCGTGTTCACGCGGTCGAAAAGATCAATTTCGACATTTTTCCAAGTGAAACCTTCGCAGTGGTCGGTGAAAGTGGTTGCGGAAAATCCACTGTAGCGCGTGCCTTAACGGGTCTTGTGCCTCATCAAGGCATCATAAAATTAGAGGGTAAACCCGTTTTGCGCGACCGCGCATCTCAATTGGCAAATACCCGCGCCATGCAAATGGTTTTCCAAGACCCCATGGCCGCGTTGAACGGCCGTATGACAGTAGGGGATTTGGTGCGAGAGCCTTTGGTAATCCACGAGATAGGCACGGCCGAAAGCCGCACAAAACGTGCCACCGAGCTTTTTGAGCGTGTTGGCCTTGGCGCAGAAGCACTTGACCGGTATCCACATGAGTTCTCCGGAGGGCAACGGCAGCGGATATGCATCGCGCGAGCCTTAGCTCTGAACCCAAAACTGATAATTGCCGACGAAAGTGTCTCGGCTCTGGATGTATCTGTACAGGCAACGGTCTTGGAGCTTTTACAAGAGTTGAAGGCCGAGCTTGGTATATCCTATCTATTCATATCACACGACATGGCTGTCGTAGAGAATTTCGCTGACCGTGTGGCAGTTATGTATTTGGGTCAGATCGTCGAAATGGGATCCAGTGCACAAGTCTTTGGGAACCCACAGCATCAGTACACGCGGCGACTCCTTGCTGCGGCACCATTTCCAGATCCAGATCGCGTGCTACCACCGCGCGAAAAGCTTGAGGAAGAATTGCGGAGCCCGGTTGTGGCAATTGGTCAATCTCCTGACCTTCTGAAGTATCGCTCATTGGGCGATGGGCATTTAGTGGCAGTTTAAGGAAGTTGTTGATCGCGGCCTTCGTTTGCAGGACGGTCGGTCCAGATGATCTGACGGTCTCTAAATCGAGCGCCCAGCCTTGCGTTTGGAAAATCTACAATATACCAGTTTTCAAGCTTTCCCTAATGCAGTCGCTTTCTCCGAAAGCGTTATCCCACTGTCTCTTAGAATACCCTTGGCAGCAAATTAATGGCCTTCATTTTCAGATCAAAGGGCATTCCATCCTCGTCCCCGTATACTTCCTCATTGATGTCGATACCTGCATGTCCAAGGATATCGAGGCGAACCTCGCGGGTCACGGATTTCTCAAGCTTTAATGCCTGATTAAACGAATGACGCAGGCTATGTGCATCCAGATCGCGCGGGTTACCGTCAAGCTGAATTTCTCTCAGCTTCTGCCAGTTGTACCTCAAAGCCGAGTGAAATTTCTTCTTTGCGCTTTTCGGAATCAGCTCTGGGAATAGGTACTTATGGCCTCGCTTTTTCATCATTGCCTGATGTTCAAGAATTCCAAGTTCGATGAGGTGTTCGTGGACCGGTACCAGACGCTCGCTTTGCAAGTTCTTGAGGCGCCGTTGATCATGTGAGCAGATATCAAAACCGAAGCCTCCATCAGTAGGGAGGATAGCATCTGTGGTCAGACCAGCGATCTCTTCCATCCGGCTTCCCGTGTAGGCAACGATCAGTGGCACGAAATAGAGGCCGTCCTTTTTAATATAGTCCCCAGGCTCATGCCGGCGGTCAGGCGACTTGCATCCGTGCCAGACAGGATGCTGAAACAGCTTTTCGACTTCCACAGGTTTGAAAGCATTGCGTTTCTTACGCCCGCGTGTTTTTTCGCGGCGTCTCACCAGCCTTGTGTCGATTTCAGGATGGACCGCACTATTGTCGACCGCTTTTGCATGGCGCAGGACTGCTCCGATCGTATCGATGTGGGAATTAAAGGTTGAGATAGAGCGGCCCAGCTCCTCATCCGCCATCCCGTCAGCTCGGATGTTGATCTCTGTCAGCGTAAGTTCTGCATCTTTGTAAGATCGGTTGAAGTTCAACGGGGTATTAGCCAGTCTCTCCTCGAATACGCGAAGGTGATACTGCTCGATCTCTGTCACCGTTTGAACGCCAGTCATGAGGCAGAACAGCTTTGTTTTTGCGCGGCGCCCAGCGGCAGTTTTCTGGTCGATATCGCCGGCCTCAAGTGGAACCTTGATTGAGCGATCACATACTCCTGCGATGTCCACGCCAAAAGGTTCATCGCTGTGACTTCGGTGAAGCGCCTCCTCGCATCTTGCGGCAGCTGCGAACTGTGCGTTCAAGAGAGCCATTGTCAAAGGTTCTGTAATGATTTCGACTCCTGGCGTCAGGATAAGCGTTTGATCAGGCCTTGTCGTCGTTGTTTTTTGAGTGTTTGGCCGTTTGGTGGCCTTTGCTTTCCCGTGCGCTCCACCACTCGTTCCGTCGACTGTTTTCCCAAACTTGCCATCACCGATGGCCGGGGCAGCCTGCTCGATGAGCTTCGTAGACATATCGCGAAAGGCTTTTAATCGTTGAAGGCGTTGATCGTCAGAGGTTTCAAGGCTTGCGATTTTTGCATGAAAATAGATTTCGAGAATTTGGGCATGATGCTCGAGGGAAGCAGGCACAACTCCCGTAGCTGATGTGAATTCGGCCGCAAGCTGGCCTTTCAGGGCAGGGGAAGCAGCAAGGTCCGCCTCGGCACGGTAAGCGTCCATGACGGCCCCAAGCTGATGAAGGCCCCAGTCTTGCTGGACAAGGTGCAACGGAAAAGACTTCCGAATCCCGTCCGAAAGCAAAATTTCCAGGACGATCTTCTTTGCCTCAATTGACGTCGGATTTGTCGCAGTGCCACGTCCTGGGTGGCGTTCCATCCTGTGCTGACGGCGGATGTCGGTAACAGCATGTTGTAACCGAACGGTCATGTACCGTGCGATCAAATCTTCAGGCAGTTCATCTACGGCAAATAAAAAGGCTTCAAGCATATCGTCGAATTCCATGGTCAGCTTCGACAAGCATGTATGCGCAAAGAATTCGCTTTTCGTCCCTAAAGATAGGAAAACGGGTGAAAGAATTGTGGATAAACCCGGAATGCGGCGTCTGAAGTAGAAGTTTTCGCCCTTCTTAAACAGATATTTTGGATGGCTCATGAGACGTCCTTGGGTTGGGGACGATCATCGCTGGAAAACTGAGGGCAGGTGCCTTTGTGTAACTTCCCGTGTAACCTCGTGTGCAACTTTTGCACATATCAGCCGAATACCATCGGAGCTAAGTTAATAGCTTCAATGAATTCATGCGCTTAGGGTAAAAATGGCTCCGACGGTAGGGATCGAAGCCATGTCACGGGTTCTCATAAGCCCTTGCATTACAAGGCTTATCAAAGCGCCCATCCGGCGGCGGTGCCGCAGTCTGGTGGGACACTGTTAGGAAAAAACGGCGCTGATGACAAGATGATCTGGGAGCGGGGCAGGGTAAACCAACGCTTCCTCACCCAAGTGATGGCCCGTCTTCTTTTAGCTCATCGCTGGCGGACTTCAGGCGACCAAGAATGGCACGGAGTGAACGACCAGCACCAAGGCGGTCAGCTACATCGGTGATCAGCTTGCTGAGTTCATTCGTGAGGCGATCCAAGATGCCTTCACGGCGAACCACAGTTTCTTCGCGTACCAACAATTCGGTGTCGCGTTGATTAATTGTGGTTTCACGCTCATCCAGCCTTTCTTCTGCCGTATCCAGAACGCGCTCTTTGATGTTCAGGGCGACCTCCCGCTGGTTAGTAGCTTCAACTTTCGCTTCCAGTACTGTCTTCGCCTCGGTGTATTCCTTCAATCTTACTGCAAGGCGATTGCGGTATGTTTCCAATCGTTTGGCTTCCTTCTCGTTCAGCTCCTCCTTCGCTTCCAGCTTTTCGACACGCGCGCGCATTTCGTCGACCCGATCACTGAATTGCTTGACCTCTTGGCGCTTGGCTTCCAGTTCAAGAGGCAGGTCTTGGTGCAGTTGCTGTACTGAGCGGTTGTAGATTTGGCTTGGTTTATCACCACGGGCGATGCGCACGGATTTACGAACCGCTCGTTCGATGCCAGCGGCATGTCTTTGAATGACTTCGGCTGCGATATCTTGGAGCCTTGATCCCTTCATCACCCGCGACATTGGCACGCCTTCATGATCACGACAGTCCCATACGACATGCGCATGATGAGCAGTTTCGTCTGCATGAACGACCAGACCGCGAATGGTTGTGCCGTACTCGTCTGCGATGCACTGGGCGACCTCAAGGTACGCATCATCTTGCTGCGCCGTTGTCAGAGCCTCAAAGATCGGTTGAGCGGCATGGCCAAAGGTAATGATGCCGATGGTGGCCACGGCTGCATCTGCCCGCATTGCACGGCTTGGGTTGGTCTTTTCACGCAGTTCTTTTGCCCGTGCTGTGATTACGGCAGGCATTGGCAGCTCAACCAGCACACGGTTCAGTTCAGAGCGTTCATCCTGAACGTAACTCGGTGGAAGTCCGATGCGCAGATCATGGCGACGCTGGTTCTTGTACTTGGATCGATGCGTATGTTTTACACGAACGGAGATGGCATATGATTGTTCTTGATCGGACATAATCGGGTTCCTTGGGGTGGGTTACCCCCATGATCCGCCAAGTCCGCGAAAGTAC
This sequence comes from Sulfitobacter aquimarinus, assembly GCF_040149565.1. Classification (NCBI taxonomy): domain Bacteria; kingdom Pseudomonadati; phylum Pseudomonadota; class Alphaproteobacteria; order Rhodobacterales; family Roseobacteraceae; genus Sulfitobacter; species Sulfitobacter aquimarinus. The sequence goes on from NZ_JBEFLO010000004.1 coordinate 19,039, forward strand.
AAAATCAGTTTCTTTGATTTGTAACCTACTAGCGCTAACCACCCCGATGGGGAGGTTAGCGCTTTCCGGCAAAGGGGCGCGCTGCCCCCTTTTGAAACCCCAAGCCAAGGGGCTTCGACCCTTTGGAAACCCAGATCCGGCATGCCGCTATTCTACTTGCGCTATGCTGCATCTGATTGGTGTTATTCGGCCCTTAGCTGTCGTTCACGCAGACTTTCAAACCGGCAGCGCAGCATCCTGACTTCGCTTTTCTCAAGCTAAAGTTACGTTCTCTGCCTTGGTTCGGTCGGTGCCATCTCCTGTGATGTCAAATCTGACCTTGGAACCAGTCAGCATTGCTTTCCAAACTTCCGGTTTGGTATCACCTTTGAACACAAAGACTTCTGTGCCCTCAAGGTCGATAATAAATCCAAAAGTTGGCTTTTTCCCAGCTTGTTTAAGTGTTCCAACTCTTGTTTTCGATGTCTGGGCATTTGGAGTTCTATCATTAAGTTGCGGTATTCCGGCAATAAACAAAAGTTCAGATATCTGCGTTTCTAACCCTAAGAGACCATTTAGTGTTGATCCTTTGCATTCATTTTTGAACGAATTTATGGAGCGCAAATAACCTTTGAAACGACGAACTAGAAGGATGTCGATATCACTTACACTGAAGCCGCTTAGGAAGGAGGCAAAGTTGGCTAAAGCCCCACTAATTTCAACTTCGTCGCTCTGCTTCATGAGCAGATCTATCTTTCTCCAAAAAATCTGAACCTGTAGATCACTTAAGATATTTTGTGTCTTGATATCGTTCGATGCGACCGTAATCGCATTATCTAAATGCTCCTGTGCAATATCAAACCGTGACAAGTAAAGCGATGCGCGACTGGCTTCTATATGAGCGAAGGACGCCTTCTTATCCAGTATGATGGCCGCTTCGAACTGTTCCAGAGCAGTTTCGGGATCGTTAAAAGTCCTGAGAAGAAATCCACCATACATAATATGGACTTGAGGTTGATCTATACCAATTTCTGTAGCCGAAATATAGGCGTCTTGCGCACGGGGATTGTCCCCGCTCAGCGAGGCAACGTATGCTTCAACCCTGTAAACTTCGAAGTAGTCCGAGTTAGTAACCTTCAGTTCATCAATTAGGGAAAACGCGGATAAATAATCCTCATCCTTCGCCAAGCTTACTGCGATCTTTAGTTTCTTTACGGCTAGCGCCTCTGATTTTGATCTTATTGTATAATTTGAAGGGTTGAATTTATTGTGAGCATTAGCTGCCCGTTCATTTTGATACAGACCATCAATTTGCCTAAACCTTTTCATTGATTCTTTTGAATCATTAGCGCTCATTTTCAACACGCGAACTAAATAGGATTTCGCAAGCGGTTTGACTTGAAATGACGTTTCATACCCATTCTCTTGCACTTGTTCAACTATCGCATATCGCAGTAATTCCGCAACGCTCGCTTCAAGGAGAAGGACATCATCTTCCGTAACGTGTGCGAGAACAGCAAGCGACGCCGCGCTTGGTAATGATGCTAATGCAGCAAGATGTCTTTTAGTAACAGGTGCCAGTTTGTCGAATACGTTCTCCAAACAGAAGCGCAATGCTTGCTTAGGATCGCTAACGATGTTCGATGGCGACAGCCCAGACAAAACGCCCAAAGCAAACCACTTAAGTAAAAGTGGCTTATTGTGCAGTCTTGCTGCAAAATGAATGAGGCGTGCTTCAGTCTCATTCCTTAAAGCTCTAACGTTAAAAGACGAAATTAAAACTCTAAGAAAAGAAAGCGCTTCGGATTCGGTGAATGGTTCAACATGTACAGTAAGGTCAGAGCCTAAAGGTACCCGAGAAGTAAGCACTAGCTTGCTTTCACCTGGAACATCCTCGGCAAATTTCCGAAGTCTCTTGTCAATAATGGTTTCTAAATTATCGATGACTAAGAGTATTTTGTTATCTTTCATTAGAGACAGAACTTTATCCATTGGATCACTTGCCCCGTCTTCAAAGATATCTGAAACGCCTTCAAAGGCTGCCATAGAGTTTGTGATTTTTGTTTCAATTCGCTCAATCTCTGGACCTGTCAATTTCGATGATTTCGCCGATACCCAAATGATTGCATCAAAATCATGATCGTTACTGGACAATAATCCGTAAACAGTTTGCAATGTAACTGCCGTTTTTCCATCACCACCGTCACCGAGTACCGTTATGACTGGGTGCCTACCGAGTATTTTCTTTTTTAAATCAGCCTCCAAACGACGCCTTGGAAAAAAACCGGTGTCGTCATAGTCAGGATATGGAAGATTATTAAAAGTTTCTGAAGTTGTAAATTCATCAAGATATTTAATTGCTGTTTCAGCGATTGAGTTTGGATCCTTTGAATACTGCTTGTAGGCCTGATTTAAGGTAGGCCAATACGTTGGGAATTTAATCAATTCGCTTGTTAGTGCAAAAGCAACCGCGTATTCGTCAATGGTTAACGGGCGACCGTGCATAACTGTATTTCGAACAGATATACATTTGTCGAAGTGTTTCTTCATCGTCGAAAAGTGTTGATAAGAAGAATTGTCCATCCACTTTTTTAGACGCATTAGGATATCGTACTTTTCACCTAAATCTAAGGCTGAAAGGAGCTCAAATGGATCATCCAGATTGTGTGAACTATTCCTCCTGGACAGATTATCCGTTGCTTTTATTGCTTCTTGTGACGTGAACATTTGATAATGCTGGGCAGGTAAAAATTTTCTGATATTCCAAATCAAGTCAGATTCAATCGAGTCAAAAAAAATGAACAACGCAATCTTTTGTAGACTAGCCAAGTTTCATGTACCTTTTCTCTATTCAGCCGCGACAGAACAGTCCGACTTCAGATTGCCAATTTGTGCTCTGGCAGCCGCTAGAAGTCACTGTTTTGTTCCAGAAATTTAGTATTCAACGCTCGGCTGGAAAGCGCAAGTCGTATCGAGTTTCTTTGATGCTGAAAGATCGGGGCCTTCTCGCAATAAGAGACCATCGTCCGTATTTACAGCCGCAGCGAACTTCCGCTTCCCGCCCTTCGGCACGCCTCCATGATAGATGATGTCGGCGCTGTCAGATAATTTTGGGCAGCATTTCGAGGGCATCAACAAGAAACTGCGTCGGTGTTGCTTTTCGATAAACCTTGTCGTGGACGTCCTTGCCCTCGTGTCCCGTGATATCGCGAACAATTTTGTCATCCACGCCTTCATGATCGAGTTGGTTTTGCACATAGTGCCGGAGACTGTGGAAGGAGAGCTTTTCGCCCTCCGCGCCGAGTTGCTGATCAATGACCTGACGCATGCGGCGACCTACCTTACGGCCGAACGCGTCATTCCCAGCTTCATAGAGGTCTGGGAAGAGGCTGTTTTGTTTTTTACTTTTAGTTCCCTGCACATGATCCAAAAAGCCAAGATCAATCAGGTGGGAATGGATGGGGATCAAACGGCGTGAAGACAGGTTTTTGATCCGGCGCAGCTCTGAATCTTCGATTGAGAAGCAGGCAACGCCATCACTTTCGACAATGTCAGATGGGGCAAGGCCCGCGATTTCTTCTCTGCGAGCACCAGTATATGCGCCAATCAAAGGACACCAGTAGATGCCGTTCTTGAAAATTTCTTGTCCGGCTTTCGTCTGGTGATGCTCCGAATGTGAGCCGGTCCAGACTGGGTTTTGAAACACGACATGCAGTTGCTCAACAGAGAAGGCGGCGCGTTTGTCGCGCGCGCGGACGGTTTCTTTGCGGCGCAGCTTCGATGGCTTGAGATTGAGGTCAACAGCCAAGCCTTCATCCCGTGCCCAATCCGCAATCTGATTGAGGTGATCAAGGTGACGGTTGATGGTCCCGACTGACAGGCCAACCTTATCAAGAGGAAGAGAAGCGGACTTCGCCATGACCTCTTCGCGAGTTGAGGTCTGATCCTTGGGGCTTTTGCCCCAGCTTTTCGGCATCTGGGCGAGATCAGCGCGGAAGGCCTTCACATCAGGTTGGCGAATTTGGGTGATGTCATCCTGTCCCGTCAGCATCGTGAAGAGCGCGGCAAAGCTAAAGTATTGGCGCAATGTCTTTTCCTCGATGCCTTCAGTGCGTTTGATGGCGTTCATACGCTCAACGATGGTCCGCAGGGTGGAAGAGGGCAGGGCAGGGTCGCTACTGGGCGGATTGGGCGAAACCTTGGCTGTCAGGGCCTCTGTGGGGTCGTCTTCGGCCCACGCTTTGGCTTTTCCGGACACAAACAGGTCCATAACCTGCATGTACTCCAGCGCTGACAACTGATCCTGCCCTGTTTGTTCTTGGAAAACCCGCTGGAGGGCCTGCTTGCGAGGATGGCTGCTCAGGTCGCTGCGGATCAAATCGATATTACTACGCACCAGATCGGACGCTTCCTCCGAAACGATGTGATTAATGCCATGCGACGAGACCCGCTGCCATGCCTCGGCCATTGCGGCATCGTGGCAGGCTTCATCTGCCGGATCGAGGCTGTCTACACGACTGAACATGCTGAGTTGAGCGATCTTGGCCCGTTCTTTGCGGATCACTTCGGACAGAAACGCCCGACCCTGTTCGGGCGTGATCCGACTTCCAGAAATTTGCTCCATGACCATATCACTCTCTGCGCTGACTTTCCGAGCCAAGATAAGCGCATGCTGACGATCTGTCGTCCCTAAGGAGAGCTTGATATCGATGTTTCCTGTGGAAAAGCGTCTGGTTTTACGCCGCCATTGGTAAACATCGCCGCGTTTCGACAGGTGGGGCTGTGTGTTCATCATCATTCCGTTCTCTAAAAACGGATGGAACGCAAATGGCTGAGGTGGTGGTACACTGCGGTGCCGCAGTTAAAGACCATTTCCCTCATAAGGGCTTATATAACAAGTGCTTATGAGGGAAATGGCTCCGACGGTAGGGATCGAACCTACGACCAATTGATTAACAGTCAACTGCTCTACCGCTGAGCTACGTCGGAACGGTCTGCATCGTATAGCGGCGGTATTTTGGCGCGTCCAGAGGGTTTTGTGCGGTTTTGTGAAAAAAATTATTCGCGCGGAATACAGGTGAAAATTGCTTCCTCGTGCAGGGGCTCCGTGCTGGTCACAATGCCACGTCCGTGCAGGTCGATCAGATGGGCAAGTACGTTTCGGGTGGCCGCGCCCAGAAGGGCTGCGGGGGTCTCGGTGTAGATGGTGCGGGCCAGATCGGGGGCGGCTGCGGGGGCTTTTGCCAACAGCGCAAGGATCGCGGATTCGCGGGTGCGGCGGTGGGTCACCAGCCACTGCAACCGGGCGGCGGGGTCGTCGACTTGCGCGCCGTGGCCGGGGTAGAACACGCGCCAGTCGCGGGCTTGCAGGCGCGCACAGGAGGCCATGAAATCCGTGAGGTCTCCGTCAGGGGGCGAGACGAGCGACGAGGCCCAGCCCATCACGTGATCCGCCGTCAGGCAGGCATCGCCCCAGCCCAACGCGATGTGGTTGCCGATATGGCCGGGGGTGTGCAGGACTTCCAACGCCCAACCGTCGCCAGAGATGATCTGGCCGTCTGCCACAGTCTGGTCGGGAATGAACGCGGCATCAATGCCTTCGCCGCCGCCCACGGTGCCTGCGGCAGCCAGCGCCTGCATCGCGGCAGAACGGCCCGCATCTGCGCGGCCGAACGCCAGAACAGGCGCGCCTGTACGCGCCGCCAGATCCCGCGCCAGCGGAGAGTGGTCAAGGTGCGTATGCGTCACAATAATGTGGCTGACGTGCTGCTCTGGCGTGAGCGCGTTCAGAATCGCCTCCAGATGTGCGGGGTCATTCGGGCCCGGGTCGATCACAGCCAGCGCACGGGTGCCCAACAGGTAGGTATTCGTCCCGCGATAGGTCATGGGCGAGGGGTTCGGCGCCACGATCCGCCGCAGCCCCGGCTCCAGCGTTTGGGCCACACCAATCGGCGGATCAAAGTCATCGGGTGCTTGCATGGTTTTGCCTTTCGCTCGGACGTCTGAAGATTTACGGTATGCCATGTCCTTCGAGTTTCTCAAACACTATATGCCACGCGGCATCTATGGGCGTGCGGCGCTGATCTTGTTGCTGCCGGTGGTTTTTTTGCAGCTGGTTGTTACCGTGATCTTTGCGCAGCGCCATTTTGAAGGCGTTACCCATCAGATGACCGACACTGTCGTGCGCGAACTGACACTTGCGATGCAAGTGGCGCAGATGCAATCCACGCCGCAGGCCGCCGCCGATGCCGTGGCGCGTGATCTGGCCGCGCTGGAAATCACACTTGCCCCCGTAACCCCCGACCAGATCGTCACAACGCGGGAGTGGTATGACTATTCAGGTCGGGTGATGACACAGCGGCTGGCGCAGCGTCTGGAGGGGTTTGCAGGTCTTGATCTGACCTCGGATAACAAAGCGGTGCGGGTCTTTGTGCAAAGTGATCTTGGCCCGCTGGCCATCACATTCGACCGCCGCCGCATCTCGGCCTCGAACCCGCACCAGATGTTTGTCTATACCATCGCGTTTGGCCTGTTGATGACCATCATCGCCATTATCTATTTGCGCAACCAGTTGCGTCCGATCAAACGCCTTGCCCGCGCCGCCGAAGCCTTTGGCCGCGGGCGCAACCTGCATTTCACCCCCGCCGGTGCGGTCGAGCTGCGTGCCGCAGGCAATGCCTTCCTCGACATGCGCCAGCGGATTGAGCGCCATATAGAGCAGCGCACGCTGATGCTGTCTGGCGTCAGCCACGACCTGCGCACGCCGCTGACCCGCTTGCGACTGGGCCTTGCCATGTTAGAGGACGAGGAGGCAGAGCCGCTGTTGGCGGATGTCGCGGATATGCAGGGGATGCTGGATGAGTTCCTCAGCTTTGCCAAAGGCGCTGCCGAGGGGGAGCCGGAGGCCGTAGATCCGATGGCGATGGTCCAGGACATCGTGGCAAACGCCCAGCGGGCAGGGCGCGATGTGACGCTGCATCCGCGTGAGGGCGAAGGGCAGGGCACCGTCATGCTGCGCAGTGTGGCGATGCGGCGGGCGGTGGATAACCTGATCTCGAACGGGGTGCGCTATGGAGCGCGGGCCGAGGTGTCGGTGATGCTGACGGACAAGACCCTGCGCATCCGCGTCGAAGACGACGGCCCCGGCATCCCCCAATCCCAGCGCGAGGAGGCGACACGCCCCTTCACCCGTCTGGACCCTTCGCGCAATCAGGACAAAGGCGGCGGCGTGGGCCTTGGGCTTGCCATTGCGGTTGATATTGCCCGCAGCCACGGCGGGGTCTTGCGTTTGGGCCACTCGGACGCCTTGGGCGGTTTGCGCGCCGACATCGTCATCGCCCGATAGGCCGCGACTTTACGCATCGGCAATATTGATCTGCGCCCTTGTGCGGTGCATGATCCCCGAAACCGCGCAGGAGGACACAATGGACCCTTACGAGATGATCAAAGCCCATCTGGGCCAAGCCGTCCCTTATGCCACGCACACCGGCGTCGAATTGCTCGACATTACCGACGGGACCGCGACAGCCAAGCTGGACCAGCGGCGCGAGACGGAAAACCATATCAAGGGGCAGCACGCAGGCGCGATGTTCACCTTGGGCGAGGCCGCATCGGGCGCCGCAGTCGCGGGCGCTTTGGCTCCCGTCATTCTGCAAATGCGCCCCGTCGCCGCCGTGGCCGAGATCACCTACAAGAGATTCGCCCAAGGCACGCTGATCGCTACGGCGACCACATCGCGCAAAGGGGCGGACCTGATGGCCGAGATTGAAGAGGCAGGAAAAACCGCCTTTGACGTTACGATCGACATCCGCGATGCCGAGGATCAAACGGTCGTCGAAATGAAGGTGAACTGGTATGTCAGCCCGATGCGCACCTGACAGGCGTTAACCTCGAATCGCGCAGCGGTTTATCAGGCGGAAACGTATTCAAGCGCTGGTGCTGCGTGTGGAACACAGCGCGGTTCACACCGACCAGTTGGCGTTTTTCCCACTAAAAAATGTTGGTTTGCGAAGATTTTATACTGTTTAGGTTGACGGCAGCTGTGCGTTTACCACTATAACTGGTGCGTAACGCAGTATAATGCCAAACAGGCAGTGTAACTATCAATATTTAGTGGGGGCTAAGTAAGCAGTATGGAATCGTTTAAGGCAAATTTGGTGTGGATTGCGCCAACTTTCGCGATCGCAGTATCGACAATCGCGCTGATCTCGTCAGGGGTATTCAGCAAAGGGCAGCAAGCGGCTGCCCCAGCGACGTTCAGCAACGCCGTCCAGATCGCACCGGAAACAACGCCCTCGGTACAGGTACAAACGCCTTCTCAGGCGCCGCTGATCGCGCCGATCGAGGCCGTGGTCGCGCAAGCCACAGCGCCCGTAGCAGAGGCCACAACACCACAGGTTGCAACCGAAGGCGAAAGCCGTTGGGACAAGTTCAACGCCCTGGTGGCGACCGCCGCGACCAAGGATGAAGCCAGTGCGCCACAGGCCAGTGAACAAAACGATGTCGTAACCCGCGCCGAGCCTGTGGACCTGCTTGAAATCGCGACCGAAAAAGCGACCACCGAACGGCAGGCCGCTGCCTTTTTCGACATCCAGAAAGAGGCGCTGACCGCGAATACATTTTGCGGCGAGGACCTGAACGCGCTGGCCGCGACTACGCGCATCTACTTTCCCGAGGGCGGCACTGCGGCTGACCCTACGGGCCTGATCAAAGCGCGCCTGATGGGGCAAATCCTGAACGAATGCCCCGGTTATGCCGTCAACGTCGAAGGCCATTCGGACCCGTCGGGCAACAGTCAGGTGAACCTGCAACTCAGCCAGAAACGCGCCGACTCCGTCATTGCGCGCCTGACGTCTGCGGGGATCAACACATCGCGCTTTGTGGCCGTCGGCATGGGGGATCAGACACCGTCGGACGTCACGGGGCCCGAAAGCGCTGCCTACTATGACCGCCGCGTGGAATTCCGCCTTGTGAAGCTGGTCGAGGACATCGAAACCGCAAGCATCAGCGAGCCGAGCTTTAGCTGGAACCAACCCAGCACGGCCGCCTGCGTATCCCAACTGAAGCAGAAAGCCGCCGCAACCAAAGTCACGTTCGAGCCGCGCGCGATCATCCTCGACAAAGAGCTGTTGGGGCCGGTGGCCGATCTGGTGAAGGATGCAAAAGCCTGCCCCGGGACGCGGGTTCGCATGGTCGGCCATCACTCTGATGTGCCCGGCCTGCGCGAAAGCTATACAACAGGGCGCCTGCGTGCGCTTGCACTGACAGGGGCTTTGATCGGCGAGGGGCACAGCTCGGATCAAATGCTGATCGGTGCGCCGTCATATTCCGTCGCGGTTGAAGGCCAGCCCGACGCGGTACGCAGCCGTATTGATTTCCAGATCATCACCAACTGAGGTCTGACAGGATCACACACTCAAGGGCGGGACGCACAAGCGTTTCCGCCCTTTTTCATGCCCGAACCGTTACATTAGAAACGGCCCACAAGCCGCTGCGCCCGAACGCTTTATCTTTGTTGAAAGTGGCGGAGGAATTGGTAGGCCCGGCAGGACTTGAACCCGCAACCAAAGCGTTATGAGCGCTCTGCTCTAACCAGTTGAGCTACAGGCCCGCCAAGGATGTGGGTAGGGCTATGGCTTTTCCGCGTCAAGGGGGGCGGCCCATGATTGGTGAAAAACTGGGCTTTGGGCGCAAAAGGGCGGCCGCAACATACCGTGGCCGCATTGCCGTATTGGGCCAACTGCGCTATCGGGGGGGCAAAGAAAACTGACGAAGGCAAGCAAAGCACATGACGGATGCGAAAAACGGGATCACCTATGCGGATGCGGGTGTGGACATTGATGCAGGCAACGCATTGGTCGAGCGGATTAAACCGGCGGCAAAGCGCACGACGCGGTCGGGCGTGATGTCGGGGCTTGGCGGGTTTGGCGCGCTATTTGATCTCAAGGCGGCTGGCTATACCGATCCTGTTCTGGTTGCGGCCACCGACGGTGTCGGCACCAAACTGCGCATCGCGATTGACACAGGCAATGTCGACGGTGTCGGCATTGATCTGGTGGCCATGTGCGTCAACGATCTGGTTTGCCAAGGGGCAGAGCCGCTGTTTTTCCTTGATTATTTCGCCACAGGCAAGCTGGAGCTGGACATCGCTGCCCGCATTATCGAGGGCATCGCCAAAGGCTGTGAGCAGTCCGGCTGTGCGCTGATCGGCGGCGAGACGGCAGAGATGCCCGGCATGTACCCCGAAGGCGATTTCGACCTTGCGGGCTTTAGCGTTGGCGCGATGGAGCGCGGTGGCACGCTGCCTTCGGGTGTGGCGGCGGGCGACGTGTTGTTGGGGCTTGCCAGTGACGGTGTGCATTCCAACGGCTACAGCCTTGTGCGCGTGATTGTCGAGCATTCGGGCATGAACTGGGACGATCCGTGCCCGTGGGATGCGGGCACATTGGGCGAGGTGCTGCTGACGCCAACGCGTCTTTATGTGAAATCCACGCTCGAGGTTGCACGGGCAGGGCATGTCAACGCGCTGGCCCATATCACGGGCGGTGGCCTGACAGAAAACCTGCCTCGCGTTCTGCCCGAGGGCATGGGCGCGCAAATTGATCTGGGCGCTTGGGATCTGCCGCCTGTTTTCCGCTGGCTCACAGCACACGGCGGTATGGACGAGGCTGAGCTGCTCAAGACCTTTAACTCAGGGCTGGGCATGATCGCCGTGGTCCCTGCGGACAAGGCCGAGGCCGCGGCAAAGATGCTGCGCGACGCGGGCGAGACTGTCTTTAAGATCGGCACTGTGACAGACACGGATGGTGTCGCCTACACGGGTAGCCTTCTGTAATGAAACGGGTGGCGGTGTTTTTGTCTGGTGGCGGCTCCAACATGGTGGCGCTGCTGGATGACATGGCGAAGGGCGGCCATGCAGCGATGCCTTGTGTCGTGCTGGCCAACAGCGCGGATGCAGGCGGGCTGGCCCGCGCGGCAGAGCGCGGCGTGCCGACCGTCGCGGTGGATCAGCGCCCGTTTAAAGGCGATCGGCCCGCGTTCGAATCCGCAATTACCGAAGCGTTGAAACCCTATGCGCCCGATATGATCTGTCTGGCGGGGTTCATGCGCATCCTGACGGGCGGGTTCACGGACCAATGGCGGGGTCGGATGCTGAACATCCACCCGTCTTTGTTGCCCAAATACAAAGGCTTGCACACCCATGCGCGGGCCTTGGAGGCTGGCGACACCGTGCATGGCTGCACCGTTCACGAGGTCACAGCCGAGCTGGACGATGGCCCCATCCTTGGCCAAGCACAGGTGCCCGTCTTGAAAGATGACACAGCCGAGGCGCTGGCCGCACGGGTATTGGTCCAAGAACACCTTTTGTACCCCGCTGTGCTGCGCCGTTTCGCCGCCGGAGACCATACACCTGTGATTTTGCAAAGCTGACTGGTAAATCCTTGGCCAAGCCTGTACCGATTGGGACAAGTTTGAGGATTTTGACTATGCGGACGATTACCACCACCGACGAGCTGGCCAGCTATTGCGCGCAGGCTGCAACGCATGACTTTGTCACAGTAGATACAGAGTTTCTGCGCGAACGGACCTATTATTCGAAACTGTGTCTGGTGCAGCTGGCGATGCCTGGCACCGATGACGAAGGTGCGGTTTTGGTGGACCCGCTGGCCGAGGGCCTGTCGCTTGAGCCGCTGTACGAGCTGTTTCGCGACACCTCTGTGGTCAAAGTCTTTCATGCAGCGCGTCAGGACTTGGAAATCTTTTACGTAGATGCGCAGGTTTTCCCCGAGCCGCTGTTTGACACGCAGGTCGCCGCCATGGTCTGCGGCTTTGGCGAGCAGGTCGGCTACGAGACGCTGGTGCGCAAGATTGCCAAAGAAGGCGTGGACAAGACCTCGCGGTTTACCGATTGGTCGCGCCGTCCGCTGACGGATGCGCAAAAGACCTATGCGCTGGCAGATGTGACGCACCTGCGCCAGATTTACGAATTCCTCGCTGCCAAGCTGGAGGAGACAGGCCGTCACAAATGGGTTGAGGAAGAGCTGCAGATTCTGACCAACCCCGACACCTATATCACCGCCCCGCAAGATGCGTGGAAGCGGGTGAAGACGCGCACAAACTCGGGCAAGTTTCTGGCCGTGGTGCGTGAATTGGCAGCGTTCCGCGAAGCCTTTGCGCAAGAACGCAATATCCCGCGCAACCGTGTGTATAAAGACGATGCGATGGTTGAGCTGGCCTCGAACAAGCCCAAGAATCACGAAGAGCTGAGCCGTGCACGGCTGTTATTGCGCGATGCACGCAAGGGCGACATTGCCGAAGGTATCCTGAAGGCCGTCGCGGCAGGTGTGGCATGCCCTAATGACAAGCTGCCGCAACCCGATCGCAGCCGCGAGAAATTGCAGGTGAACCCTGCGCTGGCTGATCTGTTGCGCGTGCTTTTGAAGGCAAAGACCGAAAGTGCGGGCGTCGCGGCCAAGCTGATCGCGACGGCCTCCGATCTGGATGCGATCGCGGCGGGATCGCGCGATGTTGCAGCACTCCGCGGGTGGCGCATGGAGGTGTTTGGCTCGGATGCGCTGGCGCTGTGCGAAGGCAAGATCGCGCTGACAGCTGTCGGGAATAACGTAAAAGTCGTAAACGTTTAATAGACGGCGCTCATCGCTTATTGGCGTGCTGCCGCGCCGTCACTCTACGGGGTTAGCGGCGGGCGACGCGGGCGTTGCGCACCCCTTCGACCCGAATGCTGCGCACGCCGCGCAGTTCCTGATCTGTGCGCTGGCGTGCCGCCGTTACTTCGCGGGTGGCAGGACCGCCCACAGCCGTGCCGCGGCTGGGCTTTACCCCCTCAAGACGGTAGGTCAGCACACCTTTGACCGGCAGCTCTTCCTCGTTCACGGGGGTCAGCTGAACCTCATAGATGCCCTGACGGTCGGCGCGGCCTGTGGCGCGGATGATGGCACCGCCTTGAACGCGCTCGATCTTGAGCTCGACGATTTCGTCGATGGGTTTGCCGATGTACAGTCCCGCAGCTTCACGGCGGCCTGCAAACAAGCCCGATTTTTGCGGGATGAGCGGGTTTACAGGCGTGGCGTCACCTGCCTCGATCGGTTGGGAGGTGCTGTTGCCGAACCAGTTGGAAGGGTTCAATGCGCTGTCGCGGAGATAGCCGCAGCCGCCTACGCTAAGGGTGGCGACCAGAAGGAATGAGAGAGAAATGCGCATGGGACCTGCCGAGTAATAGTGCCGTTAGCCTAGTGCCTACCGCATCCCTGCGCCCATGGAAAGAGGCAGGGCTGGACGCAGGCGCAACTTGGCCCTACCTGTGCCTTTGACACGCGCATACGGAGAATGAGCAATGAGCACCGAGGCATTTGAAGAACTGGTTGAGGATTTCGAGTTTCTGGACGACTGGGAAGATCGGTATCGCCATGTAATTGATCAAGGCAAAGCGATGGAAGCCTTGCCCGAAGCCCTGCGCGTGCCCGCGACAAAAGTGGACGGTTGTGCCAGTCAGGTCTGGCTGCATGCCGAGATGAAAGACGGGCGTCTGCATTTCGACGGCGCGTCGGATGCGATGATTGTCTCGGGGCTGATTGCGGTGTTGCGCACACTCTATAACGGGCTGACGCCTGCGCAGGTGATGGAGGTGGATGCGCGGGCGCAGATGGGGCGACTGGGATTGAACGATCATTTGTCGGCGCAGCGGTCAAACGGATTGCGGGCCATGATCGAGCGGGTGCGCGAGACAGCGGCGCAAGCGGTTTAATCGCAGCGGGTTAGGGGGCCAATTCCCCTGGAATATTTGGGGCCAGAAAAAATAAAAATTACAGGCGGGCGAGCGCGGTTTGCAGATCGCCGTAGCCTGTATGGCGGTGCTCGAACCGCAGGCCAAGGCGGGAGGCGCAGGTCTGCGCTTTTGCGATGAGGTCCGCGTTGTCGGTTTGGGACTGGTAGACCAGTTTTTCGTAGTTTCCAAAATACATGTCGCGCAGTTCGGGGTGGCGGTCGAGGCCCATGGGCTTGATGATGAAGGCCTCGAACTGGCGGACCAGAAAATCGGTGAGGTAGAAGGTGGTGATCTCCGTCTCGGCGGTTTGGGTGAAGCTGTCATTGCCCTCGAAGAAGCTGTAGCAGTGCGGGCCTGCAATCATTTCCACGCCCAGCTCGGCACAGGCGGATTGCAGCAGGCCGCCTGTGCCGCAATCGGCGTAGGCGATGAAGATGTTGTCATAGTCAGGACGGTGTTTTGTGACGGCCGTGCGCACAGCGTCGGTGATTTTGTCCGGATAGAGGTGATAGTTTGCGGGCAGGCAGGTCAGGTCCAGATGGGTCCAGCCGCTTGCCTGTTTCAGGTCGATGATTTCGCGGGCCAAGGCACCGCAGGCGATGATCAGCACCTTGCCTGTTGTATGGTCCAGCGGCAGGCCGTGGTTGGTCAGGGCATCGTCGGAAAGGCTCATTTTCGGCGCGACCGGATCAGCAGTGCCGCGAGACAGGTAACGGGAAGGACGAAGGCCAAACCGGAGGTGCCAATGAGGGGCGTGGCCAGCCAGATGGTAACTCCAGCGGCGAGGATAACGGCGGCGATCAGCGCGAAGAGGGGCATGGGCATTTGTCTTCCTTTGGTTAGACTTAACCTAGGTGCGGCGCGCCTTGGAAAAAAGGCCCCGCAGATGCAGGGCCTTGGGTTTTCTTGACTTTGGCGCTTCGGCCTTAGGCATTCTGGCTGTTGTGTTTGCGGCCAACCCATTCTTTGGCTGTCTCGACTGCAACGGCCGCGTCGCGGCAATAGGCGTCTGCGCCGATGGCTTTGCCGAACTCTTCGTTCAATGGCGCGCCGCCGACGAGAACGATATAGTCGTCGCGGATGCCTTGTTCGACCATCGTGTCGATCACGACTTTCATATAGGGCATGGTTGTGGTCAGCAGAGCGGACATGCCAAGGATGTCGGGGCCTTCGGCCTCCATCGCTTCGAGGTATGCCTCGACCGAGTTATTGATGCCAAGGTCGACGACCTCGAAACCCGCGCCTTCCATCATCATCCCGACGAGGTTTTTGCCGATGTCGTGAATGTCGCCTTTGACGGTGCCGATGACCATTTTGCCCACACGGGGCGCACCTGTTTCGGCCAGCAGCGGCTTGAGAATATGCATCCCGCCCTTCATGGCGTTGGCGGCCAGCAGTACTTCGGGCACAAACAGGATACCGTCGCGGAAGTCGGCGCCGACGATGGTCATCCCACCGACAAGTGCCTTTGTCAGAATATCGTAGGGCGCCCATTTACGCTCTAGCAAGATGTTCACACCTTCTTCGATTTCCTCTTTGAGGCCATCATAAAGGTCATCGAACATTTGCTGGACCAGCTCTTCATCGTCGAGTTCCGACAGGATGATTTCGTCTTCGTCAGACATGGCATTCCCTTTGCTTATGGGCTTTTTGTTTAAGGGGCCTTTGTTAAAGAACCCTGAGGCCGTACTGCGTCAAGTTTTGTCAGACTGCGGCCCAAATACTAAACCAATTGCGACCTCAAAATGCCGTGGCGCGACGTGTTGGGGCGCATATGCGTGCGAAATCGGGTGCAAGACCGACTTGCCTAGGAGCGGCGGCGGCTGCGGCGCGGGGCGCGGGTAGGGCCTGCACCGTCCGTGCCGTCACTGGCGGATGAAAACGCGCCAAGCGCTGCGACAATTTCTTCCAGATCGGGGGCCGATCCTTTCGGCGTGGAATCAAGGGCTTCGCGCATCTTCTCAAGGTGGCCCGGCATGGTGCCACAACAGCCGCCGATGATTTGCGCGCCGCAGTTGCGCGCCATCAGCGCATAGGTCGCCATCAGTTCGGGCGTGCCGTCATAGTGGATGTGGCCTTCGACGTATTTGGGGATGCCTGCGTTGCCTTTGGCGACAATCGGCGTGTCGGTTTTGCCCGCAAAGCCCAAGACCGTGCGCAACAGATCAGACGCCCCTGTGCCGCAGTTGGCCCCGAACGCCAGCGGCGCGTTATCCATACCCGCGACCATTTCCGCCATACCTTCGGAGGTCATGCCCATCATCGTGCGCCCTGCGGTGTCAAAGCTCATCGTGCCGACCCACGGCAGACCTGCCAGCGCGAACCCTTCGGCGGCGGCCGCATATTCTTCGGGGGCCGAGATCGTCTCTAACCATCCGACGTCGGCACCGCCTGCCTTCAGGCCATCGGCTGTCTCGTGGAACATCTCGACGGCGGTCGCGTGGCTGAGCGTGCCGACAGGCTCCATAATTTCGCCCGTGGGGCCGACCGAGCCTGCGACGATGACTTTGCGTCCTGCGGTATCGGCAACCTCGCGGGCAATCTCGGCGGCGACGCGGCTTAGCTCATGCGCGCGGTTTTGCGCGTTGTGCAATTTAAGGCGCGAGGCATTGGCCCCGAAACTGTTGGTGAGGAACAGATCGGATCCCGCATTTACAGCGCCGCGGTAAAGCTTTGTGATATTCTCGGGTTTGTCGGTGTTCCAGAATTCCGGCGGCTCACCTGATTCCAACCCCATGTTGAACAGGTTGGTGCCTGTGGCGCCATCGGCCAGCAAAAAGGATTTTTCGGCCAGCAGATCGATCAGGGGATTGGACATATGAAGTCTCCGGATAAGGGTTAAGTGCTGTTTTCATAGGCGCCGCATGTTGGCAAATTCATAATCTTCATCACAATTATGAATGTGGGTCATGGTTTCTTGCGCACGCAGGCGTCGCTGGATGCTTGCAGCACTGGACGCGGTACACTATGAGACGCGATAACAGGGATGCGGGACTGCCCCGCGCCCATCCTCAAACAGGGGACGCCCATGGCCCGCCGCAAGAAAATCTACGAAGGCAAAGCAAAGATTCTCTATGAAGGCCCGGAGCCGGGCACCATTGTGCAATACTTCAAGGATGACGCGACAGCATTCAATGCCGAGAAGAAAGCCGTGATTGATGGGAAGGGTGTGTTGAACAACCGCCTGTCCGAATATTTCATGACCGGCCTGAACCAGATCGGGGTGCCGACGCATTTCATCAAAAGGCTCAACATGCGCGAGCAGCTGGTACGCCAGGTCGAGATTGTGCCGCTTGAAGTGATCGTGCGCAATTATGCCGCTGGCAGCATCGCAAAGCGTTTGGGGCTGGAAGAAGGCACACAGCTGCCGCGCCCCGTTGTTGAATACAGCTATAAAGACGACGCGCTGGGTGATCCTTTGGTCAGCGAAGAACACATTGCCGCGTTTGGCTGGGCCAGCCAGCAAGACATGGACGATATTCTGAGCCTCGCGCTGCGGGTCAATGATTTCATGTCAGGTGTTATGTACGGCGTTGGCATCAAGCTGGTGGACTTCAAGATTGAAGTCGGCCGGGTGTTTGACGGCGATTTCCAGCGTTTGATCGTTGCCGACGAAATCTCGCCCGACAGCTGTCGTTTGTGGGACATCGAGACGGGTGAGAAGCTGGACAAGGACGTGTTCCGCCGCGATCTTGGCTCGCTCACGGATGCCTATACTGAAGTGGCCAAGCGGTTGGGCGTGATGCCCAAAAGCTCTACGCCGATTACAAAACCAACGCTGATCAACTGACGCTGCTGTCGGATTGAGTTTAAAGGCAAAATAAAGAAGAAGGTGTCGCGCTATGAAAGCTCGGGTGCATGTAATGTTGAAGAATGGTGTGTTGGACCCGCAGGGCGAGGCCGTGCGCCACGCGCTGGGGGCGATGGGCTTTGACGGTGTGCAAGGCGTGCGGCAGGGCAAGGTGATCGAGCTGGACCTGGCCGAGGGCGCGACCGAGGCTGATGTGACACAGATGTGCGAGAAGCTGTTGGCCAACACGGTGATCGAGAGCTACTCGGTCGAGGTGGTGTGATGCGCGCTGCGGTCGTCGTATTCCCCGGTTCAAACTGTGACCGCGACCTTGCGGTGGCGTTTGAGCAAGCGGGCGCGGATGTCACGATGGTCTGGCACAAGGACAGCGATTTGCCCGATGGCATTGATGTTGTCGGTGTTCCGGGCGGATTTTCTTATGGTGACTATTTGCGTTGCGGGGCGATTGCGGCGCAGTCGCCTGTGTGCAAATCGGTGGCGGCACATGCCGCGCGTGGCGGCTATGTGCTGGGGGTCTGTAACGGCTTTCAGGTGTTGACCGAGACAGGTTTGTTGCCCGGTGCTTTGCTGCGCAATGCGGGGTTGAAGTACATTTGCAAGACGGTCGGTTTGAAGGTCGAGACTTCGGCATCGGACTATACGGCCGGATATAACGCGGGCGACGTGATTGATATTCCGATTGCGCACCATGATGGCAATTATTTCGCTGACGAGGCGACGATCAAGCAGTTGCAAGACGATGACCGCGTGGCCTTTACCTATACCGACAACCCCAACGGGGCGCAGGCTGACATCGCGGGCATTCTGTCGGACAACCGCCGCGTGCTGGGCATGATGCCTCACCCCGAGCGGGCAGCGGATGCCGGGCACGGCGGCACCGACGGGGTGGCGCTCTTCCGCGCATTGGCGGGTGCTTTGACCACCGCGTGACTTGAGCGCACGGCACCCTGTGATAGGGTGCCGGCATGAGCCGTAATCAATCCCTGACGACACCGACATGGCAACCCGCCGCGATCAGCTGGCGGGTGAGGGTCGCCCTTGTGGCGCTGCTGGTGCTTGCCATTGTTGTGGTGTCCGTCACCAACCGTGTCCTAACCGAACAGTTCACCGAGACGACGCGCAACCGTGCCGAAGTGCGGCTTGCTCTTTATGGCGGCAACCTTCTGGCCGAGTTGCGCCAGAACGCCATTGTTCCGCAGCTGTTGGGCCGTGACCCGACCCTGATCGCGGCCTTGGAAAGTGCGGATTATACCCTGTCGACCCAGCGGCTGATCTCATTCGTGGACGAAATCGGGGCCGCATCGCTGATCTTGCTGGACACCGACGGGCGCACAGTTGCGGCGACGGACCGCAACTGGCTTGGGACAAACTTCCGCTCCGAGCCATATTTTGTGGATGCCATCCGCGCCAGCTCAACGATCTTTAGTGTCATGCAGCGCGAAACAGGCGATTACCGGTTTTACTATTCGCGCCGTATCCAGAACGGAGGCAACACCCTTGGGGTGATCGCCGTTGAGGTGGACCTTAAAAAGTTCGAGAGATCGTGGGCGGGCATTTCGGAAGCCGTGATTGTGACGGGCAGCGACAACCAGATCCTCCTCTCGACCGAGCCGCGCTGGCGGGGCCAGACCGAGAAGCAAGCGCTGGCGATGCAAACTCCGCAGAACGCGATCGAGCGGGCGATTCAGGCCACCTCGGATTGGGGGGCCTTACCGCCCGATGCCTATTTGCAAGGTGAAGCGGTGATGCGGCTGGATGCCAAAATCAACTTTCGCGGGTGGCAAATCGCCAGCTACACCACCTATGCGAGCGTGCGCGAGCGCGTGAATGGCGTGCTGGCGCTTGAGGTTATGGGATTCGCGATCCTTCTGGCGCTGGCGTTTTACTTTTTGAGCCGCCGCACCGCGGGCCGCGCTGCGATTTTCCAACGCGAGTCGGCAGAACTTCGCGCACTTAACGTAGCCTTGCAGCGGGAAATCGCTGAACGCGTGCGCATGCAAGAGACGCTGGCCGTGGCCGAACAGACGCTTGAACAATCCAACAAACTGGCCGCTTTGGGCGAAATGTCCGCCGCTGTCAGCCATGAGTTGAACCAACCGCTTGCGGCGATGAAGACCTATCTGGCGGGGGCGCGGCTGTTGCTGAACCGCAACCGCCCCGACGAGGCACTCAGCTCGTTCGGGCGGATTGACGACCTGATCGAGCGGATGGGCGCGATCACGCGGCAGCTGAAATCCTATGCCCGCAAGGGCCAAGAGGTGTTTTCGCCCGTGAACATGGCGGATGCTTTGGCTGCGAGCCTCAGCATGATGGAGCCGCAGCTGCGCCAGCGTCAGGTGCAGATCGCACAGATCCTGCCTGACACGCCTGTTTATACCCTTGGCGACCAGATGCGGATCGAACAGGTTTTGGTCAACCTCTTGCGCAACGCGCTTGATGCCACCAAGTCTGAAAGGAACCCCCGTGTGGACATCCTGCTGAGCGCAGGAGAGACGGCCACATTGACCGTGCGCGACAACGGCCCGGGGATTGAGGACTTGGACGCGCTCTTTGAGCCGTTCTACACTACGAAACTACCCGGCGACGGGGTGGGGCTTGGCCTTGCCATCTCATCGGGGATCGTGAGCGATCTTGGCGGGCGTCTAACGGCGCGTAACGGTCAGGGGGGCGGCGCGGTATTTGAAATGCAACTGCCCATCTACAACGGATCGGCAGATACACAGGCGGCGGAGTAAAGATATGGCACAGGCAATGAAGATCGCGATTGTCGATGACGAGAAGGACATGCGTCAGTCCATCAGCCAGTGGCTGGCCTTGTCGGGCTATGACACCGAAACCTTCCCCAGCGCCGAAGACGCGCTGAAGGTGTTGGGGCCGGATTACCCGGGCATTGTGATATCGGACATCAAGATGCCGGGCATGGACGGGATGCAATTCCTGAAAAAGCTGATGGGCAGCGACAGCGCGCTTCCCGTGATCATGATCACGGGCCACGGCGATGTGCCCATGGCCGTCGAGGCGATGCGCGTGGGCGCGTTTGATTTTCTGGAAAAGCCGTTCAATCCCGACCGCATGAGCGAGCTTGCTAAAAAGGCCACCGCCTCGCGCCGATTGGTCATGGACAACCGTTTGCTGCGCCGCGAGCTGTCGGATGGCAGTCAGTTGATGAAAAAACTGATCGGGCAAAGCCCTGTGATGGAGCGTCTGCGCGAGGACATACTCGACCTCGGTCAAGCCGACGGTCACGTGCTGATCGACGGCGAAACGGGCACGGGCAAAACGCTGGTGGCCCATGCGCTGCATGCAGTCGGCAGCCGTGCGGGCAAGAAATTCGTGCTGGTCAGCGCATCGGCTTTTGAGGAGGACGCGCTGGCGAAACGTCTGTTCGGCCCGATGCAGCCCGAGGATGCGCAACTGCCCGCGATGGAAGAAGCCCGCGGCGGTACGCTGGTGCTGGAAGATATCGAGGCCCTGTCAGAGCCGCTGCAAGCGCGTCTGCTGTCGGTCATCAACGAACAAGGCACGCCCGCCGAGACGCGCATCGTCGCCATTTCGAACCTGCAAGAGGCGGGGCGCACCTCGGAAGACGTGCTGCGGTCCGATCTGTTCTACCGTCTGGCCGCCTTGCGCATCACTGTGCCACCATTGCGCCAGCGCGGTGAGGACATCCTGACCCTGTTCACCCGCCTCAGCGACCAGTTTGCGGATGAATATGGCTGTGACGCGCCACAAGTGACTGCACAAGAGGCCGCGCAATTGCTGCAAGCGCCGTGGCCCGGCAATGTGCGACAGCTCATCAACGTGGCTGAACGTGCCGTCCTGCAATCGCGCCGCGGATCCGGCACTATCGCCTCGCTGCTTATGTCCGAACATGACGAGATGCAGCCGGTCATGACCACCGAGGGCAAGCCGCTCAAGGAATACGTCGAAGCCTTCGAGCGGATGTTGATCGACAACACCATGCGCCGTCACAAAGGCTCGATCGCGAGCGTGATGGAAGAGCTGTGCCTGCCGCGCAGGACCCTGAACGAGAAGATGGCGAAATACACGCTGTCGCGGTCAGACTACCTTTAGAGACAAAAAAGGGGCGCAGATGATGCGCCCCTAATCCGTAAATCGCCTGCGGCAGATCAGCTGTCCATTTGGTACAGCTGCGTTGCCTTGCCGTCATCATCGGTGCGGCACATCCAGCGGTCGGACGCACCGATGACATCAATGATATACTGGTTCACTTCTACCACGGGCAGCGTGGCGTTCTGCTGTGCAGGGGCGCCGACCTGATCCTTGACCGCTTTTACACAGGTCCGGTTGGCACGCGCATCACGGCGCACATCGGGGTCGGGATCAAATTCAGCCGGATCACAGGCGGCAAGGGCAAGGGTGGCCATGCAAGCAAGCAGGGCAGGGCGCGTGAGGAATCGCATATTGTCTCCTAAAGTGCAGCAATTGGTGCGCGTGCACCTTATTGTTTCGGGAAACCCTAACCATAAAATACCGCAACAGCAACACATGCCAATCCCCAAATAGCGGGCAATTTACAAGGTCTTTTCACCCTAAATTTGCGTTTAAGGGCAATTGGGTGTGATTGCCCATTGTGTTCGGCCCCTCCGTGCATTTATCTGTAGGGATGTGCCCGCCGCGCAATCCGCGTGTGAGTTCGGGCCATGAGATGAGTTTCGCTGACACCACAGGGCCAACAGCCCGTTTGGATCAGACCGATAATGCCGGAAACGGCAGTGAGATGCTGATGGAATGGGACGGCTAACCGCCCAGCTTTCCTCGGCTTTTAATGGATACGCGGCGCGCACTGCACATGCAGGACGCGCACCCCGTGTCGGAGAAGAACCGCGATGACGCGCGCACAGACTGATACCAGTTCGGAAGATGGCCTTTGGGGCCACGCCGCTGCGCCGTCACCCATCGCCCTGACAAGACACATGGCCCATCGTGCCGCTCCCCCCGGGGGGCGCGTGCGACTGCGCCCGTGCAAAAGAGTAATATGCCTAAGAAGATGCTTATCGATGCCACCCACGCGGAGGAAACCCGCGTTGTTGTGGTTGACGGAAACAAGGTCGAGGAATTCGATTTTGAATCAGAGAACCGCCGCCAGCTAGCCGGCAATATCTACCTCGCCAAAGTGACACGGGTTGAACCGTCGTTGCAGGCGGCGTTTGTAGATTATGGCGGAAACCGCCACGGCTTCCTTGCGTTCTCGGAAATCCACCCTGACTACTACCAGATCCCCGTAGCCGACCGTGAGGCGCTGCTGGAAGAAGAGCGTGCCTATGCCAAGGCCCAGGCCGCCAAGGACGACGAAGAGCCAAAGCCAAAGCGCCGCTCGCGGTCACGCAAGCCAAAAGCCGAAGAGGCCGTCACCGAGGACGCAAAGACCTCCTCCGAGATTGACGGGATGGAGACTGTTGACCTCGACGAGGCAGAAGTGCCCGAAGGGGAGGCCAGCTCTCCCATGGAGCGTGTGCCGGAAACACCTGTCGAGACGCCAGACGCCAATGACGACAGCACCGCTGACGACAGCGCGGATGAGGACGAGGCCGAAGAGAACGGTGCGGACGCCTCTGCCAAGGACGATTCGATCGAATCCGTCGCAGACGAGGACGATAGCGACGACATTCGCCCCGTGCGCAAGCCACGTCCAAAACGCTATAAGATTCAAGAAGTCGTCAAAGTGCGCCAGATCCTGTTGGTGCAGGTCGTCAAGGAAGAGCGCGGCAACAAGGGTGCTGCCCTGACCACCTATCTGTCGCTGGCGGGCCGCTACTGTGTCTTGATGCCCAACACCGCGCGTGGCGGTGGCATCAGCCGCAAGATCACCAACGCCGCCGACCGCAAAAAGTTGAAAGAGATCGCGCAAGAGATCGAAGTTCCGCAAGGCGCCGGCCTCATCGTGCGCACGGCGGGTGCCAAACGCACCAAAGCCGAGATCAAGCGCGACTATGAATATCTGCAACGCATGTGGGAACAAATCCGCGAGCTGACGCTGAAATCCATAGCACCCGCGAAGATTTATGAGGAAGGCGACCTGATCAAACGCTCGATCCGCGACCTGTATAACCGCGAGATTGACGAAGTCTTTGTCGAGGGTGAGCGCGGCTACCGCATTGCCAAGGACTTCATGAAGATGATCATGCCGTCCCATGCGAAAAACGTGAAACGCTATGAGGAAACACTGCCGCTTTTCGCCCGCTATCAGGTCGAAGGGTATCTGGCAGGCATGTTCAACCCGACGGTACAGCTGCCCTCGGGTGGGTACATCGTGATTGACGCGACCGAGGCTTTGGTCGCCGTCGACGTCAACTCGGGCCGCGCCACCAAAGAAGGCAGCATCGAGCAGACCGCGACCAAGACCAACCTTGAGGCCGCCGCCGAAGTGGCCCGCCAGCTGCGCCTGCGCGACCTTGCGGGCCTGATTGTCATCGACTTCATCGACATGGACGAGCGGCGCAACAACACCGCCGTTGAAAAGATGATGAAAGACAAGCTCAAGACCGACCGCGCACGCATTCAGGTGGGCCGCATCTCGGGCTTTGGCTTGATGGAAATGTCGCGCCAGCGTCTGCGCCCCGGCATGATCGAGGCAACGACACAGCCGTGTCACGCGTGCCACGGCACCGGCCTGATCCGTTCGGACGACAACCTTGCGCTGTCGATCCTGCGCACAATCGAGGAAGAAGGCACCCGCCGCCGCTCGCGGGAGGTGCTGATCAAAGCGCCAATCGGGATCGCCAACTTCCTGATGAACCAGAAACGCGAACATATCGCCCATATCGAAGCCCGCTATGGCATGAGCGTCCGCGTCGAAGGGGACCCGCATCTTATCAGCCCCGACTTCTCGATGGAGAAGTTCAAGACGGCCACCCGTGTTGTCAGTACCTCTGCGCATGTCGTGTCCGTCGACACGTCCCTGATGGATGAAATCGACGAGGCAGACGCCGCCGCAGCCGAAGCTCAAGAAGCCGCCGACCGCGCTTCCGAGGCGCAAACGGCCAACCCCGAGCATCCCGCCACGGATGACGGGGAGGCCAAGCCAAAGCGCAAGCGTCGTCGTCGGCGTCGCAGCCGTGGCGGTCGGTCCTCCACGGATGAGAACAGCACAGACGACAACGGCGCGGAAGCAGCAACGACTGATGAGACTGCTGCCACCGAGGCACCGGATACAGCCGCCGCGTCCGATGACGCACCCGCTGCCGAGGCGACGGAAGAGACCGCAAAGCCCAAGACCCGCAGCCGCTCGCGCAGCCGCAAGCCTAAAGAAGAGGCCGTGGCAGAGGAGGCTGTAGCAGCCGATCCCAAGACAGACGCGCCAGTCGCGGCTGAAACTGAAGCAGTTGAAGAAAAGCCCAAGCCAAAGCGCACCCGTGCGCCGCGCAAGACAAAGGCGGTGATCGAAGCGGAAAAAGCGGCGGCAGCAGCCGAGGCCGCGGGTGAAGCCCCCGCCGAGGCGGAAGCGGACCCCGAGGCAAAGCCCGCAACCAAAGCAAAAGCCGCGCCCAAGCCACGTGCGCCGCGCAAACCGCGTGCCACGACCAAAAAGGCGGCCGAGGTAGAAGCAGAAACGCCTGCTCCCGCGCTAGAGGCCGAGACGCCAGCGCCAGAAGTAAAAGCCGAAGCACCAGCACCAGAGGTAAAGGCAGAAACGCCAACACCAGAGGTAAAAGCCGAGGCGCCAGCTCCTGAGCCGGCACCGGAACCTACGCCCGAACCGGCACCAGAGCCTGTGGCCGAGGAACCGGCCAAGCCGCGCCGAAAAGGCTGGTGGTCACTGGGACGCGGCTAACGCGGCTCTGACGCATAAAACGCAAAAAGGCAGGCCGCAACGCCTGCCTTTTTTCTTGCCTGACGGTAGGATTACGCGGTCTTTTCAATCAGATAGATTTGCACATCGCCGTCCTGACTGCTTTCGAGCAGGACATGCCCCGCCTGCGCACAAAAATGCGGCACATCAATCACCGCCGCAGGATCATCGGCCCGCAGACGCAATTGCGCACCTACCTCCAACCCCGCCAGACGTTTGCGGGCTTTGAGAACGGGCAGGGGGCACAGCAGCCCCGTGGCATCAAGATCATGTATCATGCCCTGCGATGTAGGCCGCATGTTACAGCCTGTCCACAACCTTGTGACCCTATGGCAGGTGACGCGCCTGCACGCAGGGTATAACCAAGTCCCATGATTGGAATCGACCTTATCGACGCGAGCCTTCTGCCCGCCATGACCATCGCCCTTGTCGCGGGGATCGTCAGCTTTCTGTCGCCTTGTGTGCTGCCCATCGTGCCGCCCTATCTCGCGTATATGAGCGGGGTCAGCCTGAACGACATGGGGTCGCAAGCCTCGGCGCGTCGGCGTGCGATCATCGCGGCGCTGTTCTTTGTTATGGGGCTCAGCACGGTCTTTCTGATCCTCGGATTCACGGCGTCGGCGTTCGGCGCGTTTTTCCTGCAAAACCAGATATTGTTCAGCCAGATTTCGGGCTTGGTGGTCATCATCTTCGGTATCCACTTCCTTGGTATCTTTCGCATCCCTTTCCTTGACCGCGAAGCGCGGATGGACGCGGGCGACAAGGGCGGCTCGTCGTTTGGTGCCTACCTTCTTGGCCTTGCCTTCGCCTTTGGCTGGACGCCCTGCATCGGCCCGCAACTTGGCGCGATCCTGTCGCTTGCCGCGTCCGAGGCATCGGTGACACGCGGGACGCTGTTGCTGGGCATCTATGCGCTGGGTCTGGGTATCCCCTTCTTGCTGGCCGCGATGTTCATGACCCGCGCCGTAGGCGTGATGAACCGCCTGAAACGCCACATGAAAACGATTGAGCGGTGCATGGGCGTGCTGCTGTTGATTGTGGGCATCGCGATGCTGACCGGCGCGTTTTCCACCTTCAGCTTCTGGCTGCTCGAAAGCTTTCCCGCCTTAGGGAACCTTGGCTAGGGAAAAGCCTTACTTTGGCCCATCTCCCGCGCTAGCATGGGCCAAACAACAATGAGGCCCCGCGCAGACCCATGGCTGCCCCCGAGCATACCGTAAAACGCCGCCGCGTGTTCTACATTCCCGGTTATGACCCCATCCACCCGCGCCGCTATCGCGAGCTTTACCGAACGGAATCCGCCACGCAGGCTGAGGTCTCGGGCTATGAGATCGCTTTATCGGCACGGCAGGGCGGTGCGCGTTATGGCTGGGATGTAGATGCCACGATAGAGGGCGCTCAGGTCGCGGCGCAGGTCGAGGTCCTCGTCTGGTCCGACATTGTGCGCGACAGTATGGATACCTCGATCCTTGGGACTTACGCGCAGCTTGTGCGCACGGCTTGGGTCTATATCGGCAGTGGCGCACTGTGGCGGTTGATGCGGCTGCGCAAAGGACCTGTGATTGCGGCGCTCTATCCGGTTGCGATGTTGCTGGCGCAATTGCTGGTTGCCTGTCTGGCTGCCGCGCTCACCTTGTGGGCAGGCAAAGCGCTGTTGCTCCCGCTGTTCGGAACGGCGGGACATCTGGCAGCCTTTGCCGCGGGGATCGGCGCATTCATCGCACTCATGCGCTGGTTCAAAGCCAAGGACGCCAAGTTCTTCGCCTATTACCTGATGCACGACTATGCCTACGGCGCGGCCACGCAGGGCGCCAACACCCCGCAGATGGAGGCCCGTCTTTCGGATTTTGCCAATGCTATCGCCGAGGCGTTGCAGGCGGATGTGGATGAAGTGCTGGTCGTCGGCCATTCGTCTGGCGCGCATCTGGGCGTGTCTGTGCTGGCCGATCTGATCCGCGACGGGCGTGTCGCGGCGGGCGGTCCTGCGCTGGCGTTTCTCAGCTTGGGGCAGGTGGTGCCGATGGTCTCGTTTCTCGAAAATGCCCACCGCTTGCGCGCCGATCTGGCCTACCTTAGCACATCGGATGCGCTGACGTGGGTAGATGTCACAGCGCCGGGGGACGGCTGCGCCTTTGCGCTCTGTGATCCTGTCGCCGTGAGCGGTGTCGCGCCTGAGGGGCAACGCTGGCCGCTGGTGTTCTCTGCCGCCTTCACCCAAAGCCTGACGCCCGCACGCTGGCAGGCGCTGCGCTGGCGGTTCTTCCGCCTGCATTTCCAGTATATGTGCGCCTTTGATGCGCCCAAGGACTATGACTATTTTCAGATCACAGGCGGGCCTGTGACTTTGGCCGACCGTTACCGCAACCGCCCTGCGTCCAAATCGCGGATCACGGCAGCGGTCAATAAATTCACCGGTGTCGCCCCATGACCCTGCCGCCCAAGCCCCCCAGCCGCCCTGACAAAGTCTCGCTCTGGCAGTATGCCAAGCTCTTTCGCAGCGACATCCTGTCGGCGCAGCCCGCACGCCTGTACCGCGCATGGATGGCCGAATTCAAGACGCCATTCTTTCGCAGTTATCTGTTGAACCAACCCGATCTGGTGGCGCGTGTGCTGCGCGAACGGCCCGATGATTTCCCCAAATCCACCCGCGTGAACGAAGGGCTGAAACCGCTGCTTGGCAACTCGGTCTTTGTCACCAACGGAGAGACATGGAAGCGCCAGCGCCGCATCATTGACCCCGCCTTCGAAGGGGGCCGCCTGCGCGAGACATTTCCCGCCATGTGGGACGCCTCGGAGGC
Organism: Sulfitobacter aquimarinus; assembly: GCF_040149565.1. Lineage (NCBI taxonomy): Bacteria > Pseudomonadati > Pseudomonadota > Alphaproteobacteria > Rhodobacterales > Roseobacteraceae > Sulfitobacter > Sulfitobacter aquimarinus. The sequence goes on from NZ_JBEFLO010000004.1 coordinate 47,226, forward strand.
TGCGGCCGCACGGCTGGAACACAACATCGGCCAAGAGATCGAGATCGAGGCCGAGACAAGCCACGCCGCAGCCGACGTCATCTTTCGCACGCTGTTCTCCCTCCCGATCGAGCATCATCTGGCCCGCGATGTGTTCGAGGAGTTCAAGACCTACCAGCGCAGCCAGCCTATCCTGAACCTCGCAGCGCTTGTACCGCTGCCGCGCTGGATGCCGCGCCTGTTTCGTCGCGACACCACGCGCAGCGCGGCCCGCATCCGCGACCTGATCACGCAACTGACCGAAACCCGCGCCGCGCAGATTGCCGATGGCACAGCGCCCGACGATCTTGCGACCAAGATCATGACAACCCCCGACCCTGAAACAGGCAAGACCTTCAGCACCCAGGAGATGGTCGATCAGGTTGCGATCTTTTTTCTGGCGGGGCATGAGACAAGTGCCTCGACCCTTGCATGGGCGCTCTATCTGATGGCGCTCTATCCTGACTGGCAGGACAGGCTGGCCACCGAGGCGCAGGCGATCCAGACCTGCGATTTCAGCGTGATGGGCAAACTGCGGCTGAGCCGTGATGTGTTCCGTGAGACATTGCGCCTGTATCCCCCCGTGCCGATGATGGTGCGCGAAAACACCTGTCCGCAGCGGATGCGCGACCGCACTGTGGCCAAAGGCGCACAGATGGTAATCAGCCCGTGGCACCTGCACCGACACGAACGGCTGTGGGACAATCCCGACGGCTTCGACCCCGACCGCTGGCACACCGAAAACGGCAAAACCTGCGCGCGCGAGGCTTTTATCCCCTTCAGCGCGGGGGCGCGTGTCTGCCCCGGTGCAGGCTTTGCCATGATCGAAGGCCCCCTGATCCTGAGCCGGATCTTGCGAGATTTCCGCGTCACAGCAGGGCCAACGCCCGTGCCCGTGGCACACCTGACCGTGCGGGCGAAAGACGGCATTCGTCTTACCCTGACACGCCGCAATCCCTAATTTCAGGCCGTTTGCGTTAACATACTCCAAACAACTGGCATCATAGGGCCGAACGCTTTAGGACATTCGTAACCCCTGAATTGAATAACAAAGGCAGCCATATGTCCGCAAAAGACGCACAACGTACCCGTATCGCAACCGCACCCGGCTTTATCGCGGCATTGGACCAATCTGGCGGATCCACACCGACAGCCTTGGCAGCATACGGGGTTGAGCCTTCGGATTACAACGGCGACGCCGAAATGTACGCCGCCGTTCATGCCATGCGCAGCCGGATCATCACAAACGAAGCCTTTTCGGACGACAAAGTGCTGGGCGCGATCCTGTTCGAGCGGACAATGGACAGCGAAATCAACGGCAAGCCTTCGGCGAAAGTGTTGTGGGAAGATCGCGGTGTGGTGCCGTTCCTGAAGATCGACAAGGGCCTCGCCGATATGGAAAACGGCGTGCAAATGCTCAAACCTATGCCAGAGCTGGACGCGCTGCTGGCCAAGGGCAATGCGGCGGGTATTTTTGGCACCAAGGAACGCTCGCTCGTGCATGAAGCGAATGCAAAAGGCATCGCCGACGTGGTTGCGCAGCAGTTTGACGTGGCAAAACAAGTGATTGCAGCGGGTATGGTTCCGATCATCGAACCCGAGGTCCACATCAAAAGCGCCACCAAAGCCGAGGCCGAAGACATGCTGGCCGCAGAGATCATGACACATCTGGACAAGCTGGACGAGGGGTGTGACGTGATCCTCAAGCTCACGATCCCGACGAACGCGGGTCTGTATGACGCAGCTGCGGATCATCCGCGCGTGCTGCGTGTTGTGGCCTTGTCGGGGGGCTATTCAACAGACGAAGCTTGCAGCCTGCTGGGCCAGAACCACAAGATGATCGCCAGCTTCAGCCGTGCCTTGGCCGAAGGTCTGAGCGTGAAGATGAGCGATGATGAGTTCACGGCCGCACTGGGCGCGAACATCGGTAAAATCTATGATGCCTCTATCGCGTAAGGCGGCGGAATTTTAGAAAATTCCGTTCCGATTTTTTTTGAAAAAATCGGCTACAAAATCACACGTATGGGCTCTTGATTGCAAAAGACAATCAGTTGCCCTGCGTTCTCTACGGCGTGATAGCCGCGGCGCTTTAATTCATTCTCAAAAACGTCGCGTCCAACATAGCGTTCGACATCGCGCAGCTTGCGGCGGACAACACCGCCTTGCCGTGCGGTTTTTGCGCTAAACAGATGTGTCATCCACGCGTCGGGGGAAAGGGGGGCTGGTATGCTCATCCCCGAACCCTGGGTCGACTATGTTAAACGATCCTTTAACGACATCAGCACATAGACACGGATCGCAGACGCCAGCCCTGCGTCCATGCCGCGTTCCGCATCAACCTGCGCCACCAACGCGTTGATTGGCATTGATTTTTCTTGTGCAATCCGCTGCAACTCCTCCCAGAACGGCGCCTCCAGCGAGATCGACGTGCGGTGGCCGTGCAGGGTAACGGAGTGTTTGACGGGCCGCGCGCTCATGGCTCGCGCTTGTGACCATCGAGGCTGCGCGTATCTGTGTCGCGTTGTTGTTGCGCCGCCTTTTTCTGTACCTTCGTCAGGCCGAACTTCACCGCATTCTCATCTGCGCGGGCCTTTGCATCAGCCCGCGCACGGTCCTTGCGGACCTTGTTGAGGTTTATCGGTGTGCTCACTTTGGCCCGATCATGTTTTCAGGGCGCACGACACGGTCAAAGGTTTCCGCATCCACAAAGCCCAAGGCAATCGCTTCTTCCTTCAGCGTGGTCCCGTTTTTATGCGCCGTCTTTGCAACCTTCGTTGCATTGTCATAGCCGATTTCGGGGGCCAGTGCAGTCACCAGCATCAGCGACTCGCGCATCAATTTCTCGATCCGGTCGGCATCTGCCTTCAGGTCGACGACAAGGTTATCGGTAAAGGCCGAGGCCGCATCGCCCAAAAGCTGCATGGATTGCAACACATTATAGGCCATCATCGGCTTATATACGTTCAACTCGAAGTGGCCTTGCGATCCGGCAAAGCCAACAGCGGCGTCATTGCCGAACACATGCGCGCAGACTTGGGTCAGTGCTTCGCATTGCGTGGGGTTCACTTTGCCCGGCATGATGGACGAGCCTGGCTCGTTCTCGGGCAGGATCAATTCGCCCAAGCCGCAGCGCGGGCCAGAGCCGAGCAGGCGGATGTCATTGGCGATCTTGAACAGGGACGCTGCGACAGTCTTCAGATGACCTGAAATTTCCACCATCGCATCATGCGCCGCCAAGGCTTCGAACTTGTTGGGCGCTGTAACAAAAGGCAGGCCGGAAATGCGGGCCATGTTGGCGGCCACGGTTTCGGCCCAGCCGACCTTGGTGTTGAGGCCCGTGCCCACGGCTGTGCCGCCTTGGGCCAGCTCGTAAATACGGCCAAGGCCGTCCTCGACCCGTTTGATGCCCATGGCAACCTGATGGGTGTAGCCGGAAAATTCTTGCGACAGGGTCAGCGGTGTCGCGTCTTGGGTATGGGTCCGGCCGATTTTGATAATGCCGTCAAATTCTTCGACCTTCGCTTGCAGCGCCGCATGCAGTTTGCGCAGACCGGGCAGCAGGACTTCGTGCGCCGTGGTTGCGGTGGCGATGTGCATCGCCGTGGGGAAGGTATCGTTGGATGATTGCCCCATATTGCAGTGGTCATTGGGGTGAACAGGGTCTTTGGAGCCGATGACGCCGCCCATGATTTCGATCGCGCGGTTAGCGATGACCTCGTTTGCGTTCATGTTGGACTGTGTGCCCGATCCCGTCTGCCAGACCACCAGCGGGAAGTTGTCGTCAAACTTGCCCGCCACGACCTCGGAGGCCGCTTGCACAATCGCTTTGCCGCGCTCTGCATCAAGGCCGCCTTGGGCGATATTCGCCTCGGCGCAAGCCTGTTTGATCACACCCAAAGCGCGCACGATCGCGACGGGCTGTTTTTCCCAGCCGATGGGGAAGTTGATGATGGATCGCTGCGTTTGCGCGCCCCAGTACTTGTCAGAGGGGACCTCCAACGGGCCAAAGCTGTCGGTCTCGGTACGGGTATCGGCCATGAGGGCGCTCCTGATCTGTCATAATGTCGGGGGGTGTTTAGCGGCTGCAACCCCGCCGCGCCAGCTTATGTTTTGCGAAAACTGTCCAGAGATACGATTTCAGCGGCCTGTGGCGGCGCTTCGTCGACTTCAAGCTCGGATTCGCGGGTCTGGGGCAGCGTTTCAACATCCGCCTCGGAGGTCGCCTCGTCTTCGCTTGCCTCTTCAGCGCTGTCTTCATCCTGCTGCTCGAACCGCAGGCCGAATTCAACCGACGGGTCCACAAAGGTGCGGATCGCGTCATAGGGCACATACAGCGGCTCTGGCGCGTCGCCAAAGTTGAGCGTGATGGAAAACCCGTCCTCTGTCACCTCGAGCCCGTCATACCAATGTTGCATGACCACCGTCATCTCGTCGGGATAGCGGTCCGACAGCCAATCAGCCAGCTCGGCATCGGGGTGGGCGGTGTCGAAGGTGATGAAAAAATGGTGCGCACCGGGCAAGCCGTTGTCGGCCACGTCCAGCAAGACGTTGCGGATCAGGCTGCGCATGGCGTCATGCATGAGGTTGCCATAATCAATCGTGCGGCTCATCTCTTACCCTCTGGCTCGGACTGTTGAGGCCATCATAGGTGATTCCGGTCGGGATGAAAGGGCCACCGGTCAGATCATGCCAGCCACCAGCGCACAAACGGCCAATATGCCCATTGCGGCGACAAATCCCATCCGCAGGCCCAACATAAGAACCGCCGCCAGCGCCGTCAGCGCAAGGGCCAGCGGATCAATGCTGGACCAGACGGGCAGGGGCAGGGCGATGCCCCCCGCATGGCCTACCTGCGCAAACCAGACATGCAGCGCAAACCACAGGGTCAGGTTCGCGATCACACCGACAACGGCTGCCGTGATTGCTTGCAACGCCCCTGCAAGGCGGGGCTGCGCACTCAGCCGCTCCAGATACGGCCCCGCAAGGAATATCCACAAGAAACACGGGCAGAAGGTCACCCACAGCGCCATCAGCCCTGCCAGCAACGCCCCCTCGACCCCCGATTGCGCATGGCCCGCCAACAGGGCCACAAATTCAGTCACAAGGATCAAAGGCCCCGGCGTGGTTTCGGCCAGCCCCAGCGCGTCGATCATCTGATCGGCGGTGATCCAGCCCAAATCGCTGACCACGGTTTGCGTCATATAGCCCAACACGGCGTAGGCACCGCCAAAGGTCACAACCGCAAGCTTTGAAAAGAACAGCCCCAGCGCCAACAGGAATGACGCATCCAACAGCCAGACAACCGCCAAAGGCGCCACCCAAAGCGCGCCCCAGACCACAGCGGTCCGCACAGGGTGCGCCTGCACGGGTGTGGTCTCCAACAGGTCCGCCTGCGCGGGCGCATGCCACATCCCGAACATCCCCGCAGCGATGATAATAAACGGAAACGGCACGGCAAAAGCGAAGAGGGCCACAAACGCGAGCGTCGCCAACACAGCGCCCGAGACACCGATGAGCGCTTTTCCCGCCACTTTGCGCAGCGCCTGAAAGACCACCACAATCACCGCCGCCTTGATCCCGACAAAGGCGTCCTGCACGGCGGGCAGCTGGCCATAGCTGGCATAGAGCAAGGCCAGCACTGCAATCACAATCGCACCGGGGACAACAAACAAAAGCCCCGCCAGCACACCGCCTGCCACACCGCGCAACCGCCAGCCTGCATAGGTGGCCAACTGCATCGCCTCGGGCCCGGGCAGCAGCATACACAGGCTCAGCGCCCGCAAATAGGACTGCTCGCTCAGCCAGTCGCGGGTTTCGACCAATTCGCGGTGCATCAGCGCGATCTGCGCGGCAGGTCCACCAAAGGACAACAGGCCAATGCGCCCGAACACACGGGTCATTTGCGACCAGTCAGGCGCGCTCATGTCCCGCGCCCCGCAGGCCAGTCGTGGCCCTCACCCTGACCGTCCCGCGCCCAGCGGTACAGCGCATCATAGATCGCCAGCCCCGCCTCCAACTGCGCCTCGTCCGAGCGGTACTGACGCGACAAACCAACCGAGAGCGCAAGCAAGCCCGCCGCTTGCGGGGCAAGGTCGTGACGGTTGGTATCGGCGGCACGCACCACAGTGGCCAACGTCTCAAGCGCGGGGGTCGACAGGCCGAATTCCGCCAGCATCGTATCAAAGGTGCAGCGGTCGTTGCGATGCGACCAGAACACGCCTTCGACATCAAAAGGCGTCGCGCCATAGCGATCAGCCACACCTGCCACTTCGGCGGGCGAAACGAACAAGACGCGTGCATCGCGGTCTACAAAGCGACGGATCAGCCACGGGCAGGCAATGCGGTCAATCTTGGGGCGGTGGCGGGTGACCCACAGGGTGGCTCCGTCGGTTATCGAAGGCATCGCGGCTACCGGAACGCGCGGCGCGCCTGCGTGATCGCGCCAGCCAAAGTTGCCGCCCTGTAAATACTCGGCCTGCACGCCGTCATTGCGCAGCATCGCGGCCATGCCCTGGCTCAGCTTAACGCCGCGCTGGCACACGATCACGCAGGCCCGCCCGCCCAAACGCTGGCGCAAGCCCGCAAGATCGGTGTGGGGGTGGCGAAACGCGCCGGGAATCAAAAAGGGATCAGCCTCAAAATCCGCATCAATCGAGATGTCGACGATCATGGGCGCGTCGGGCAATCCGATGCGGCGCAAAAGTTGGGGGACAGTGATTTCATTCAGGGCAGCCATGGCATGCATCCTTTGGACAGGGAAAACATGCGAACCTCTGGCTGGCGCCTCACGGGGCGTTCGCGGATACTCCCCATCACTCAGGGGTGCCACATGACGCAGCGCGGGTCAATCGGACAGGGGGAATAGGTGCAGGTTTCTGTTGCCAGGTACCTGCGAACCCCGCCTTGGGTCGCTAAACGCAAGGACTTAAAGTTTCAATAGTTCCGGTCGCTTACGCGGCCATCGCCATTGGAGCACGATTGTCATTTGCAATTGTACAGTTTTCGCCGATAACGGTGGCAGACAGCCGAAACAAAGCTAACCCCTTTAGACGTTCGTCGATCCTGTTTCGACCCCATGGTCCGCAAATGACGGATGTGGTGGTGGAGTCGCCGGGTACCGCCCCCGGGTCCGAACCGCTTATTACGAGCGCGTTTATGTTCATAGTCCCGAAGGACTACACACAGATAGACGCCGCGTGGCGGGATTTCAAGGGCTGGCGTCCAACTCATCACGTTGCACTGCGCGGTGCGCGAATCTTCCCGAACGACCCGCGGTTGAAAACAGGACAACCCGCAGTTGGGCGCCATTTCGCGCAGGTGCGAGGCGCCGACAGGAGTGCAAAGCAGGGTCTGGAGGCCACAAAGGTATGGAAAACCTTAAGTTTTGCGATTTTCGGCAACATAGCCTTTGACAGAATACGCGCAGTCCGGCGACTATCCGCTTAATGAAAAATAAAATGCGGGACGACTTAACATGAAAATTCTTTCAGCAGCGGCGCTTTGCCTTTCATTTGTATTTACAACACCAGCCGCCGTCGAGGCAGGCCGCCTGATTGCCAAGGTTGACGTGTCGGAACAGGTGATGCGGGTCTATAAAGACGGCAAGCAAATCCATAAATGGCGCGTGTCCACAGCACGCAAGGGCAAATATACGCCACGGGGCCAGTGGCGGGGCAAACATCTGTCCAAGAACCATAAATCGAGCCTGTATAACAACGCGCCGATGCCTTATTCGATCTTTTACAGCGGCAATTTCGCGATCCACGGCACCAACCAGACCAGCCGTCTTGGCCGTCCGGCCTCGGCAGGGTGCATCCGCTTGCACACCTCCAACGCGCGCAAACTGTTTGCAATGACACAGCAGGTGGGCACGCGGAACCTGAAGGTTATCGTTCAAAACTGATCCTTTTGCGCGGGCGGCATCCAAGCCCGCCTGCGCACGACTGCCCTAGGAGCAAGCTGCCCGATTTTCATAAACGCGATCCGTCGCGGTTTCACGGCCCCAACACAGGGCCCGCGCATCATCAGGGTGCCTCAGATCGGGTGTAGCATGGCGAAAGAGATTTACCGCGGACGGCGGTCTAGCTGGTCCTGCGCTACTGTATCCTGCTTTTGAATACGCTCCGGTCCTTACAGAAAATCACTGCAAGATCGGACCACAGAGCGTTGAATTAGATTACTTTTTAGACTGAAACAGGCTGCGCCCCAATGTCTGCGTCTCGACCTCAAGTGCGGTCAGTCCTTCACTGACGGCCATACCGTCGCGTGCCTCGACCGCTTCGGCAATCTGCGTGTGCAGCGCCACAATCCGCGCACGGTCGCGGGCGGTGAAGGTGATCATGTTCATCAAGGGCTGCATCGCCTCGACAGCGCCGGCAAGCTGATAGGACAGCACGGGGTTTTCCGCCCCGTCCACCAGCGCACGGTGAAAGGTCACATCCGAGGCGCAGAACGCCTCATCCGTGAGGCCGGGTTGGCTTTGGCGATGAATTTCCGCCCGCATGGCGGCCAGATTGTCGGCACTGCACCGCTCGGCGCTCATCTGCGCGCAAGACCGCTCCAGCGCGAACCGCGCCTCGCAGGCTGTCTCGAAGCTTACATCGTTCATCGACAACAACAGCGTAGAAGTGGTGATATGCTGCGCGTAAGCCTGCGCAAAGCTGAGGCGGTTGACGAAGGCACCGCCCGATGAGCCACGCTGTGTGCGGATCAGCGATTGCGCCGCAAGCCGTTTCAGCGCCTCGCGCACAGTGGGGCGGGAGACGTCGAAATGATCGGCCAGCTCTGCCTCGGACGGCAGGCGGGCATCGACAATAAGCCGACCTTCGATAATCTCGTCACGGATCGCACTGGCGATTTGCGCGGAAAGGTCAGCGGCGCTTTTTGGATCAATTTGCATATGTCTTACATTTACCATTTGGCAAAACAGTAATTGTCTGACAATGCTTTTGCAACGCGACATCTATACGATCAGTGAGTCCCGCTTCATGCCCCATCTGCTCCGCTCATCCCTGTGGCTTGGCTTTTTCGGCCTGATCCTTGTGTCGTGGTGGATGATGATCACCATGAGCACGTCGATGGGATTGGACGTATTGGGCCGCCCCGATGCCATGGGAGAGGCGATGCGCCGGATGGATCCGCGCATGGATATGAAGATGCCGATGGCGGAATTCTGGCCGCTGGCGTGGATGTGGGCGGCGATGATGGCCGCGATGATGCTGCCGACGCTGGTGCCGACGCTGCGCGCCTATGAGGACCTGATTGCATCGGCCAATGGCACGCGGGCAGGTTTCATCGGCGTGATCTTGGGGTATTTCGCCGTCTGGGTGGGCTTTGCCCTTGTTTTGGCGGGCGCGCAACTGGCGCTGTTGTTTGGCGGCGTGATCGACATGCTGGGCATAGCCGTTTCGCGCTGGTTTGCGGTGGCGCTTTTGCTGGCGGCGGGCCTTTATCAATTCACCCGCGCCAAGGAAGTGTGCCACGGCGTTTGCCACAGTCCAAGCATGTATTTCCTTGGTCATTGGAAAACCGGCTTTGGCGGCGGGTTCCGTATGGGGCTGGGCCTTGGCACGTTTTGCGTGGGCTGTTGCTGGGCATTTATGGCGCTGGGATTTGCAGGCGGGGTGATGAACCTTGCGTGGATGGGGCTGGCGACATTCTTTATGGTCTTGGAAAAACTGCCGCAGATCGGACATTACCTGACCAAACCAATGGGCGCTTTGCTGATCGCGGGCGCTGCTATCGTGGCCGCGTGGCCGCATTTGACATAACACAAACGGGAGGAAGACCATGGGAAACAGAGCGATGACACCCGCCAACTGGGCGCTGAAGGGAGAGCTGTTTTTGAATTGCTCGTGCGAATTGTTTTGCCCCTGCGTGGTCAGCCTTGGCGCGCACCCGCCCACCGAAGGGCACTGCCACGCGTGGATGGCCATCGCCATCGACGAGGGCAACTTTGAAGGCGAAGACCTGAGCGGTCTGAACGTGGGCCTTCTGGTCGACATCCCTGGCCGCATGGGCGAGGGCAACTGGCGCGTCGGCGCTTATGTGGACGAGCGGGCGACCGAGGCGGCTTATGATGGCTTGCTGCAAATCTTCTCGGGGGCCGCGGGCGGGACCACCGGTCTGTTCACCATGCTGGTGTCCGAGATCATCGGAGCCGAGCGCGCGCCCGTCGAGATCATCCGCGACGGCAAGAAACGCGCGATCAAGATCGGCCGCAAGATCAGCGGCGAGATCGAGATGATCGACGGGGCCAGCCCCGATCATCCGGTGATGATCTCGAACTCCAAATACTGGATGGGTCCCGACATTATTGCAGCTGTGGGCGTGAAGTCAAAGGTCCGCGACTATGGCCGCGTGTGGGACTTTGGCGGCAAATCAGCCGAGATTTGCCCTATCGACTGGAAGGGCGCTGCGTGATCCAGAAGGATTATCTGCTGCTATTGGCCCGCCATAATGCGTGGCAAAACAGTCAGTTGAAAAGAAAAGTTCAAGCGATGAGCGCAGCTGAGCTGAGCGAAGAGCGCGGCGCGTTCTTCGGCTCGATCATGGGCACGCTCAATCATATCCTATGGGCCGACACCCTGTGGATGAGCCGCTTTTGCAGCGATGTGCCGCAGCCCGACACGACCCTGGAAGACAGCCCGCGTTTCACCGAGACTGCAGGCGTTTGGGATGCAGAGCGGTTTCGCATGGACGGCCGTATCCGCATCTGGGCGCAGACGATCTCCAACATGGATCTGCGCGAAAGCCTTAGCTGGTATTCGGTCGCCGCAGAGCAGCACTTTACCAAACCCGTGGGTCTATGCGTGACCCATATGTTCAACCACCAGACCCACCACCGCGGGCAAATCAGCCAGATGCTGAGCGCCGCTGGCATTGCCCCTCCGGTGAGTGATCTGGTCTTGATGCCGGAGGACGCCTGATGGCGATGATTTCACAGACACGCCGCTTGCGGCGGACCCCGTTTTCAGAGGGCGTAGAGGCGGCGGGCGTGTCGGCCTATACCGTCTATAACCGCATGTTGCTGCCCACGGTTTTCCGCAGCGTTGAGGAGGATTACCGCCACCTCAAGGACGCGGTGCAAATATGGGACGTCGCCGCCGAACGGCAGGTCGAGCTGCGCGGCCCCGATGCCGCCAAGCTGATGCAAATGCTCACTCCGCGTGACCTGCGTGCCATGATGCCGGGACGGTGTTTCTATGTGCCGATCGTGGATGAGACGGGCGGGATGCTTAACGATCCGGTTTGTTTGAAACTGGCCGAAGACCGCTGGTGGATTTCCATCGCCGACAGTGACCTGCTGCTTTGGGTCAAGGGCATCGCCAATGGCTGGCGTCTGGACGTGCTGATTGACGAGCCTGACATCAGCCCGCTGGCGGTCCAAGGGCCCAAGGCCGACGATCTGATGGCCAATGTCTTTGGTGACGCAGTGCGCGACATCCGTTTTTTCCGTTTCGGGATGTTCGACTTCGAGGGCCGCTCGATGGTGGTGGCGCGCTCGGGCTACTCGAAACAGGGCGGGTTCGAGATCTATTGCGACGGGCACGAGATGGGGATGCCCTTGTGGAACGCGCTGATGGAGGCGGGCAAGGAACACGATGTGCATGCAGGCTGTCCCAACGGGATCGAACGGATCGAGGGCGGGTTGCTGAGTTACGGCAACGACATGACCGACGACAACACACCGCACGAATGCGGCTTGGGCAGGTTTTGCGACACGCAGACGGCCATCGGTTGTATCGGGCGCGATGCCTTGTTGCGGGTGGCCAAGGAAGGTCCGGTGCAGCAGATCCGCGCAATCTCGATCGCGGGGGACAAAGTGCCCGGCTGTGACCGTGTCTGGCCGTTGATGGCGGGGACAAAGCGCGTGGGGCAGGTAACTTCGGCGGCGTGGTCGCCGGACTTTAACACCAACGTGGCCATTGGTATGGTGCGGATGACGCATTGGGACGACGCGACGGAACTGCAGGTGCAAACGCCCGAAGGGCTGCGCGATGCAACGGTGCATGAAGAATTCTGGGTCTGAGTAAGATGTGAATGCCGGACTGGGGCCAGCCCCCGACCCCGGCGGATACAAGGCCAGAAAAATAGGCAAAAATTAAAGGGGGCTGCCCCCAAAGGAGAACGATATGTTTGATGCGTTGGTTGTGAATAAGAATGACGAGGGGAAGACCTCGGCTGCGATTACGCAGATTTCCGTGGATGACTTGCCTGCGGGTGAGGTGTTGGTCGCGGTGGAATACACCACTGTGAACTACAAGGATGGTTTGTGCATGAGCCCGGGTGGCGGCGGGTTGGTGCGCAACTATCCGCATGTGCCTGGGATTGATTTTGCGGGGACTGTCGAGGAGTCCTCGGACCCGCGGTACAAAGCGGGTGACAAGGTTGTTCTGACCGGTTGGCGTGTGGGCGAGGCCCATTGGGGTGGCTATGCGCAAAAGGCGCGGGTCAAGGCGGATTGGCTGGTTCCTTTGCCGCAGGGTCTGGATGCACGGCAAGCGATGGCTGTGGGCACGGCCGGGTTCACGTCGATGTTGTCGGTGATGGCTTTGGAAGACCACGGTATCAAGGACGGTCCGGTTTTGGTGACGGGTGCGGCTGGTGGAGTCGGCTCGGTTGCGGTGGCGATTTTGGCGCATCTGGGGCATGAGGTTGCCGGCGTTACAGGGCGGCCCGAGACCGCAGATTATCTGACATCGCTGGGGGCGACGCGGATTGTGGCGCGCGAAGAGATTAACGAGACTGTTAAGCGTCCACTGGAAGGCGAAACTTGGGGTGGTTGTGTCGATGCAGTGGGCGGTGCCATGCTGGCGCGTGTTCTGGGCCAGATGCAATACGGTGCTTCGGTTGCGGCGGTTGGTTTGGCGGGTGGTGCGGGATTGCCTGCCACTGTGATCCCGTTCCTGCTGCGCGGTGTGAACCTGTTGGGGATCGATTCCGTCATGCAGCCCTATGACAACCGTCTGCGTGCTTGGGAACGTGTTGCAAAAGACCTGCCGATGGACAAGTTGGAGGCCATGGTTGTGCCTGCCAAAATGTCCGATCTGCCCAAGCTGACGGCGGATATTCTGAACGGTCAGGTAAAGGGCCGTGTTGTGGTTGACGTAAACGCGTAATGGCGACACGCCGCCTTGTCCCGCATGACGCGCCATGTGGGGCAGGGCGACATCCATAGGGATCGCATTTGCGGCTGAGGGTGCAGCGGGCGGATTCCTGTCTGACTGTGCGACAGCGGCTTTTACCATGCGCCTGATTTTAGCCGTGCTGATGGTGCTATCGGCGAGCGTTGCGCGCTGGATTTATTTGGGATTGCGACGACCAACGCGCCTATAGCGGGGGCTGGCTCATCCAGCGGCTTCACGCATTTGTCGCTGACAGGGCCTGATTTTCAGACTACGCATTTCGAGGGCAAAGAAATTTATTTAAACTTTTAGGTAGCTTAACGGGTTGAGACAATTAGAGTGGGGGCAGACCATTTGGGAGGGACCAACAATGGCACTTGAACCACCACTTATGGATTTGCCGATTTCAACGGCGGATTCAGGATTTTACAAAGGCTTCACAAGATCGGTAACGGTATCGGCCAAAGTACTGGTCGGTGCATTGATCATCTGGGCCGTCGCTTTTCCAGAGCAGGCCGCAGGCGTTTTATCCGGCATCAACGCGCTCATTCTAGCGACATTTAACTACTGGTACGTCTTTGTGATGGCATTCTTTGTCGTTGTTTGTCTGGTGCTTGCGGTCTGGCCTGCCTCGGGCAAGCTGAAGCTGGGGCACCCTGATGACACGCCGGAGTTCACGAATTTCTCGTGGTTTTCGATGATGTTCGGCGCGGGCATCGGCATTGGTATGTTGACCTTTGCCACTGCCGAGCCGCTGTACCACTGGGCCAAGAACCCGTCGACCATTCAGGGCCTGACCGAGGGCAGCACCGCAGGCAACGTGCGCGACGCCTATATCTGGTCCTTCACCCATTGGGGAATCGCGGCCTGGGCGGCCTATGCGATTGTGGGGCTCAGCCTTGCCTATTTCTCCTATCGCCGTGATCTGCCGCTGACGATCCGCTCGGCGCTGACGCCGATCTTCGGGCGCGCCCTGTCGGGGCCTTTGGGCCATGTCATTGACGTGGTGGCCGTGGTGGCGACCGTGCTGGGGGTGGCGCAGACGTTGGGCTTCGGGGTTGAGCAGTTCATCTCGGGGCTAAGCCGCATCGGATTTGGTGACTGGCTTTATACCGTGGCCGAGGATGGCTCCAAATCCATGTCGATCACCGCGATTGTCGTGGCTTTGGCTGTGATCATGGGCGCGTCGACCCTGTCGGCACTGTCGGGCGTGGGCAAGGGCATCAAGTGGCTATCGAACATCAATATGGGGCTTAGCTTTTTCATCCTCGCGTTCTTCTTGATCTTCGGCTCGACCTTCTTTGGGTTGCAGGCGCTGGTTGTGGGCATCTGGGACTACCTGATCTCGATCCCCGGTAACATCCTGACCGTCTGGTCGTCGGACGGGGTCGAAGGCTCGGTCGCGACACAGCTGAACGGCTGGCAGGGGGGTTGGACCATCTTCTACTGGGCGTGGTGGATTGCTTTTGCACCTTTTGTGGGCGTCTTCCTTGCGCGGATCTCACGCGGGCGGACAGTGCGCGAATACGTGCTGGGCGCGATCATCATTCCTGCGGTGATGTGTTTTGTCTGGTTCGCCATCGTGGGCGGCACGGCCATTGATCTGGAGCTGAACGGCGATGCAAACGGGGCAATCACCGGTGCGGGCCAGTCCGACCAGTTGTTTGCCATGCTGGCCGTGATCCTTGATCCGACACTGGCGTGGGCGATGTCACTGATCGTGGTGATCTTGCTGCTGACCTATCTGGTGACGTCGGCGGATTCGGCTGTGTTGATCATCAACACCATCAATGCCGCAGGCGACGAAGGGCCAAAAGCGCGGCCGCACATCATCTTTTGGGGTGTGGCTTTGGCGCTGGTTGTGGGCGGTCTGATAATCGCGGGCGGTCTGGGCGCGATCCAGACGGCGATGGTGATCGGTGCGCTGCCGTTCAGCATCGTCATGGCGCTGATGGGCGTGTCTGTGCTCAAGGCGATCTGGCGTGACGGGCGCCGCGAAAAAGCGGGCGTGGCCGCCACCGCGGTCCAAGTCGCAGACCCCGCGGAATAACCGCCACACCACATGAAACCGAAACGCCCCGAAGTCCGCTTCGGGGCGTTTTGCATTTGACGACAGGGCGGTGTTGCAACATCCTAGCGCCATGAAACTTGATACAGAATTTGTGCGCAGCCAGTTCCCCGCCTTTGCGGAGCCGTCGCTGCAAGGTCAGGCCTTTTTCGAGAATGCGGGCGGGTCGTATACATGTGGCGCGGTGATTGACCGGCTCACGCGGTTCTACACCCAGCGCAAGGTGCAACCCTATGCGCCCTATACCGCCAGCACCCTTGGCGGCGATGAGATGGACGAGGCCCGCACCCGCATGTCCGCCATTCTGGGGGTCGCACCGGACGAGCTGTCCTTTGGCCCCTCGACCACTGCAAACACCTATGTTCTGGCGAATGCCTTTGGCCAGATGATGCAGAAGGGTGAGGCGATCATCGTCACCAATCAGGACCATGAGGCGAACACAGGCCCGTGGCGCAGGCTGGCCGATCGCGGGATCGAGGTGCGCGAATGGACCATCGACCCCGACACAGGCCATCTGGATCCTGCCAAACTTGAAGACTTGCTTGATGACAAGGTCCGCCTTGTTTGCTTTCCCCATTGCTCCAACGTGGTGGGAGAGATCAACCCTGTGAGCGAGATCACCGCATTGGCCCATGCCGCTGGTGCTTTTGTCTGCGTGGACGGTGTTTCCTATGCGCCGCACGGGTTTGTCGATGTGGATCATCTGGGCCCCGACATCTACCTCTTCTCGGCCTATAAAACCTACGGGCCCCATCAGGGACTGATGGTGATCCGCCGCGCCTTGGGGGAGTTGCTGCCAAATCAGGGCCACTACTTCAACGCAGGGTCGCTCTATAAGCGCTTTACCCCCGCAGGGCCGGATCACGCGCAGATTGCCGCCTGTGCGGGCATGGCCGATTATATCGACGCGCTTTATGCCCATCACGTTGGCGGCGATGCCGACCCCGTCGCACGCGGTGCTGCGGTTCATGACATGATGCGCGATCATGAAAGCGGGCTGTTGCAACAGCTTCTGGATGCGGTGAAGACGCGCAATTCGGTCCGGCTTATCGGTTCTGACAGCGCGGCGGGGCGCGCGCCGACCGTGGCGCTGGCGCTAAACCGTGCAGGCGAAGAGGTTGCCGCCGATCTGGCCCGCGCCGGCATTATGGCGGGGGGCGGTGACTTCTACGCCTTGCGCGCTTTGCAAGCGATGGGCGTGGACACGGACAAAGGCGTGCTGCGCCTCAGCTTTACGCATTACACCTCGCAGGCCGAAATGGACCAGCTTCTGACCGCTTTGGACGATGTTTTATGAATGCGGCACCTTGATCCTGCGCAGACTGGTCTAATTCATTAAGGAACAGTGACCAAAGAGGCAGTAAGAGTTGAGCGATACGTCCCCCATTCTGATCTGGCTGCGCCGCGACCTGCGGCTGGCCGACCATCCCGCCCTTCATGCCGCCTGTGCCACGGGACGTCCTGTGATCCCTGTGTTCATTTATGACAGCGCGGTCGCGCGCTTAGGTGCGGCGCCGAAATACCGTTTGGGTCTGGGAATTGCGCATTTTGCCAAGACGCTGGAGGACGCGGGCAGCCGCCTGATCCTGCGGCGTGGAGACGATGCGCTGGAGGTCTTGCAAGAGCTGATCGCGCAAACGGGGGCAGGGACCGTCTATTGGTCGCGCATGTACGAACCCGACGCCGTGGCCCGCGACTCCGCTGTGAAATCCGCCCTGAAAGAGGCAGGCACCGATGCCAAATCGTTCGGCGGCCATCTGATGTTTGAGCCATGGTCCGTCGAGACAAAGACAGGCGGCTATTACAAAGTCTACACGCCGTTCTGGCGCTCGGTAAAAGACCGTGATGTCGAAGCCCCGCTTGGCTCCCCCGAAACACTGCCGCATCCCGACAACTGGCCCGCCTCTGATACGTTGGACGATTGGCAAATGGCGGCCGCGATGCGGCGCGGGGCGGATGTGCTGCGCCCGTATGTGCAGCTGGGCGCAAAGGCCGCCCAAGACAGGCTTGCCGTGTTTCTGGACAGCAAGGTTGACCGTTACAGTACCACCCGCGATCTGCCCGGCGTGGACGGCACCTCGTGCCTGAGTGAAAATTTGGCCTTGGGCGAAATCAGCCCGCACCAGTGCTGGCATGCGGGGATGCGGGCGCTGCACGACGGCAAATCCGACGCCGAGATTTTCCTGAAAGAGCTGGTCTGGCGCGAGTTTGCCTATCACCTGATGCACCACACCCCGCGCATCCTGACCGACAACTGGCGCGAGGATTGGGACCAATTCAACTGGAACGAGGATGAGAGCCACCCCCACGTTATCGCATGGAAGCAAGGCCGCACGGGCATCCCCTTTGTCGATGCCGCCATGCGCGAGATGTATGTGACGGGCCGTATGCACAACCGTGGCCGCATGATCGTCGCCAGCTACCTGACCAAACATTTGCTGTGTCACTGGCGGATCGGGCAAAAGTGGTTCGAGGACTGCCTGATTGATTGGGACCCCGCCTCGAATGCGATGGGGTGGCAATGGTCCGCAGGCTCTGGCCCTGATGCCTCACCCTATTTTCGGGTGTTCAACCCCGTGACCCAACTGGATAAATTCGACAAGAACCGCGACTACACGGGCCGCTGGATCGCCGAAGGGAAGACAGACCCCAGCGACACGGCGTTGTCATACTTTGACGCGGTCCCGCGCAGCTGGGATCTGTCCCCCCAAGCGCCTTACCCTGCGGCAATTGTGGATCCTTCAGAAGGACGCAACCGTGCGTTGCATGCCTATGAAAACAGGGGATTTTAAGTGTTCCAAAAGTTAACGATTACACCTACGGTCAATCAAATGTTACACAGTCAGGGCACGCTATGATCCTCACCTCCACAACCGGGCAAAAAAACCTGCCGCGCTATTTTGCGCAGGTCATGGGGATGGCCTCGCAACTCAGCTTTGGCCGTATTGATTTTGTGCTGCCTGATGGCCGCCGCTTCCGTGCCGAAGGCAAAAACCCCGGTCCCGTGGCCGAGCTTGACATCCACAACGTCGATCTGTTCGCCCGCCTGATCCGCGAAGGCGATCTGGGTTTTTGTGATGCCTATCTGGACGGCTGGTGGAGCACACCGGACCTCCAAGCCTTTATGGATTTCATCCACGCCGATAACGAAGACATCTATGACGGCTTTCCCGGTATGGGGCTGGTCCGAAAGTTCGAGCAGTTGCGCTTTTGGCTGCAACGCAACTCCAAGGGGCAGGCGCGCAAGAACATCTCGTATCACTATGATCTGGGCAATGATTTCTACGGCCTGTGGCTGGACGACACGATGAGCTATTCCAGCGCGATCTTTGACGATCCGCAGCAAAGCATGGAATCCGCACAAATCGCCAAATACAAAAGCATGGTCGACGAGATGGGCGTGGTCGCGGGCGATCACGTGCTTGAGATCGGCTGCGGCTGGGGCGGCTTTGCTGAATATGCTGCCGCCGAACGGGGGTTGCATGTGACCTGCCTGACCATCAGCGAAGAACAGTTTAACTACGCCGTCGAGCGCATTGAAAAAGCAGGTCTTTCCGACAAAGTCACCTTCAAGCTGCAAGACTACCGCGATGAGAAGGGCCACTACGACGGCATCGCCAGCATCGAGATGTTTGAAGCGGTAGGAGAGCAGTATTGGCCCGTCTACTTCGAAACCGTCCGCGAGCGTCTGAAACCCGGTAAAACCGCGACCTTCCAGATCATCACAGTGGCCCACCGCCGCTGGCAGGTCTACAAACGCGGCGTGGATTTCATCCAGAAATACATCTTTCCAGGCGGGATGTTGCCCAGCCCCGTTGTTTTGCGGGAACAGATCGAAAAGGCGGGCCTTGCCGTCGAGAAATCCATCGAGTTCGGCAAAAGCTATGACATCACGCTGCGCCGCTGGCACGAGACATTCAACGACAAATGGGACCAGATCGCGGCTATGGGCTTTGACGAGAGGTTCAAACGCATGTGGAATTTTTACCTCACTTCCTGCGCGGCTACATTTGACAGTGGAAATTGTGACGTGACGCAGATTACGGTGCGCAAACCGGCCTGACCTTGGGCCGTTAGCGACCGAAAGGACCACTTCCATGCCCACCGCAGCACGCCTTGTTGCCGCCCTATTGCTTTGCGCTTTGGGTTACATCCTGTCCGATTTGATCAGGCCGCTGATGCCCGAAGGCACAGACTTTGGCTGGTTTAACTACGTCAACGCCTTCCTTGGGCTGTTTGTCGGCTGGACCGTCATCGGCAGCCGTGCAGGGCGCGGGTTTGTACCGGGCATCAACAACGGCCTGACAGGCACCGCCGTTTTGTTCATTTACGGGCTGGGCGTTCATTCGTGCGCCGAGATGTTCCGCCTTGCCATGCGCAACCGTTATGATGGCCCGATGGAGGCCATAACGGCTATCTTTCTGATCGCGTCCGAGTACGGGTTGATGATTGCAACAGCCCCCGTCCTGATCACCGCAGTGATCGGTGCCCTTATAATCGGGCCTGCAACCGATCTGGCCGCAAAGATGTGGCGCTAAGGCGATGACATCCGCACTGTTCTTTTACGGCACATTGCGCCACGCGCCCTTGCTCGAGATCGTCTTGGGCCGCCCGCTGGACACCATTGCGCTGCAAGACGCCGTGCTTGAGGGCTATAGCGTACGCTCGGTTGTGGATGCGCCGTTTCCCGCGTTGATCGCCGAAAAGGGTGCGCAGGCGCAGGGGCTGCACGTCAGCGGATTGACGCATCAAGACATTGAAAATCTGAACTTTTATGAGGGCGGCTTTGACTATGACCTGATCGACGTGGCTTTACAGGATGGAACACAAACGCAGGTCTATGTCTGCGCGCCCGACCGTTGGCAGACGGATGGCGCGTGGGATTTTGACGCGTGGTGCGCCCGGTGGGCCGTCATGTCTTGTCACGCCGCCACCGAAGTCATGGGCCACCAAGGCACCGCGACCCGTGACGAGGTCGCCGCCATGTTCAGCCAGATCCGCGCCCGCGCATGGTCGCGGACCTTGGGCAACCGCACAGCTGCGGGGCAGGGTGTCTATGCGGGCGACATCCAGATTACGCAGCAGCGCCGCGCCTACACGGGCTACTTTGCCGTGAACGAGGTTACTCTGCGCCACAGCCGTTTTGACGGCACGCTTTCGCCCGACATTGACCGGTCGTATTTCATTGCGGGCGATGCCGCGCTGGTACTTCCCTACGATCCTGTGCGCGACGTCGTGCTGGTGGTTGAGCAGATGCGCATGGGGCCCTTGGGCCGCGGCGACCCCGAGGTCTGGCATCTGGAGCCGATTGCGGGCCGTATCGACCCCGGCGAGGACCCCGAAACCGCCGCTCTGCGCGAAGCGGTCGAGGAAGCGGGCCTACAGATCAGCCAGCTTGAAACGGTTGCACGCGGCTACTCCAGTCCCGGCGACTCAACAGGGTATTATCACATCTTTGTGGGCGTCACCGATCTGCCCGATGACGCCGCAGGCATTGGCGGGCTGGAAGACGAGGCCGAGAATATCCGCGCAAGGCTTATTTCATTCAACGATTTCATGGCGATGGCGGAGGATCAGCGCATCGCCAACACGCCTCTGGCGTTGCTGGCCTATTGGCTGGCGCATCACCGAAGCAGGTTGAGGTTACAGGGCAGCGCAGCTACACTTTAGGCCAAGTTTTAAAGTGAGGTTTCCCCATGCACGTAGCACGCGATCTGGAACATGCGGTGGGCAATACGCCCCTGATCAAATTACGCGCCGCCAGCGCGCTGACGGGATGTGACATCTACGGCAAGGCCGAGTTCATGAACCCCGGCCAATCGGTCAAGGACCGCGCCGCACTGTTCATCATCCGCGATGCCATTGCCCGCGGCGATCTGAAACCCGGCGGCACGATTGTCGAGGGCACGGCAGGCAACACAGGCATCGGCCTTGCGCTGGTCGGCGCGTCTATGGGGTTCAAGACCGTGATCGTCATCCCCGAGACACAATCAGACGAGAAAAAGCAGATGTTGCGCCTTGCAGGGGCCGAGCTGGTTCAAGTGCCCGCCGCGCCCTATAGCAACCCCAACAACTACATCCGCTATTCCGAGCGGCTGGCGCAAAAGCTCGCCCGCGAAACCAACGAGGGCGTCATCTGGGCCAACCAGTTCGACAATACCGCCAACCGTCAGGCCCATATCGAGACAACAGGCCCCGAAGTCTGGGCCCAGACCGAGGGCAAAATTGATGGCTTCACCTGTGCCATCGGCACGGGCGGCACTCTGGCGGGGATGGGCATGTATTTGCAGCCTAAAGGCGTGAAGGTCGCGCTGTCTGATCCGGGCGGGTCGGGCATGACCAAAATCTACACAGGCGAAGACCATGGCGGCGATTCCATCACCGAGGGCATCGGGCAGGGCCGCGTGACGGCCAACCTTGAGGGGTTCACCCCCGATATGGTCTACCGCATACCCGACGACGAAGCCTTGCCCGTGGTGTTTGACCTGCTTGCCAACGAGGGGCTGTGCCTTGGTGGATCAAGTGGCGTGAATGTTGCAGGGGCAATCCGCATGGCCCGCGAAATGGGGCCGGGATCAACCATTGTGACGATCCTGTGCGACTATGGCACGCGGTATCAGTCCAAACTGTTCAACCCTGACTTCCTGCGTTCGAAAAACCTGCCCGTGCCGGATTGGCTCAACCGCGACGCGGTCGCAATGCCGTCAGTGATCGAACCAGTATGAGCCGCGCCAGTATCCGACCCTTGCGGTTGGTCTTTGCCCTGATCGCCACCCTGCTGTGGACCTGCGCCGCTGTGGCCCAAGACATCCCCGGTGTAAATTTCGAACGCTGGACCGGTCTGGCCGAGCGTGCAGAGACGGCCGTGGACACCCCCGACACCTCGGATGAGACGTTGGATCTGTTGCGCCATCAGATCGTCGCCTTTCGGGAACAGTTTGACGATGCACGCGGCACCAATGCCACCCGCATCGCCAGCCTGCGCGATCAACTTGCCCTGTTGGAGCCCGCCTCCGACACCGAGCCGTCGCAACAAGCCGCCAGCGTGCAGTCCACCCGCGAAGAGCTGGAAACCCAGTTGGCTTTGCTCAACGCGCCCGTCCTTGCGGCAGAGGCCGCCTTTACCCGCGCCGACAACCTTGTTGCAGAGATCGACGCCATTTTGCGCAACAGGCAGGCCGAAGCCCTGCTGGAGGTCGTTGCATCCCCCGTTAATCCGGTGAACTGGCCCATTGCGCTGGCGGCGCTGGGGCAGGCAACTACAAAGCTGTGGAACACTACCGCGTCAGAGCAGGCCGAGACGCGCACCGCCGAATTGCGCCGCAAAGCGCCCGTGATCTTGTTTGCGATCCTTGCGGGACTGGTGCTGATCTTTCGCGGGCGCCACTGGTCAAAACAGATCGTTGGGCAGATGCGCAAGATGGGCGCACGCGGCATGGGCGTGTGGGGCTTTGTCGTCTCCCTGTTGCGGATTATCCTGCCGCTGATCGGGCTGACGCTGCTGGTCTATGCGGTACGCAGTACGGGGTATCTGGACGAACGTGGCGACGAGCTGCTTGGATTGATACCTGCCCTTGGCGGGGTGATGCTGGGCTTTCGCTGGGTGGCGGAACAGGTCTTTGCCCGCGATGACGACGAGGCGCTGCTGGCGCTGCCCGCCGCCGACCGAACCCAAGCACGTTTTCTGGTCAGTGCGATCACGCTGCTGGTGATTGCAAACGCGCTGGTGCTCAAGGTTCTGGAACTGGATGAAGCCACCACAACCGCGATCACGGTTGCCAGCTTTCCGTTCACTGTGCTGTTGGCCTATGCGCTTTTCCGTATTGGTCGGTTGTTGCGCCACTATGAGGGCGACAACGCCGACCCGGAGGCCGAAACAACCCGCGCCAGTACGCTGGTCCGGATCGTGCGCGGGTTTGGCCTGATTGCCATTATCGTTGCGTTCATCGCTCCGCTGCTACAGGCGGCAGGCTATTACAATGCGGCCAGCTATCTGTTGCAACCCACGATCCTGACGCTGGTCGTTCTGGGGCTGGTGCTGGCGCTGCACAGCTTTGCGGCCACGGTATACGGTGCCATCACAGGGAGGGGCGCCCAAGCCGGTGAGGACCTGATCCCCACCTTCATCGGCCTGCTGCTGATCCTTGCCTCGATCCCCGTGCTTGCCCTGATCTGGGGCGCACGCCTGTCCGATCTGGCCGAGATCTGGGCCGCGTTCCGCCGTGGTTTCGCCATCGGAGACAGCAGAATTTCGCCCACAGATTTCCTGACCTTCGCGCTGATTTTCACCATCGGGTATCTGGCCACCCGTCTGGCCCAAGGGGCGTTGAAAACCAATGTTCTGCCCAAGACCAAGATCGACAAAGGCGGGCAGAACGCGATCGTCTCGGGGCTTGGCTATGTCGGGATATTCCTTGCAGCCCTTGCCGCGATAACGGGCGCGGGGATCGACCTCAGCTCGCTTGCGATTGTCGCGGGGGCGCTGTCGGTCGGCATCGGCTTTGGTCTGCAAAATATCGTGTCGAACTTTGTTTCGGGGATTATCCTGCTGATCGAGCGCCCGATTTCCGAGGGCGACTGGATCGAGGTGAGCGGCGGGCAGATGGGCTATGTGCGCGACATCTCTGTGCGCTCGACGCGGATCGAGACGTTCGACCGCACAGACGTCATCGTGCCCAACGCCGATCTGGTCAGCGGGACAGTCACCAATTACACCCGTGGCAACACGCTGGGCCGTCTGATCGTTAGTGTCGGCGTCGCCTACGGCACCGATACCAAAATGGTCGAAGGCATCCTGCGCGAGATTGCCGAGGATCAACCGATGGTGCTGGCCACGCCCGCGCCCTCGGTGTTGTTTGTGAACTTCGGGGCCTCATCGCTGGATTTCGAGATTCGCATGTTCCTGCGCGATGTAAACTGGATGATGAGCGTGAAGAACGATGTGAACCACGCCATCGCAGCCCGTTTCGTCAAAGAAGGCATCGAAATCCCCTATCCGCAACAGGACGTCTGGCTGCGCAACCCCGAAGCCCTGACCAAGCCCTCTGAAAAAGAGTAGCCCGCCATGACCCACATGCTCTTTCGTGATGATCCATACGCCCGCGATGCCCGCGCCCGTGTCATCGCTCATACCGCCGAAGGGGGCGTGGTGCTGGATCAGACGCTGTTCTATCCCACAGGCGGCGGCCAACCCGGCGACAGCGGCTGGCTGGCGTGGGACAACAGCCGCATGAACATCGCCACCGCCGTCAAAGGCGAGGGCGCGCAGATCGCGCTGGTCCCGTCCGAGCCTGTGGCCCTTCCCGCCGTCGGCACCCACCTTGAGCAAGAGCTGGACTGGGACCGCCGCCACAAACACATGCGCGTGCACACGGCCCTGCATCTGCTGTCTGTTGCAGTGCCCTTTGGCGTGACGGGTGGGGCAATCTCGGCCACCCACGGGCGGTTGGATTTCGACATGCCCGACGCGCCGGACGACCGCGAGGCGCTGGAGGAGGCGCTCAACAGCTTTGTCGAACAGGACGCCCGCGTCAGTGACGGCTGGATTTCCGAAGCAGAGCTAGACGCCGCGCCCGAACTGGTCAAGACAATGGCCGTCAAACCACCCCGCGGGCAGGGCGACATCCGCCTTGTGCGCATCGGCGAAGAGGACGACTGGATCGACCTGCAACCCTGCGGCGGCACCCACGTGGCCCGCACGGGAGAGATCGGCGCATTGCGTCTGGGCAAGATCGAGAAAAAGGGCCGGATGAACCGCCGCATCTACCTGCATCTCGACACATGATATTTTGCGGGGCAGGTGGCTCATTTCGGGGTTGCACATACGCGCCGACCCTTGTTAAAGAGCGACCACGGACAGGTGGCCGAGTGGTCGAAGGCGCACGCCTGGAAAGTGTGTAGGCGGGAGACCGTCTCCAGGGTTCGAATCCCTGTCTGTCCGCCATGACCATTTTTCAAGAAACCTTGAAACCTCATATTTTACGAGTACTTACCCCTTCAAAGGGTGTATCGCGTGCTGTATGGGCCAATCGAACACCCCGAAATTGCTACACAATCTGCTACACAGCAGGTTCGTCGCGGGGTGTGTTATGTCTGTGATTAAAAGAGGGAACCAGTGGTGCCTGCGCCGCCGTGTGCCTGTGGAATTTCAATAGGTCGAATCCCGTTCTGAGATCTGGATCAGTCTGAAAACGGATTCTCGGCGGCTTGCCTGTGAGAAAGCACCCGCCGTTTGGAACGAACAGGTTGCGGCGTGGAAAGCGCGGTTGTCCGGTCATGATGACGATGCGGTGAAACACTTTGAGTCCGTTCAGGATTTAGCGTCGGCCAAGGGCGTGCGTTACATGCCGCTGGATCAGGTGGTGCAGTTACCGATCGACACGTTGCTGGACCGGATTGAGACGCTCGCCAATCGTGACCAGAGGCCGGACCCGGTAGGGGCAGCAGCCGTTCTGGGGACAAAGCAGCCACCGGCGTTGACTGTCACGCAAGCGCTGGAGACCTATTGGGCGCTGGCGAAAGACAAGACCTTTGGCAAAAGCGAGGACCAGAAACGCCGGTGGGAGAACCCGCGCAAGAAGGCTGTCCGGAATTTTGTGAGCGTTGTTGGCGACAAGCCGATGAACCACATCACTGCCGATGACATGCTGGAGTTCCGTTCATATTGGCAGGAGCGGATTGAGATTGGCGGTCTCACCGCGAACAGCGCCAACAAAGATCTGATCCTCCTCGGCGAAATCCTAAAGACCGTGAACAGCATGAAGCGGATGGGGCTGGATCTTCCGCTGGATGGCTTGGCGTTCAAAGAGGGCGAGAAACCGGAGCGTCCGCCGTTCAGTGATGAGTGGATCCGAACAAAGCTCTTGGCTCCAAACGCCTTGATGGGGTTAGACGCAGAGGCGCGGACCATCTTCCTCGGCATGATCAACACAGGGTACCGCCCCTCTGAGGCGGCTTGCGCGGCACCTGATCAGTTCTGTTTGGATGCAGATATCCCGCATTTGATTGTGAGATCGCGGCTTGGTCGGGCGATTAAAAATAAGAACTCGAAGCATGTGATCCCGCTGGTCGGGGTCAGCCTTGAGGCGATGCGCGCTTTCCCGAATGGCTTTCCGACATACCGTGACAACGATGCAGGCTTATCCTCCACAGTGAACAAATACCTACGCGCCAACGGCCTCATGGAGAGCGACGACCATGTAGTGTACTCGCTGCGCCACAGTTTCGAGAACCGCCTGTTGCGGGCGGGTGTGGATGACCGCGTGCGCCGCGATTTGATGGGCCACAGCCTGAACCGCGAGCGCTACGGTCAGGGCGGTGGATTGGCATTCAAAGCGGAGATGGTTCAGCGCATCGCGTTTTGATACTCGGCAGGAAGAAATTGACGGGCCCGTTCAACCGCGTCGTCCCTTGATCGGATGTCCGCCAGTTCCTGCTCCAGCCGCTCGAACACCGGAACGTAAACGGGGTCCTCGACGACAAGCAGCGCAACGGTTCCCAACGCTTTAACGATCCGCGCCTCCAACATCTCAGCAGCACAAGGCGCGGAAGCGCGTCTTGCTGGCGGTGGGATATGAAGCGAGGCGTGCTGCAAGCAATAGGTCTCCGGTCGCGCAAACGCGGTGCAATGGGTGATGATGGATGAAGCCGAAAGGGCCCGCGGGATGGCCTATTTATAGCACAGACAGCCTGTCCCGATCTCGGACAAACTCGGGCACGCATGCCGATAATTGTGGAAAACTGGTGGGTTCAGGTCAGCGAAAACGGCTCCTCGGTGCCCTTGGTTCAGGGTTTCCAAAGGGAGCAGCGCGTCCCTTGGTGGGGTTTTGAAAGGGGCGAAGCCTCTTCACCGGATTGGGATAACGCAAGTTATGCCGAGTAGGTTGTGTGATCAGATTATCCTTCAATAAGTATATGACAAACATACCTTATTCAGGAAAGGTTTTGAACTTTCGTAAAGGGCACGGATGCTTGCCCGATGACAAACACCAAACAAAATACCCCCGAAGATGCTGCCGCAGCCAACCCCAATGCCGTCTCTGTGCGCATTAAACCGAAGGCCATGGCCAAGGCGAAGTTCCAACGGCGTCACGACTTTCGGATTGGCAAGCAGCCTGCCTATGTCGACGAAGACCGTACCGAGCTGAACCGGCACCTGATGGAGCTGCGGCCATTACCGGACATCCAACGCGAGAACGAGACCTTGCGGAAACGTGCAGGCCGCACCCGCAAGATGAAATCCAATGCGGCGGTCACCACAGCGGGCATCATCACCTTCGGCCACACCGCGCAGGAGGTGTTCAACCAGTTGCCCGAAGAGATGCAGGATCGCGCGTTCCGGGAGCTGGCTCAAGAGATCGCAGCGCAGCTGAAGACGTCGCTGGAGGCACTGGTGGTTCACCTCGATGAAACCGCGATCCACGCCCATTTTACCATGCGTTCTTATAACGACGACGGAGAGCCGATCAGCAACGCCATGCGCCGCGGCGATATGTCGGCGCTGCAAGATCTGGCGGCGGAGGTGATGCAGCGCTACGCGCCGCAAATCGAACGGGGCAACAAGAAGCAAGCGCGGCTGAAAGCGGGGGCGAAGTATTCGGACTCGCTCCATCGCACGGTGAAGCAGCTGCATCAGGATCTGCCGCAGGAGAAGGCGGCGCTGGAGGTTGAGATCGCCGCGATGTCCCAAGACATCAATGAACAGAAGGCATCAGTGGCGAAGACACAAAGACATCTGCAGACGTTGGAAGCGAAGGCTGTGTTGACGGAAAAAGAGATCAATCGAAAAGAGACCTATAGCCGAAGGCTGGAAAAGAAACAGTTGGAGATGGCCGCGGACATGGAGCGGCTGGAGGCGCGACGTGTCGCGTTGGAAGCGACTATGGCTCAGGAGGCAGAGGCCATTGAGGTTGAGAAACAGGCTGTGAGGGCGGAGCGGCAAAAGGTGCAGGAGCAGATGGCTGCGGCGCGGGCTGCCAAAGAGACATATGATCAGAGTGTGAACGCAATTGAAGCAGTCTTGGTCGAGGCAGAGAATGAAACGCTTGTTTATGATCCGGACACGGGCAAGACGACGATGCAGGACCCCACGCCATTGAAGGACACGCCCGCAAAGCTGCGAACACAAATTGTGAAGCTCGCCAAACGCCTCGCCTTCGTGGAAAGCAATCTGTTCGCGCGTATCTTCCGCTTGGACGAACAGATCAATCGGATCAGAGCGTTCCTGACGCGCAATGATCTCGCGCCGGAGGCAAAGAACGAGGCCTTGGAGATCATAGACGATGCTGCAGAAGAGGAGCCAGATTTGGGGAAAGTGCCCTGATGGATATGAAATGGGCTTGAAACCAAACTGCTGAGCGCGGATATTAAAGTCATGACATTGATACACACACTAGAGATTACCGCAGCGCCCAAGCTGTAAACCAGGCTGATCGGCCTGGCCGATCAACGTGTGTCCCTACCAAACATTCCCAGATCCGCTCTGCCGATGACGCCACAAAAGATGGCCCTCAATAGGCATGGACTGATGACACATTATCTCAAAGACTTTACCGAACTGCTCCTCAAAGGACCCGACCTTGATGACCTGAAAGCAGAGCTGCTGCGCATGGCAGAGACCCAAGGCATGACCGACTTCCTATGGTCCAGAGCTGTCTCCAAAGAGATGGTCGAGCAACGTGTCGAAGAGGAGCTCAACAGCATTATGACAGCGAACGTAGCTTCTATCATCGAAGAGCGAGGTTTACTCGATCCAGATCAGATGGATTTCTTGGGCTTTGTCCATGAAGATCCTAATGACGCGTTTATCGCGGCGGTCCGAGATGCCGTGCAGGTCAGCTTTGTCTACGATGCGGCACAGTACGTGTTCAAAGACCAAGCGCGCCAATATGAGCGGGCGCAAAAGAAGAACGGCCAGCGCGAGGAGGTGCAGCGCTTGGTCGCAAGCCTCGCCACTTCGCATCCCGCCTTGGCGGGCCCATCAACAATGCACGCCCTTGATGAAATGATCGCTGCGCTCCATGCTTCAGCGCCATGGATGTCCGACGTCTCAACATGGGCCTATAAGGCCCTACGGGCGCGATACAGCGCTGGAAACATGTGGCTGAACCTGCCGCCCGTGATCCTGATTGGTCCCCCGGGCAGTGGGAAATCAACATATGCGCGAAAGCTGGCAGCTCTGTCCGGTCTGCCTGTCAGAACGCTTGACGCAGCCGCGTCGAATGCAAGCTTCACCGTCGCTGGATCTGACCCGACCTGGAGCAAAGCTCAAGCAGGCATTCCGCTGCAGGAAATCGCAAAGACTGGCATCGCCAACCCGATCATGATTGTCGATGAAATCGAGAAAGCTGGCACTATGACGGCCAGTGGAGGCTCGCGCGTATCCCTGCCGGAAGCCTTGCTTGGCCTGCTCGAGCCTTCTTCTTCCACGTCTTGGGAATGCCCCTACACGCGCCGCACTTACAACATGGGCCAGATCAGCTGGATCATGACTGCCAATGAGCGGGAGGGCATCCCAGCACCGCTCCTCGATCGCTGTCGCGTGTTCCAGATCGGCTATCCAGGGATCAAGGACCTCGCTGATCTGATCCGCAAACAATCAGCGGGTCGGCTTTACGATGAAGTCGTGGACTGCCTGATCACACGCGTGGCGATCGCTATAACAAATGGCCAGTCGCCATCGCTGCGGCGCATCCAGCAGTTGATTGATGAGGCCGCAGCTGCAGCGCAAGAACCCGTGCTGCATTGAGAGTGCTCTTTGGCGGAAAGACAGAAACGCACGTAAAACAATGGCCCGTCCTGCAGTTGATAGGGGCGGAAACCTGACTTTCACTGCGTTCGCAATGCAAGGATTGGTAAGCCCAAAAGCTGCCATTGAGGCCTCACTAAGCGCGTCTGATAATGTCGGGATCATCGAACTTTTGCTTTCGACCAACCTTCAAGTCGGCGGAAACTTTTGCTCTAGATGTCAACTCGACCAACGTATCTTTGAGTTCTGTTCGGCCCATGTAGAGGTTTTGCTGGGCGAGAGCAGATAGTCGATCGAATTTCATTGCCAGCACGCATTAGATGGCCTTCACGCGCTCTCGGGTAAGCCCTTGCAGCAAGGGCGGTCCTGAGGTGCGCCATTTCTCCTCTCATTAAACCGACCTCAGACTTAGCTCCCCAGAAAAGAGCGGTTAAGCTATGTGGATTATTTAAAAATCGGCACCCGTTTCTGCATCTTGGCCGCGACAACTTCTGCAAATTCAGGCGACTTTAACTGCTCGGCAAACAGAACGGATTCCTTCTCCATCTGAGCTGTCATTTGCTCCTGTCCATGCCGGATCAGCGATTTTGTCTTGCGCATCGCAGTCGGTGCCGCATCCGCCAGTTGCTTGGCGATCTTGGACGTCTCAACGATAAGGTCTTCGAACGAGTACAGGCGTGAAACCAACCCGAAGCGAACCGCTTCATCTGCGTCGAGAACACGGTTTGCCAGAAACATGTCGTTCGCCACCGCCATACCGACTGTCGCAGGCAAAAGCAGGGATGAAGCGGCCTCTGGCACCAGCCCCAGTTGCACAAAGGGCGTGCTGAACGTGGCAGTGTCAGAGGCGATGATCAGATCGCAATGCAGTAGCATCGTTACTCCGACGCCAATTGCGGGGCCATTCACGGCAGCGATCAGCGGTTTTGGGCAGGTAGAAACGGCTGTCAAAAACCGTATGACAGGCGGAACCCCGTCACTGCGCGCACCCATAACAAAGTCCTGCAGGTCATTGCCGGATGTGAAGTAGTCTTCAGCACCGGTAATGACAAACGTGCGGCTATCGTCGGAGCGCGCATACTCCTCCAGCGCGTCTGCCATAGACGCATACATATCTTGTGTGATTGCGTTGCGCTTTGCCGGGCGTGAAATGGTCATTGTTGTGACCCGATCAGCGGTACGTATGGTGATATTTTCAGACATTTTCGGTCCTGTGTTGTGTGAGATGGGGAATTGTCAATTTGTGGCAGACTTCGTCTGTGGACCGGCAGCAAGCCAATCCCAGAACTCGCCCCATAGGGCTTCGCGCCCTTTACGCAAAGCGCCTTCATGCCCGATCCGCGCGACGCCGACATCCGATGGATTGCGAACAATCACTTCATGCGGGGCAGAGGGGTAGCACTTTAGCAGATCCGCGGCAGTCGAAGGCGTGGCGATAGGGTCATCGGGAAAAATCCATGAACGTATCGGTGCTGTTACCTTGTTATACTCGTGCGGGGCCAGCGATCTTGCCAGATCGGGTCGGAAATAGCTTCGGCGATGGCTCCAACGGCGCCACGTCTTGAAGAGTTTGGGCGGCAGCGGCTCTCCCTGCCAGCCGCCTACAGCTTTGATATAGCCGTAGCGCAGAAGCGAATACGGACCAAGCCCCCACCAGAAATAGAGTTCGGATGGGATGTTGCGCAAATGGTGGCCGCCGAAAAAGCCAGTGCCCACAGAAACAAATGCGTGTCGCGTGATCTTTGAATGGTTCGACATCAGACCGATGAAATGCCCGCCGACACTGTGGCACAGATGGGTAAGGGGCAGACCAGGTGCCGCGTCTTCCAAGGCGTCAAGCGCGGCTGCTGCATCAAAGCGGCCCCAATCAGAATAGTCGATGCCGGAATTGGCCAAATCATCGCCAGCCGACCCGCCAATGCCCCTATAATCATAGGTAAGAACGATCGCACCGCGATCCGCTAAATAGCGGGCAACTGCGTTGTAGAATTGGCGTGGAAATCCCGTGCCTGCCGAGATCAGGATAGCGACTTTCGGCTCGGATGAGGCGTGAACGTCAGCTTCCAGTTTCCATCCGTCACTGGCCCTGATGCGTACGGTTTTTGTCGAGACACCCTCAGTCATTGCTGGCATCGTCTGTTGGGGCTGCGCCGTTGATAATGTCATCTGCATTCTCCGCCAAATGGGTCAAAAACCGTCCGATGATGTCCTGTTCGGCGCTTGAAAACGGCGCCAGAAGCGCTGTGTTGAACTGGTTGGTCTCACGCGCACCTTGCTCCAGCGCGCTTCGCCCCAATTGTTCGAGGTATATGTTGGTGACACGGCCGTCTGCTTGTGAGGGAGAGCGTCGCACCAGCCCCTTTGCACACATCCGGTCAATTAGCCCTGTGAGGCTGGACTTGCCCATCGCAAGTGTTTTGGAGATCTCACTGATAGGCTGACCATCCGTTCGAGACAGAATGAACAGAACAGCAAGCTGTGTTGTGCTTAGACCGATCTGATCGCGTGTGCGGTGATCCGCAGCTCGGAAAAGCGCCGAGTGCGCTATCTGGAGTTTTTGAAAGATCCTGAGCGTTTTGGACATATCTTCATTCGCACGTGAACTAATTTAATTCATATGCGAACTAACTTATCCAGGCAACAGGAAACAGCGATCTGTGCGTGGGGACGTGGCGGCACCTGGCATCCCCCTTTTCTGGGTCATCAGCTTCTGCGCGTTCTTTTTGCGCTTGGGCGCGCGGTCATATGCGCTCGCCCGATAGCAGACGTTAGATGAGCTGCCGCCCAATGTCGGGTTAGGGCCGTCCTTTTCGAACGGCCCAAAGGTTTAGATTTCAATGGCCTCCGAGATTGCCAAGGCATCTTCGAGTTCAACGCCAAGATATCGTACTGTACTGTCCATCTCGGTGTGACCCAGTAAAAGCTGAACCGCACGCAAATTGCCCGTTTTCTTATAGATTTGTGTGACCTTCGTCCGTCGCATTGAATGCGTACCATAAGCTGTAACCTCCAAACAAATGGACCCAACCCAGTCCCGCACGATCCGCGCATATTGACGCGTCGAGATGTGCAGGCGCTCGTGGAAACGTCCTGGCCAAAGAAATTCGGACCCGACCATCAGGGGGGCTTCCATCCATTTCGCGACCGATACCCGCGGGCCTTCCGAAATTCCAAACTGAACCGGTTTTTGGGTTTTGCTTTGTAGTACGGATGCCCGCGCTTTGATCTGCCCTGACGCCCTTACATCAACGACTTTCATCCGGAAGATGATCACAGCCATGCAGTTTGCTGTCGATAGCCAAATTAAACAGGGCAAGCTCGCGTTGGTTCTCCGCCAGCTCGAGCCGTACGCGGATTGCCCAGACGTGCTTGGGCTTCAGCGGGAGTTTTTGACCGACGATGCGCCCTTTGTTCCAAGCGGGCCGAAGCGCGCGAATGGCCGGTAAGCTTGGTGTTTGCATGATAACTCCTCCGATCCACCATTCCCTCCCACAGCGGCAACCAGACGTTGACAGCCCTGTATATCACAAGATGTGCAAAAACCGCGAAAGTCCGCAATGAGCCCATTGCAGAAGTGTCAAATCTTCTCTGCGTGCGCTCGCGGCGAGAAGTTTGTTACGATGGCGTATATTTTAGCTCTGTAGCGCGGCATCAAGAGCGGGCGTTCCAACATGCGGGCGAAAAGAGAAAGCGTTCTTGGAAGCGAGGTGTGGACAAAGCCGTCCTTTGAAGTCTCAACTATTGTTAACCGGGCAAGCCCGCTTCGTTGCGCCCGACCTCGCTTCGCATCGGGGGTAAAAAGTCCGCGATTAGGAATGCCACGGGCTTTTGATAAATCAAATAATCTTAAGAAGAATGCGGACCTTCGCTCCGATAGTCTTCCAGCCGTTCAGCGTAGAGTGCGGTTATCGCAGGCGTCGGTTCAACGGTTCTGTCAATGCGGGCTGTGGTCAAGACGTCCCCAGCCGCACCTGCGTCGCTTGCCAAAATGGCCAGCCGTGCCGCGCCGAGTGCGGCACCTTGTGATCCGCTTTCAGGGGCCGTCAGAACAAGTCCGGTAATATTGGCAATCATTTGAAACCGTGTTTGGGATTGGCTGCCCCCGCCCGCGACGCTGACTGTTTGAGGGCGCGAGCCTGCGGTGTCCAATGCGTCGCAGCAATCTGCAAACGCAAAGCCGACGCCTTCCATGATGGCCTGCACCATGTCGGGTAGCGTGTGATCGCGCCGCAAACCCTGAAACGATCCCGTTGCGTCGGGGGCGTTGTGAGGGGTGCGTTCACCTGACAGATACGGCAGGAACGTGATCGGAGAGGGTACTGTGACATCGTTGACCATGCCCGTCAACGCGGCGGGTGACTGACCCGTGATCTGCCCGAACCACGCCAACGCGTCTGTCGCGGACAGGATAACACCCATATGGTGCCACGTTTTCGGCACAGCGTGGCAAAAGCTGTGCACCGCGCGATCGGTGTTTGTCGCAAACTTATCCGCCACGGAAAACAACACGCCCGAGGTTCCAAGCGACAAGAACCCTTCGCCCGGATTAACAGCCCCCAAACCGCTGGCTGTGGCCGCATTATCGCCCGCACCGCCAGCGACTGTAACGGGTCCAGTGCCCCATGATGCCCGAAGTTCGGGGCGTAGATCGCCGGCGCGGCTGCTGCCCTCGACAAGGCGGGGCATGTGGTCTCGGGTCAGATCGGTGGCTGCCAAAAGTGCGTCCGACCAATCGCGACCGGCCACATCAAGCCAGAGTGTGCCTGCCGCATCGGACATCTCTGAGACGTGTTCCCCCGTCAGCCAGAGGTTCACATAGTCTTTCGGGAGCAAGACCTTTTGCGTGCGCGCAAAGATGTCGGGTTAGTTTTTCTGGACCCAGCGCAGTTTTGGCGCCGTAAATCCTGCCATGACGATATTGCCGCCAATGCCGCAAAAATCGGCGCGCTGTTCCAGTTCGCCACACTCCGCGTCGGCACGCCCATCGTTCCACAAAATAGCAGGCCGCAGGGGGGCGTCGTTTTCATCCAGCAACGTGGCACCATGCATTTGGCCGGACACGCCGATGCCACGCAGGGCTGCGAATGCTTTGGGGGCTTGTGCGCGCAGCTGATCAATGGCGACTTCGCAGGCCGTGATCCAAGATTTCGGGTCCTGTTCGCTCCACATAGCGCGGGGGCGCTGCACGCTCAGCGCGCCATGCCCTACGGCGATGGTTCTTTGTGCGTCATCAATCAGGAGAGCCTTGACGCCCGAAGTCCCCAAATCCAAACCAAGAAATGTCATCGAGACCTCGTCTTCAAATAGGCAAGTAACGCCACCGGCACCTGATGCGCCGGTGGCAATGACAGAGCCTTAGAACGGGCTGTCAGGGTAGTAGAAGTCCATTGCGTTCTCTTGTGTGACGAGAACCGAACCGATCACGAAATCGCCGGACACAGGCGCGTTTGATGTCAGACCCACGGCTGTCAATTCAATCGCGGTTGCGATCATTGACGGTGGATATGTGACGTTGGCAGGCATCATCGCATCGCCATCGGCGGTCCGCTTGATCATTTCCTTCATGCCAGCACCACCAAGAACGAATTGTACATCCTCACGACCAGCGGCCTCGATTGCGGCTAGAACACCGATAGCCATGTCATCGTCTGACGCCCAAACCGCATCAATGTTGTCATACTTGGACAAGAAATCCTGCATCACATTGAAGCTGTCGTCACGGTTCCAGTTACCATGCTCCATGGCCAGAACATTGATGCCAGAGCCGTCGATTGCGGCTGTGAACGCATCCACACGCTCGTTGTCGATGGTTGTGGGGATGCCGCGGAACACAACGATGTCGCCGCCATCAGGCATTTTGGAAGCCATATAGTCACCAGATACCGTACCAAAGCCGGTGTTGTCGCCAGCAACATACAAATCCTCGATGCCCTCAACGGACAGGCCACGGTCAACAACTGTCACCCATGCGCCGCTGTCTGCAACAGCTTGTATCGGTGGTGTCAGCGGATCGGATTCGAACGGTAGAACAACCAGCGCGTCGATGTTGCGGGTGGCAACCATGTCTTCGATGTCGTTGACTTGCTTGCCGGCATCAGAGGCCGTTGCAAGGACGAAATCCAGGCTTGGATATACCTCTTCCAAGCGCTTAACAGTTTCGGCGGCGTGGAAGTTCATGCCACCGGCCCAGCCGTGTGTGGCAGCTGGAATGGATACACCGATCACCTTGACGCTGTGCCCGTCTGCAAATGCAGCTGTGCTGACGGCTGTGGCAATCGCGGCTGCGATAAATGTTTTCGTAAATTTCATGTTTACTCCTCCCATGAAGCGTCTGTGCGGCTTAAGTGGCCGCCTTGCCTTCGCGCTGTAGGATGACAGCGAGAATAATGATGACGCCTTGGATTGCCCCGTTCAGATAGGGCGATACAAAGTCAGTCAGATTAAGAATGTTGCCGATCAGGCTCAGGATCAGCACACCGATGACGGTGCCCCAAACCCTGCCAAACCCGCCTTTTAGAACGGTGCCGCCGATGATGACGGCGGCGATGGCCTCAAGCTCCCAAAGCACACCTGTTGAGGCGGATGCAGACCCAAGGCGCGGCACATACATGATGGTGGCAATGCCAACCAAGATGCCAAGTGCGGCATAAGAAATCAGGCGCGTGCGCCGCACGTTCACATTGGAATAATGCGCGACATGTTCATTCGATCCGGTGGCGGCGCAGTGGCGGCCGTAGACGGTGCGCGACATGATGATCTCGCCGATGATCACGACCACAGCAAAGACGATGATAGGCCAACTGATGCCAAGAATGCCGTCAAAGTAGACAGGGCGGTAGAATGTGCGCAGCCCGAAATCGAGCGACAATGTGCCCCCGTCCGCCAGCCACGTCACGAGGCTGCGGTAGATGCCCATGGACCCAAGTGTCACGATGAAAGCCTCAATCCCGAGCGTGGTGATTAAGAACCCGTTCAAAAGCCCCGCGAGCATGCCTGCGACAATGGCCGTCATCATCCCCAGAAGGATGATGGGAATGCCAATCCCCATACTGGGCAAGGCCGCATTCATTACCAAGATCATAAGTCCCGCGATAAACGCCGCCATTGACCCCACCGACAGATCGAGCCCGCCTGCGGTGATGACAAAGGTCATGCCCACCGCAATGATCCCGATAAAGGCCGACCGCGCCAAAACATTGGTGATGTTTGCCGCACTCAGGAAATTCGAGTTCATCATAGCGCCGATGACCAGCAGGACCACCAAGGCGATAATCGGCCCAAGCACGGACATTGAAGGCATGTGTAGCCCACTGGATCGAGCGGTTGTCGTATCAGTCATTTTCCGTTCCTTCACACCACTTTGGGCGGTTGATCCGTGCGCAGCCCCATGGACAGGCGCACGATTGCATCTTCGGTTATTTCATTAGGATCCAGCGCGCCCGCGATACGGCCGTCGCGCATCACCATCACACGGTCGGCAAGGCCAATCAGCTCGGGCATCTCGGAGGTGATCACAACAATCGCATGACCCGCATCCGCCAAGCCGCGCAAAAAGGTGTAGATCTGCTGCTTTGTGCCAATGTCGATACCGCGCGTCGGCTCGTCAATGATCAGAACCCGCGGCTCGGACAGCATGACCTTGGCGAGCAACAGCTTTTGCTGGTTTCCTCCGGACATATTGCCGACCTGCACATCGCGCGTCCCAGAACGGATATCAAATTCCGCGATTGCATCGGTCAGGGCGTTTTCCTCGCATTTACGATTGATCACAAAGCCGCCGAATTTGTGCAGATTGGCCAGTGTCAGGTTTTCGCGCATGCCACGTTCCAACAACAACCCGCGCAGCTTGCGGTCTTCTGTCAGATAGCAAAGACCTGCCTGCTGGGCATCGCCTGGCCGCTTGAAGTTAACGGCCTTGTCAAACAGGGTAACTTTGGTGCTTGATGCAGGGCGCAGAGCGGCAAGTCCCTCCATCAGTTCGGTACGCCCCGATCCGATCAACCCGCCAATGCCCAGAATTTCGCCCTTGCGCAGATCAAAAGAGACGTCACTTGCAAAGCCCGGCACGCTGAGGTTATCAACCTTGAGCACCACAGGTGCATCGCGCGGAACGCCCGGTTTATCTGGATATAAATCAGATACATCGCGGCCAACCATTGCGGTGGCCATCGCGTCTTCGCTCATTTCGGATGTCGGCCCCGCATGAACAACATCGCCGTCGCGCATGATCGTCACTTGGTCGGATATCTTAGCAACCTCGTCCAATTTATGCGAGGTGAACAAAATCGCTGTGCCCGCGTCGCGCAGGGCTGCAACCTGGGCGAACAACACGTCGGTTTCGCGGTTGGTCAGCACGGCGGTTGGTTCGTCCATGATCAAAACGCGCGCATTGCGCGACAGGGCTTTGGCGATCTCGACCATTTGCTTTTCAGAATTAGACAGTCCCGACACCAAGGCATCAGGTGAAACGTCACAGGCCACTCGTGATACATATTCACGGGTCAAACGGCGCATCTCGGCCTTGTCCAACATCGGCCCGCGCTTGAGCTCACGGCCCAAGAAAATATTTTGCTCGACGGTCAGCTGCTCGGCAAGGTTGAACTCTTGGTGGATCATGACAATCCCGGCGGCCTCACCGTCTTGTAGGCTGGTAAACTGCACCGGTGTATCGTTCAGTTCTACGGCGCCAAGAGTTGGGGGTTGATACCCCGCGAGAATCTTCATCGTGGTGGATTTTCCTGCCCCGTTTTCTCCAATCAACGCGTGAACACTGCCTGCATGCAGCGCAAGGTTCACGCCATGCAAAACCTCGACAGGGCCGAAGCTTTTGGAGACATTGAAAAGGGCTGCGACGGGGCTGGTTGTCATAGGTTTGTCCACGCCGCGTTGTTGCTGGATGACGTGACACAAGCGTTGATAAACCGCATCCCGTCCATCCCTGCGGTGATGCCGGGCAAGACGGCCATGGCAGACGCCCGATCAGCGCCACCTTGAACAGCGCGGATCGCATCTGCTGCCTCGTTGTAGATCGTGGCGAACCCCTCAAGATAGCCTTCGGGATGCCCGCCCGGAATGCGGCTGACCGCCTGGGAGGCCTCGCTTGCGCCTGCACCATTGCGCGTGAGAAGGCGCTTGGGTTCACCGTGCGGCGTAAACCACAGATAGTTGGGGTCTTCCTGACACCACTCAAGCCCGCCTTTTTCGCCGTAAATCCGTAGTTTCAAGGCGTTCTCATTACCCGGAGCCACTTGGCTGGACCACAGCATACCCCGCGCGCCACCCGCAAAACGCAGCATCATGTGGGCGTTGTCATCCAGCGTGCGCCCTGCACCAAAGGCTTGCAAATCAGCAGCAAGGCTTTCGACCTGCAAACCGCTGACAAAGCACGCAAGATTATGGGCATGGGTGCCGATATCGCCGATAGACCCGCCCGCACCAGAGCGTGTCGGGTCGGTGCGCCATTCGGCCTGCTTGAGGCCTTCGTTTTCCATGGGCGAGGTCAGCCAGTCTTGGGGGTATTCAGCCTGCACGATGCGGATCGTGCCAAGATCACCCTTGGCCACCATGTCGCGGGCCTGCCGGATCATCGGATAACCCGTGTAGTTATGGGTCAGGACGAACAGGGCGTCAGCTTTTGCCACGGCTTGCTCTAACGACAGGGCATCTTCCATCGTTGACGTCATCGGCTTGTCGCAAATCACGTGAATGCCCTGCGCCAGAAACGCTTTGGCGGCTGCCGCATGGACATGGTTGGGCGTGACGATCGACACCGCCTCAATGCCATCTTCGCGCGCCGCCTCTGCTTTGGCCATCTCCTCAAAACTGCCGTAACTGCGCGCGATACCAAGCGCCTGTGCACTGGCCGCTGATTTTTCTGGCGTCGATGACAGCGCGCCGGCGACCAGTTCAAACCGGTCATCAATGCGCGATGCGATGCGGTGCACGCCGCCGATAAATGCGTCATTGCCGCCGCCGACCATGCCAAGACGAATTCGTGTCATTGTTGGACTCCATCAATAAAGATGTTTTTAAACCTCAAAGATTGAGACGGTTCCTTTGTAACTCGGACGCCCCAGTCAGGATTTGCTTTTTGGTGATCAGCAAGGTCATCAATTGAACGATAAAGGAGCCCGTTTTCTGACCAATTACTTTGGACCCCGGACGGAGCGCATCTATACCCTTCCCGTTTTCCAAACATATCTGGTTTGGTCCGATTGCTTTGAGTGTAGTAGTGGGGCAGTAGTCTATCGCCGCCCTGATCACGAACATAGGTACGTGCCATCAGTCGATCCCCAGCATTTTGCGGTTTGCGGCCTCGTCCGTGCCACCATCGGCAAAATCGTCAAAGGCGCGTTCTGTTACGCGGATGATATGATCAGAAACAAATTGCGCGCCTTCGCGTGCCCCGTCTTCGGGGTGTTTCAGGCAACATTCCCATTCGACCACTGCCCAGCCGTCGAAATCATTGGCCGCCATTTTCGAAAAGATGGCCCCAAAATCGACCTGACCATCGCCCAAGCTGCGGAAGCGCCCCGCGCGATCCACCCACGGCTGGTAGCCGGAATAGACGCCCTGACGCCCTGTGGGGTTAAACTCCGCGTCTTTGACGTGAAACATCTTGATGCGGTCTTTGTAGATGTCGATGTTATCGAGGTAGTCAAGGCATTGCAGCACATAGTGGCTGGGATCATAGAGCATGTTGCAGCGCGCATGATTGTCGACACGTTCCAAAAACATCTCGAATGTGACGCCGTCGTGCAGGTCTTCGCCAGGGTGGATTTCGTAGCAGATGTTGACGTCGTTGTCTTCGGCGTGGTCCAGAATGGGACGCCAGCGGCGGGCGAGTTCGTCAAACGCGGTCTCGATCAGGCCAGCAGGGCGCTGGGGCCAAGGGTAGACGTAAGGCCAAGCCAATGCGCCAGAAAACGACACGTGGTTCTTGATGCCCATGTTATGAGAGGCCGAAATCGCCTTTTTCACCTGATCCACGGCCCATTCCTGCCGCGCCTTGGGATTGCCATGCACGGACGGGTCCGCAAAGCCGTCAAAAGCGGAATCATAGGCGGGATGCACCGCGACAAGCTGGCCTTGCAGGTGGGTCGACAATTCCGTCACTTCGACGCCATTCTCAAGGGCCTTGCCTTTGAATTCGTCGCAGTAGTCTTTGCTGTTTGCCGCCTTGTCCAGATCAATCAGGCGCGCGTCCCAGCTGGGTACTTGCACGCCTTTATAGCCACAATCGGCCGCCCATTTTGTAATGCTATCCCAAGAGTTGAACGGCGCTTCGTCGGTGGCAAATTGTGCCAAGAACAGCGCAGGGCCTTTGATGTTTTTCATGGTCTTCCTCCCTATCCGCTTAGACGAAGCGGTTGACGATATTTTCCAGAATTTCCTGACGGCC
The DNA here is from genome assembly GCF_040149565.1 of Sulfitobacter aquimarinus. Classification (NCBI taxonomy): domain Bacteria; kingdom Pseudomonadati; phylum Pseudomonadota; class Alphaproteobacteria; order Rhodobacterales; family Roseobacteraceae; genus Sulfitobacter; species Sulfitobacter aquimarinus. The sequence goes on from NZ_JBEFLO010000004.1 coordinate 88,586, forward strand.
CGAGCGTGGCTGCGGGTCGATCCCGCCTTTTTCCACGTCCGCCGCGATGGTGGCGAAATCGCTGTCCAGCAGGGCCTTGCCGCCAGAGCTGTCCCACCCGCTGTAACGCTCTGCGCGCATCGCCTCTAGCGTGCCGTCTTCCAGCATCGCGTGGGCGGCTTTGAACCCGCGTGCGCAGACATCCATCGCACCCGCGTGCGACGCGATCAGGTCAATTGGATCAAGAGATTGGCGGCGCAGTTTGGCGTCGAAATTGGTGCCGCCTTTGGTGAAGCCGCCAGCTTTGAGCACCTCATAATAGGCCAGTGCTACTTCGGGGACATTGTTGGGGAATTGATCCGTGTCCCACCCAGACTGATAGTCGTTGCGGTTCATGTCGATTGAGCCAAAGATGCCCAGCGATGACGCCAGCGCCAGTTCGTGTTCAAACGAATGACCCGCCAAAATCGCGTGGCCCTGTTCGATGTTCATCTGGACCTCACCCTCCAGCCCAAATTCCTTGAGGAATCCAAACACTGTGGCGACGTCGAAATCATACTGGTGTTTGGAAGGCTCTTGCGGCTTGGGCTCAACCAAAATCGCGCCTTTGAAACCGATCTTGTGCTTGTACTCCACAGCCATCTGCAAAAACCGCCCCGCCTGTTGGCGTTCGCGTTTCAGGTCGGTGTTGAGCAGCGTTTCATAGCCTTCGCGCCCCCCCCACAGAACATAGTTTTCACCGCCCAGTTTGTGCGTCGCATCCATGCAGTTTTTGACCGTCGCTGCCGACCACGCGAAAATCTCTGGGTCGGGGTTTGTGGCGGCCCCTGACATAAACCGGCGGTGGCTGAAGAGGTTGGCCGTACCCCAAAGCAACCTGGTGTTCGAGGTTTCCATCTTCTCGCCAAAATAGTCGATGATCTCTTGGAAATTACGCAGGCTTTGCGCGAACGTGTCGCCCTCGGGGCGGATATCAGCATCGTGCCAGCAAAAGAACGGCACGTTCAGCAGATCGAACATCTCGAACGCGACATCTGCCTTCATCTTCGCCAGATCCATCGTGGACCCGAACCATGGCCGCTCAAATGTCTCGGCACCAAAGGGGTCACCACCAGGCCAAGCAAAGGAATGCCAATAGGCGACGGCGAACCGCAGATGATCTTCCATCCGCTTACCCGCAAACACCTCGTCAGGATTGTAGTGGCGAAACCCCAGATCAGAACCTTCGGGCCCATAGGCCAAGGGCGAGATGTCTTTGAAAAAATCAGTCATTTTACTTGGGCTTCCATCGGGTCATTGAGAGTGTCGGCAGGCAAATTATCTTGCACAAAGATCGTTGGCATTAGGGCGGGCATCGGCGGCATGTCCCGCTGGTCGATAAGGGCGCGCAACAGGGCAAAAGCCCGCGAGACTTCGACATCTGGGCGCTGGTCGATTACCAAGTCGACGTGACCCGTGATCAGGGCTTGCTTCGAATGCTCTACCAGTTCGTGGATCACACTGAACGGTCGGGTGTCCTTAATCTCGCTAATGGCTTTAATCAGCCCCACATTGCCCGCGCCAACATTATAGATCGCGCTGATAGACGGGTTCGTTTGCAGCGCGGTGCAGGCCGCATCATACAAGACAGCAGGATCATCCTTGGTAAGGATCGGATCAAGGACGCTGAGTTTTGGAAAATCTGCAGCGATGACATCGCGAAACCCCTGCAAGCGCTCTGCATGGTCGCGCGCATCCAGTGCGCCTGCAAAGGTCTGGATCGCCCCAGTGCGGTTTGCGTGAGCCATCCCCGTCAGACGCGCAGCTGTGCGACCTGCGACCATGTTATCAATACCAATGTAGGCCGAGCGGAGCGCCACAGGCAGGTCAGACACCAAGCCGATAATCGGCACGCCATGGGCACGCAAATCAGCAAGGGGTTGCTCTAATTGATCATTTTGCAAGCCAACAATAGCGACTCCGTCGAAGTCATATCCTGTCAGCTGACCAATACTATCGTGCAGTGCTTCGACCGAGAAGGCAGATACATCAACGATCTCAACAGTGACATTGTCCACGCTCAGGTGTTGCGCCAACGCCGTGATGTGCGCGCGCAGGCGATTAAAGAATGCGTTGGGCCCAGAAGGGATCAGGAATGCCAAACGATAAACCCGCTTGCGCGACAGGTTCGCAGCCGCAACGTTGCGCACATAGCCCAGCCGATCAACGGCTTCACGCACCTTTGCAATCGATTTTTGGGCAACGTTCCCGCGATTATTCAATACACGATCCGCGGTTGCATAGCTTACACCAGCGGCATCCGCGACATCGCTTAATGTCGGTCCTGACATGTTTCCTCCCAGTGGCGATTCTCCCTATTTCATCGCCGTAAGACGAGCGTAGAAAAGAAAACTGCAAGACGTCAATCATTTTCTGATATACGTCTATCATTTTGAGTTTGTATTTAAGCGACCTGATTGAGAGGATCAAATTTTGCATCAATCGTGGTGGACGGGCATCTGGCAAGGGATGCGCATATTCGAACTCAGCTGAGACCCATTTGACGCGCGCCAAAATATTGCGCGTTTCTGTTTTTGATCAGAAAGTATTCTGTTGCAAATCTTCCAATTCAAAAACATGGAAAAAGGGCTCTCAAACGTCAATGTCGGCTTCGTCCGCATAGCCGCCTCTCGCCTTCCGATGTGGCAGTGATTTCGTTTGCAACCGCAGCGAATGGCAACTTGGAGCCCATTTCGACCTCACTTGGTAGCCCTTCCTGTATAGTAAACTTCCTGCCTACGTCCTAAACCATCGTATGTTTTCATGGCCCATTCGATTTTGGATTGCAGCAGTTGTGTCGACCGCTTGGTGCGGATGGGTTTTCGTAGTCGTGGGCGTTAGTGAATTCTACCACCCGATGGCCGCACAGGGCGACCTATTTCATCTTTTGCGCCAATGGGCAGTAGCCGCAACAATTCTAACAGCAATTGTGATGTTTGGCCTATGGTTGTATCGGCACCCACTCGCCCCGCATATTTATGCAATTGGCCTGCTTGTCACTGGGATCATTTCTCTAATTCCACGCTTGCCGTCCTTCGACAGTGGCTATCGGCAGACCTATTTTCTTGGCGATGACAAGTATGAGATCCCTTGGCAGTATGGCCCCTATAACGGTAACCCAGAACGCGGAGGCCAGTTTTTTCTTGCTAAAGTGTCTGTCGCAAACTTGGTGCCCAAACATGAAACTCAAGAGGATACAATCATTATAGGAATGGCTGTTGACTTCAATCATGGAGCTGGCGGTGGGGCCCCATAAGAAATGTGTTGGTGGATAATTACAATTTCAGATGCCAATGGCAGCGCGGAAATTCGGTATTCATGGTTTCTGGCGAGGCTAAACTTTTTCCAAGTGACATTTCTGGTTTGTTGGCATCGGCACCGGACCTGCTCGAAAGCTTTAAAGTATCCACGCTGTAAGGTGGACGGAGTGTTGTGATGCAAGCTGGCAATTTGATCAATGGTGGCAATGTCCTGCATTGTGGTCATCCGCAGCCTTAAGATGCTGCGGATGCGCCAATGACCGCTTTCGGGAAGCTGTATTGCGGGGGACATCGTTCGCGCTCAATGTCCGTTATGGGCCGCTTGCATCCACCTCGACGTCGTTGGTGAAAGCTCAGCCCGGAATTGTCAAAGACCATTGGCAGGTTGTTGAATTTTCGAGGGTTTAGTAAGCTTAGAATATGCAAGAATTTGCCACACAAACTGCGCCCCAGTCGCAAATGCTAAATATGCACAACCTACTGTTAATTATAACTTATTTCTGAGTTCTCACTTCAACCTAAAGGACTGTCTGTCCGCCACTACCCCCAACCACATAGACGCAGACACCGCATGCGACATGCTTGCGATCTTCCTGTCGGCGACAGCTGGCGCATCACTGACACTCTACGCCATAGGCCGCAACGACCGGCGATTCCAAAGAACAAGGGCTGGCACTGGTGCCGCGGCTGTTGACGGCTAGATGCCGATGCTGCGCGATCACGGCACGACAGAGCTACGCAAGGCAACGCAGCGCGCAACTTTGGCTTGGGCGAAGTCGTAGCCGGAAAGCCGACCACGTCCAATCTGACGGAAAACCGCGGCGACACGGTGCATCAGGATGCGATCGACCGCTTGGGCAATATAGTGAGCGCGACACCATGGGGCGGCTGGCCACAGAGGACTCTGGTGATCCTCGGCCTTGGCTGCACGCTCAATTCCCGCGCACAGATGTTCTGGCTGGGGGAGGGCTGCCCTCATCGCTGATTCTGAGGGGTGCGGCCACGGGCAACGCTGATCCCAACGCTGGCCGAAAAGAACTGTGCCATCGCAGTTCTACGCAAATGCGAGCACATCGTCGCGGTGGCCGAGCCGTGGGCAGCTTGACGACTGTGATGCGTGACAGGGCGGAAATGCTCCACGCTGCCGCGACACTCCGATTGATGCAAGTTTGCGTCCTAGGAAACCAATGAAGTCAGGCGGTTGGCCGCCAATCTTCATCTACCAAATTAACCCCGGCGGCGACCGCCCTTGCGGCCCGCACGCCCGCGGCCTTCTTGGCCTGCCTTGGGCGCCACTTTGTTGAATTTGATCCAGTCACCACCATGGGGGTCACGGTCGAACAGGAAGTTGGCGGCACGGATCGCCTCCATCTCTTTGCCCGCCCTCGGCAGGGTCGAGCCCATGCCGAACAACTGCACAAATGCCTCGTCGTCCATCCCCTCGGGAAGAACCACGCCAAGGGCCTCCAACTCGGCCTTTTTCTCGGCGATTTTCTTGGCATTCACGGGAAGGGCGACAGGATTCATGATCGCAGAGGTCATGCCCGCACCCATAGCCATCGGCAGGAAAGCGTTGTTGATGCCGTGACGGTTGGGCAGGCCAAAGCTGATGTTGGAGGCTCCGCAAGTGGTGTTCACGCCCAGCTCTTCGCGCAGGCGGCGCACGAGGGTGAAGACCTGGTGTCCCGCTGTGGCCATGGCGCCGATGGGCATGACCAACGGGTCGACCACGATGTCATAGGCGGGGATGCCAAAGTCTGCTGCCCGCTCGACGATCTTTTTGGCCACGGCAAAACGCACGTCGGGGTCTTCGGAAATGCCCGTATCGTCGTTTGAAATCGCGACCACAGGCACATTGTATTTTTTGACCAACGGCAGCACCAGCTCCAGCCGCTCTTCCTCACCAGTGACCGAGTTCAGCAGCGGGCGACCCTCGGCAGCCTCCAAGCCATTCTCAAGCGCGCCGGGGACCGAACTGTCGATGCAGATCGGGCAATCGGTCACGGCCTGCACGCGTTTGATCATTTCGGGCATCAGCATCGGCTCGACAAAGTTGTTGTCGGCATAGCGCGGGTCTTCGGCCATTTTGTTGGAAAACACCGCGCCCGAGTTCACATCGAGGATCGTCGCACCTGCATTTACCTGCGCCACGGCGTCCGCCTCAACGCGGGAAAAATCACCACGCTCCAGCTCTTCCGCAAGGATCTTGCGCCCCGTGGGGTTGATCCGTTCTCCGATCACACAGAACGGTTGGTCAAAACCGATGATGGCGGTTTTTGTTTTGGATTCGACAATTGTACGGGTCATGTTTGGTCCTTCAGGCGGAAGCTGGAACAGCGGCAGAGCCACCGTTGTTTTGCGCCCATGTGGCGTTGGTCTTGATCCCTCCCAGCGGGAAGAAATGCACATGGGTAATGTTGAAATCAGGGTTGGCGGCCTTGTGCGCGGCCAGTTCGACCAACACTTCTGTCGGCTCGTAGGGCAGCAGCAGTTTGGTCACATCCATCGCGCGCTTTTGCAGCACTTTGAGGGAGGGACCAACACCGCAGGCAATAGCGAATTTGATCAGGGTTTGCAGCTTGGCTGGCCCCGCGATGCCGATGTGGACAGGCAGAGTGATGCCATCCGTCACAAGGCTGTCGGCCCAGTCGATGATGGGCTTTGCCTCAAAGGCGAATTGCGTGGCGATGGCCATTTGCGCGTCCGTGCGGGTCTGGAAATCGTTCTTCCACCGCAGAGCCGCGTCGACATTGGCGGTGCCTGTCGCGTCGATGTCGCGGTTGCCTTCGGGGTGGCCTGCAACGTGCAGATGGGTAAAGCCCGCCTTGTCAAACAGGCCCGATTCCGCAAGTTGCATAGAATCGCTATAGTCACCGTGAGGCGTGCTTACCCCGCCAGCCAGCAGCAGCGCCTGACGCACATCCGCCTCGCCCTGATAGCGGGCAATCCAGTCTTGCAGGGTCGCGGCATCCTTGATGATGCGGGCGGGAAAATGCGGCATGACCGCAAAGCCGTCTTCTGCCAGACGTTTTGCCGTGGCGACCATATCCTCGATCGGGGTGCCCTCAATATGGGCGATGTAGACGCGTGTGCCTGCGGGCAGCAGAGCGCGGAAATCTTCGACCTTCTCGGCCGTGCGCGGCATCACCTCGATCGAGAAATCCTGCAAAAAGCTCTCGACTTTGGGGTTCACCTCGGTGGGCGCTTCTTCTTTCTTGCGGAAGTTCAACAGGGCCATTGTGCTGCTCCTTTAAGGGCGGTCTTGAGGGGGCGGATCAGGCGTTATGCCCAGCCGTCATTTGCGATCAGTGCTTTGATGCGCTCGCGGTCGTATTCGGCGTCTATGCGGGCCACTTCGGCATCGGCCACAGCCGCATCATCGCCGTCAATCACGACTGGATCGGCCTTGCGCCATTCCGCAAGATAGGCATCGGTATCCTCGGCGCCGACCTTCATCGCAGCGCGGTCAATCGCCTGTTCGAACCGCTCGGGCAGGATACGCTTTTCGCCGCGTCGGCCTTTGCCAACAATGACTTGCGCGGGGATGTCCCGCCAATACACAATTACAACACTGGCCATCTGCGAATCCCTCCCACGGAGTAGCACCTGTTTCTTCAGTAACGGATAGCACCCGCGCCCCGATTGCCGTTTTCGACAATAACGCACCCATCCGCGACCTATGGCTACACCAACCCGCATACCACCGCGAGAGGGCCGCAGCCCCATTCGGCGCATGATGATTGTGAAGTTGAATAAAACTACGTGCTGACACAGCGCTCTGCGCTTGCGCAGGGGCGGGACACGGCATATCATTAGGGCAACTCGTAATGAAAGGCGCATCCCATGGCGCCAAAGCGCTCCAAAGGTGCGGGCGCGCTCGAACAGAAGACGGAAGTCAACCATAAGACGGTTCTGAGCCCCGCGCCAGTTTCGTCCAGATCGAACGACCTATACGCGGCCCTAGATCTGGGCACAAATAGCTGTCGCATGTTGATCGCCCGCCCCGAAGGCGGGGGGTTTCATGTGGTAGATAGTTTCTCGAAGTCCGTGCAACTTGGCGCGGGGCTCGAGAAAACCGGGCGCTTGTCGCGCGGATCCATGTCGCGCACCATTCAGGCACTTCGCATTTGTCAGCAAAAACTCCGCCGTAACAAGGTCAAGCGGATGCGTTTGGTCGCGACCGAAGCGTGCCGTCGTGCGCTCAACGGGGCGGACTTCATGCGCCGCATCACGCGGGAGACGGGCCTGACGCTGGATATTATCGCGCCCGAGCAAGAGGCCCAGCTGGCCGTGATTTCATGTGCGCCGCTGGTCAGTAAAAAGACCGAAAACCTGTTGGTGGTGGACATCGGCGGCGGCTCGACCGAGCTGGTCTGGATCGACATTTCAGGCGTGCCAAAGCGCGACCGTGCGCAAAGCATCATGCGACTGCATGGCGGGTTTGTGCAGGCCAAGACCGATATCCCCGCCGCCCGCGTGGTGGATTGGATCAGCGTTCCGCTGGGTGTGGCAACGCTGCGCGACCAATTCTCGGACGTCGAAGACGACGCCGCGCGTTTCGCATTGATGAGCTGGTTTTTCGAAGAAAACCTGACCGATTTCACGCCCTATCAATCGGCGCAGCCGCAAGAGCGGTTCCAGATCGTGGGCACATCCGGCACGGTGACGACCGTCGCGGCCAGCCATCTGGGGCTGAACCGTTATGACCGGACCAAAGTGGACGGCATGCATATGACCAGCCAACAGATCGACAAGGTGATCCACAATTATCTGGCCATGGGGCCAGAGGGCAGGCGGGTTGATCCGTGTATCGGGCACGACCGCTCGGCGCTGATCATGTCGGGGGCCGCGATTTTGCAGGCGCTGATGCGCTGCTGGCCGACAGACAGGCTCAGCGTGGCGGACCGTGGTCTGCGCGAAGGCCTGCTTTATGCACAAATGAGCGCGGATGGCGTGCTTGAAGAAGGGACATTCTGATGGGCAAAACGCCGACAGGAAAGAACACATCGGGACGCGGACAGCGTGACCTGAAGGTCAAGGTAAAGTCGGCGCGGGGCCGCAAGCTCAGTTCGACGCGCTGGTTGCAGCGGCAGTTGAACGACCCTTATGTCAAACGCGCCAAGGCCGAAGGTTACCGCGGGCGCGCCGCGTTCAAGATTATGGAGCTGGACGACAAGTACCGCTTTTTGGTGCCGGGGGCGCGGATCGTTGATCTGGGCGCGGCACCGGGGGGCTGGTGTCAGGTGGCGGTGAAACGATCGAATATTCTGGGTGAAAAGTCGGGCAAGGCCAAAGGCACGATCCTTGCCGTCGACCTGCAAGAGATGGAGCCGATTGCGGGCTGCGAAATCCACCAGCTTGATTTCATGGAAGATGACGCGGACCTTCAGGTCAAGGAATGGCTGGGCGGTAACGCCGATGTGGTCATGTCCGACATGGCGGCGGCGTCTTCGGGCCATAAACAGACCGACCACATGCGCATCATCGCCCTGTGCGAGGCGGCAGCCTATTTCGCGTTTGATGTGCTGGAAGAAGGCGGCACATTTGTCGCCAAAGTTCTGGCAGGCGGCGCCGAAGGGGATCTGCAAAAGCTGCTGAAGCGGCGATTCAAAAAGGTGGCCAACTATAAACCCCCGTCAAGCCGCGCTGACAGCTCGGAGAAGTTCGTGGTCGCGATCGGCTTTAAAGGGCCGGAAGAAGACGCGGCTGAGGCCTGACGCATACAAACGCGGATAGCGAGAATCAGCTGTCCGCAGAAACAGCCTGTGCCAGAATTAAAATACCAGAATCAAAATACCAGAATCAAAAAACGCCCCGACGGGGCGTTTTGCGTTTGCCAGCCTGGAGGGTCGCGCCTTAGCGGCCCCAAGTGCGGACAGTGCCGCAATCCATATGCACAAAGTTGGAGCCGGAGTAGCGGCCCACACCGCCACCGCGACATGCAGCCGCCGCTTTGGAAATCTGGCTGACCGAGCGTGACTTCATGCTCAGGTCCGCAGCCTGACCGCGCATGTGCAGCGAATTCTTTGCCACCCCGCGCGAGCGCGAGCGCAGCATCGCGTTTGTTTTCGGGCTACGGTAGCCCGACAGCAGCATGTAAGGTTCATCGGTGTCGAGCAGGTTTTGCGCTGCGGCCATAATATCAACCGTCCGCAGGTCCATTTTATAGGCGTCATTGGTGCGCCAGTCGCGCATGAAGTAGTTCACTTCCTTCACCGCGTCGCGAATGTATTTGCCTTCGATCCAGTAGATCATATCGATCCGCTCACCTGTGCGGCCCGAATACATCTGGATGCGGCGAATGTCGCCACCACCGCGCAGGAAACCAGCTGCGTTTGCATAAGTTGGGGCGGCTGTGACTGCCGTTGCTGCGAATGCGCCCAGAAGGCCGCGGCGTGTCATGCCCGAAGGTGTGTTAAGCGTCATATTCTTCGTCCCGTTTCTGCCAATCGTTGGCTTGCCTGTGGATGTGCCAAGTTGCCCTGATGTTACAGGTGCGTTTTCCATCTCCCCAGATGCACCATCTGTATTGCATAGGGTAGATTCGGAACCAAGTGATGAATCCTTTTCGACAAATTTACTGGGAATTTTAGGCAACTTTTTGCGCATATGAAGGTTGCCGCATGGCTGCCGCCCAAAAGTCGGAGGTTTTTTGGCCTCTTTTCAAAGATTTCGGCCCAAATGTCCTAATTGTGAATAGACTTGGTCTCCCGAATTCAGGATTACTTCCCACATACGGGCATTTTCAGGGATAGATTCAGATGCGGTCATATTTCAAGCGCTTCAACGCACCCAAAACAGTTGCCATCGCCTTGGCGGTCGGGGTTGTCTTTTGCGGCGCACCGCAATCGGCTGACGCGCAGGTCACCGCTTTCAAGCAGGCGGTTGCAGAAACCGGATCGCGCGACGAAGGCATCGCAAAATTCTACCGCAACCAGAACTTTGAGGGCGTCTGGACCGGAACCAGTGACATCCACAGCGCCCGCCGCAGTGCCTTGCTGAACGCGTTGCGCCACGCCGGGGACCACGGATTGCCCACCAACCGCTATGACGCGGACGCGCTGGAGCGTCAGATGCGCAATGCCCGCTCCGCCCGCGACCTCGGGGTGCTTGAGGTCGAGATGACACGCGTCTTTCTCAGCTATGCCCGCGATATTCAAAGCGGGGCGCTGATCCCGTCAAAGGTCGTCAGTGCCATCAAACGCGAAGTCGCCTATACCGACCGGACCGCGCTGATGGCGGGGTTCTTGTCGTCACAGCCCGCCGCCTACCTGCGCAGCCTCGCACCGCGCACGATGGAATACAGCGCGTTGATGAAGCAAAAGATGTTGCTGCAAGAACAGGCCCGCAACGGCGGCTGGGGCCCTGCGGTAAAGGCGTCATCGTTGAAACCCGGTGCATCGGGTGCGTCTGTACTGACCCTGCGCAACCGCCTGATGGCGATGGGCTATCTGCACCGTTCGAACGCAAAAACATATGACAAGGCGATGACTGCGGCCGTCAAGGCGTTCCAGAAGGCGCACGGCCTGAACGTGGATGGCAATGCGGGCAGCAGCACTATTAAAGAGATTAACAAGACCATCGATGCGCGCCTGCGCTCGGTTCTTGTCGCGATGGAGCGGGAGCGGTGGCTGAACAAAGACCGCGGGACGCGTCATATTCTGGTGAATATCCCTGATTTCACCGCAAAAATCGTTGATGATGGCCGCGTCACATTCGAGACACGCTCGGTTGTGGGGGCAAACAAGTCTGATCGCCCGACGCCGGAATTCTCGGACACGATGACCCATATGGTCATTAACCCCAGCTGGTATGTGCCGCGCTCGATCATCGTGAACGAATACCTGCCCGCGCTCAAACGCAACCCGAACGCCGTGGGCCATATCGAGATTACCGACCGCCGCGGCCGCAGGGTCAACCGCTCGGCTGCGAACTTCGCCCAATACTCGGCGCGTAACTTCCCGTATTCCATGCGCCAACCGCCCAGCAGCCGCAATGCACTGGGGCTGGTCAAGTTCATGTTCCCGAACAAGTACAACATCTATCTGCATGATACGCCTGCGAAAAACCTGTTCAGCCGCGAAGTGCGCGCCTACAGCCACGGCTGTGTGCGCCTGCGTGACCCGTTCGATTTCGCCGAGGCGCTGCTGGCCAAACAAGAGGCCGACCCGATGGGCTTTTTCAAATCGCAACTGCGCACGGGCCGTGAAAGCCGCGTGAACCTTGAAACGCCCGTTCCAGTGCATATCATCTACCGTACGGCCTATACCGATGCGCGGGGGAACCTGAATTTCCGCCGCGACATTTACGGCCGCGACGCGCAGATATGGAAAGCCTTGCAAAAGGCAGGGGTGGAACTTGGCACCGTTCAAGGGTAATTCTGCGCGCAAACCTGTGAAAGGGACCCGCGCAAGATGAGCCATACCGTTAAAGAGATTGCAGTGGCGTTGGGGGCGGAAGCTTTCGGCGCCACAGATATTTTGGTCACCCGCGCCGCCGAGCCCGCGCAAGCGCAGGCGGATCATCTGGCGCTTGCCACATCGCCGAAATACGCCGAAAGCCTGCCCCAAGGGGCCGCCCGTGTGGCGATGCTGTGGGAAGGTGCCGACTGGCAGGCGCTGGGGCTGGAGGCTGCGATCATCGCGCCACGCCCGCGCTTTGCCATGGCCAGCCTGACGCGGCTGCTGGATGCGGGGCAGGGGTACACGGACGGGATCCATCCCACCGCCTTTGTCGATCCCGACGCGCAATTGGGCGAGGGGGTCAGCGTAGGCCCCTTGGCCGTCATCTCGAAAGGGGCAATCATTGGCGCGGGCAGTGTGATTGGCCCGCAGTGCTTCATCGGCTGGCATGCGCGACTGGGCGAAGGCGCCTATCTGCGCGAAGCAGTCAGCATCGGCGCCCGTGTCACCATTGGCGCACGTTTCATCGCGCAGCCGGGCGCACGGATCGGCGGGGACGGGTTCTCTTTTGTCACGCCGGAACCATCCAGCGTCGAGAGCGTACGCAAAACGCTTGGCGATCAGGGCGAAACACAGGCCCAAGACTGGGCGCGCATCCACAGCCTTGGCGCGGTCACCATCGGCGACGATGTCGAAATCGGCATGGGTGCCACAATTGATTGCGGCACCATCCGCGACACGGTGATCGGCGACGGCACCAAGCTCGATAATCAGGTGCACATGGGCCACAACGTCGTGATCGGGCGAAACTGCCTGATTTGCGGGCAGGTGGGCATCGCAGGCTCGGCCACGATTGGCGACAACGTGGTGCTGGCGGGGCAATGCGGGGTCAATGACAACATCTTTGTGGGCGACGGCGTGATTGCGGGCGGCGGGACGAAATTGATGTCGAATGTGCCTGCGGGGCGCACCATGCTGGGCTATCCCGCCACACAGATGGACAAACAGGTCGAAGGCTACAAGGCGCTGCGCCGTCTGCCCCGCCTCATGCGCGACGTTGCGGAATTGAAAAGGATGGTTTTCAAAACCACTCCGGACGCGTAAATCACGCGGCAAAAGCCGCCAAAGGAACCCCGAGACATGAGCGTTAAAGAGCAGGTCATCGCCATCATCGCCGAGCAAGCTTTGCTTGAACCTGCGGATGTAAAACTCGACGATACGCCGCAGACCCTCGGCATTGACAGCCTCGGCCTGGTCGAGAGCATCTTTGCCATCGAGGAAGCCTTTGACATCACAGTGCCGTTCAACGCCAACGACCCGTCCTCGTCCGACTTTGACATCAGCACCGTCGCCACGATCATCGACGGGATCGAGCGGCTGCGCAAGGATGCCGCCACCACATGAAACGGGTGGTGATCACGGGGGCGGGCACGGTCAACCCGCTGGGCCATTCGGTGGCCGCGACCCAAACCGCCATGCGCGAAGGCACCAGTGGGATCCGCCCGCTCGACATCCGCGATGTCGCGCGGTTGCAGATCACGATCGGCGGACAGGTGCGCGGCTTTGCCCCCCAAGACATATTCACCCGTCAGGAACTGACCCTCTATGACCGTTTCACCCAGCTGACCCTTGTGGCCGCGTCCGAGGCGGTGGCCCAGTCGGGCCTGACCTTTGACGGTGATCTGGCAGCGCGTTGCGGTGTGGTGCTGGGCACTGGTGGTGGCGGGTTGAACACCACCGACGATAACTACCGCTCGGTTTATGCAGAGGGGAAGAACCGCGTCCACCCCTTTGTCGTGCCGCGCCTGATGAACAACGCCGCCGCCGCGCATGTGAGCATGGCGCATAACCTCCAAGGTCCGTCCTTTACCGTCTCGACGGCCTGCGCCTCGTCCAATCACGCGATGGCGCAGGCCTTTGCGCTGGTACGTTCAGGAATGGCGCCTGCAATGGTAACGGGCGGATCGGAATCCATGCTGTGCTTTGGCGGGATCAAAGCGTGGGAAGGGCTTCGCGTGATGTCCAAAGACGCCTGCCGCCCGTTCTGCGCCACCCGCAATGGCATGGTACAGGGCGAGGGGGCGGGCATCTTTGTCTTTGAGGAATACGAGCACGCCCGCGCCCGCGGGGCTGACATCCTGTGCGAAGTAGCTGGCTGCGCCATGACCTCGGACGCGTCAGACATTGTCATGCCCTCGCAAGACGGCGCTGCCCGCGCCATGAAGGGCGCTTTGCGTGATGCAGGCGTTGCGGCTGACGATGTCGGTTATATCAACGCGCATGGCACAGGCACGGCGGCCAACGACAAAACCGAATGCGCCGCGATCCACGAGGTCTTTGGCGCGCAGGCGGAGCGGTTGATGGTCAGCTCAACCAAATCCATGCACGGGCATCTGATCGGTGGCACCGGCGCGGTCGAGCTGCTGGCCTGTATCATGGCGCTGCGGGACGGGGTGGTTGCCCCCACAATCAACCACACCACACCCGACCCCGACTGCGCATTGGATGTTGTTCCCAACACCGCCCGCGATGCGAAAGTCGATGTCGCACTCAGCAACGCGTTTGCCTTTGGTGGCATGAACGCCGTGATCGCCCTGCGCAGGCTTTAGGCGGCGACCGAACCGAGCTTTGACCACAAAAAAGCCGCCCCCGATAAAGGGAGCGGCCTTCGAACACCAACTGCCTGGTGATTACTGTTTGATAACAGACACTTTGTCATAAGAGGCGGTGAACCCTTCGAGGGACAGGGTCAGATCGACTTTTTGATCCGGTGCAAGGGCTGGATAAATCGTGAAGGTCGCTTTGTTCCCGCGTTTGAACGCCGTCACGTCCTGCGCCACAAGGCCCAGACGCACATAGCAGCCGACAGGGTTACAGAAAGCGAACGGATAGCGGCGGGCCTTGCCGCCATCAATCGAAATGGTCAGCTGCTGGTTCAGCGATGTCTCAAGCGGCACGATCACAGTCGCACCCGCCACGGCCTTGCCGCCACCGGGCAGACGGAACAGCGACACTTCGGCGACGGGTGCGCCTTCGCCATCTTCCATCAGCTGGTACATCTGGCATGTCTCGTCATTGCTTTCCTCACGGATGCAACGCATTTCCCATGCGCCGATCGTCTCGCGCGTGTAGGGCTGGCCGACAACAACAGCGTCCTGCGCCTCTTCGCCAAGGCTCAGCTGATCTGAAACCGTGGCGTCATCGGTTTCTTCGGTGGTGGTGGTGACAACAGTCTCGGTTGTGGATTGGGCAAATACGGCCGTCGGAGCCAGCAGCGCCAAAGCAGCGCAAAACGGGAAAATCTTGGTGAAATGGGTCATGTGAAGTCCGTCGCTTGTTTTCAGTTAACTTCGTCTACCACCCCCCACAGCGGATGTCAGGGGGATCATGCGGGTGAAACGCCCCGAACTAGCGCTTTTTTGCTGATCGGGTCACACGCCCCAACGCATAAAAAAAGAGAGCACAAAGTGCTCTCTTTTCCTTATTTCGTACTCCCTGTCGGACTGTGCCGACTTATTGCCGTCACGTTATGCAAGCCCGATCAAAGGGTCAACCAGAAATACAAATTTCTTTTTACCTCAACACCCTGTCTTGCGAAAAAAAAGGCCGTACCCGAAGGCACGGCAAGTCTGACAGGGAGGAAGTGTCGGGGCCATCAAGGACATATCAGGCCCCGACAAATTCACTATGGCGCATAAAGGTTAAGTAAGTATGCTTGGCCAGAGCGGTTTTTACCGCGCCTGATTTCACCCAAGGAGACTGTGATTGTGAGTTCTGATCTATTTATCGGCGGCGGCGGGCCGGACTATGGCACGCAGCAATATTTGTCGCTGAAATACGCGAACCGGCATGGATTGGTCGCGGGGGCCACAGGCACAGGTAAGACGGTCACGCTCCAGATCATGGCCGAAGGCTTTGCCAATGCGGGCGTGCCGGTGTTCCTGTCAGACGTCAAAGGCGACCTGAGCGGGCTGGCCGTTGCAGGCGACCCCGCCCATAAACTGCACACGCCCTTCATGGAACGCGCCGACAAGATCGGGTTTGCTGGCTTCAAATATGAAGCATTCCCCGTCACGTTCTGGGATCTGTTCGGCGAACAGGGACACCCCGTCCGCACCACGATCTCTGAAATGGGGCCGCTGTTGCTGGGCCAGCTTCTGGGCCTGACCGAAGCGCAGGAAGGCATCCTCAACATCGCCTTCCGTGTGGCGGATGAAGACGGCATGCCGCTGCTGGACCTCAAAGACCTGCAAGCGCTGCTGGTCTGGATCGGTGAGAACGCAAAGGATCTGTCGCTGCGTTACGGCAACGTCTCCAGCTCCTCCATCGGGGCCATCCAGCGCCGCCTTCTGGTGCTTGAAAATCAGGGCGGCGCCAAGCTCTTTGGCGAGCCGGCGCTCGCGCTCTCGGACCTGATGCGCACCGATGCAGACGGGCGCGGCATGATCAATATCCTCGCCTCCGACCAGCTGATGGGCGCGCCGAAACTCTATGCCACCTTCCTGCTGTGGCTGCTGTCCGAGCTTTTCGAAGAACTTCCCGAAGTGGGCGATGCCGACAAACCCAAACTGGTCTTCTTCTTTGATGAGGCGCACCTTTTGTTCGACGACGCGCCCAAAGCACTGGTCGACAAGGTCGAACAGGTCGCCCGCCTGATCCGCTCCAAAGGCGTGGGCGTCTACTTCATTACCCAAAACCCCGCCGACGTTCCCGAAGACATCTTGGGCCAGCTTGGCAACCGCGTGCAACACGCCCTGCGCGCCTTTACGGCCAAGGACCAGAAAGAACTGCGCATGGCCGCGCAAACCTACCGTGACAACCCCGCCTTCAGCACCGAAGAAGCGATCCGCGAAGTCGGCGTGGGCGAGGCCGTGACCTCCATGCTGCAACCCAAAGGCGTCCCCGGCGTGGTCGAACGCACGCTGATCCGCCCGCCGTCCTCGCAACTCGGCCCTATCACGAACGCCGAGCGTGCCACAATGATGGCCGCCTCCGACATGGCCGGCAAATACGACACCACCCTGGACCGCGAGAGCGCCTTCGAGATGCTGCGCGGCCGCGCTGAAAAAGCCGCAGCCGAGGCAGAAGCCGCAGAGGCAGCGCTCGAAAAAGCCGAAGAAGAGGCAAAAGCCGCCAAGAAAGCCGCCTCGGAAACCCCCAGCCTGCGCGAGTTCAAAAAGGCCCGCCGCTACGCCGGAAAAGCGACCGAGTCCGCCACCCGCCGCACCACGTCCCGCCGCAGCCCCGTCGGCGACGGCATCGGCGGCGCCATTGCGAATGTGGTCATCAAAGAACTCAAAGGTACCACAGGCCGCCGCATCGTCCGCGGCATCCTGGGCGGTCTCTTCAAAGGACGCTAAACCAACAAGGCGCGCGCAAGTCTCACAACCCGCGCGCGCCCTATTTCTTTATTTTGCCCTTAAACTCAATCCCGCAGGACCCTCAAATGATCCCGCCCGAGTTTACTTCTCCGGTATCAACCCACGCGGGCTGAACCGCAGCACGACAATCATGATAATCCCCATGGTCATCAACCGCATCTGCGCCGCACTCTCGATCAGATGCGCCCGCAGCCAGTTGTCCTCGGCCATGCCAGAGGTGACAAGGTCCATCAAAAACAGGCCCATCGGCTCCACCTGAACCCACAAGAACCAGATCAGGAACCCGCCCAGAATAGCGCCCAGATTACTGCCCGACCCTCCGACAATTACCATGACCCAGATCAGGAAGGTGAACCGCAGCGGCTGGTAGGTGCCGGGCGTCAGCTGGCTGTCCAGCGTGGTCATCATCGCCCCTGCAATCCCGCAGACAGCCGAGCCCAGAATGAACACCTGCAAATGCCGCGCTGTGACGTCTTTGCCCATGGCTTCGGCCGCGACTTCATTGTCGCGGATCGCCCGCAGCATCCGACCCCAAGGGGAGTTCAGCGCACGCTGGCTCAGCCAGAAAATCAACCCCAGCACCAGCGCAAACAGAACTGCATAAAGCAGCTTCACCCAAAGCGTTGAGCCTTCGACGGGATCAAACCCCAATGACGCAGCGCGCTCGACAAATGCTGCCGAGGCCTGCAAATCCGTCTCGTAGGGAACAGGCCGCGGAATGCCGACCACGTTCTTGACGCCCCGCGTCAGCCAGTCTTCGTTCTTCAGCACAGCGATAATAATCTCGGCAATTCCCAGCGTCGCAATCGCCAGATAGTCCGAGCGTAGCCCAAGCGCCACTTTCCCGATAAGCCACGCAGCCCCCGCCGCGAACAACCCGCCCACAGGCCATGCCAGCAGCATGATCAGGCCATTGTCGCGGTAGGTTTCTTCCGAGCCGGGGTTGATCCCGCCAAGGTATCCTGTGGAAGCGGGGTTAATGTCTTCAATCAGTTCGACACTCGGATCCAGAAACCCGCGAAAGACAAAAAAGCCAAAAATCAAAATGGCCGTCACCGCAAGGCTTCGACCGCGCCCGGCGGGCAGGCGGGTATAAGCCATCACCGCGCCAATGACCGTCGCAGCCCCCAGCAACAGGGCCAGCACAACGCCCGTGCCGCCTGCCGAAAAGGCCCCCGGCGTGGCGGGCATCCCAACCAGCACCGCCGCCAAACCGCCAAGGGCAACAAACCCCATAACGCCCACGTTAAACAGCCCCGCAAATCCCCATTGCAGGTTCACCCCCAAAGCCATCACAGCCGAGATCAGCCCCATATTCAGGATGAACATCGCGTTGTTCCACCCTTGGATAAAGCCCGACCCGATGATCAGCCCAAAGACCACTGCAAACAGCAGCGTATTTTTCGTTGTATCGGTCATGTTGTAGATTGCCCTTTAAACAGGCCCGTAGGCTTGAACAGCAGCACGATAAGCAAGATTACAAAGCTCACCGCGAATTTATAATCGGTGGACAACAGCTGCACGAGGCCAGATGGCTCCAGCGGTTCGGGCATCAGATAGACCAACACCTTTTTCCACGCATAGGTGATTGTCACCTCGGAAAACGCGATGACAAAGCCCCCCGCGATCGCACCCAACGGGCTGCCAATGCCGCCCACCACAGCCGAAGCAAAGATCGGCAGCAAGAGCTGGAAGTAGGTGAAGGGCTTGAACGATTTATCCAAACCATAAAGCGTCCCTGCGATGGTCGCGAGGGCCGCGACGATGATCCATGTCATCATCACCACCCGCTCGGGGTTGATGCCCGACAGCAGGGCGAGGTCTTCGTTATCCGAATAGGCGCGCATGGATTTACCCGCCCGCGTGCGGTTCAGGAACCAGAACAACAGCGCTACAACAACAATCGCCGTGATCACGGTAATCGCTTGCGTGGTGCGGATGCCCAAGCCTTCGTCCAGCCCCGTCAACGTCTTGAAATCCCGCGCCGAAATGATGAACCGCGGCCCGTCCGAAAACCGCTGGTCATCCGGCCCGATGATGAACCGCACAATGCCGTTCATCACAAACATCACGCCCATCGACACGATCACGAGGATCACCGGCTTTGCCTTCTGCTCGCGGTAGAACTTGTACACGGTCCGGTCCGTTATCAGCACCAGCGCGATACACCCCAAGATGCCAAAGGGCAGGGCGAGCAGGGCGGTGGGCAGGGGCCCAAAGCTGATGCCTGCCGATTGCAGCCCCCAAGTCACCAGAATGGTGACCATCGTGCCAAAGGCCATCGTATCGCCATGGGCAAAATTCGAGAACCGCAAGATGCCGTACACCAGCGTCACGCCCAAAGCGCCAATAGCAAGCTGGCTGCCGTAGGCAATCCCGGGGATCAGCACATAATTCGCCAAAGCGACGATTGCGTTTAGAAAATCCATTAGTTGGTTCCCTTACAAGTACCATAATAGCTGAGCATCATCGGAATCGATACGTCCATGACGACATAGCGGGCATCCCCTGTTGCATCGGCCATTAAACGTCCAAACTGTCGACCGTCATTTTCCGCCCACATTGCAAAAAGGATGTCGGGCCGTTGGCGCACAAAAACAGTTCTGGTTGCGGCATCATCGCTCCAACTGGCAGATGCATCCATACCGTCTTGAGCGACAGCAAAGGGCTTGTGCGTAATCGTGATATCATAGCCGGTCTCGGCACAGGATTCTGTTTCGATGCATTCGGTTTTGAAGGAACACAGAATCTGCTGATCTGCGACGGCTTGGCCAGCGGTCCAGAGCAGCAGCGCTGCCCAGATTGAAGAAAGAGATTTCATGTCCCTCAGCCCCCCAAAAACGATTTGCGCACTTCCGGATCGGCAAGCAATTCCTTGCCCGTCCCCGTATAGGCATTGCGCCCTTGCACCAGAACATAGCCTTTGTCAGCAATCTCAAGCGCTTGGCGTGCGTTCTGCTCCACCATCAAGATCGGAATACCCGTGCGCGCCACTTCGATAATACGGTCAAACAGCTCGTCCATCACAATGGGCGACACACCCGCCGTCGGCTCATCCAGCATCAGAACCTTGGGCTGCGTCATCAACGCACGCCCCACAGCCACCTGCTGGCGCTGCCCGCCAGACAGCTCACCCGCCGCCTGATTGCGCTTGTCCTTGAGGATCGGAAACAGGTCATAAATCTGCGCGATGGTATCACGATAATCATCGCGGCGGATGAACGCGCCCATCTCCAGATTTTCCTCAACCGTCATCGAGGTGAAGATGTTCGAGGTCTGCGGCACAAATCCCATGCCCTTGCTCACCCGCGCCTGCGGGCTAAGGCCCGTGATGTCCTCACCGTCCAGCTTGACGTGCCCCGAGCGTACATCAAGCATCCCGAACACCGCCTTCATCGCCGTCGATTTGCCAGCCCCGTTCGGCCCCACAATCACAGCGATTTCGCCCTTGTCTACGGCAATGGTACAGCCATGCAAGATGTCAGGCCCCTTGCCATAACCGCCCGTCATCGTATCCCCGATCAGGAACGGGCCACCTGCGGACGCGAACGCCTTCCCGCTGCCCTTGGGCATCACAGACCCTTGGCCTTTTGCATTTCCAACAGAGAGGTCTTTGTTGCCGCGATCACTATATGCATCTGTCATTGGGCCACCTTCGTCTCGTCTAGGAACTCTTGATGAATACCTTTGTGGTAGTCGGTCAAATTCGGGTCCAATTCATATGTGATCAACTGTAGCGACCGTTTTGGCCCCACAAACAGAGAGTTCAGGAACACCAGCGGCACACCGTTTACTTTGACCGAATAGGCGATCGTCTCGTAGGTCATGCCATTGGATTCGGAGGTGAAGCTGTCGCTGACAGTGACATTTTCGGGCAGAACACCCGCGCCATTTGCTGCGTTTTGGATCGCAACCTTGCGCAATGCTTCGATCGAGATACCCACATCGCTGCCAACCCCTTCGGAGACGACAAGGCCAAACAACACTTCGGTGCGCATAAATGCGGCTGCGATCTGAGGGTTCGGGGGGGCAACGACCCGCCAGACTTTGCGATTGCCGCAAAAGGTCACATCCCCCGCGATAACGCTGCAATCGCTATTCGCATCCTGCGACTGCACAAACCGCCACGAGTTATTGTCGAGCAATTCAACCTTCTGGCCATCCACGATGGTTGTGGCAACAACCTGCTGCGCCACGGCACTGTGCGGTGCGCTCAGCCAAAGTGCCGCCAGCAGAGCGGGCAGGCCGGCGCGTTGCATAAATGAGTGTTTTATCATGCGCCTACCTGTTCTTTGTTCTTCAGACCCGTGCCCAGATAGGCCTCGATCACCTGTTCGTTTGCCTTGATCTCGGGCAGGGTGCCCGTGGCCAGCACGCGGCCCTCGGCCATGCAGATCACCGGATCGCACAAGCGGCCGATAAAATCCATGTCATGCTCGATCACAACAAAAGTATAGCCGCGCTCCTCGTTCAGGCGCAGGATCGCGTCGCCGATGGTATTGAGCAGGGTGCGGTTCACGCCCGCGCCGACCTCGTCCAAGAAGACAATCTTGGCGTCCACCATCATCGTGCGGCCCAGCTCCAACAGCTTTTTCTGCCCGCCGCTGATCTGGCCCGCTTTTTGATCGGCCAGATGCTCAACCGTGAGGAACTCCAGCACCTCGTCGGCCTTGGCACGCAGGGCGCGTTCTTCATTGGCGATGCGCTTGCGGCCAAACCACGTGTTCCACAGCGTCTCACCCGATTGGCCACCCGGCACCATCATCAGGTTCTCGCGGCAGGTCATCGAATGGAACTCATGCGCGATCTGGAAAGTGCGCAGCAGCCCCTTGTGAAACAGCGTATGCGGCGGCAGGCCGGTGATGTCTTCCCCCGCCATGGTCACGCGTCCCGACGTTGGTTGAAGAACGCCCGCGATCACGTTGAAAAGAGTTGTCTTTCCCGCGCCATTGGGTCCGATCAATCCGGTGATTGATCCTTCCTCGATGGTCAGGCTGGCGCCGTCGACGGCATGAAATCCGCCGAAATGTTTGTGCAAATCGTCAACGACGATCATAAATCTGTCCCCCGTGTGCGTCGGTCGCCTCTGCGTGCGAACCCGAGCCGCTTGTAAAAACAGCCCGAAGGGTTTCACCTTCGGGCTGTCCCGTTTCTTCTCCCCCGAAGGGGCGTGGCTTACTTGAAGCCGACCGTTTCGTTTTTGCCGTCTTTGACTTCAATCAGACGGTATGTGCCCGCAGATTCGCCAGGTCCGATCAGCTCAACCGCGGAAGCACCGACATAGTCGACGTCGCCGCCGCTTTTGATGATTTCCAGAGCCTTGCCCAGTTCACCAGGATAGATTTTTTCGCCGGGCGCGTTGGCCACATCCATGATGTGCTTGCTGTACTCGGCCGCATCGGTCGAGTTGGCGGCTTGCATCGCCAGCATAAACAGCGCTGCCGCGTCATAGCTTTCGGGCGTGTAGGGCGATGTTGCGTCAAACGCGTCACCGGCCATTGCCGTCAGCTTTTCAATGCCTTCGCCGCCCGAACCTGCAATCTGGCCGTATGAGCCGTTAAGGTCAGGACCTACATTTGTCGGCAGGCTGTCACCGATCATGCCACCCGGCAGACCGAATGTATCCCACGCACCTGCATCAAGCGCCGCGTTGATGATGCCCAGACCGCCCTGGTCCAGATAACCCGCAACAACCAGCAGATCACCGCCAGCAGACGCCAGTGCGCCCACTTCGGCAGAATAGTCGGCTTTGCCGTCTTCGTGTGCGGCAACCATGGTCACTTCACCACCAGCCGCTTTGAAGTTGCTTTCAATCGCGTCAGCCAGACCCTTACCATAGTCGTTGTTGGTATAGGTCAGCGCGATGGATTTAACGCCACGGTCCATCAGGACCTCTGCCATAACCTGACCTTCGCGTGCATCCGACGGGGCGGTGCGGAAGAACAGGCCGTTGTCTTCGACAGTCGACAGGCCAGGGGATGTGGCGGAGGGTGAGATCATCACCATACCGTTCGGAATCGCCACGTTTTGCAGGATCGCACCCGTCACACCCGAGCAATCGCCGCCGATCAGACCGTGGATGCCGTCTGCGATCAGGCGTTCCGCGTTGGAGGTGGACAGGCCGTTGTCGATGCAGCCTGTGTCGGCGCGCATGGGGATCACTTTCGCGGAATCGAGCAGCATACCGCTGTCTGTGACTTCTTTCATCGCCAGTTCGGCGCCAGAGGCCATGGGGCCTGTCAGCGATTCAATCGGGCCGGTAAAGCCGATGAGAACGCCCAGTTTAACTTCTTTTGCGTGGCCGCCCGCGATTGCGCTGGTAGCGACAAGTGCTGCAGCCGTTGTGGCCATAAGCATCTTTTTCATGTTAATCTCCCTTGTTGGAACGTAATGTTCCCGAAGTAGCCTAAGCATGGTCCAGCAAAAAGAGAAGCGGATTTTTGCAGGCCGATCGGCTTATTTTTAGCGGCTTAGAGGGCCGAACGACCACAGCAACCCGTCGCCCGAACAGCGGGTGTTAGGGTGCCCTAGCGTCAAATAGGGTGACATCAAACATGCGCGGTTTGGCCAAAGGTGCAGACAGGACGTCGCGCTGCTGTCGCGGTGCATTTAGCACATCGCGCCAAATGGTGTTTTCGGGCGGGGCGGCAGCAGTCTGCAGCGCACCGGCCCAAAGCGCCGCGTCCCGCAAGGGATCCACCCCCGCCATCAATCCGGATACATCCACTGCGTTACAAGCGGCCCGTTGATCAGGCGCGCACTGCACCTCAAAAGCGATCTGCGCGGCTGTGACACCCGTCAAAAGGACAAGCCCCTCTGCGGATTGGTAGGGCATATATTCACCGTTCAGCCCCTCAACGAGGGTCGGCGTGAAGCGGGTGACGTGCATCTGCACGCCAACGACACCTTTTTGGTGCAGATCGGCGGCGGTATCGCGGGCGCGTTGAATAAGCAGGGTCAAGGGGGTCGGATGTGCCTCGTCGACACGCTCCCAAACCACGGGCAATACGAGGGTTCGGTGATAGGCATATGGCGTGGGCCAGAAATCAACCGCATCGCGCAGCAACAACGGATCGGGCGTGGCATCAAATCCGCGCAGCGCGGCGTGTGTCATCGTCATCTCCGTGCGACGGGCAGGGACAGAGCGGGCGATCAGGTCGGACACATCCAAGCGGTGCCGCCCGCAGGTCGAGCGGCCCAGAAACCCCGCCCGCTGTCGGTCAGGTTCTACCGCGCGGACCATTTTAGCGGGCAGGCCCGTGCCTCCGCATCGACGCGGGCCAACACCAAAGGCTTTGGACAGGGCAGGCTCCAACGGGCCCTTCACGGCAAAATGCCCCTCCGCCGCGTCAGACACAGGCAACAAGAACCAGCCCGTCCGGCCGTCACGCCCCTTGTACCACGCATCATAGGTCAGGATGCCCGTAACGGGGCCATGTTCGGCCAAGGCCAACAGCTCGGCGATGGAACGCCGGGGCAGATCATCATCAACCGCATGTGGGCGCAATCCATAGAGGGTGGGCGTTGCAAAAAACACCATCCCCGCAAGGCACAATCCCAACAAAAGCGCCAACAGAACAAGCCCCGCCTGCGTCACCCGCCGCATGGCGCGCGCCTTCAAATCGACAGGCGTGCCGCGTGGCTGCCCCGTTCGCGGTAGGGCGTGGTGTCGTAATGCGCGCGGTAGCATTTCGAGAAATGCGAGGGCGAGGCAAAGCCACAGGCGAGGGCCACGTTGATCACGCTCATATCCGTCTGCATCAGCAGGTTGCGCGCTTTTTGCAGGCGCAGCTCCATATAATAGCGCTTGGGCGAGCGGTTGAGGTAGCGGCGGAACAGCCGCTCAAGCTGGCGGGTGGACATACCGACATCTTGCGCAAGGATCGAGGGGCTGATCGGCTCTTCGATATTGGCCTCCATGATCTGGATCACAGACGACAGTTTCGGGTGCCGCACGCCGATGCGCGTCGGCACCGACAGCCGCTGCGTGTCCTGATCCGTTCGGATCGAGCTATAGATAAGCTGGTCGGCGACGGCATTGGCCAGATCCTCACCCTGATCATCCGCAATGATCTTGAGCATCAGATCAATCGAGGACGTACCGCCCGCCGTGGTCATGCGGTTGTTATCGACGACAAAGACGGACTTTGTAAGCGTCACCTCGTCAAATTCCTCGCCAAAGCTGTCCTGATTTTCCCAATGGATCGTCGCACGCTTGCCGTCCAGCAGCCCCGCCTTGGCCAGACTATACGCGCCCGTGCAAAGCCCGCCGATGACCAGCCCCTTGCGGGCCTCGCGGCGCAGCCATGACAGCACCTTCTTTGTGGTCGCCGATTGCACGTCGATGCCCGAACACACCAGTACCGTATCATCGCGCCCCATATCGCCCAGATCAGCATCCAGCTGGAATATGGTGCCAGCGGAACAGGCCATATGCTCTCCGCCCTCGCCAACCAGTGTCCATTCATACAGGTCACGCCCCGCCATTCGGTTGGCGATCCGCAGGCTTTCCACCGCCGTGGAAAAGCACAAAAGGCTGAAATTATTGAGCAACACAAACACGAAACGGCGCGGCTTATCAGGATTTTGCGGGATGCGTTGAGCAGGCGGGGTTGTTACCATTTCGCGGACTTTCACAAACATGCAGTATCAATACCAAGTGACGCACTAGGACATGAGGACAAAAGCCGCGTCAAGCGCACAAATGGGTTATGGTCAGCGCGGCTTTGGTTTTGTATAGATAGCATCTTAACCACCGTTTGCGCCAACATTTTGCGCAATCGACAAAGACCGGAGCCTACACAATGACCACCTGGACCAAATCAAGCTGGCGCGCAGCCCCTCGGATCCAAATGCCTGACTATCCTGATCAGGCCGCTTTGAACGCTGTCGAGGCGCAGTTGGCCCGTTATCCATTGTTGGTCTTTGCAGGTGAGGCACGCCGCTTGCGCAAGCACCTGGCCGCCGCAGGCCGTGGTGAAGCGTTCCTGCTGCAAGGCGGCGATTGCGCCGAAAGCTTCGAGCAGTTCAGCAGCGATATGATCCGCGACACCTTCAAAGTGATGTTGCAGATGGCCGTGGTGCTGACCTACGGCGCCAAAGTGCCCGTGATCAAAGTGGGCCGCATGGCCGGCCAATTCGCCAAGCCACGCAGCGCCAATACCGAAACCATCGACGGGGTCGAGCTGCCCAGCTACCGTGGTGACATCATCAACGATCTGGCCTTCACGCCTGAGGCCCGTATCCCCAACCCCGACAACATGATGCGTGCCTACACGCAAGCGGCTGCAACGCTGAACCTGCTGCGCGCATTCTCGACGGGTGGTTATGCCGATGTGCATAAGGTGCACGGCTGGACGCTGGGCTTCACCGATGGTGAAAGGGCCGCCAAATACCGCGAGATTGCCGAGCGGATTTCAGACACGCTTGATTTCATGTCGGCCGCCGGCGTCAACTCGGACACGGCGCACACGCTGCAATCGGTTGAATTCTACACCAGCCACGAATCCCTGCTGCTGGAATATGAAGAAGCGCTGTGCCGCCAAGAGGCCGAGACGGGTAAATGGCTGGCGGGCTCTGGCCACATGATCTGGATCGGCGACCGCACGCGCCAGCCCGACGGTGCCCATGTCGAATTCGCCTCTGGTGTGCAAAACCCCATCGGCCTCAAATGTGGGCCCACGATGGAAGTGGATGATCTGAAAAAGCTGATGGCCAAGCTGAACCCCGACAACGAAGAAGGTCGCCTGACGCTGATTGCACGTTTCGGCGCGGGCGCTGTGGGCGACCACCTGCCGCGCCTTATTCAGGCGGTAAAGGAAGAGGGCGCCAATGTCGTCTGGACCTGTGACGCCATGCACGGCAACACGATCAAATCCTCCTCGGGCTATAAAACACGACCCTTTGAAAGCGTGCTGCGCGAAGTGCGCGAATTCTTTAGCGTCCATGCAGCCGAAGGCACCGTACCCGGTGGCGTGCATTTCGAGATGACTGGCGCAGATGTCACCGAATGCACAGGCGGTGTGCGTGCCGTCACCGACGAGGACCTGTCCAGCCGCTATCACACGGCGTGCGATCCGCGCCTGAACGCCAGCCAGTCGCTGGAGCTTGCCTTCCTTGTGGCAGAAGAGCTGTCGGCGCGGCGCACCCAAACGGCGGTTTCTGCGGCGGGATAATTCCGCCCGCAGGCGACGCTACAAACATAAAAGGCAGGGCCATCGCGCCCTGCCTTTTTTCATGTCATCACTGCCAATCGACAGGCCGCCGCCAGATCAGTCGTCAGATTTCACCAAACGCAGATAGGGCGGGTATTTTACGTTTTCCGACGGTCCCGCAGGTCCTTCAAACCCGCTTTGCGGTTCGGCAAAACCTGTGGGCGCGGGCTTTGACGTATCGTCGGCGGGGGCAGGGGCCACGCCATCGCCGATGCGGTTCATCTCAACGCTGCGCAGATCAAAGCGGCGCGGGATGGTGCCAATATCGCCCACGGCAACAAAACACCCCAGAATACGGCTCACGTCACCCAGATCGCTTTTCAGCGGCAGAAGGATCATGCGCGCTTCCAGCGCGGGCTGGCCCAGACTGGCGGTTGAAAACATATTGATCTCGGCCGTGGCGGGGGTCTGGAATACTTCCTCCAGAAGGCCGGCAACACGGGTGCGGGTTTCATGTTCGAAGAAAGAGGTCAGCGGCATACCGCGTGCTTCCATGCCCATCAAATCGTGCAGATGAGTGCCCGCAATACGCAACCGCGCCACACCAGGCGCCACACGTTCAAGGATAAAGGCATACTCAAGCGCGCTCTCGATACCGCGCGGATCAATGTCCGCCCGCTTGGGCATTTCGCGACCTTCACGCAGGGCATCCCAATAGGCTTCGACAAGCGATATGGGGGCGTATCCGCTATGAGGCTGAAAATCAGACATAGAAACGACATTTTGCGGCGTTTTTACTGAGTTGTCCATGAAAGGTCTCGCAATATTGAAGATAAGGGGTAAAACGGGCGATTTTCCGCATAATGCAGCGACAGTTTCGCTACTCTGCTGGGTTGCGCATTCTGCGCTGTGCCGTCTTCTGTCACGTTTATAACAAAGTTTGCCTCAAGTTGGTCATATTTGAGTCATATAGGTTAATAGGCCACCCCGACTGTCTCCCTTACATAGGGCGAGAGGGCTTGCAGATCATGGGGAAAAGCCCGTAGTTCACCCTCAGTAATGATGATAAGGTATTAAGCATGATCCGCTCTATGACAGGTTTCGCCGCGCGCTCGGGCGCATTGCCGCCCCACAGTTGGGGGTGGGAGTTGCGGGCCGTGAATGGCAAAGGGCTGGACCTGCGCATTCGTGTCCCGGACTGGATACCGGGGCTGGAGGCGGGGCTGCGCACCGGTTTGGGGGCAGGGATCGCACGCGGCAACGTCACCCTTGGCCTGCGGGTTGTGCGCGACGATGCATCGGGTGGCGGATTGGCCGTGAATGCAACGCAGCTGGCTACCGTGCTGGACGCATTAGGCCAGATCGAGACGGCAGCGATGGATGCGGGCGTCTCGCTTGCGCCGTCAAAGGCGACCGACATCGTTACCATGCGCGGCGTGCTGGAACAAGCGGTGATCGAGGACGACAATGACGCGCTGGCCAAAACCTTGTTGGCTGAATTCGCAGGGGTTCTGGCAGATTTTAACGCCATGCGCACCACCGAGGGTGCGGCGCTTGACGCCGTGATGCGCGAACAGCTGGCCCAGATCGCAACCCTCACCGAAGAGGCCGCCACTTTGGCCGAAGCCCGCAGCGCGCAAGCCGCCGAGACACTAAAGCGCAATTTGGCGCGGGTCATGGACAACGTCGATGACATCGCCCCCGACCGCATCGCGGCCGAGCTGGCGTTGATCGCGGTCAAAGCCGACATTACGGAAGAGATCGACCGCCTGCGCGTGCATGTCGCCGCCGCCCGCGATCTGCTGGATGCGAACGGCCCCATCGGGCGCAAGCTGGATTTCCTGATGCAAGAGTTCAACCGCGAGGCCAACACCCTGTGCAGCAAAGCCCAGAACAGCGAACTGACCCGCGTGGGGCTGGAGATGAAAGCCGTGATCGACCAATTGCGCGAACAAGTACAGAATGTGGAGTAAGTCATGACCGACCGCCGCGGCCTATTAATTATCCTTTCCTCGCCCTCGGGCGCGGGTAAATCCACGCTGGCCAAACGGTTGATGGTGTGGGACGACACGCTGTCGTTCTCGGTCTCGGCCACCACCCGCCCGCCCCGCACGGGCGAGGTGGACGGCACCGACTATATGTTCACCACCGAAGAGACATTCCGCAAATGGGTCGGCGATGGCGAGATGCTGGAGCACGCCCACGTCTTTGGCAACTTCTACGGCTCGCCCAAAGGGCCGGTGGAAAAGGCGATCAACGCGGGCCGCGATGTGCTGTTCGACATCGACTGGCAGGGCGCGCAGCAAATCCGCAACTCGCCGCTGGGTCTGTATACTTTGTCGATCTTCATCCTGCCGCCCTCGATTTCCGAGCTGCACCGCCGTCTGGTCAGCCGTGGCCAGGACGACGAGACAACAATCGCCAAACGCATGCAGAAAAGCTGGGACGAGATCAGCCATTGGGACGGCTACGACTATGTAATCGTCAACGACGATCTGGATGCCACCGAAGACAAGCTCAAGACCATCATCGCCGCAGAGCGGCTCAAACGCACACAGCAACCCCAGCTGAGCGATATTGCCCGCCGTTTGCAGGCCCAATTCGAGGATTTGAAATAATGCCCCTATATGCTTTGGCCGACATCCGCCCTGACGTAGACGCAACCGCATGGGTTGCCCCAGACGCCAATGTAATCGGCAATGTGCGGCTGGCGGCGAAATCCTCGGTCTGGTTTGGTTGTACCCTTCGCGGCGATAATGAGTTGATTTCCGTAGGGGAGGGATCCAACGTGCAGGAAAATTGTGTGTTTCATACCGACCCCGGTTGCCCGCTGACCATTGGCGTGAATTGCACCATCGGTCACAAGGTCATGCTGCACGGCTGCACCATCGGCGATAACTCTTTGATCGGGATGGGGGCCACGGTGCTGAACGGCGCTGTAATCGGCAAGAACTGTCTGATCGGGGCAGGGGCGTTGATTACGGAAAACAAGGTGATCCCCGATGGCTCCCTTGTCATGGGGGCGCCGGGCAAAGTGGTGCGCGAAATGGACGCTGCCGCGATCAAGGGTCTGACCCTGAGCGCCGAGCATTACCAGCAAAACGCCGCCCGCTTTGCCACCGATCTAGCGGCGCTCTGATCGGGGCCGCGCGAGGCTGATCCGTGTGGGTCAGGTGGTGCGTGCAGATGAGGGCAAATACTCTCCTGTGCGAACCGTAAGCGGGATGGGCCTTGGGTGAGTGATTTGCACCACCTGAATCTGTGGTGGGTTCGGGATTGAGTTTAAGGGCAAAATAAAGAAGTTAAGCGTTGTGTTTTACCAGCGATTGGGCCGCATCTACGATGGCGTTGACTGACGGAAGCGTGGCGGCGTAGGCGGGACCTGTGGCGATAAAGCTGTCTTGGGCGGCGAGGCGGGCGGTGCCTGTGCGGTTGGCCTCGGTGAAGAGGGCCATGAGCGCTTCGGATTGGCTGCCCGTGGTGCGGCATTCATCGACGATGAGGATGTTTTTGCAGTCTTTTGTGGCCGCCAGCAGCGCGTCTTTCGGCAGCGGCGCAAGCCAGCGCATGTCGATGACGCGGGTTTTGATACCTTGGTCTTGCAGTTGTTTGGCCGCTTTGGTCGAGAGGTAATAGCCGTTGGCGTAGCTGACGATGGCAAGGTCGGTGCCGTCGCCCTGGACATTGATTTCATCCAGAGCGATGCGGCGGTCCGGTGTCGGATAGGTGTGCATCCACGCGCCGTCGCCGTCCTCAAGCAGGTCGCGCATGGGGTAGAGGGCGATGGGCTCGATAAAGGCGACGATGCGCTGTTCTTCACGCGCGAGGCGTACGGATTCGCGCAGCATCATCGCGGCGTCCGCACCATTGGACGGGCAGGCGATGATCAGGCCGGGGATGTCACGCAGCACGGCCAGCGAGTTGTCGTTATGGAAATGCCCGCCAAAGCCTTTTTGATAGCCCAGCCCCGCAATGCGCAACACCATCGGGTTGGTATATTGGCCGTCCGAGAAGAAGCTGAGGGTGGCTGCCTCGCCGCGCAGCTGGTCTTCGGCGTTGTGCAGATAGGCGAGGAACTGGATTTCGGGAACGGGGACAAACCCGTTGTGGGCCATTCCGATGGCAAGGCCGAGGATGGACTGTTCGTCCAGCAGCGTGTCGATCACGCGGTCGGGGCCAAAGCGCGATTGCAGCTTTTGCGTGACACCGTAGACGCCGCCTTTGCGGCCCACATCTTCGCCCGCGACGATCACCTCTGGGTGGGCCAGCATCAGATCGGTCAGCGCCCAGCCGATGAGGCGGTTCATAGGTTGGGGTTGAGTGTGCTGTTTCGCGTCAGAGCCGAAGGTCTGATCGCGCAGTGCGGCGCTGGGGCCGTTAGTGGGGGCGCAGCTTCGGGCTGGCGGGATGAGGCTGTGCAGAACCTCATCCGCGGTGGTGAGGGTCGGCTCTTGCATGATGTCGGCGGACATGGCCGCGCAGTCAGCGCCGATACGTTCATATATTTCAATTGATTGCGCGGGTGTCTTGATGCCAGCGTCGCGCAGGATACGGGCAGAGTGCAGCAGCGGGTCGTTCGCCTCTGCCGCTTCGATCGTGGCTTTGTCGCGGTAGGTCGCCTCAACGTCCGATCCAGCGTGGCCATAGAGCCGCACGGTAGTGATGTGCAAAAACGCGGGCTTGCGGGTCTGGCGCACATAGGCGGCAGCCTCGGCGCTGATGCGCAGGGTTTCGGCCATATCAACGCCGTTGCAGGCAAAATACCGCAGTCCTGGACGGTTGGCAAAATTCGCCGCAACCCAGCCGCGTGGGGTCGGCGTCGAGATGCCGATGCCGTTGTCTTCGCAGACAAACAGAAGGGGCAGAGGCGCGGATTGGAAGCTGGTCCAGCAGGCCGTGTTGATCGCCCCTTGTGCGGTGGAATGGTTCGACGAGGCGTCGCCAAAGCTGCACATCACGATGCTGTCGTGGGGCAGGTGGGCGTGCTCGGGCGTGCTGCGCCGCGCAAGGCCAAGGCTATAGGCGGCGCCCACCGCTTTGGGCAGGTGGCTGGCGATGGTTGATGTCTGCGGCGGGATGTTGAGCGCCTTTGACCCCAGCACCTTGTGTCGCCCGCCCGAGATAGGATCAGCCGAAGCCGCCCGAAAGCTGAGCAGCATATCGCGCATCGGGGTTTGCTCGGGTACTTGGGTGCTGCGCTGGATCTGAAACGCGGCATCGCGGTAGTGCAAGAAGGCCATGTCGGTCGGCCGCAACGCCTGAGCCACGGCCGCCATGCCTTCGTGACCCGAAGAACCGATGGTATAGAACCCTTTACCCTGCGCCTGCATCACGCGGCTGGTGCGGTCCAACTGACGGCTGAGCACCTGCGAATGGAAGACCTGCTCGAGCGTGGCGGCATCCAAGGACGGATCGGGGGCGGCCCCCTCTGGCAGATCATCCTGCGCCAGTTTGCGCAGAAAATTCTCGTGTACGATGGCGACGCGGTCCATGGGGCGGGCTCCGAAGTGGCGAATATTCAGCGCCACGTTTCACGGCCCTGCACCCAAGGTCAATGGCGATTTGCCCTAGTCCTCGGAATGGGCCAGAAACTTGAGCGCCTGCAGGCTGGGCATAAAGAAATACCCGCCGCCGACTACGCAGCTAAAGTCCTGTGGCCCCGAGGGGCGTTTGACCGCTTGCGGGCCTTGAAGCTGCTCTTGGGCTTGCTCTTCGGGGGTGGCTTTTGGAGGGTGCAGGTCCAACAGCCACGATGTCTCGGAGCCTGCGATGATATATTCGTCCCCTTCGGTTTTTGTGCTGACCAACGGGTCAGGCCCATGCCGCCCGCCGTGGAACGAGGCAGAGTTCATCCAGGTTTGCTGCACAAACTCGAACTGGCGTTCGATATTGGCGTTAAAGCACATGAACAGCGTGCCTTTCTCCACCGCAGCCTGATCGCGCTGCGCGTAGGTACGCCCGCGCCGCAACAGGCGGTGGCGGTTGTTGATGCGCAGCTGCAGATCGCTTTCGGGGCGCAGGCTGTCGCGCGGGTTGGTGCGGCGGATATGCGAGCTGAACGGGCAATACAGCCCTTCGGGATCGTCGCGCCCGTGGCGGAAGTCATTGTCCGGCTCGATCGGCGCGTTATCAAAACGCGGCAGCGGCGCAAGGGCGGGGGCTGCGGCCTGCAACTGCGTACCAAGGGCCGTGATCTCCTTGATGAAGGCATCCCAATTGGCCTGCGACCACAAGACTTTGCCCTGAGCAAAACGGCTTGCGGGGTTTTCCTGCACATTCAGGACTTCTTGCACAACGTTGAGGGCCGCGTTTCCGTGGCCGTAACCGCTGTTTTGCAGTTTTCCAGGCACAGGGTCGAAATCCGCCACGCCCATCTTTTTAAGAAAACCTGCAACCAGATCGCCCACGTCGGGCAAGTCCTTGAGCTGCATCAAAAGCCTGCGGATATTGGTATGATAGCTGGCGCGGTTGCGCGTCGTGACCGAAATACTGGGATTACGGGTGAGCGAGCTGCCGTCTTTCCAGCGGCCAATCATCTTGGCGGCGACCCATTCGCGCCACCACAGCTCGTTCACATTGGCCGACCTTAGAAAAGGAACCTCCGGCATGTTGGACGAGATAGCGCTGTCTTCGTCCAGAACCGAAAAGGTGGCGCCGCTGACCATTTGCGGCGTGAGGGCTTTGTAGGCCTGCGGAGGTTCCTTGACCGTAATGGGGAACCTGCTGGGCGTATCGGGGGACGGCGGCGGGGCCAGCCTGCTGGCTTGATAGTTGACGAAATCATCGAACTTCTTTTCGTCATGCTTGAGCTGGCGAATGACCAAAAAGCTGCCGTTGCGGCCAAAGTCGCGGTACTCGTCCTCGTCGTGGCGCATGAATTGCGGCACATTGTCGATGACCGTCGGGTTGATCGAGGGCAGCGCCTGCGCGCCGCCATGGCGCAACGAGACACGCGGGCTGAGCGGTAGATACCCGCGGCTGTCGGGATAGCCCAGAATGAACTCTCCGGGGTCGACGATGTTGTCTTCCTCGCTTTGGCCTTTTGCAAAGGCCAGCGTGCCGCGCATGATGGGCTGTGAAATCCCGTCGCGGAAACCAAAGCCGTCGGTGGCGCGGGGTTGTTTGCTGTCGCCGCCTGTCCCTTCGGGCCGCGTGTCCGAGAATATGTGGTCGACTTCGCGCAACTTGTATTGCGTGGTCCATTCCTTGAATGATCCGTTCATCTTGTCCACGTGATCATCGCTAAGGGCATATTCCAGCACCACGGCATGTACGGTCATGGCGGTATCTTCGGGCAATGGATCGCTTTTGCGGCCGCGTGCGTGGGGCAGCGCGTCGCGCCAGCGCCAGATGTCGGGGTTTGTGGTGTCTGACAGATGATCGCCCACCAAACGGTCGCGTTTGGCCATTGCGTCGACAAAGGCGTGGGGCATTGTCGCCAACCCGTCCTCGACCGCATCGGGCATCCCCAGCTTTCGTAACCCTTCGGCCGAGAATGCAAGAAAGCGCACCGCGTTATTGGGATGTTCGTCGCCAAACGACAGGCTGCCCGCGACACGCAGGTTCGGCTCTTCCGCGTTGCCCGCCCCTTTGACCATCTCGGAAATCCACGCCTTGGCCAGTTTTGCATCGTCAAAGGCGACCATCCGCGCAGTCATCATGCGGTGACGGCCCAGCCCGTTGAACAGCAGCGTCTGCACCTGCTCTGTCTCGATGGCGTGGGCAGGGCGGGCAGGGGCGCTGAACAGCCGCTCCCAAGTGGTTTGTTGCGAGGCCGTGCGCGCCCGTGCCAGCCCGTCCCGCACCAGCGAATTGGTGCGGATCACATCTGTCGTCAGCTTGGGAAAGCGCGCAAACCAGAACAGCGTCGGCACCTGCTGGCGGCGCACCCAGCGTTTAAAGTTATCGCCGTCCTCGGCACCGTCCAAGATCCACCAGTTGGTTTTGGGAAAACCCACCGCGTTGTTCCACGCCGCCGTTTGGCCACCGTGGACTTTGGTAATAAAATCCTCAAGATAGCTTTCCCAGCTGCCGTCATAATGTGCCTGAAAGATCAGCTTTTCAGTGCCTTTCAGGCGGAACCATTTTGCATAGTGGATCGTGGCAAAGTCAGTCACAAAACCGGGGCGGAACCACAGTTGCCCCATCTTTTTGACCGCAAACAACGACACGGCAAAGGTGAGCTTGCGAAAGAACCCAGGTTTGAGCGTACTGACACTGGTCAGGTGGTTTTGCATGTGGCCGGGCAGGTCTTCCATCTCTTGAATGGCGGCCAGATGGTCGTGGCTGGCATAACGGGTGTCAGGCTGGTCGCGGCGGTTCTCGTGATACCACAGCACCGCAGCAAAGATCAGCGCGCCCGACATGATCAGCAGCGGCGGCAGCCACCACACCGTGACATAGCCCACAGGCGGCACCCACCAAACGCCAAAGATCAGCGCAAAGAACGCAGGCAGGATCAGCGCTGCCAGCACAAACACCGCATAGCCGATCAGCTGGGTCTGGTTGGTAAAGAGGCTGATGATGAAGGAGCGGAAACTGCGCGTCTGCATCCGCGAAAAGCGCGGGAAACGGTCGGACGGGCGATAGAGCAAATGCCCGAACCGCGCATTCAGATCAGGATCATTCAAGATCACGTTGCGCATTCCGGCCAGATCGCTCACCGGTGTTTCATAAAGCTTGTCTGCGGGCGTGTCCTTTACCTCTTCGCGGGACGAGAGCCATTCATAAAGGGCGTGCTCTTGCGCGATCTGCGCGACCGAGAATTCGCCCGTGCCGACAAAGTTCAACCCGATCGAGCCATAGGGCCGCGTCTGGAAAACCTCCATGTTGCCAAGGACAAGGGCGGCAAAGCTGGGGGTTTCGCCGAAGCTCTTGATGGCTTTGCTGCGGGCCGCGTCCTTCGTCTCTAAATGCACGACCAGCGGATCAAGAAGGGCATGGGCGTGGTCGTTGATACGCGCCAGCGCCTGTTCGGCAGGACCGTCCACGGCAAAATCCACAAGGATCGCAAATTCGGGCGCGTCTTCCTCGCCCAGATCAATCAGGTTGAGGCTGGCGAAGTGCACGATGCCTGTGTCGCACAGCGCGTGTTTCAGCCGCCCATCCACGGGGATAACGCCCTGTTCTGTATCGTTCAGATCGCGCAGCGCGGCGCGCACGGCTTCGGCATCTGCACCCTCGCGCAGCGCAATGCCTGCCGTGATCATCGTCTGGTTGCGGTGCCCTTCGCGAGGCGCATAGCTGAACCTCATCGACGACAAAAACGGGCCGGATCGCTTGATCTGGCGGCGTTTGGAGGCAATCGCGATCTCGGGCTGGGCCAGCAGTCGGCGCAGCGTTTCCGAGATGACGGCCTTGGCCCAATATTCGCCGATGCATTCGTGGATACCTGCGCCAAACATCAGATCGCGGGCAGCGGGCGGCGCGTGCACGTCTTGGGTTTTATTGGGGGAAAAGGCGTTGGGCGCGCGGAATTTGCGCGGGTCGCGCATGGCGATGGCCGTGGCGGCGATCACGACCGTGCCGGGCGCAATGCCCGCAAGGGCGGTGTCTTTTGCATCGTCGGGCAGGGGGGCCGTGGTGCGCACCCGAAACTGCCCCGGTGCCAAGGCGGGATTAAAGCGGGCGACCTCGAATATATAATCGGTAAAGGCATCGCGGGCGGTAACGGCGGCGTCCGTGCCTTCGGCGCTTCGCGCAGCCAATGCCAGATAAACCGCGTGGCTGAACCAGTCGCGGCGTTTGTTGAGTTGCAGCAATATGCCGCCCGCCGACATGGTGTTGGTCGGCACAAATCCTGTAATCAGGCCAAACATCATCGCCCGCACCGATGCGGCATTCTCGGGGGTCAGCGGCCACGCATCGGCATCATCACGGTTATCGGCGGCATAACCATCGACAAGCCGTTGCAGCACGCCAATCCGCACGGGTTTGCGCGGGGCGTCTTTCAGATCGGGCGTTTTGAGGTGGCGCACATAGGCGGCGATATTGGCATCAAGGATTTCACGCAAACGCCGCGCCGCGATGGAGGCTTGCGCACGGGTGACGGCGCTGCCTGTGGGGTCGGCAAACAACAGCGCTGTGCCCGCCATGGAGTAGGCCGCGAACTGGTCCGCGTCCTCTGTCTCAATCCCGTAGACGGACAGGCAGACCTCGGCGGCGACACGGGTGACCAGATCACCGGCTGCGTTGATCTCTCCGCCTGCGTCATGCAGCAGGGCATCGGTGATGGTGGCGCTGGGTTGGCGCAGGTCGCGCTCGACATCGACGTCTTTGAAGGCTGCCAACATCCGCGCCAGTTGGTCGTCATGCAGTGCGCCGTCATCACCCAAAGCGAAATTCACACCGCCCGTCATCTCGGTCATCTCGAGGCCAAAGGGAACCTCGAACGCCGCGTGGTTGCGCAGCACCATCGACACGTCATCATAGCGGGTGACGGCGGTGAAAATGCCAAACACATTGAGCCGCGGGAAGAACCGCTGCCCCAAAGGCAACAGCACCGATTTCAGCCCCCATTGCGTTGCCGCCCCCGTGACACGCCCCACAAACGAGGGGTTGAGCTTGTCCAGCGAAAACTCGGTCTCGCGCAGGTCGGTGCGGGACGTATCAATGCGCATGGCCTGACGGATTTTCTGATAATTATCGGCAAATTTGAATTTCATAGACTTGTACCCGTCGCTTTGGCCCGTTTGGGGTTGCCGACAAACGCCCCCGCTGCGCGCAACTTCTCGAGCATGTCGGCGTTCACGCCCCTGTCCTCGAAGGGCAGCCATTCGATGTCCGTCTCGTTGAGGCCGCTGCGGCTGTCGCGCAATGCCGTGAGCGACCGCTCGGCCGCGCCTGCCATGCCTTGACCTGTGTTGGACAAGAACCGCACCAGATGCGCGTACCAATAGGCAGGCCGCAGCATCAGCGCCTCGTCCGCAAAGGCCAAAGCCTCGTCGTAGTTGCCGATCAAATAGGCCGCCATCGCCAGTTCCCCCAGAAAGTAGAACTTTTGCTGGTCATGGGGCGACAGGATCAGGGCGCGTTGCAGATGCTTGAGCGCCTCTTCGGGCTTGCCACTGAGAATACAATTACTGCCTTGCTGCGCGTGGGCAATCGCCAGAGAGGGGCACAGCTCGATTGCGCGGGCGGTGAACTGATAGGCGGATTTGTGATCCAGAAGCCAGCAATTGGCCGTGCCCACAATCCAGTAGGCCCGCCCGTCGGTGTTATCCAGACGGATGGCCCGTTGCGCCACTGCACGCCCCTTGAGAATGTCGTCGCGCGCACTGCGTGACGCCCACGACTGCCACAGCAGGCTCCACGCCAGATGCACATGCGCATCAACCGAGCGTTCGTCCAGTGCGATGGCCTGCTCGAACAGCTTTTGCGCCTCGGCGCTGTCGTGTTTTGTCAAACGGTTCAAATGCCAACGCCCGCGCCAGACCAGATGTGCGGTTTGCGGGTTGCTTGGGTTTATCACCGGGGTCTGGCGTTCGTGAAACACGCTCACTTGGGCGCCCAGATTACCGGCGATTTCGCTGGCGACCTGCACCAGAACATCTGTCCCTTCGGGCAGGTTGATCGGAAAATTCCCCGACCATACAATCGTCTGCTCAGGACAGCGCAACAGCTCTAGCCGCAGCAGATACGCGTCTTCGCCCCCCTCCAGACTGCCCGTAACGACATAGTCGGCATCGACCGCCTGACCGAATTCTTCAATGGTTTGGGTCCGCTGGTTCGCCTCCTGCGAAGAGTTGCGCGAGATGATCGACAAAGAATGCTGACGCGAAAGCTGCTCGAGAATGGCCTCGCTCAGCCCCTCCCACAGATAGGGAGACGGCTTGCCACGGCCCCGAAAGCTAAGCGGTTTGAGCGCGATGATCGGCGTGTAATCCGCTGGAATGGGCTGCGCGGGCTGCGGCGCAATTGCGGAGACGGCAGCAAGGGCAGGGGCATCGGCCTTTTCAATCTGCTCTGCCCAATAGCTCCGCTGTTCGCGCAGCCAGC
Source organism: Sulfitobacter aquimarinus (assembly GCF_040149565.1). NCBI lineage: Bacteria > Pseudomonadati > Pseudomonadota > Alphaproteobacteria > Rhodobacterales > Roseobacteraceae > Sulfitobacter > Sulfitobacter aquimarinus. The sequence continues at coordinate 127,798 of NZ_JBEFLO010000004.1, forward strand.
TTTTGAATTCACGGTCGGGTATTTCGAGATCTTCCAGAAACGTCCCCGTGGGCCCCAGAGTTGTATCCAGACCCGCGCTTTCTATTTGGCGCACGTCTACGGTGATCTTGTCCAGATCCAGTGTGATGGCCTGTCGGCTGGCTGTGATAACACCGTAGCCATCCAACCGCGCCCGAAGATCGCGCAGGCTTTGGCGCAGGCTGGCCGCACCCTCGGCCTGGCCGCGGTCGCTCCAAAGTTTGTATTGCAGCCATTTGCGGCCCCGCTCCCCCTGAGGAGACACCGCCAGAAGCGCCAGAACGGCGCGGGTCTTCAGGCCGGGAATCTTGATGACCGTACCATCACCACTGCAAAGCGTGAACGGTCCCAGCAGGTCCAACTTCAACCCATGCGTGCAAGCTGTTTCATCGGACGGAATCTCAAATACTCCAATACGTTGGTCGATAGTTAACTTTAGTTGGCTATTCACGATTTCGTCAATCGGTGGCCGCTTTCTTGTCACGTCACGTTGCGCGGGAATATCGCAGCGCAAGCGCCGCCGCACATCCCTTTGGGATAAGGTCAAAGACTAGCCGCATCACGGCACAAAATAATAGGTGAGCAGGCAATAAAACGCGCCGTTTACCACATTATTCGCGCATAATTCACGGTAGATTCACGCAGGCCCCTCGAAACAACCAAAACGTGTGATCTATAATGCCCGTATTACGTCACGCGCAACGGTGGGGGTCACGATGCAGTTTTTTCAGTCAAACGCCCCATCGGGCAGGCAGGGTGTAGACCTCGTACGTCTACAGCACGCACCCACGGCAGTTACCGCCGGCCTTTGTGACCTAAAGTCGCGACCAGAGCCAACATACCGGCCCTGTTACCATATCTACCTTGCCCGGGAATTCGGGCAGGGGCCAAAGACGGCAACGAAACAATGGATCGAAAGTGCTTTCCCCAGCGCGCAGGTCTTCGCCGTTGTACCCTTCAATTTCGGAGCGGCCTTGTAAGTGTGGTGGCAGTGTCTGGTGGTTCTGGTCGTGCATTTTGTCGGTGTCCCGCTGGCTTGCCTCAGAAAGACCTGAGGGCACTGCGACAAGAAGGTATTTAAGCATGATTGAATATTCTAAAGTACTTTTTGATCACCAAGAGCCGCGCATGGCCTTGCCCGGATACCTGAATGACGTAGCTCCCCAGCACGCTGTTCTTTGGAATGGTATTGTCAACGGGTTACTGGACAAGGCTGTGCGCGACGCACATGAAAATTACGCAGGGCAGGGGTTTGACCTGCCAGTCCAGATTGTCGCCGACGGGGACAGCGATCTGAACGCAGGGCTGATCCAGCAAACCTGGCCGGCCTATCCACAACGCTATGCCACGGCCTTGGGCACCCAAAACACGGACGAGTTTTTGTGCCACCGCTCCGATGTTGGCGTGCAAGGGCGATTGGGGCAGGAAGAATACCTTGAATGGCGCGATGTGCATGACGCGGACGGGCGGCTGCTGCGGGTCGAGATGACCACAGAGACACGCGATTACTGGGCCTTCCTTGCATCCGTCGATCCAGAGCAAACCCTGCAACTGCTGGCTGATTTTGCACGGGTCGACACGATTGATCCGCGGGATGTCTTTGGCACGCATGATCCGTTCGGCATTGACAGCACGCCTGCGCTGCGCAAATGCGCTTTCCTAACTGAAATGGCCCGCAGCGCCTATAATCAACCGGTCCGAGGAGACTTCAACAACGGATCACAAGCCATTGCTTTTATGTCAAATTCAGCGAATAGCCTTGCGGCCACGATCAACTTGTTTGCCCATGGTGCTTACCCGTTTGGCACAACCGATGGCAGCCGGGCGCTGACGGGGCCAGAGCTGATTGCGACCATGCCGTTCGGGGCCGCCGCCGACTGCCGCAACTCGGATCCCAATATATTCGGCACCGCCATTTCGCACGCTTGGGACGGCCGCAAGTTGGCGCTTGCCAATCCGGCGGGCATCTACATCAAAAACGCAGGCCGCACGGGTGACCTGTTGCTGCCTGACAAAATCACACCTGTGCCAGCGCACTGGATCAAGTTTAGCCGCGGCACGCAAGTCGTTCAAAACGGGATAGATTTCTCATTCTTCCAGCGCCTCGTCGTCGAGCCTGATCCAGACAGCGGGCTGGTTCTGGGGGACTTGATTGTCGCGCAGACGGGGCAGCCCGTGACAAGCGGCGTGGACATCGCACGGCTGGTGACGATCGCGCTCTATATGAAAACCTCCAAGGCCAATGTGTCGAGCGACTTTGAAAAAGTGGCTTTGGCACCAGCGCGCACAGCCAACCGCGACAATCCCAAAGGCCGCGCGTACCGCGACGTGCATGCGGTCTATGGCGCGTTTCTGGAGGATCAGAGCGCCCAAGGCCTAAGTTTATCGTCACGGGCAATGCGCGGCGGGTAGCGACATGAGGCAACCGTGCCAAACCGCTGATCGTGCGCGGGAATAGGTGCCGGCACACAGGTCCGCATACTGCACTCCATATTGCTTATAATCAGTATTATGTTAAGCTAAGGATGTACACACATCTGCTTTGCGCCACTGCGCGACAAAAACAGCCGCTCAGCCACAGTTTGACGCGATCACGTGGCCCTCAGCGCAAAATAGTGAACCAAAGTTATTGCCACCGGACCAATTAGCCGTAGAGTTCCCACCAAGGTATTCGCGCAGACACCTGTGACGGATCCACCGATTAGGGAGATAACAAATGAAGAACCTCACGCTTTTGTCGATGGCCGTATTGCTGTCATCCACCGCACTTGCCAGCGCCGAGACGCTGCGATGGGCCCGTGCCGGCGATGCGCTGACGCTAGACCCCCACGCCCAGAACGAAGGCCCGACAAACGCCTTGGCCCACCAGATGAGCGAGCCGTTGGTTATGCGCGACATGGCGGGCACGATGGTGCCGGCGCTTGCCACCGAATGGGCACCCTCGTCCGATGATCCTAACGTCTGGGTGTTCAAGCTGCGCAGCGGCGTGACCTTCCACGACGGTGCCGCGTTTGATTCCGAGGATGCGAAGTTCAGCCTTGAGCGTGCGATGTCAGAAAACAGCGACCACAAGGCGCTGCTGGCCTCTGTCACGGAAATCCGCGCACCTGATGCCATGACGGTCGAAATCGTGACCGATGGTCCGAACCCGATCATGCCCAACAACCTGACCAACATCATGATGATGGACAAAGGTTGGGCCGAGGCGAATAACGCTGTCAAAGTACAGGATGTCGAGGGTGGCGAAGACACTTTTGCCGCCAAGAACGTGAACGGCACCGGCGCCTACAAGCTGGTCAGCCGTGAGCCTGACGTGAAGACCGTCATGGCCATCAACGAAAATTACTGGGGCAAAGACGAGTTTGCCATGGACGTGACCGAGATCGTCTATACCCCGATCCAGAACGCCGCGACCCGTGTTGCCGCCTTGCTGTCGGGTGAAGTTGACTTCATTCAGGACGTGCCGGTCCAGGACCTTGCCCGCGTGTCGGGCACCGACGGGTTGGATGTGCGCACCACGCCGCAAAACCGCGTTATCTTCTTTGGCATGAACTCGGGCGATGCGGATCTGACCACCGATAACGTCGACGGCAAAAACCCGTTTGCCGATGTGCGCGTGCGTCAGGCGATGAACATGGCCATCAACCGCGATGCGATCAAACAGGTCGTGATGCGCGGCCAGTCAGAGCCTGCGGGCATGATCGCCCCACCCTTTGTAAACGGCTGGGACGCGGATATGGATGCCTCCTCCAAGACCGATCTGGACGCCGCCAAGGCGCTGATGTCCGAGGCAGGTTACAGCGACGGCTTCTCGATCACGCTGAACTGCCCCAACGACCGCTACATCAACGACGAGGCGATCTGTCAGGCGGCCGTGGGCATGTATGCCCAAATCGGTGTGAAAGTGAACCTTGATGCGCAACCCAAGGCGCAGCACTTCCCGCTGATCAACACGCTGGCGACAGATTTCTACATGCTGGGCTGGGGCGTGCCGACCTACGATTCCGAGTATATCTTTAACTTCCTCGTGCACAGCCGTGACGACAAATACGGCGCATGGAACGGCACGCGCTTCGGCGATGCCGAACTTGATGCAAAGATCAAAGGTCTTGCCTCTGAAACCGATCTGGACAAGCGCAACGCGATGATCTCCGAGATTTGGGAGGTTGTGCAATCCGAGGCGCTTTATGTGCCGATCCACCACCAGGTCCTGAACTGGGGCATGACATCGCGTGTGGATACCGTCGTTGCGGCCGATGACACGGCACAGTTCAAATACTTCAAGATGAAGTAAGCGACTGATCCATGACACCATCAAGGGCGGTGCCACGCGTGCCGCCCTTTTTAATACGCCCTCCCCCTTACAATCGGCCGCTGTGTCCCTTGACCCCGTGGCCCTCAATCTGTCTGTTTGGCCCATGCTTGCCTTTATCATTCAACGCATCGTGCAATCCGCCCTTGTCCTGCTGGTCGTAGGGCTGGTCGCGTTTTCTATGTTCCGCTTCGTCGGTGATCCGGTGGAAAACATGCTGGGGCAGGAGCGCACGATGGCAGATGTCGAGCGGCTGCGCACGCAGCTGGGCCTTGATCAGCCGTTTCCCGTGCAATATTTCAAATTCCTCAGCAACGCCGCCAACGGCAACTTCGGCGTCAGCTATCGCCAGGGCCGCCCTGTTTCCGAAATCCTGATTGAACGCGCCCCCGCCACGCTGGAGCTGGCCGCCGTCTCGGGGTTTCTGGCGATTGTGGTGGGCATCGGTCTGGGCGTCTTTACCGCCATCAGGCGCGACGGATTTGCCGCCAATATGATTATGTCACTGTCGCTGATCGGGGTGTCGCTGCCGACCTTCCTCATCGGGATACTTCTGATCTACCTCTTCTCGGTCGAGCTGGGCTGGCTGCCCAGTTTCGGGCGCGGTGACGTGGTGCAGATCGGGTGGTGGAGCACGGGGTTCCTGACCAAATCTGGCCTTCAGGCGATCATCCTGCCCGCCATCACCCTCAGCCTGTTCCAGATGACCTTGATCATGCGGCTTGTCCGCTCTGAAATGCTGGAGGTTTTGCGGCAGGATTATATTCGCTTTGCCCGCGCACGGGGCCTGCGCGAGCGGGCGGTGAATTTTCGCCACGCGCTCAAAAACACGCTGGTGCCGGTGATTACCGTGACGGGGTTGCAGCTTGGCTCGATCATCGCGTTTGCGATTATCACCGAGACGGTGTTCCAATGGCCCGGCGTGGGATTGCTGTTTATCAACGCGATCCAGTTTGTCGATATTCCTGTCATGGCGGCCTATCTGATGATGATCTCGGTCATGTTTGTGGGCATCAACCTGATCGTGGACCTGCTGTATTTCTGGATTGACCCGCGCCTGCGCGCCGACCGAAGCGGAGGGCATTAAGATGACCGACACCCCTACCCCCGTCAAAGACCCCTCACGCCTGTCACTCGCGCTGCAAAGCGACTTTTTCTACGCCTTCAAACGCTCGCCGGTGGCGGTGGTCAGCTTTGTGGTGGTGTTGATTATGGTGCTGGGCGCGGTCTTTGCCCCGCTGATTGCGCCGCATAACCCGTTTGATCCTGCCACATTGAACCTGATGAACGGGTTCTCCGCGCCGATGCAGCCGAATGCGTTTACTGGCGATGTCTTCTGGCTGGGCACCGATGATCAGGGCCGTGATGTGTTCTCGACCATCCTCTACGGCATGCGCATATCGCTGTTTGTGGGGGCTGCGGCGGTGGCTTTTGCGATGGTGCTGGGCATCACGCTGGGCTTGCTTGCGGGCTATGTCGGCGGCTGGACCGAGACAATCATCATGCGCATTGCGGATGTGCAGCTGACCTTTCCGGCGATCCTTGTAGCGATGCTGATCTTTGGCATCGCCAAGGGCATCACTCCGGTCGAGTACCGCGACCAGATGGCGATCTGGGTGCTGATTATCGCGATTGGTTTGTCTGACTGGGTGCAATTTGCCCGCGTTGTGCGCGGTGCGACGTTGGTCGAAAAGAACAAAGAATACGTCGCCGCCGCCCGCCTGATCGGGCGCACATCGCCCGCAATCATGCTGCGCCACATCCTGCCCAACGTGCTGTCGCCCGTCCTCGTGATCGCCACCATCTCGCTGGCGCTCGCTATCATCGCCGAAGCGACACTGTCTTTCCTCGGCGTAGGCGCCCCGCCCACACAGCCCTCGCTTGGCACGCTCATCCGCATCGGCCAAGGCTTCCTGTTCTCGGGCGAGTGGTGGATCCTGCTCTTCCCCGCCATAACACTGCTGGCACTGGCACTGGCGGTAAACTTGCTGGGCGACTGGCTGCGCGACGCGCTTAATCCGAGGTTGCGATGAAAAATACTATCTATATCGCCGCTCTGTGCATACCCAGTTTGGGCTTAGCGGAGGACAATAAGGCACCTGCTTTCGATCAGCGTGGAGCTGTTCTATGCAGTTATGCGATCACTCTGATGGTTCAAAACTATGCTTCAAAATGTTCAGATGACGCACAAGCATCTGCATGGCTTTTGAATGTTTTGGACAATCACCGAGATTTTGTAGGAAGGAATGGCCCTGCGTCGCAGTTGGAATTGGATGCATTTGAAGCAAATAATCTTCCAGATGTCTCAGAACAGAAGCTGTGCAGTGATCCAGGGACAAAAGGGTTTTTCGAAAACATCGTGAAAAACAAAGATAGCTTTCGAGCTGAAATCGCGAAGAGCTTTAGCGTAGATCGAAAGCCAGTCTGGAATCCGTGCCTATGACAAACCCCATCCTCTCCATCCGCAACCTCACCGTTGAAATCCCCACGCGCCACGGCATCCTGCGGCCTGTGGACGGCATATCCTATGACATCGCTGCGGGGGAAATCCTTGGCATCGTGGGCGAATCCGGTGCGGGGAAGTCTATGGCGGGCAACGCCGTGATTGGCCTCCTGAACCCGCCTGCCCGCATCACCAAGGGTGAGATTTACGTGAACGGGGCGCGGATTGATCAGCTGAAGGGCGATGCGATGCGGCGCTTGCGCGGCAAAGAGATCGGGATGATCTTTCAGGACCCGCTCACCTCGCTCAACCCGCTGCTGCGCATCGGCGACCAGCTGAGCGAGACGATCATGGCGCATCTGGACGTCAGCCGCGACGAGGCGCAGCGCCGCGCGGTGGCTGCCTTGGAGGAGGTCGGTATTCCGGGGGCGGCCGAGCGTGTCGACAGCTATCCGCATGAATTCTCGGGCGGGATGCGTCAGCGGGTGGTGATTGCGCTGGCGCTATGTGCCGAGCCGAGCCTGATCATCGCGGACGAGCCGACAACCGCGCTCGATGTCTCGGTGCAGGCGCAGATCATTGCGCTGCTGAAAAAGCTGTGCCGCAACCGTGGCACTGCCGTCATGCTGATCACCCACGACATGGGCGTGATTGCCGAAGCCACCGACCGCGTGGCGGTGATGTATGCGGGCAAACTGGCCGAGTTGGGGCCCGTGCGCGATGTACTGGGCAGCCCGCGCCACCCTTATACCCACGGGCTTATGGGCTCGACCCCGCTGGCGTCGCGCGGCAAGGCGCGGCTGCACCAGATCCCTGGTGCCATGCCCCGTCTTGATGCCCTGCCCCAAGGCTGCGCATTCCACCCCCGATGCCCCTATGCCCAAGACGGCTGTACGGTGGGCGACAGCCCTGCCCTGCAAAACGGCGTCGCCTGTCTTCGCCCGCTTGGCACCCCCGCACAGGAGACCGCATAATGGCGCTTGTTTCAGTCTCTGGCCTGACCCGCATCTTTGATGTCTCGAAACCATGGCTCAACCGCGTGGTCGAGCAGCGCAAGAAGGCCTTCCTGACCGCTGTCAGCGATGTCAGTTTTGAGATCGAGGAGCGCAGCGTTTACGCGCTGGTGGGCGAAAGCGGATCGGGCAAATCCACCATTGGCAAAATGCTGGTGGGGCTTCTGGGCCCCTCCGAAGGGGCGGTGGAAATCCGCGGTGTCGATCTGGCCCGAGAGCAAGACCGCGCAAAGGTCGACGCCGTGCGGGCCGACATCCAGATGATCTTCCAAGACCCGTTCGCCTCGCTCAACCCGCGCTGGCGGGTGCGCGATATTATCGCCGAGCCTGTTGCCGCACGCGGTGGCGACACCACGGGCCTGTCCGAGCGTTTGTTGGAGCAGGTCGGCCTGTCGGCGCGTGATGCGGGCAAGTTCCCGCACGAGTTTTCCGGCGGGCAGCGCCAGCGTATCTGCATCGCCCGCGCGCTCGCCAGTGAGCCGCGCCTGATTGTCTGCGACGAGCCGACCAGCGCGCTCGATGTTTCGGTGCAGGCGCAGGTGCTCAACCTGATGAGCGACCTCAAGGACCAGCTGGGCCTGACCTATCTGTTTATCAGTCACGACCTGACTGTAGTGCAGCATATGGCGGACCGTGTCGGGGTCTTGTATCTAGGGCGTCTGGTCGAAGAAGCCACCCCCGAAGACCTGTTCGACGATCCCAAACACCCCTACACACAGATGTTGCTGGCCGCGGCCCCCAAACTGGACGAGTTCGGGCGCGATGTGCCCCCCCCCACGGGCGAGATTCCGGACCCGATTAACCCGCCCTCCGGATGCGCCTATCACCCGCGTTGCCCGTTGGCGACGGATGTCTGCAAAACCACCCGCCCGCCGATGCGGATGTTGCGCGGGGCCAAGGTTGCGTGCCATCTGGCACAGTAAACGCGGATTATTCACGGTAGTTCAACCATAGAGCGCAGCCGTCACCTAGACAGAGCTGCGCAAGGCTGCCAAAATTTAGACAAGTTTTAACGGTGGTAGTCTCATGACCTCGGTCCTTATCCTCAACGGTCCTAATCTTAACCTTCTGGGCACCCGCCAGCCCGAAGTGTACGGCCGCACAACGCTGGCCGATGTGGAGGCGTCCTGCGCGGCCCATGCGGAAAAGCTGGGCCTTGATGTGGTGTGTACGCAGTCCAATCACGAAGGCGCGCTGATCGATGCGATCCATGCCGCCAAGGGCGTGCATGGCGGGTTGGTTATCAACGCAGGCGCCTATACGCACACCTCGATCGCGCTGATGGATGCGGTTGCCTCGGTTGAGCTGCCCGCGGTTGAGGTGCATCTAAGCAATATCCACGCCCGCGAGGAGTTTCGGCACGTGTCCTATCTGTCGAAAGTCGCCGTCGGGCAAATCTGCGGCTTTGGGGCGCAGAGCTATCTGATGGCGCTGGACGCGCTGGCGCATAGGTTCACCATATCATGAACTTGCGAGACTATCTTCTGACCGTCGCAGACAGCCAAAGCATCGAAGAGCTTTGGGAAGCGCATGTGGAGAAGATGGCCGAGTTCGGCTTTGACCGGCTACTTTATGGGTTCACCCGCTACCGCACGTCAACGTCGCTGGGCGATCCCAGTGATTTTATCATCCTGACAAACCACAGCCGCGCCTACACGGACGTCTTTCTGGACGAGGGCCACTATTTCCACGCGCCCATGGTCCGCTGGGCGCTCGCCAATGAGGGCGCCAAAAGCTGGAAGTTGCTGGCCGATATGGAGCAGAGCAAAACGCTCAGCCCCGCAGAGCGGCGGGTGCTGGAGTTCAACCGCGACATGGGCGTGACCGCTGGCTATTCGATCAGCTTCAAATCAATCTCCGCCCGTGCAAAGGGGGCCATCGCGCTGACCGCACGGGCGGGCATGGACCAAGCGGCGACTGACGCGATCTGGGCCGTGCATGGCCGCGATATTACGTTGATGAACAACATCGTTCACCTGAAAATCATGACCCTGCCCTATACTGCGCCCAACCGTACGCTGACCGTGCGGCAACGCGAAGTTCTGGAATGGGTAGGCGATGGGAAGACAACGCAAGACATCGCATTGCTGATGGGGCTAACGTCTGCCACCGTCGAAAAACACCTGCGCCTTGCCCGCGACGCTCTGGCGGTTGAAACCACAGCCCAAGCTGTGATGAAAGCCGCATTTGCAAATCAAATGTTCATTGTAGACGCCTGAAACAACAGGACTATTACCCTAGGTAAGGTATACCATACTATGCAAAGGGGAACGGTTAAGCGATATTACCATTACCAGACCATTAAGGCTAAGCTGGTTTGGTGAGAGGCCCGAATATCTTTGGTATTACAAAGCTCTATCGGGTTCCCGGCACCAGACAGACCGTTTTCAGGTCTGACTGGCCGGAACAAAATGGCCTCTGCTCTCCCCAGAGCTTAGATCTTTTGAGGGGGCTCATTGCACGGCGCGGTTTTCAGCAATGAAGGCCGCGCCGTTGTTCTTGTTCTGCTGACAAGTTTGCCGCGATTGCAGTACCGGCACAAGAAAAAAGGGCAGCACCAAAGCGCCGCCCTTCTTAAGCTGATTGATCCGTTGGATCAGGTGTTCATTTTGGCCACTTCGGCTGCGAAATCTTCTTTCACAACTTCGATGCCTTCGCCCACTTCAAGACGCACAAAACCCGTGATGGTCGCACCGGCCTCGGCTGCGGCGGCACCGACAGTCAGGTCAGGGTTCACAACGAAAGACTGGTTCACCAGCGTGACTTCGGCCATGTATTTTTTCATACGGCCAACGATCATCTTTTCGATCACGGCTTCTGGCTTGCCGCTTTCGCGGGCGATGTCCATCTGGACCTGCTTTTCTTTCTCGACGACGGCTGCGTCCAGATCATCCTCGGACAAGGACGCGGGGTTCACAGCAGCGATGTGCATCGCAACCTGTTTGCCGAACGCATCGTCGCCACCGGTCATTGCAACCAGAACGCCGATTTTACCCATGCCGGGTGCCGCTGCGTTGTGCACGTAAGAAACGACTGTGTCGCCCTCAAGTGCTGCCATACGGCGCACGGACATGTTCTCACCGATTACGGCAACTGCGTCTGTCACGGTCTGCTCGACGGATTTGCCATCCATGTCAGCCGCTTTCAGCGCGTCGATGTCTGCGACACCGGTCGCGACAGTTGCAATGCCTGCAACCATTTTCTGGAAGTCGGCGTTCTTGCCAACGAAGTCGGTCTCGGAGTTGACTTCAACCGCAACACCGCGGCCGCCTTCAACGCTAACTGCCACAAGACCCTCTGCCGCGGTACGGCCGGATTTCTTGGCCGCTTTTGCGAGGCCCTTGGTGCGCAGCCAGTCAACCGAGGCTTCCATGTCACCGTTGTTTTCAGTCAACGCCTTCTTGGCGTCCATCATGCCTGCGCCTGTCGCTTCGCGCAGCTCTTTAACCATAGATGCTGTAATTGCCATCGCTATGGATCTCCTATTATGGGGTGTGCATTCGGGGCAGGTGATCCCTGCCCCGTGTTGGCGGCTTACGACTTTGCGTCAGCAACCGTGTCCGCTTTGGATTCAATGTCCAAAGGTGCATCTTTCGACATTGCGTCATTTGAAGCTGCTTCCTGTGATGCGCCGCCCAAAGGCATGTCGGCCACGGCTTCTTCTTCAGGAGCTTCCTCCATCGCGCCCAGATCAACACCTGCTGCGCCCAGTTGGGCGGACATGCCGTCAAGAGCCGCACGTGCTGCGAGGTCTGTGTAGAGCGCGATTGCGCGTGCCGCGTCATCGTTGCCCGGAATGATGTAGTCGATGCCATCTGGCGAGCAGTTGGTGTCAACCACGGCTACAACCGGAATACCCAGCTTGTTGGCTTCGGCAATGGCCAGCTGCTCTTTGCGCACGTCGATGACAAAGATCAGGTCAGGACGGCCGCCCATTTCGCGGATACCGCCAAGGGATGCCTGAAGCTTGCCTTGGTCACGTTCCATGCCCAGACGCTCTTTTTTCGTCATGCCGGAGAAGCCGATCTCGGATTGCTCGTCGATGTGCTTGAGGCGCTGGATGGATTTGGACACGGTCTGCCAGTTGGTCAGCGTGCCGCCGAGCCAGCGGTGGTTCATGTAATACTGAGCGCATTTTTCTGCGGCGTCTGCGATGGGCTGTGCGGCCTGACGCTTTGTACCAACAAAAAGAACGCTGCCGCCCTTGGCGACGGTGTCACGGATGACTTTCAGCGCTTCGTCCAGCATTGGGACGGTCTGTGTCAGATCCATGATGTGGATGCCGTTACGCGCGCCGTAGATGTACGGACCCATACGTGGGTTCCAACGCTGCGTTTGGTGGCCGAAGTGTACGCCTGCTTCAAGCAGTTGGCGCATGGAGAACTCTGGAAGAGCCATGTCTTTATACCTTTCCGGTTTAACCTCATCGGGGGCATGACCCACGGGATGCGGGCCAACCGGCGGAGCATTTGGGATTTCTCCCCATCTACCCCATCCCCGATTGCGGGATTTAAGTACGCGTGCCGTACCCCACCGCCCCAACAGGCGCAAGTGTTTTTTGCTATGTTTGAGGTGCCAAAAGCCGCATATGCGCATCCCGCACGGCATGCTCACACGCCAGCGCCAGTGCTTTGCGGTTGGGATAGTCCGACACCTTCAGCGGTGTGCCATAGATCACGTCGATCCGACCTTGGCGTGCAGGCGCCAAAGTGGCCAGCAGATGCGGGCCAAAATCCATGTCCCCCCACCAGCCATAAAACCGCGGATCGGCCCCCTCAGGCGCAAGATAGCGCACGGCCACGGGCTGTACCGCGATCTGATCGCGCAGCCCTTCGGCAAAGAACGACTGGAACAGCGTGGTTTTGAACGGCAGAACTTGTTGACCGTCCGTGCTGGTGCCTTCGGGAAAAAACAGCAGCTTGTGGCCCGCCAGAAGCCGCTGCTGAAACAGCTCTGTCTGTAGCTTTGCGCGTGCGGGGTTGCGTTCAATAAAGACGGTGCCAGTGGCGCGGGCCAGCCAGCCGATACCGGGCCAGCGGGCGACCTCGGATTTGGAGACAAAATAGATCCGCTTGGACGCGTTGAGCGTGAAAATATCCAGCCAGCTGGAGTGGTTCGCCACAACCGCCCCGCGTCCCTGCATGGGCGTGCCCGTCACCCGCAGCGTAATGCCAAGCACGGCAAAGGCCGTGCGGCACACGAATTGCGTAATATAGGGCGTGACGGGGCGGCGCATCCCGAACAAGGGCCGCTCGATCAGGCGGCACAGCAGCAAAACGGCCAAGCCGCCGAACACCAGCACCGCCAGAACAGCACCGCGCAGAATAACCCGCAGCCAGCCCATCACGCCAAACTGCCCGCGTGCAGGGTGTGCGCTTGCGTCCCAAGGTGTGTTCATCCGCCCTGCCCCCCAAAAAGAGCGGCCCTGCGGGCGGTCATCTGCGCCGTCTCCATCACCAGACAGACATCGGTTGTGTTAAAGCTGTGGTCCACAAACGCCCCCTCACCGACGCACCCGCCCATCCGCAGATAGGCCTTTATCAAGCCCGGAACCTGCACCATCGCGGCGCGGCGGTCCAGCGCATCAGGGGCGATCATGTCAAGTGACGTTGCGGGCGCATGGGCGCGCACCCGAAGATGCGCAGGCGCCAGATGGCGGTGGTGTAGCAAGGATAGCGGTGCCGCTAATGCCTGCGGATCCGTGCCGCGAAAGCTTGCAACACCGAACAGCACCTCGATCCCCTGCGCCGTGACATAACGGGCAAGCCCGCCCCACAGATACCGCAACGCCGCGCCACCGCGATAGTCGCGATGCACACAAGACCGCCCCAGCTCTAACAACCGTTTGCCGCTGGTCTTCAGCGGCGTCAGGTCATATTCGCTTTCCGAGTAGTAGCCCCCCGCGGCCTGCGCGCCTTCCTCTGTCAAAATCCGGTAAACGCCCAGCACATCGGTGCTGTCGGTCTTCGTCAGGATCAAGTGGTGGAAGAACGGGTCAAACCGGTCCTGCTCGCGGCGTGCGGCGTGGTCAACCATGGGGCCAGTGCCGCCCAGCTCTTTGATGAACACGTCATAGCGCAGGCGTTGGGCCGCGTGCAGCTCCTCCTGCGTGGTGGCAAGTTTGACGCAAAATCCGCCGTCCACGGCGGGCATCAGCATGGCTGCCCCCCAGCCAGCGGGACAGCCGCTTTGGTGGTGCGGATTGGCAACACTTTTCCGTCTAACAAAACACAACCTGCGGTTGGTGCATTCACTATTTCCTTAAACCAGTTACAGTTTGTTAACCAAGTTGTAGTTTTAATCATCTTGGTAGACGGGCAGCACGCCGATCCGGGCGCTGTCGATTACGACTTTCCCGGCATCCCTGAAATTTACTGTGAGTTTTCCGTTGATGTTACTTTGCACCTGCCCCACCCCCCAATTCGGCTTGTCTGGATGCCGGACCAACATGCCCGGTGTCGCCATCGCGTTAAGATCTTCCATCACTCTAACTCCTGTCACGGGGGGCGCACTATGATCCAAAAGAATACCGATTTCGCCGCCCTGATCGGCAGCCGGATTTGTCACGATCTCATATCGCCAATCGGCGCGATCAACAACGGGATTGAGCTGTTGGAGATGAGCAAACCCGCGCCGAGCCCCGAAATGTCCCTGATTTCGGAAAGCGTGTCGAGTGCGAGCGCACGCATCCGCTTTTTCCGCATCGCGTTTGGCGCGGCAGGTGACCAGATGGTTGGCCGCCCCGAGATCATGTCGATTGTCGAAGATGTCTATAGCGGCGGGCGGCTCACCGTTGCCTGGGGGCCGCTGGACGGGCAGATGCGCGGCGACTTGCGGCTGTCGTTCCTGGGGCTGTTATGTCTGGAAACAGCAATGCCCTTCGGTGGCCGGATCGAGGTTGAGCAAAACGGCAATGCGATTGTGCTGAAAGGCCATGCAGATAAATTCATCCTTGATGACAGCCTGTGGGAGCGGTTGGACGGCAAACCTGGCTCAAGTGATCTGCGCCCCGCCCATGTGCAATTCGGCCTGTTGCCGATGATTGCCAACGATGAAGGTAAGGCGATCAAGACCGCCTATACCCAAACCATGCTCTCGATCACCCTTTAGGCACGCACTGTCCCGTCACCCGTCACAAGGTATTTGAAGCTGGTCAGCTGCACCGCGCCCACAGGACCGCGGGCGTGCATCTTGCCTGTGGCGATCCCGATCTCTGCCCCCATCCCGAACTCGCCGCCATCCGCAAACTGGGTCGAGGCATTGTGCATCACGATCGCACTGTCGAGGGTGTTCATGAACTGTGTTGCGGTCCCTGCGTTCTCGGTCAGAATACAGTCAGTGTGGTTAGAGCCGTACTGACGGATATGCGCCACCGCGTCTTCGACGCTATCGACGGTTCTGGCGGCGATGATCATATCCAGATATTCGCGCCCCCAATCGTCCTGGGTTGCCGGGGTTGTCCCTGCCACCTGTGACAGCGTTTCATCCGTGCGCACCTCGACGCCTGCGTCGATTAACGCCCGCAACACGCCCTGCCCGATGGTGGCCGCAACATCACGGTGGATCAAAAGACACTCGGCTGACCCGCAGATGCCCGTGCGCCGCGTTTTTGCGTTCAACACGACTTTCAACACTTTTTCCGCATCCGCTGCCTTGTCGATATAGATATGCACGATCCCCTCGAGGTGGGCAAAAACGGGCACCCGCGCCTCGCGTTGCACCAACCCGACCAATCCTTTGCCGCCGCGGGGCACAATCACGTCAATCGTATCGGTCATGGTCAGCATCTGCTGCACAGCGGCGCGGTCACGGGTTGGCACCAACTGTATCGCGTCTGCGGGCAGGCCCGCGTCGCGCAGCCCTTGTTGCAGACAGTCATGCAGAAGCTTTGACGAATGAAAACTCTCCGAGCCGCCGCGCAGGATCACCGCATTGCCCGCCTTCAGGCACAGCGCGCCCGCATCGGTGGTCACATTGGGCCGCGATTCATAGATGACGCCGATGACGCCCAAGGGCGTGCGCACGCGGCGGATGTTGAGGCCGCTTGGTTGCTCCCACTCGGCCATGACCTCGCCCACGGGATCGGCCTGTTCGGCAATCGCGCGCAGCCCGTCGATGATGCCCTGCACGCCTGCCTCGTCCAGCTTGAGCCGGTCCAGCATCGCCGCACTCAGCCCCTTGTCGGTGCCATAGGCCATGTCTTGCGCGTTGGCTTCATAGATCTCCTCACGGCGCTTCCAGATCGTTTCCGCCGCCGAGATAAGGGCCGCGTGCTTACGCTCGGCCGTGGCGACGGCAAGGGCGCTGGCCGCAGATTTCGCCCGTGTGCCCATGTCCTGCATCAGCGCGGAAATATCGGTTTCTTGGGTCATAAGAGGTCTCCTTCAAAGGGCCATGTCGTCGCGGTGGATCAGGGCAGCACGGCCCGGATAACCAAGTATGGTTTCAATCTCGGCGCTTTGGTGGCCTTTGATCAATGCCGTCTCATCGGCGGAATAGCGCGTCAGGCCCGTGCCGATCACCGCGCCGTCCGGCCCTGCAATCGCCACCGCATCCCCGCGCCCGAAATCACCGCTTACCTGCGTGATGCCTGCAGGCAGCAGGCTGTTGCCGCGTCCCAAAGCCGCCACTGCGCC
This sequence comes from Sulfitobacter aquimarinus, assembly GCF_040149565.1. Lineage (NCBI taxonomy): Bacteria > Pseudomonadati > Pseudomonadota > Alphaproteobacteria > Rhodobacterales > Roseobacteraceae > Sulfitobacter > Sulfitobacter aquimarinus. Next base: position 144,220 of record NZ_JBEFLO010000004.1, read on the forward strand.
GCTGTCCAGTGTCACCTGCCCCGCAGGTTTCATCGCCCCGATCCAGCCCTTGCGGGCCGCTTGGGGGTCGGTCTGGGCGGTGAACCATGTGGCGTTCGCGCCTTGGACCAGCGCCGTCAATGGCCGCAACACCGATCCTTCGGTGATCGCCATCGCACAGCCCGCCGACACGGCGGTTTTTGCGGCCATCACCTTGGTTTTCATGCCACCCTTGCTGAGCCCTGATCCCGCGTCACCCGCCATCGCTTCGATCTGCGGGGTGATCCGGTCGATCACGTCATAGCGCGTGGCGGTCGGGTCATCGGCGGGATTTGCGCTGTAGAAACCATCAACATCGGACAGCAGGATCAGCTGATCCGCCCCCACGGTCACCGCGATCTGGGCGGCCAATCGGTCGTTATCGCCAAATCTGATCTCATCCGTGGCGACGGTGTCATTCTCGTTCACAATCGGCACCGCACCGAGGCCCAGCAGCGTCTCAAGCGTGGCGCGACTGTTGAGGTAGCGGCGGCGGTTGGCGCTGTCCTCCAGCGTGACCAGCACTTGCGCGGTGGTGATGCCATGGGGGGCAAGGACTTCTTCGTAGGCGCGGGCCAGACGGATCTGCCCGACGGCGGCGGCGGCCTGCGATTGCTCTAACGCCAATGGCCCAAGCCCCAGCGCCAAAACACCCCGCCCCAGCGCGATGGAGCCTGACGACACAAGCACCACATCCGTGCCGCCCTGTTTCAGCATCGCCACATCTTGTGCAACCGAGGCCAGCCACTCACTGCGCAACGCGCCCGTGTCACGGTCCACCAATAAGGCCGAGCCGATTTTTACAACGACCCGTTTAGCGTCGGTCAGGGTTGCCACGGCGCCTGCTCCCCGGTGGCGTTCTGGCGCAGGCGGTCCGCGTCGATCCGCGACCGCAAGGCGCGTAGCACTTCGACGGTGTTGGTCCGCGCCACGCCAGACATGGGCATCACGGAGCCACCACATGCTTTTTCCAATTCAGCACGGGCACTTGCCAGCTCTTCTTCATCCAATGCATCGACTTTGTTCAGCACCGTGACACGCGGTTTGTCCGCCAGCTCTCCGCCGTAGGCTTCCAGCTCACCAATGATGGTATGATAGTCCTCGGCGATCGTTTCAGAGGTGCCATCGACCAGATGCAGCAGCACTGCACAACGCTCTACGTGGCCAAGGAAACGGTGGCCAATGCCGCGCCCTTCATGCGCACCCTCAATCAGGCCGGGGATGTCGGCGACGACAAATTCAGTGTTATCCACACCCACCACGCCCAGATTTGGGTGCAGCGTGGTAAAGGGATAATCTGCGATCTTGGGTCGCGCATTGGAGGTGGCCGCCAAAAACGTCGATTTGCCCGCATTCGGCAGGCCCAACAGACCCACATCCGCAATGAGCTTCAGCCGCAGCCAAAGAGTGCGTTCTACCCCGTCTTGGCCGGGGTTGGATTTGCGCGGGGCCTGATTGGTCGCGGATTTGAAATGCAGGTTGCCCCAGCCGCCATTGCCGCCCCGCGCCAGTTGCACGCGCTGGCCCAGCTCGGTCATGTCGGCGATGACAGTTTCCTGATCTTCGTCCAGCACTTCGGTGCCCACGGGCACGCGCAAGACAATGTCGTCACCGTCCTTGCCTGTGCGCTGCTTGCCCATACCGGGCTGGCCGTTTTTGGCAAAGAAGTGCTGCTGATAGCGAAAGTCGATGAGCGTGTTCAGCCCGTCCACCGCCTCGGCCCAGACCGAGCCGCCGCCGCCGCCGTCGCCGCCATCAGGACCGCCATATTCGATGTATTTTTCGCGGCGAAAGGAAACGCAGCCGCCCCCGCCCGCGCCGGACCGAATGTAGACTTTGGTGAGATCGAGGAACTTCATGTGGTATCCTAGTAGGTTAGCGCAGTTTCAGGCTGTAGGTCCATGTGGGCACAGTGGCATCGCGCGCAAGGCAGAATGTTTCAGCATCACCCAAATAGGCAAAACCCGCGTTCGTCAACACTTTGGCAGAGGCGGGGTTGTCATGGAAGACCGATGCGAACATCGTCGCGTTGTTGTGTGGGTTGCCCTCAATCAGCGCCTGCACCGCGTCCGAGGCCACATGCGTGTTCCAGAATGGCGGTGCCACCCAGTAGCCGATCTCGGACTGGTTGCGGTCAAGACGTTGCAGGCGGATGACAGCCATCACCTCTGACCCGTCCTCTTCACCGCCGCCGTCCACGACCCAGATGTCTTCGTCGCGCTCGGGCGCGAGGGCGCGTTCGATAAAGCTGGCGACCACACCTGGCGGCAGCGGGTGCGGAATGCTGGGGGTTTGCACGGCCAACCGCTTGTCGGCGGCGTAATGCTCGATCCGTGTGACGTCGGACATGCGCACGGGGCGCAGGATAAACCGTTCGGTGTGCAGGGTCACTTGGGTGGCGGTGGTGGTGGTCATCAGATGCCTCCGGCAAATAGAACGAACAGGACAGAAGCGACGGTCAGCGCGGCGAGTGTCCACATCAGATAGGGCTCGGCGCGGGTGCCTGCAACGCTGCGCGCAATGGCGGCCCCGCCCAGCGTCCACAGCGGATGCATCAGCAGCTGACACGCCAGTAACACGGCGGCCACCGTGGCCGTCGCGGTAAAGGTCGCCACGTCAGGCCCGACAAAGGCGGTGAAACTGCCGACAATCATCGCCCAAGCCTTGGGGTTGAGCGGATGCACAACCAGCCCCGCCAGAAAACCCGGTGCGCGGGCCGCAGTATCGCCCCCGCCCAGCCGCAAGTTGGCGACCTTCCACGCAAGCCAGATGATATAGGCCGCCGAGATATATTTGAGCGCTAGAAAAATCATCGGCGCGGCCTGTGCCAGCTCCATCAACCCATAGCCCATGGGCCAGATGATGAATTGCTTGCCCAAGGCAACACCCGCCACAAACGGCAAAGCGGCGCGAAAGCCGAACCGCGCACCAGTGGCCATCAGCGCCATATTCGCAGGCCCCGGCGTGCCGATCTGACTAGCGGCGAATACCGCAAGCGGGAGAAGTGCGATGCTCATACCCCCTGCCCCAATTGGCCGCGAGAGTGCGGAAGGCGCAGGTCAGAACCCTCCGGAACAGGTACGTTTGTGTCGGTCATTGCACCTCTCCTTTCTGGAACGGGTGTTGGGAAAAAGAAAAAGGGACCGGCGTTTCCGCCGATCCCCTGAATGTTTCATTCCGTGAGGTACGGCTTATTCAGCGGCCTCGGCCACTGGTACGATGGAAATGAATGTGCGGTTTTTCAGACCCTTGTGGAACTGAACATTGCCTTCAACAGTCGCAAAGATCGTATGATCCTTGCCCATGCCAACATTCTGGCCAGGCCAGAATTTCGTGCCGCGCTGACGCACGACAATGTTGCCAGGGATGACGGCTTCGCCACCGTATTTTTTCACACCAAGGCGACGACCAGCTGAGTCGCGACCGTTGCGGGATGAGCCGCCTGCTTTTTTATGTGCCATTTGGTCTCTCCTTAACCTTTTGCCAGCTCTTTGGCCTGTGCGATCCAGTCTTCACGACCCACACGACCTTTGAACGACAGTTTCTCTTCGATCGCTTCAACATCTGCATCCGTCCAAGCGGCGATTTGTGCAAATGTTGTAACGCCTTCACCGTGCAGTTTCTTCACGATAACCGGACCCACACCCGAGATGTTGGTCAGATCGTCGCCACCGGCTGCGGCCTTCTTGGCCTTGGCTGGTGCTTTCTTTTCGGCGGCCTCTGCTGCGGGCGCTTCGGCCTTTGCTGCTTTAGCTTTCTTGGCCTTTGGCGCGGGCGCTGCGTCTGCGGATTTACCGCTGATCGCGGCAACGGCTGCGGCCGAAACCGAACCTGTACCGATGGCGGCCATAACGCCGGATTTATCTGCGCCCGATGTCATGATCTCGGTGATCTTGACCAGCGTCAGCTTTTGACGGTGACCCTTGGTGCGCTTGCTTGAGTGCTTACGACGACGCTTGACGAAGTGGATGACCTTTTCGCCTTTGATCTGATCGACGACTTCGGCTTGCACGCCGGCACCTTCAATCGTAGGCGCGCCAACTTGTGGCGAGTCGCCACCCAGCATCAGCACTTCGTTGAATTGAACAGTCTCACCGGCAGATGCCGCAATACGTTCCACGCGCAGCATATCGCCCGCTTGTACTTTATATTGCTTACCGCCTGTTTTCAGGACCGCAAACATAGGTCTTCCTTCACATTTTCGCGTTCTGTGGTCCCCCGCCTGGGGCGTTTCGGACCGGGCTGCACCCGCGTCCACCTCGAACAGCGCGCTCGTTTGAGCGTCATTAATAACAAACCTCACCCGCAAACACTGCGGGCAGGTCCGCGGCTTATCCGGGCATTAGCCGCGCAAGTCAAGCGTATTGCGCAGGTTTTACGGGGTGTGCGCGTGCTAAAGCTCTTCTGCGGTCATGTTCATGGCCATGGCCTGCCCCAAAGCATATGAAATGCCCTCGTAAAGCGGATCAAACCCTGCAAACAGCCCGTTGTTAAGCGATTTGCCGGCTTCGGTTTCGCCAAACTCGGCGTACAGCGTCAACTCCTCCAGCGTCAGCGGGCTATAGGCCAGCGTCAGAAATGCACCCAGCCAGTTGGCGGTGTCGGCCTCGATGGCCGCACGCTCGGCCAGAACGTCCTCCAGGATCTCTGCATCGGACATGGTATAGACATCCGCGTCCACCAAGGCGCGCAGGAACTGGTAGTTGGAGTTGAGCGCCGAAGTTACGTTGCGGTTGATCAGATCGCCCGCGTCGATCATCCGGTTGATCTGCTTTAGCCGCGAATCTTCCGTGCCCTGACGGGCGGTGTATTGCTTGCGCGCTTGCTCTTCGATGGCCAGATCGCTCATGGCGCGGCGGGCCGAGTTTTCGAGCGTGATAATCCTCTGCCCCAGATCAGAGGCGAAAAACGTGATCGCAAGCTCCAGCGCGTCACCCTGCAAAGCGGGTTCTATCCCTGCGCGGATGCCCTCGCTGAGCCGCGAAACGTCATAGATGCGGGCGACCTGCTGCGCCCATGCGGCGCCGCCCTGCCCCTCAAGCCAGCTGTCATCAAGGGCCGCGCCATAGATCACGCCTTCGTCGTGCAGGATGTGCGACAGCTCGGAAATCCGCATCACATCCATCAAGACCGTGTGCCTTGCCCCCGCCCACGCGGGCAAGGCAAGCACGATCACCAAAGCGGCTGCAATCAAACGGCGCATCACAGGTCCTGACTCGGCTGCATCACCCGCAAACGGTCGGCGACGGCCTCGAACCGGTTTGCCATAATCTCGTATTGAACAACGTTCATCAGCTCATAGACCCGCTGCATATCAGGATGCTCCAGCGCTTTTGCATAGGCCAGCACCTCGTCGTCCGAGAACGCCTGATAGGTATAGGCCGCCCCTTCCAACGCCCCTTGGCGCAGCTGTGCGCGCAGCTCGCCTTCTTGGGCGCGCATGGCCTCGCGCAGGTCGGGCTCGTCCATTTGCAGCTCAACCACGCCTGCGCCTGCGGCGGCCATCAAAAATCTGATCTGCACCTCCTGGATAGAGCGCAGCGAGGTATCCTCGCCGCCGCTGGCGCTGTTTAACCGCTTCAACAACGCCACACGCGGCGATCCGATGCGGGTCAGCCCTTCGATGATCTGGCCGCCGCTTTCGGACTTCAGCCCTTCTTCCTCCACCATATGCGAGCTGTTTTCGACCGCGACCAACCGCTGGCCCAGATCGGAGTCGTAAAACCCCGCCGCGTGGGTCAGCAAAGGCTGGGTCAGCGTTTTTTCAAGGATGTTGATCGCCATGTCGTGCATGATTTGTGTGTCGAACACCTCACGCACCAGCCGCTGCCATTCGGACCCGAAATCATCCGCCTCAAGCCCCAGCATCCGCGGGGCGGAATCGGCCGACAACCGAATGCTTTCTAACGCGACATCAAACCCCGTCACTTTTAAAAACGCCTCGACATCCGCGCGGGCGGGTTGCTGTGCACTGGCCACCACCGCCGAGCAGACAAGCGCAAGCGCTGTCAGCATCGGGATCACTTTGTTTCGTATCAGTTGCATGGGCGCTCCTCGGCTCAAGATCGCGGTGAGCGTAGAGGTTCTGCCCGCCACTGCAACGAAAAACCCAGAGAGGCGGCAAAGAGACGCCCAGCGTTTTGCCCACGCCCCCTTGCCACCCGCACAAATGCGGACTAAAGACGCGGTCCCAAGATTGCGGAGAGGTGCCGGAGTGGTCGAACGGGACGGTTTCGAAAACCGTTGAGCCTCTAAAGGGTTCCCAGGGTTCGAATCCCTGTCTCTCCGCCACGACACCTCCTTATTGAATTTAAATAAGCCGCTTCGATTGAAATTTTTCAATTAATACGGGATCTTATCGACAGCCACCGATCGTCAAGGCCATCTTCGAATTATGCCCATTATCGGTCCTTGCGTGGTATGTACTGCGGTATTTTCGATTGCGCTGTCCGGCAAACCAACAAGGAAGTTGGTCGAGAATCTCGGCACTGGGCGGCATGGCGACGGTAGTGGTCTATATTCAGGCGTCGATCTCTCTGGTGCGTGCCGTTGAATTGTACGCGTGGTGGGAGATGCCAGCTGTAATGATCTGTCTTGCGCCGATCTGGACAGAAAAGCATGAAACAGCGAAACGATCGGCCCAATGTATCAAAGTTTTGCCGGGCGTGGCCCGCTCAAAAGGGTTTCGGTCGGGAGAAAACCCCGTGGCTTTGGTTGAAGAGGCACTGGTCCCGCCCAGCCGAGCGCAGGAAAGAGTAAGCAGAGCGCCTTGTCCCGCTCAAATGCTCGAAACCTTGGACCCCCTGAAAGCGCTCAAATCCGACTTTGGTATCAAAGCTCAAAGACACAATTATCCCTTATCCAACATGGCAATGCTGCTGCGCCTGATGGGGTGCAAAGGGCAGGTTATCGACCTTCGTTGCGTTCTTCGTAAAGGTCGGCCTTGCGGACGGAGCCGCCGCTTAAACTGACCGACGCAATGACCGCTCTCAGCCCAAAGCGGAAGTTGAAAATCTAGATTTCTGATCAATCTTGTTCAGAAGCTTGGGGATTAAATAAACGATCGATCAACGAGATATCGGCTCTTTCTCGTACTCTTTTGGCGCAACCTTGGTGACCCGGATAAACTGAAGCTGCGTGGATTCCACACGAACCGAGCAGGTTCAGTAGCTCCACTGCTTGTGAAACCGGTAGCTTAAATTCATTCAGCATCCCACACTGTTGGGACTCTCGTAGAAATTGGGATTGGCCCTCACGTGCATCAAGCCACTTGAGATGCTCATCCAATACCTCCGATAGGCTTTTAGCCGGAGTCTCCCCATACCGAAACTCACCTGTCATTTTTATTGGGCGGTGGATCGAAAACAATCCTTGTTGCGCGATTATATTCTGATTTCCCTGATTTTTTGGTGTAAAAAAACATACAGAATACTTGTCGTCTATATCCGTTTCAAAGAGGAGCCTTTTGCGTGACAACTCGTTCAAACCAAAGCTATTGGCTTGCCAAACCGATAAGTATTTTTTCTCTCCATACTGACTTAGCTTTTGCCGAACACTGTCGGGAACTTGGTCATCCAAAACTTGATCTATGCTCAAGTATTCGCGCGCTTTACCAGTAAAAGCGTCCAGTGCTCCGCTCGCCGCAAAGTACATGGCGACCAACGGGGATCGCGACCAGTCAAGTAGAGGCGTTGGGATCCCATAATGCTGTGCAAATGCCATAATTTCTAGATCATCGGCATCGTATTCACCATCAAATTCATCTCTGACGTCCATTAATGCGTCAATGGGGCTTTCACTGGTATAGTTCTGATGTTTTTCGTTGGACACTGACGGCAAAGACAGCCCCATTTGATTTGCCGTCTGATAAAAGGCACGGAAGGGCGAGCTCGACGCAGTAAGCACACTGGCATCATCCAAGCTCAAGAATTTATTCACGTAACCTTCGCGCTGGAATGAGGGCACCAATTGATACATTGAATCCCCATGCCCTCGGTAAACTGCCTCTCCAGTACCACCTCTAGAGGTTAGCTTCTCGAATAGTTCACTTGCGTAATTAAAACAAAACGGCTCCGTCAAAGTCTTCTCCTCAACGCAATTCCCTCAACAATAGAATATAGCTGGAGCATTAGCCTAACTAGTTGCATTGAGCCAGAGTACGGCTAAATCGAAGCAATGATAGATTTTGCAAAGTACACTTTCTGCGCTTTGCTGCCATTCGCGTCCAACGCAGCATCCGCCACATCGGGCTCGAAACGGACCTTCGCCACGAGATGTGCCAATGATCGCTTTGGGCCGTTCGCGCAACTTTGCAATTAGCGCTTCTCGGGCGCAGCACGGAATGCGAATTTCGGTCTGGCACCGCTTGAATAGCAATTTTTGCAATTCTGGGACGAACCCGTCTCGGCTACTGCGCAGATCAGGTTTCCGCCAGCTGGCATGGGACTGTAACAGTTACATTGCGGGTCGTTCGGGGTGAGCACCTCCGGAAAGAGGTATGGCCGCTAGTTTTCAGCAGCGGCCATGGTCGACTTAATCCATCAAGACGCCCTAAAAAGGTGTTCTTTCAGGTCAATTTGATGAAAGTGACCGTGTTGGAAAAGCTCGCACGAACTTTCAGTCCATTCCGTAGCTTGCGCGGTCCAGCTTGTCGTAAATCTCGGATTTCGCGAGCGCGGCCAGTGCATCCGTATCGCTCTGGTCAACTTCCGACAGCAGTTCAGCCCAACGGTCAACAATACGTTTATAGTCGTCCAGCAACGCTTGAGGGTTTTCGATCCCCCTGCCCTGCGCGTTCTCGATCAGCACCGCTTCATCCGCTTTTACGAAATCAGCCAATGCATCTGTCAGGGCTTGATCGGGCTCGAAGATTTCCATGCCATTAGACTTTGCAGCAGAGAGCGCTTTTTCGACATCCTTGTCGAACTCAACGCGGTGTTGCGCCAGATAGTACGCCATCTGATCGAACAAAACGCCCCGCTCTTGCTCGGACAGCCCTTGCCAGAAGCCAGGGTTATAGCCCCATTCGAAACCTGCGTAATAGTTGCCGACTGCCAGCGTATTCATATGTGTGACCACATCGGATAGCGAAAAGGAATCCAGAGCATCAGCCGCGGCGACGGCGCAATCCAACGATCCAGTGTCCAGGCCAGTGTACATCTCGCTTGAGGGGATCGACACAGGCACGGCTCCGACGTGCTCTGCGAAACGTGACCAAGCACCACCAGCCATGCGCAGGCGCTTGCCTTGGACGTCTTGCAGCGTTGCAACGGGCGTATTGCACATCATGAAGTACTCAGATGTCGAATACCCTCCGCCAAAGACGACGCCGTTCGCTTTCCACTCTGCCAGTGCGGCGTCGTTGGTCAGGCCAAACTCGGTCGAGGCAAAGGCCATCACCATCGGATCAGTGTTGTAGAATGCAAAGTTCCCGATGAGGTTTGCGACAGGAAGTTCGGCAGGAGTATAGGTTCCTGCGTGGTAGGTCACTTGCGCAACGCCGTCGCGCACACCTTGCAGCGACGCCGCAGGCGGGAGCAATGAGCCACCCGCGAATACTGTAAAGTTGACAGAGCCGTTCGTTTCCTCGGCTACACGTTCGGCGAATTCAACGTAGGGGCCACGCACCATTGAGTGGCGGTCCGCAAAAAAGTGGTTTGCGTTTTGTGCGGCAGCACCGCTGCCAATCGCACAGGCTGTCATCGCCAAAAGGGCTGTGTTCAGTTTCATTGGGTCGTCTCCTCCAGTTTAAAGATGGGTCACTGCGCCATGAGAGAGGGCAGGAAAAGGCTGATCGCGGGAAACGCGATGAGTAAAAGCAAGGTCAGCAGGTCCATCGCGATGAACCAAGTCGTGCCTGAAATGATGTCGCGCAGGCTGACCTCTCCGGACAAGGCGCTATGCAAAACGTACAGGTTCAGGCCCACGGGTGGTGTCACCAGCCCGATCTCCAACAGCTTGATGCAGATGATGCCAAACCAGATCAGGTTGATATCCGCCGCTTCCAAAACCGGAAGCAAGATGGGCAGCGTCAGCAAGATCAGGCCGATTGAATCAATCACCATACCAAGAATGATGAACAGGACCGCGATCATGAGGATGATGACAATCTGATTGTCCGAAACCGCCAACATGGCATCGGTCAAAGAGCGAGGTACGCCAGAAAGCCCCATGAAACGCGTGAACATCACGGCGCCGATTGAGAGGAAAAAGATGGATGACGTCGCAAGGGTCGTCTGACGGATCGCCTGCGCCAGCGCGTCACGCGTCAATGACCTGCGCAAAATCGCAACCGTCAGCGCAAGGAAAGCACCAACAGCCCCTGCTTCTGTCGGGGTAAAGAAACCACCGAATATTCCGCCCAAGACCCCCAGCACCAGTACAGGGAAAGGCCAGACCGACCACACCAAGCCGGCCAATTGCGCAGGGTCGATCCGGTCTTTGACAGAAGGCGCAAGCGAGGGCGTCATTGTAGCACGCACCGTAATCATCGCCATGTAGACGAAGGCAGACAAGACACCGGGAATTACCCCTGCGATAAAAAGCTGCCCGATCGATTGCTCGGTAAATATTCCGTAGAGTACCATCAAGATGGATGGCGGTATCAAAGACCCAAGCGTGCCTGAAGCCGCAACAACGCCAGTGGCCAATGAAGGGTGGTAATTCGCCCGCAGCATCTCGGGCACGGCGATGCGTGACATAGCGGCAGTGGTTGCGATGGATGAACCCGAAGCGGCTGCGAACAACCCGCATGCCCCCACGCTGGCCGAGGCAAGCCCCCCCGGCACACGCGCCAACAGCACACGCAAAAGGTCGAAAGCTCCGGCTGTAAGGCCCGTATTCGCCGCGACAAACCCCATAAAAAGGAACATTGGAATTGCCGTCAGGGACCAGTCCCCGATCAGATTAAAGGGCATCGCGCTCACGATCCCGAAAGCTGCGGATAGATTAAACATCACCGTTATGCCCACAAAGGACACAGCCATGAGCGCAGTGCCAATAGACATGCGGAACGCGAGAAGGCCGAACAAGGCCCCTACCCCGACCCAACCGATCATCAGATTGCTCACAAGTGGCCTCCTTCAAGCTCGGATTGCGTAACAGGCAGGCCGCGCAGCACTAGAACGGCCCGCAAAAAGGCTGCAAAACTCGCCAGCCCGAACCCCAAGGGCAACACCATGCGAGACGGCCAGACAATGACTTCGCGCCCGCCCATGACCACCTCGCCCACGCGCAGGGCCCGAACAGCATCCAGCCCCGTGCGCCACGCCATCACGGCCAGAATCGCACAGGCCGCAAGGCAGCTGAAAAACAACGCAGCGCGTTGAAGCCAGACAGGAAAATGATTGAACAATAGGTCCACAGAGATCTGCTGGTCCTGCATCTCGACGAAAGCCATCGGCAACATGACCAGCGCGACCATGTAATAGTAGGAAGACATCTCAACCGTGCCCTGGATCGGTGCATTCCAAACCAGTTTTGCGACAACATCGGCGACGATGTTCAACATCATCGCGATCACGCCGACCCCACCGATAAACATCAAGACCGTGCACAACCTATTAAATAACGACAGCATTGGGCCTCCCTCCCTATACCAAAACGGGGATTTAGCCCGTCAATTTGCATGAACTTCTGCCCTATGGCGCTGGTTGACAAATAGCGATGGTTGATCGAGTGATAACGACCTGCGATCAGGTTACGGAGTTCAAGAATGGCATTGCCCATGAAACCATCACGGCTGGAACTCAGACATTTGCGGTATGCACTTGCTGTATGTGATGCGTCCGGCTTTCGCGCCGCAGCTGACATTTTGAACATTGCCCAACCCGCGATCTCCAAAGCAGTCAAAGACGCGGAAGACGATCTGGGATTTAGCATCTTTGATCGCAGCGGACCGCGCGTCGTGCCCACACCGGAGGGCGTGGTCTTTCTGGAGGATGCGCGCCAGACCGTTGCACAGTTCGAACGCACAATCCGTGCCTCCAGCCAGAATGCAGCAGGTGCGCACGGACATATTATCGTCGGATACTCGGCTCTTGCGACGTCTCGCCAGATATCCGAAGCGCTTGATGCCTTTAACGTTGCCGTACCCGGGGTGCAGGTCGAAATGCACGTCATGTCGACTGATAACATGCTGAAATCTCTCAAAAGCGGCACAATCGATATCGGGTTTCTACTTTCCCATCAAAGCGTGGGTTCGCCGGGGATCGAACAGGTGCCGGTATGGTCATCACGGATCGGGGTGGTCGCACCGCGTGGCAGCCCTGCTGTGACCCTCGAGACGATGCAGCAGCTTCCATTCGTGATGGGCGTGCGCGAGAACTGGCGGTCATGGCGTGCTTTGCTGGATAGCGCATGCCAACACGCCGGATTGGCACCCAACATCGTAGACGAGGCATGGGACATTCAGGTCATCCTGCAACGGGTCGCAGACCAGCGCGGCCTAACGCTTTTGCCATTGGCCGTCGCCCACAGCCTGCCGGCCGCACTTGAGCTGACCGCCGTTGACGGGTTTGAGGCAGAGGCATCAATAAACATGGCATGGAGCATCAAGGCAGATACTGGTTTGTTGCGCAGGTTCCGTCGGCACTTCCCGCCTCTCGACTGATCGCGCACCGTTATCGCACGATACTGCGTCACTATTTGCATATCCGACCTGATGCGCCGTTTTATGGCCGCATGAAACAGATGCACGCCGATCCCTTTACCCTGCCCGCGACAAAACCATTCCTGCTGGATGGCAGCGATACGGGCTTTCTCTTTCTTCATGGGTTCACCAGCACACCGCAGAGCATTCGTGAAGTCGCGGTTCAGGTCCATGAAACCAGCGGCGCGACGGTTTATTGCCCGTTACTAAGCGGTCATGGGACGACACCTGACGCTTTGGCAAAGACAGGACAACTCGATTGGGTCGCATCAGCCGAAGCCGCATTGAAGACACTGTCCTCGCGGTGCTCGCGTATTGTATTGGGCGGGCTTTCGTTAGGCGCGACGCTTTCACTAAATCTGGCTGCACGGATGCCGGACCGTGTGCATGGCGTCATAAGCATCAATGGATCAACCGGTCTTTACCGTCCTGAGGTTGTTGCGCCGCTTTACCGCCCAGAAGGCCCCGAGTTTGTGGAGGGCATAGGCTCGGATATTGCCGAGGCAGGCGTTAGGGAAATCTGCTATGAGAGTATCCCGCGCCAAACACTGAAAGAGCGGTTTCTTCTGACCAATGCCACGGGCGCGCTCCTGCCGTTGATACGGCAACCCCTGCTGATCTTACAGTCGCGAACAGATCACGTTGTCGATCCTCAAAACGCTCTGCGGATCGCAACCAGCGTTGGCTCCGCCGACATCCATCTGCGGTGGTTGGAACGATCTTATCACGTGGCGACGCTCGATCATGATCGTGCGCTTATCGCTCATGCCATCAGCGCATTTTTGCAAAACGACGCTTTTGCGCACTGACGGTGCGCACAGGCTTGCCGTCTATCGGCGGCTAGAATTCGATTTCCCCGCACAACTTTTCGCAACGCAATCAATGCGTCAGTGTTAGACGCCGCCCAAAAGCCACATGACGACACGCTGGCCCTTCTGGCCTTTTGAAAAAGCAGCATAGACCGCCGTAGCGATGCCCTGACCAATCACAACTTGGTTCAGCCATGCCATAATGACCAGAGCCTCAACCACCGGGATGTTTGCCAAAATCCTTCGGTGCCCCGTACGTTGCCGTCTGGCCAACGCATTACTTGCAAACCGGATCAGGTCTTCAGGTGCCCTTCAGACATTGGCACGGCTGCCTAATTTTTAAGCAAATCAAGCTGATTGAAGTCTTATCCCTTTTTGGCTCTTGACCGACTCGCCATTACGTATCAGCTTGACCGTACCAATCCCAAATTGGTTCAAGTCTGCATGGAGTATTGAGTGACCTTACCGCCGCGACCCAAACACGATGACACGCCACTCCTGTCGTTGGCGCATTTATCCCTTGGCTTCAAAGGTCAGAAAAATGTCGTTGTCGACGATGTAAGCCTCGAGGTGAAACGTGGAGAGGTCCTGTGTGTCGTAGGCGAATCCGGTTGCGGAAAAAGCGTGACAGCCATGGCCATCATGGGTCTCCTCCCAAAGCAGGGAACCAATATTTCCTCAGGAAATCTCACGATTGATGGGACAAACCTCTCGTTATCAGAGCAAAGCATACCCTCCTCGTTGCGTGGCAACCGTCTGGCGATGATATTTCAAGAGCCGATGACATCGCTCAATCCATCCTTCACCATCGGCAATCAGATCAGCGAAGCAGTGCTGCACCACCAAGGCGGCAGTAAGGCCGATGCCCGTGCGCGAAGTCTGCTGATGTTGGAGCGCGTGGGTATCGCAAACCCTGAAAAACGACTGTCGGAATATCCGCACCAATTGTCCGGTGGTATGCGTCAACGGGTGATGATTGCGATTGCGTTGGCCAATGACCCTCAGATTTTGATCGCGGATGAACCGACAACCGCGCTCGATGTGACGATTCAGGCGCAAATCCTGAACCTGATCCGTGACCTGCGTGACGAGACGGGTATGGGCACACTTATGATCACCCATGATCTGGGTGTCGTGGCCGAAATTGCTGATACGGTTGCAGTGATGTACGGCGGGCAAGTGGTCGAGCAAGGCCCTGTTGCGCAGGTGTTTGCGGATCCGCAGCATCCCTACACGATCGGTTTAATGAGCGCGGTACCCCGTCTTGATCGCCCTGGCGAGCGGCTGTCGATTGTTCCCGGCACCGTGCCTACCGTTGACAGTATGCCATCGGGGTGCCGCTTCCGCTCCCGTTGCGTTTTCGCCAGTGACAAATGCGCCATGCGCCCTGCACTTGTTGAAGGACACCCCCGCCATAGTGTGGCGTGCCACTATGCCCCGCTCGAAACACACATCGAGGTGGCGGTATGAGCGACATTATTCTGGAGGCCGCCGATCTGGTCAAACATTTTGGCGGGTCAAACAGCTGGCTGACCAAATCCCCTCGCGTGCAAGCGGTCGATGGCGTTTCGCTACGCGTGCGCCAAGGAGAGACATTTGCCATCGTGGGCGAGTCCGGATGCGGGAAGTCGACGCTTGCGCGGCTGTTGATGCGCTTGCTTTCCCCCACCTCCGGCAGTGTCGTGTTTGACGGCAAAGAAGTTGTGGATGCTGAAGGGGACGCGCTCCAGACCCTGCGTCGTGACATGCAGTTCATATTTCAGGACCCATTTTCCTCGCTCAACCCGCGCATGTCGGTTGGCAAGTTGGTGGGCGAGCCGCTTGAGGTACACGCGCCCGATCTCACCGCGCAAGAACGCCGCATCCGTGTTGCGGAGTTGCTGGGCAAGGTTGGATTGCGCGCAGAACATGCCGACCGCTATCCGCATGAGTTTTCCGGCGGCCAACGTCAGCGTATCGGCATCGCGCGCGCACTTGCGTCAGGCCCCAAACTGATCATCGGGGATGAACCCGTCTCAGCGCTTGACGTCTCGGTTCAGGCGCAGGTGATCAATCTGCTGGGCGACCTGAGCAAGGATCTGGGGTTAACGCTGGTGATAATCGCGCATGATCTGGGCGTCATCCGCCACATGAGTGACCGCGTCGCCGTCATGTATTTGGGTCGTATCGTAGAGATGTGTACGGCCGAGGAATTGTTCACCGAGCCGCGCCACCCCTATACCCAAGCGCTACTTGCATCAATCCCGTCGACGGATGGCATAGGGCCCGACCACAAACCCGTCGTTCTGGGCGAAATGCCGAGCCCGTCGAACCCGCCAAGCGGATGCCGCTTTCACACACGCTGCCCTTATGCGCAGGCAAAATGCAAAACCGACACGCCCGCCTTGGGCACTGCCGATCACAGTGTTGCCTGCCACTTTTGGGAAACCATCGCCCACGACACCCCACCCCCGCTGCCCAAACCAAAGTCGGACGCCGCCGAGGCACGGATTGCCTTGTACCACGCCGCCACAACCGGCGGCACGGTGAAACACAAAAACGAGAAACGGTAATACCAAAAATAAACAGAGAGGACGACACATGAAAATCTTTAGAACTGCCATGATTACCGCCCTGATGGGGGCCACCGCTATTGCTGGCGCACCTGCCTTTGCCAAAGATCTGCGCATCGGCTTGCAGTCTGACGCTGATGTATTGGATCCGGATCAGTCCCGCACATTTGTGGGCCGCATTGTCTACGCTTCCATGTGTGACAAGCTGGTCGATATTACCCCTGATCTGGAGATCATCCCACAGCTTGCCACCTCTTGGGAGACATCAGACGATGGTCTCGCCATTACGATGAAGCTGCGGGAAGGCGTTGTTTTCCACGATGGCACGCCTTTCAACGCCGAAGCTGTTGCCGCCAATATCGAGCGCTCACAGACCATGGATGAAAGCCGCCGCAAGTCCGAGCTGGGCTCGATCACGTCAACCGAAGTGACCGGCCCTTATGAGATCGTGCTGAACCTTGCCGCCCCTGATGCGACACTGATTGCGCAACTGGCGGACCGCGCCGGTATGATGGTCTCCCCTACAGCCGCCGCGGCTGCGGGCGCTGATTTCGGCCTGAACCCCGTCTGCTCGGGCGCGTTCAGCTTCACGGAGCGTGTGGCACAAGACAAGATTGTCCTCACTAGATTTGCCGATTACTGGAACGCGGATGCGATCAAATTCGACAGCGTAACGTTCTTGCCGATTCCGGACACGACCGTGCGTCTGGCAAACCTGCAATCCGGCGACATTGACATGATCGAGCGTTTGGCCGCTACCGATCTGGCCCAGGCCGAAGGCGATGCAAACATTGTCGTCGATAGCGCTGTTTCCCTTGGCTATCAGGGGATCACCTTCAACATCAACAACGGTAAAAAGGGTGATAACCCTTGGGGCAATGACAAGCGGCTTCGTCAGGCGCTGAGCTATTCTATTGACCGCGAAGCGATCAACCAGGTGGTCTTTGAGGGCGCATTTGCTGCCGGCAACCAATCCTTCCCGCCCACATCCCCTTGGTACAACGCTGACTACCCTGTTCCGGCGCGGGATCTGGAAAAAGCAAAAGAACTTCTTGCCGAGGCTGGATTTGCCGATGGTATCGAGCTTGAGGTTCAGGTGCCGAACACAACCGTGCCGCTGCAACTGATGCAGGTTGTACAGGCAATGGCATCCGAGGCAGGGATTGATCTAAAGATCGTGTCAAAAGAGTTTGCAACCCTGTTGGCCGACCAGTCTGCGGGCGACTATACAGCCAGCCAGATCGGTTGGTCCGGCCGCGTCGACCCTGACGGCAACAACCACCAGTTCATGACAACTGACGGCGGCATTAACGACAGCAAGTTCTCTGACCCCAAGATGGATGAGCTGTTGAACACCGCACGCTCGGCCTCCAATCAGGAAGAACGCAAGGCGGCCTATGACGAAGCCACTGCGATCATGATCGAAGAGTTGCCGCGCCTGTTTTTGTACCACCAAAAGTGGATCTGGGCCTACAACTCCAAAATGAAGGGTTACACCGCCTATCCCGATGGCATGATCCGTTTGGAAAATGTGACCTGGGAAGAGTGATCTTTCCCGTCTGCGCCGCCCGGTGTGGCGCAGACACCAAGCCTAGAGGATTGTTATGCTGGTCTTTTTCCTACGGCGGCTGCTGATCGCACTGCCCACCATTATATTGATTTCGGTCTTTGTCTTTAGCTTGCAAAAGCTACTGCCCGGCGACCCGTTGTTGGTTTTGGCGGGCGAAGAGCGTGACCCCGAAATGATGGAATTCTTGCGGGAAAAATATCGCCTGAATGATCCAATCATCGTCCAGTATTTTACATGGCTGGGAAATGCAGCACAGGGTGATCTGGGCATCTCGTTACGCACAAACCAACCAGTGACAGAACTTATGCTCCAAAAGCTGCCCGTCACGATCCAGCTGGCGACAATGTCTATGATATTTGCGCTATTGATCGGCGTTCCCGCAGGTATTCTGTCTGCCGTGAAAAAAGGCACCGTGACCGATTATATCGCCAATGTCATCGCGCTTTCCGGCCTTTCCATCCCAAACTTCTGGCTGGGTATCATGCTGATCCTGCTTGTCTCGGTGAAATGGCAACTCTTGCCCGCATCGGGTTACGTGCCGCTGAGCGAGGATGTCTGGCTATCGCTCCGCACCATGCTGATGCCTGCCTTCGTCCTTGGGACCGCGCTTGCCGCCACGTTGATGCGGCACACCCGCTCCTCGATGCTTGGCGTGCTGAACGCCGATTACGTCCGCACCGCCCGCGCAAAAGGTCTGAGCGAGCGCACCGTGATCCTCAAACACAGCTTTCGCAATGCGCTCACGCCTATCGTGACGCTGACGGCGCTGCTGTTTGGTGAACTGGTCGCGGGCGCTGTATTGACAGAGCAGATTTTCACCATCCCCGGTTTTGGCAAGTTGGTCGTAGACGCCGTGTTCAACCGTGATTACGCCGTGGTGCAGGGTGTGGTGCTTGTCACGGCTGTGGGCTTCATCGTGATGAACCTGATCGCCGACATGCTGTACTTTGTCCTTAACCCGCGTCTGAGAGTGTCTTGAACATGGTAAATGTAGCGACCGATCCCGTTCTTTCGGCCAAGCCTGAAAACCGCGTCTGGAAGAAGTTCCGCAATCATAACAGCGCACTTTTCGGCGGTATTCTGGTTGCGTTTTTCGTTATCATTGCGATTGCGGCCCCTGTTTTGCCCATCCCTGATCCGGCAGCTACCGATTGGTCCGCTGTGCGCAAAGCCCCCAGTTGGGCGCATTGGATGGGCACGGACGAGATTGGCCGCGATGTCCTGTCCCGCATGATCTGGGGCGCGCAGGCTTCCCTGCTGGCCGGAGTTGTCTCTGTCGGGATCGCCGTTCTCATGGGCGTGCCGCTTGGTCTTGTTGCGGGGTATTTCGGCGGCTGGACGGACGCGATTATCTCGCGCTGTACCGAAGCCCTGCTCGCGGCACCCTTCCTCATCCTTGCCATCGCACTTGCTGCATTTTTGGGCCCGTCACTCACCAATGCGATGATCGCTATCGGCATCTCGGCCACGCCGATCTTTATCCGCCTCACCCGTGGTCAGGTCATCAGCATCAAGTCCGAGGACTACGTCGATAGTGCCCGCGCAATCGGCCTTTCCACACCCCTGATCCTGCGCCGCTATATACTGCCCAACGCGCTGCCCCCGATCCTTGTGCAATCAACGCTCACGATCGCGACTGCAATCATCGCCGAAGCATCCCTTTCTTTCCTTGGCCTTGGCCAGCAGCCCCCCGATCCCAGCTGGGGATCCATGCTGAACACGGCCAAAAACTTTCTCAACCAAGCCCCTTGGATGGCCCTTTGGCCGGGCATCTCGATCTTCCTTGTGGTGCTGGGCTTTAACCTTCTGGGCGACGGCTTGCGCGATGCGCTTGACCCTCGCGAACATTAAACACTGGAGCATTCATGTCGAACTTCACCACAAGACCCGAAATCAGAGGCACATTCGGTGTCGCAACGTCGACCCACTGGATCGCCTCTGCCGTCGGCATGTCAATTCTGGAAAAAGGCGGGAATGCCTTTGATGCCGCTGTTGCCACAGCCTTCACCCTACAGATCGTAGAGCCGCATTTGAACGGCCCCGCCGGCGACATGCCTGCGATTTTCCATTCCGTCAAAACCGGCAAGACCGAAGTGCTTTGTGCGCAAGGGGTTGCCCCCGCCGCAGCTACGGTAGAGCATTACACCGATCAGGACCTGACCCTTATCCCGGGCTCCGGCCTTCTGGCCACTGTTGTTCCGGGTGCCTTTGACGGTTGGCTGCTCATGCTGCGCGACCACGGCACAATGGAGTTGCGCGACGTGCTGCAACCGACAATCGACTATGCCCGCGATGGCCACCCTATTTTGCCGCGCGTGGCAAATACCATCGCCGGACTGGCGGAGTATTTCGCAGAACATTGGCCCAGCTCTGCCGAGGTCTGGACACCGGAAAGTACCGCACCCCTGCCCCATTCCCTGTTCAAAAACCCTGACCTTGCTGCGACCTACGACCGTCTTGCGGATGCCAAGGGCGACACGCGTGAGGCACGGATTGATGCGGCGCGTAAGGAGTGGCGCGAAGGCTTTGTCGCTGATGCTATCTTTGACTACCTCAAGACGGCAAAAGTCATGGATGTTTCGGACAAAGCGCATAGTGCTGTGCTTGCACCGTCCGACATGGCCGAGTGGGAAGCGACATACGAAGATACACTAACCTACGATTATCACGGATGGACTGTTCACAAGACCCATGCATGGAGCCAGGGACCCGTCCTTTTGCAAGCCTTGGCAATCCTCAAGGGTATTGATTTGGCCGCGATGGACCCGAATGGCGCCGAGTTTACCCATACCGTTATCGAAGCGATGAAGTTGGCCTATGCCGACCGCGAAGCCTATTACGGCGATCCCGCGCACAGCGACATCCCGATGGAATACCTGCTGAGCGACGCATACAACGATGAGCGCCGCAAGCTGATTTCCAAAGAGGCCTCGCATGAGCAGCGGCCTGGACGCGTGCCGGGATTCGAGCATTTGGCGGATAAATACATCGAGCGCGCCGCCCGTGACTTCAACATCGGCCCTGTTGCAAACCAGGAACCGACAATGTCCCACCTGACGGAAAAACGCGGGGATACGGTCCATCTCGACATCATAGATCGTTGGGGGAACATGGTCGCGGCCACGCCTTCCGGCGGATGGCTGCAAAGCAATCCCGTTATTCCGGGCCTTGGATTTCCGCTCAATTCCCGCGCCCAGATGTTCTGGCTGGAACACGGCCTACCAACAAGCCTCGCGCCGAAACGCCGCCCCCGCACGACACTCACCCCAAGCCTTGCCGAAAAAGACGGCACCCGTGTCGTCTTTGGCACGCCCGGTGGCGACCAACAGGACCAATGGCAGCTGATCTGGTTCTTGCGGTTTGTGCATTTCGAAAACGAGCTGCAAGCCTGCATGGATGCGCCCCTGTTCCACACGATGCACTTTCAGGGCTCCTTCTTCCCGCGGGAGGTCAAGACAGCCGAGATGATGATCGAGCCGAATGTGGGCGAAGAGGTCATCGCAGATTTGCGCGCACGCGGCCATGTCGTCACAGTGGCAGAACCTTGGACCGTCGGCCGCCTGACCGCCGCATTGAGAGAGCCGGAAGGCATGATGCGCGCCGCCGCCACGCCGCGCCTTATGCAAGCCTATGCGGTAGGCCGATGACATGGTCGCTGATCGCGCGTGACACAGACGGCTCTATTGGCCTCATCGTGGCCAGTAAGTTCTTTGCCTGTGGCGCGATCGTCCCCTATGTGGGTGCTCGGGTTGCCGTCGCCTCACAGGCCTTCTGCAACCCCGTCTGGGGAACAGAAGGCCGCAGGCGGTTGGCAGAAGGCGGCCATGCCGCGCCGCTAATGACAGAGTTTGTAGGACGCGACGCCGGTGAAGCGCACCGACAAGCGCATATGATGGACAGCTTTGGCGATTTCGCCGCTCACACGGGCGCAGACTGCGTCGATTGGGCGGGTCATTTGATCCTTGATGATCATTCGGTTGCCGGGAATATGCTGGCCGGACTACAGGTGTTGGAAGCAACGTCAAAGGCTTACATCGCGGGCCGCGACCTTCCGTTTCCGGATCGTTTGATTGGCGCAATGCAAGCGGGAGAAGCTGCAGGCGGTGACAAGCGCGGCCGCCAAGCTGCGGCTTTGGTTATTCACCGCAAAGAGGAACATCCATGGCTTGATTTGCGCGCGGATGATGATGCCGATCCCCTCGCCGAGCTGGACCGCCTTTGGGACGTAGCGCAGGAGCGCTATGTGCATTTTGCCAAAGGCCTGCCCACCGCGGCAGCCTTCTCGGGCACCCCGTCGCGCAGCGGGATTGACAACAGTATTGCAGCGGCCCAAGCATTGCGCGTCAAGCAGGGCCGTGCCAGCAGATCGCGCGCCGTCGAGGAATAGAAATGACGATGGTCAAAGACCTTTCCGGCCGTGAAGCTATGTTACAAGTCTCGTTAATGGAGCTTATCCGCTCGGGCGAAGTGCCGCAAAATGGCAAGCTCCCGACAGAGCGTACCTTGGCTGAAAGGTTCAATGTCAGCAGGCGGCACATTCGCACGGCGCTGGACCGCCTCGAAGAGGAGGGCCTTGTCTGGCGGCACCAGGGCAAGGGAACATTCATCGGGCAACCAAATAGTCCGATGGGCGATCTAGCCGCAAAAATTACCGGAGAAACCAACGCTCTGGAAGTTATGGAAGCACGGTTGTGCATCGAGCCGGAGTTGGCCGCGATGTGTGCAATGCGTATGTTGCCTGCCGAAGTTGCGCGTCTGCGCCAGCTGGCACAGCGCCAGTTTGAGGCCGAGGACCCGCAGGCAACCGAGCTTTGGGATGCCTCCCTCCACCGTTTGATCGCCCAATGTGCGCGCAACCCGCCGTTGCTCACAGCCTATGCGCTGCTCGACCAAATTCGAAAGAACGCTGACTGGGTCTCGATCCGTGCACGCGTGCGCAGTTCGTCATCCATTCAAGTGAGCCACAGCGAGCACATGGCCATCGTCGATGCAATCGCCTTGGGTCATCCCGACGCTGCGCGTGTGGCCATGCGCGACCACCTAGAAACGATCTCAGCGGCTTTGCATGCGGCATTGGACGGCAAAGCCAGCATTGAGGATCAGGAAACTGAAGGATGATATCCACCACCGTTAAGCCCGCTACGAAGTGAAACTCCCAAACAGCCCCTCTTTGAGGTGCCCCCAACATTTGTAGACACTTTGCTTGGTAATTCAGGAACCAGGCAAAGACGGACATGAATAAGGGAAAACAGCTCATGGACGAGTTTAAACAGGATGCTGTGGCACAGGGTGTCGAGCGTGGTTACGCGGTCAGCGAAGCAGTCAGAGTAGCGCCGTCAATCCAGTTCGACGCAAATGCGCTGCATTGGCTGCGGCGGCTATTGCCATGAAGACCATGGCCTCGATGTACTCAGATGCCCCCCTGACCACCAGATCAATGCGCGTGCAACAATCGGCCAAGCCCTTCTATAAATGAAAACCACCCACCAAGGCACGCTCGGCAAGAGCTTGCCCTTTGCCGGCACTATGGCAGTGACCTGCTCCCCCGAAAAGTCTGGTGATTTATGTAAGCCTGTTCTCCAACAAGAAGACAGATGATGAAGATAAGCCGTTTGTAGCGAAGAGCGGATAATCGGGATGTTGGAGGAGTATCAGGCAGGGTTTGGTGCAAAAGAGCTTTGCCGCAAGCACGGCGTCAGTGATGCGACGTTTTATAAATGGCGGTCCAAGTATGGCGGTATGGAAGTGTCGGATGCGAAGAAGCTGAAGGCGCTTGAGGTTGAGAATGCGAAACTCAAGAAATTGCTGGCCGAGCACATGATGGATGTCTCAACGCTCACGGAGATGTTGGAAAAAAACCTTTGAGGATGTGGCCATTTCCGCCCTTGGTCCGAGGACAATGGACGCATGTGCGCGACGCAGAGCGGCGAGCTGGACCATGTCGGAGAAACGATACAATGAGAGGCGGGCGTGCGCCTTGGCTGGGATCGATCCGCGTGTTTATCGGCGTGCGTCGACGCGTCCAGCGGATGCTGATCTGCGAGATCGGTTGATGGATCTGTCGTCTGAGCGGCGGCGGGTTGGCTATCGTCGGCTGCACATTTTGCTGAAACGCGAAGGATGGCAGCTCAATTGGAAGACGCTGTTTCGGATGTACCGCGAAAAAGGGTTAACAGTCCGTAAACGCCCCTCTCACACATGGCTTGCATGTGTTGCCGGGCAATGGGCCGTCGCAAGCGCGCAGTTGGGACCAGAGTACCTATGGCGGTTCCGTAGGGACCAAACCAGCGCTGGTCGCTCGACTTTGTGTCTGACAGCTTGTTCTGCGGTCGCCGGTTCCGCATTCTGAACGTGATTGATAACGCCTTCGGGGCATTGCTGTGCAATACCCTGCCGGGCGACGGCATCAGCCGCGAATGTCTGGCCGCTGTGGTCGATACGTCTCTGTCTGGTGACCGTGTTGCGCGTGAACTGGACCGCGTTGCTGAGATGCGTTGATACCCCTGCATGGTAGTCATGCGACAATGGAACCGAACTGACTTCCACTTCGATCCTGAAATGGCAAGAAGACCGCGCGGTTGACTGGCACTACATCGCACCGGCGAAGCTTATGCAAAACGGGTTTGCGCAAAGCTTCAACGGAAGGATACGGGATGGATGTCTGAACGGGCATCTGTTCGACAGCCTACGTCATGTCCGCCAGTTGATCGCTGCATGGCGTACCGGTGTCAACCACCACCGACCATACACCAGCCTCGCTGGCCTGACGCCGGTCGAATATGCTACTCGGTCACACGAAGACCAAAACCTGAACAGAGCTGACCCAAATTAGCTGAACCAATGGGGGGCTGGTCACTGGCGTTGTCGAGGCCTCTCATTTTGGCCGCGATGAAAACCCTGACGACAGTCCACTTGTTGTAGACGGCGGCGACAGCACCGACTTGGTGGGTCTTGGTGACATTGACGGCACAACCAAATCGGGCGGTTTTTTGGAATATGAGACACAGCGTTTCTCAACGAGGCTCGAGCTGCCACAATGTGTGGATGGCTGTCATGATGGCCTCTATGGTGAAACGGAGGTTATGTACAACGGTGCATTTGATGCCTTTAGCAAGCGGGTTTTCTTCGCCGTCGGCCCATCCATCGCGTTCGGCGAGGACGCTTACAACAGCACCTTTTTTAAAGTTAGCGTAGCGCAATCCGCAGCATCCGGTATCAGCCAACATGATTTAGGTGGGGCCTCATTTCTTACGGGCTACACGCCTCGGCGGTCATGCCGCTAAGGGAGCAGACCCATTGGTCGGAGTCGTGAACTACGACCAGTTGGCAGGCAATGCCGGCCATTTACCAATCGTTCAAGAACGCGGCCCAAAAAGATAAAACAACCGTGGGTATGCTGCTGAACTAATTATTCTAAAGCCACCAGACCCAAGCCGCACCTTCCGTTGATTGCCCCGATGTTCATAGGCACAAATGACGATGCTGATGGTCTCTTTGGCGGCATATTCGTATCCGAGGCAGGATGCGTCACTGGTTTAACGCATATGCCAACCAGCCTTAATCGACTGAAAAACCACGACTGGTTGCCGGTGACGGTGTTGCTCCTGACTGCCAAGACCATCTGACAAATGAATATCGCGAGTTGGCTGACCAAAAAGTTAAAGTCTGGATGAAAATTGCGCGCCACGACAATATAGTTGTGCCGCGTCGGCAACGTATGGCGGCAGAAATGGCCAATGCGACCGTCACCACAATCGAGGATGGCCACTATGTCCAGCGTGGTGATCGTGCGTCCGAATTTGTGGATAATCTCTGGTTTGACCTTGTCACGCTCGATTGAAGCCTCAATTTGCCTCTTAGCCACGCGGCCTGCGATGCAAATCGCTGCCCATTGACTGAACAAGCGCAGAATAAGCGGACATTACAACAAGGAGGCGCCAACATGAAATTCCGGACCCGCTATTGGCGTTGGATCACGCCGACATCCCTATCGCGCGCGCCTGCAGTGAAATTTTCCAGTTCGAATGAAGCAGGTGTTTCGGCACGTCTTGCTTATAAAACAGGGGCGTTGTCAGCCCGCTTTCTTGTTGCCACACTGTTGGGGTCACTGCTGATCCAAGGGCTGCCGAATAACGCTGGCGCGGTTGAGCACCTCATGACACACGCAGACAACCCTGCATCAAAGGATCGGAACGATGACCAGCAAACCCGAGATCGCCAAAGCGGCTGACCCAGCAAAAGACAGCGTCGAAAAATCCCCCGCGACTGAGGCGCCTGATACAACGAAAGCTGAACCTCAGCGTTTGACCTTTACATCCGACAAGGGGGCATCGCGATCGACTTGGGTCGCGGCACTTTTGGTGGTGCTGATCGTCGGCTGGATGGGCAGCGGGTTTATCATCCCGTCAAAAGAAACAGATCCCGTCATCAAACGCGAAGAGCCAAAGCCCGTTGCCGTCGCGGTCGCCACCTCCGTCGCCGAAACCGTAACCCAGTTTTATCAGGCTGAGGGGCAAGCCCTGCCCGATCGGGACACCACCATGCGGGCAGAAACCTCTGGCAATATTGCCGAGGTGTTGGTGCGCAAAGGTCTCGATGTATCGGCGGGCGATATCATTGCCCGCTTTGATCCCACGAACAACAAGGCCGACGCGAACCGCGCAGCCGAGGCGCTGGCGCAGGCACAACGTGAATTTGACAACGCGGAACAACTGCTTGAACGCGGCGTGGCCACAACGGACCGTGTTGTTCAGGCGCGGGCTGCCTTGGCATCGGCGCAGGCACAGGTCACCGCCGCGGAGCAAGCCGCGGAAGCCCTGACAATCACAGCCACGTTCGACGGCAGAATTGAGACGTTGAACCTTGATGAGGGAGAGTTCGTGTCAGCGGGCACCGAGGTCGGTCGTCTGGTGGACATTACGCCACTGACGGTTGCCATTCAGGTGCCACAGCAATCCCTGACCCGCCTGTCGGTCGGGCAAACTGCAACGGTGCGTTTCATCACGGGCGAAGAGCGCGCAGGCGTCGTGACATTTATGGGCACATCGGCTGCCTCGGAAACCCGCACCTTTCTGGCAGAGATCGAAGTCGAGAACGAAGACGGTGCCATTCCTGCGGGAATCTCTGCCGAAGTGATCATTCCCACGGGCGAAGTTACCGCCCATTTCGTGTCCCCCTCTATCGTTTCGCTGGATGCCCAAGGGGCATTGGGTATCAAGACCGTCAACGCGGACAACGTGGTCGAGTTCTACGAAATCGAGGTCGTCAAAGCGCAGATCGACGGGATTTGGGTCACGGGCCTGCCAGAAAGCGTCGACATCATCACCGTTGGCCAAGGCTTTGTGAATGAAGCAGAGACAGTCGCGCCGATGACGGAGGAGCAGAACCAGTGAACGCCATCATTGATTTCGCATTCTCGCGGTCGCGCGTTGTTGTCATGGCTTTGGTCATGATCCTGTCCGTGGGGGCCTATGCCTATGTCTCGATCCCGAAAGAGGCGAACCCGGAAATTCCGCTGCCGCTGTTCTACGTCTCCACGGGCCTTGACGGGATCAGCCCGACAGATGCGGAGCGTCTGTTGTTGGAGCCGATGGAGACCGAGTTCGGGTCCATCGCCGGCTTGGAGTCGATGAACTCTGATGCGACCGAAGGCTTTGCGTCCATCCAGCTTGAATTTACCCCGGGCGGTGACAATCAAGAGGCGCTGGACAAGGTGCGCGACGCCGCCGATCGTGCGCAAAGTGATCTGCCCGATGACGCCAACGACATCACCATCACTGAAATCAACACAGCCCTTTTCCCGATCATCACCGCAATCCTGTCCGGCCCCGTGCCGGAGCGGACCTTGAACGATCTTGCCAACGAAATGCAGGAAGAGATCGAGGGCCTAAGCGGTGTGTTGGAGGTCGACATCGGCGGGCAGCGGTTCGAGTTCCTCGAGGTATTGATCGACCCCACAGTGTTTGAGACCTACAACCTGTCTTTTGATGAACTCATCGGGCAAATCCAGCGCAACAACCGCCTGATCGCCGCGGGCGCGATTGAAACGGGGGCCGGACGGATTGTCCTGAAGGTTCCGGGCCTGATCGAAGACCTTGAGGACGTGATGGCAATGCCCGTCAAGGTGCGCGGCGATGCTGTTGTGACCTTTGGCGATGTGGCCATAATCCGGCGCACATTCGAAGACCCCACATCCTTTGCCCGCATCAACGGGCAGCCCGCCTTGGCGTTGGAGATCACAAAACGATCCGGCGCCAACATCATCGACACGGTTGCGGATGTAAAAGCACTGGTCGACACCCTCAGCGTCGATTGGCCCGACAGCGTTGAGGTCACCTATCTTCAAGACCAGTCCGTGCAGGTCAAAGACATGCTCTCGGACCTTGAAGCCAATGTCATCGCCGCCGTGATCCTTGTGATGATCGTGATCGTCTTTGCCCTTGGCACGCGGTCTGCGCTGCTGGTGGGGCTTTCTATTCCGGGGGCGTTTCTGGCGGGTGTGGTTGCCCTTTGGGCGATGGATTTCTCGATGAATATCATTGTTCTGTTTGCGCTGATCCTTGTGGTCGGGATGCTGGTCGACGGGGCCATCGTCACGACCGAGCTGGCGGACCGTAAACTGCAAGAAGGCCAACCCGCCAAACAGGCCTATTCCGAGGCGGCCAAACGTATGGCGTGGCCGATCATTGCCTCTACCGCCACAACCCTTTCGGTGTTCTTTCCACTGTTGTTCTGGACCGGCATGGTGGGCGAGTTCATGAAATACCTTCCCATCACGGTGATCCTGACGCTCTCGGCGTCTTTGTTCATGGCGTTGATCTTTATCCCCGTGATGGGCGGGCTGATCGGCAAACGCCCCCCCCAATCGGCCAAAGCAAAGGCCGCGCTTCATGCCGCTGAAATCGGTGATCCGCGTGAGATGGGCGGCTTTACGGGCGGCTATGTGCGGCTGCTTGAATGGGCGATTACACGCCCTGCCGCCACGCTGCTTTTGGCGGTGGCCCTACTGCTGGGCGGTTTCAGCGCGTATGGGCAGTTCGGCAAAGGCGTCAGCTTTTTCCCCTCGATCGAGCCGGACTTCATGCAGGTGCAGGTCCGCGCCCGTGACAACTTTTCGATCTTTGAACGCGACGCATTGGTGCGCGCCGTCGAAGAGCGTATCCTGCCCTATGACGAAATCGCCAGCATCTATGCGCGGTCTGTCATGTCAGCGGGGCAAGGCGACGAAGAAACCATCGGCACGCTGCAACTGGAGCTTACGCCGTGGGACACCCGCCGCACCGCCGCGCAGATCGGCGAGGATATCCGCAAAAGCGTGTCTGACATCGCGGGGATCGACGTGCAGGTCCAGACCGAAAGCGGCGGCCCGACGGCGGGCAAACCGGTGAACCTGCAAATCACCGCGCGCAATCCCGATGTTCAGAACGAGGCCGTGCAACAGGTCCGCGATATCATGGACGGGATCGGCGGCTTTACGGATGTGACAGACACGCGCCCTGTGCCGGGTGTTGAGGTCTCGATCCTTGTCAATCGCGCCGAAGCTGCGCGTTTCGGCGCCGATGTGAGCCTTCTTGGACAAGCTGTGCAACTGCTGACCCAAGGCATCACGGTGGCCGACTATCGCCCCGATGATGTGGACGGGTCATTGGACATTCGCGTCCGTTTCCCCCGCGAAGAGCGCACCTTGGCCGAGCTTGGCGGACTACGGGTGCCAACGTCATCGGGGCTGGTTCCTATCTCGAACTTTGTGACGTTTGAACCTTCCGAACGCACGGGCGTCATCCGTCGCATTGATGAAAAACGGGTCGCCACAATCGAGGCCAACGTCGCCCCCGGACTGTTGGTCAGCGATCAGGTGACGGCCCTGACAGACGCGCTGAACGACGCCGATTTGCCTGAGGGTGTGGACTTCAGCTTTGCGGGCGAGGCCGAGGATCAGGCCGAAAGCATGATCTTCCTTGTCGGGGCCTTCATCACGGCGATTTTCCTGATGTTCGTCATTCTGGTTTTGCAGTTCAACAACTTCTACCAAGCCGTTGTCGTCATGTCGGCCATCGTTTTTTCCATTGCAGGCGTATTGCTCGGGCTCATCATCACAGGCCGGCCCTTCGGCGTTGTGATGGGTGGCATCGGGGTCATCGCATTGGCGGGAATTGTGGTGAACAACAACATCGTCCTGATCGACACCTACAACGATCTCAAAAAAGCGGGGCAATCCCCGTTGGAAGCAGCATTGCGCACGGGTGCTCAACGTCTTCGGCCTGTGATCCTGACATCCGTCACAACCGCCCTTGGCCTTATGCCGATGGTGATCGGCGTGAACCTGAACTTTTTCACCCGAGAGATCGTCTATGGCGCTCCGTCAACCCAGTGGTGGACAGAGCTGTCATCGGCAATCGCAGGTGGACTGGTCATCGCAACCATTCTCACGCTGGTGGTGACACCGGCAATGTTGATGCTGGGCGAAAAACGGAAGTCTCGCGGGGTGGCGCGGCCCGTATTGGCGCCAGCGGAGTGAACGACCCTGACGCGGATATGGGACCCAAGGTTGGCAACGGCCAGCGGATCATCTTGAGGCAGGCTGGGCAATGTTTCCAGCTTCTAGCGAGGCATTGAAAACGAATGTATCGCGCCCCCTCCTCCGGTGAGCGTGTCAGCACCACCGCCACCCGTCAGTACGATGCGTGCGGCATCGCCAGTCCGTGCATCCACCACATAGACGAGATCAATGTTGATCGTGCCAAATGTAGTTTGGTCAACCCCATCACTGCCAGTCAACGTCGCCGCGCCAGTACCAAAGGCGTCCTGCGTGCCTTTGCAATCCGCTGCGCCAGTATCTTGCAATTACGCCTCAAGGGCGGCAGCCGCCCCGACGATCTGAGCAGTCGATGAGCATGACGAAACCACCGTCCCCCGACCGCCGCCGCACGGTCAATTCGACCCTTGGATGCCTGTATTGTCGCCACGATGGACACATCTACATCATCGGCGTCATTCAACGGCAGTGTCGATAGATAAACATCAAAGGTTTCATCTCCGATTCCGGCGACTGTCGCGAGACGCCCGGTTGCCATAGGCGCATGGTTTGCGGGGGTGATCGTGGCGGTAAAACAGTGCCAGACACGAGGGTACTTTCAAAGGTATTCAGATCGCCGTTCGGTTTCCCTGCCACCAGTGCCAGATCACCGTTCCCAACTAATTCGACCAAGGCGGGGGTGATGTATATACGTACGTCAAACCCCTTAAACGGATTGGTCCCGAAGGATAGAGCCGTAAAATTCAGATAAATAACCGTCCCATTGGTGACGTTCAGCGCCAGATTGCGGCTGGCGCGTCAGAGCAGGTCAGGTTCTAGATCAGCGCGTCAATGCCTTCTGACGTGACACCAGCGGTGAGGCTTATAATAAGTATCACACCATCAAGATTACCTTCGGCATTAGCGAATGGTTAAAGTGCGAGTATAATTATTTTGTTAATTGAGGGTTCATGGCCCCCATCCCCCGCCGACGGCAATACCTTATATTCAAGCAAGTTAACGGTTCTTTTCGTGCAACGCGGTAGCAGTCCCTCCTGATTGAAGGCGGCGACATTAGTCTGGAAACCCCAATAACGATAGCTACTTACGTATGCGCGAGTAGCACCCACAGCATCGCGCCCGCCTGTGCGATACAAATTGTGGCCATTGATATAGGGCCGAACGGTCCAATGGCTCCGGTTTGAACACACCATCGAAGGGCTATTCGACATCGCGATCCTATTCGGCTTCCGCCAACAGGAAATTGTCGGTTTTCAGGGCGCCCCCATCGAAAACACCGTCAGCGTCGACGAAGTTCGAGGACAGCGCAAAGGCTAGCAGGTATTGAGGAATTCGGGTGTCAAACCACTATTAGTTTCGAGCTTCTACACGGGTTTGCGTGACATTGCCGAGACACCCGCCCCATACAATCATGTTGATTATGCTGCGGCGACCCTAAAGCCGTTCATCCGCACACCGCAGCTGAGCGCACTGTTATTTTGTCTGGCTTCAGGCTTCGAAAATAGCCTCGGCATGCTGGACCTCATGCAGGTTCTGTGAACCGCCTGCAGAGAACCAGCGCGTTTGCCGCAGCATCCAATAGTAGACGTTCAAATAGATCGGATGGACGGCAGCAAAGTCTCGCATAGCTGACCCTGATGGCTGGCGCAGCACGGGGCGCCTGGTTGCCACGGCTTGAATGGCCGCTTTTGCATTTCAGTTACAGACCCTCCGCAGAGGCAGCCAACGTGCGATTTGCGCACGCGTTTTAGAGTTTATCCATACTGGTTCGACAGGTCCAAAGCGGAGAGAGCCGGACTTTCGTAGCAGGGTTTGGCGGGTTTCATTGTTTAGCACGTGCCGCCTAACCCGATTGGCTGCCCAGGCGCACCGCTCGATCACCTGATAGATTGACTGTGCAAAGAACGCCGCTATCGATGTACCGTATGATTGGGTGCTGATCCCCAAACGTGTCAAAACGTTGGCCCCTAAATAGCATCTAAGCGACCCCGTCACGCTTGCCCCGCAGCATATCCAACCCGTAACCGCCATCTCCTTGTATCTGCAAACCACCAAGCAAAGGCATCGGCAAATATAACGGATCGTCAGATACCCCCCCTAAAGCGCAGCCCAGAGGATGCGCGCCAACTCTGAGGTGCCTAGTTTGACTGGGTTCTTCAATGATGACGATGCCGTCGAGGATGCCTGCGCCAACCCGTCAATATGATCGGCCGTGACGCCCCAATCCGCAAGGCGCGGCAGATTGTGTTTGGTCAACCATGCCTCGAACCCCGAATACGGGTCCCCTGTTTCGGCTGGCGGAAAGGTTTCTGCGATGATTTTCTGGCACATCAAGGTGTCCGTCTGCACTTGGGCGTTCGACCCTGCCGCCGCCATGTTGGCCTGCAAGACGGGCACCAACAAGCGCCCGCACAACGCGCCATGGGGTGCAGGGAACACTCCGCCAACGACAGATGCGATGCCATGTGCAGCACCCAACCCGCCGTTGGCCAGCGCGATGCCGCTTGTCACACTTCCCAGCGCCAGCGCCTCCCATGCGTCGCTCTGGTCCGTCTCGATCACATCGCGCAGCGCCGTTAACGTCGCCGAGATCGCAGGCCCTGACAGGGCACGCGTAAGCGGTGTGGCGTAAGACGAGGTATAAGCCTCGATGTTTTGCACTACCGCGTCGAGGCCTGATCCCAAAACGATAGACGCAGGGGCCGAGCGCAGCAGATCGGGATCGACGATGGCCACCGATGGCTGAACCCCCTGCCCGCGCAGGCTGATCTTTGAGGTGCCGTCCACCGTGCCAAGAACCGCATTGGCAGTGACTTCTGCCCCTGTGCCTGCGGTCGTCGGCAAAGCGATCAACGTGGCGCCCGTCAGCTTGTCGTGGCCCAGTGCGAAGTCGTCATCCGACAAAGGCGCACCCTTTTGCAAGGCAACGCGCAGCGCTTTGCCCGTATCAATGACCGAACCACCGCCACAGGCGATGACCACGCCAACGTCAGTCTCCCGAACGGATTGCCACGCTTCATTCACCGAAGAAATGCTCGGCTCGCCCGGGCATATGACCGTCACGAAAGGGTGGCCGTGATCCTCCAAAAGCTGGCGAACCGGTGCAGAGGTCGCGCTGGACTTGCCCCTGAGAAGCACGATTCCCCCCTGAGCTGACGTTAGGAGATCAACCAGCTTTTGATGGGTGCCAGACCCGAAATGGACACTGGTCCTGCATGAAAACGAAAACGGGGGGATGGGCGACATCTGGTCAATACGCCAACGTAGACTTCACAGCCCGCTGCCAATTGCCATATTTCTGCGCGCGCATGTCTTCGGACATTTGCGGCTTGAACTGGCGCTCAAGCTCCCATTGCTTCTGAAACGCGTCCTGTTCAGGCATGATGCCCGCCTTCATTCCCGCCAGCCACGCAACGCCAAGCGCGGTTGTCTCAAGAACATGCGGACGGTCCACGGGCGCGTCGATAATATCGGCCAGAAACTGCATGGCCCAATCAGATGCGCTCATCCCGCCATCAACGCGCAAAACGCT
This sequence comes from Sulfitobacter aquimarinus, assembly GCF_040149565.1. NCBI lineage: Bacteria > Pseudomonadati > Pseudomonadota > Alphaproteobacteria > Rhodobacterales > Roseobacteraceae > Sulfitobacter > Sulfitobacter aquimarinus. The sequence continues at coordinate 177,885 of NZ_JBEFLO010000004.1, forward strand.
GCTGGTCCCGGAGCTGGCGCCAGAGGTGTTCCAGTCGGCGTGCATCGCATCCAATAGATCGCGGGTTTGGTAGCCGACGCTTTCCAACGCCGCCTTCGCCAGCTCGTTCGGTCCTGAGTTACGTGTCAGACCAAAGATAGCGCCGCGACATTCCGGATTCCAATAGGGTGCGCCAAGCCCCGTAAAGGCGGGCACCAACACCACCGATTGCGTTTCATCCGCCTTCTCGGCCAGCGGCTGCGTCTCGGACGCATCGCGGATCATCTTTAGACCATCGCGCAGCCATTGCACAACGGCCCCCGCGACAAAGATCGACCCTTCAAGCGCATAAGTCGGCTTACCGTCGAGCTGGTATGCAATGGTCGTCAACAAACGGTTTTGCGATTTAACAGGCGTGTCGCCCGTGTTCAGCAATGCAAAGCACCCCGTGCCATAGGTGGATTTCAACATGCCCGGCGCAAAACAAGCCTGCCCTATGGTGGCCGCCTGCTGATCGCCTGCGACGCCACAGATCGGGATCGGTCGCCCGAACAGATCGGCACGGCAGTCTCCGAATGTGTCGGCGCTGTCCTTGACATCAGGCAGCATCGCCATCGGGATGTCGAACAACTCGCAGATCGTCTGGCTCCACCGTCCTTTGCGGATGTCATACAGCATGGTCCGCGCCGCATTGGTCGCGTCTGTGGCATGTGTCTTGCCGCCCGTCAGCTTCCAGATCAGGTAGGTGTCTACGGTTCCGAACAACAAATCACCATTCTGCGCCTTCGCACGCGCCCCCTCGGTGTTGTCGAGGATCCACTTTAGCTTTGTCGCAGAGAAATACGGATCAACCAGCAAACCGGTCCGGTCCGCAAACATGTCGGCGTGGCCCGCGTCTCGCAGCTTTTGACAGAAATCAGCGGTGCGGCGGTCTTGCCAGACAATGGCGTTATAGATCGGCTCTCCGGTGGTCTTGTCCCAGACGATGGTGGTTTCGCGCTGGTTGGTGATCCCGATGGACACGACGTCTTTTGCGTCAATATTGGCCCGCTCGATCACTTGGCGGCAGGTGCCCGCCGTCGTTCCCCAAAGATCGCCGGGGTCATGTTCGACCCAACCCGATTTTGGAAAAATCTGGCTGAACTCTTCCTGCGCCTGGGCAATGACGCGCAGGCTTTCGTCAAAGACGATCGCCCGGGTTGAGGTTGTGCCTTGATCAATCGCGAGTACGTATTTCATCTCAAATCCCGTTTGGCCGCTAAATGGAAGCAGTGACAAGCCACCCCGTTTGAATCGTCGGTCGATGGCAGTCGGTCAGAAAATTTGGCTTGTAAATGTGGGGCGCATGACGCGCCCCACACTCAGGGAGGTACCCTTACTGCCAGGACTTGATCAGCTCGTCATAAGCGATCGTCTTTGGCTCTTCATCTTCGTTCTCAAGCTTGGCGTATGGTGCGCCTTCTTGTGCGAACCAGTGCTCTGCACCCATCTCTTCGTTGAGCTTTGGACCCAGGTCACCCTGAACACCCGCACGCTCAAGACGCGACAGTACTTTTTCCTGATCGGCACAAAGTGCATCAAGCGCTTCTTGAGGAGTCTTCGCACCCGACATTGCGTCGCCGATGTTCTGCCACCACAGCTGTGCCAGCTTCGGATAATCGGGAACGTTTGTGCCTGTTGGCGACCACTGGACGCGCGCAGGCGAACGGTAGAATTCTACCAGACCACCAAGACGAGGCGCACGTTCGGTGAAGTGCTCGGACGCGATGGTTGATTCACGAATGAATGTCAGACCAACGTCGGACTTCTTCAGGTCAACCGTTTTGGACACAACGAACTGCGCATAAAGCCACGCGGCCTGTGCACGGTCAACGGGTGTGGATTCCATCAACGTCCAGGAACCTGCATCCTGATAACCAACCTTCTGGCCTTCTTTCCAATAGGCACCGTGCGGCGAAGGAGCCATACGCCATTTCGGTGTACCGTCCTCGTTCATCACGGGCAGATCAGGCAGAACTGTCGCTGCGGTAAAGGCAGTGTACCAGAACATCTGCTGCGCAACATTGCCTTGCGCAGGGATTGGACCCGCTTCACCGAAGGTCATACCAGCAGCCGCAGGCGGCGAGTATTTGTCGAGCCATTCGATTGCTTTGGTCACCGCGTAAACGGCCGCAGGAGCGTTAGTCGCACCACCGCGAGAGACACAGGACCCGGTGGGTTGGGAGTTTTCGTTTACACGGATACCCCATTCATCAACGGGCAGGCCGTTCGGCTCACCCACGTCGCCCATGCCAGCCATGGACATCCACGCGTCGGTATAGCGCCAACCCAAAGACGGGTCTTTCTTACCGTAGTCCATGTTGCCGAATACATCGCCGTCAACGCCCATGCGCGACAAGTCGCGGCCGGTGAAGAATTCCGCGATGTCTTCGTAGGCGGACCAGTTCACAGGAACGCCGAGATCATAGCCGAACTTCTCTTTGAAGTCGGCCTTGTTCTGTTCGTCGTTGAACCAATCATAGCGGAACCAATAGAGGTTCGCGAACTGCTGCGTGGGCAGTTGGTACAGTTTGCCATCCGGACCCGTGGTGAAAGACGTGCCGATGAAGTCTTCGATGTCCAGTGTCGGCAGGGTTACGCCAGCGCCTTCGCCTGCCATCCAGTCCGTCAGGTTGCGCACTTGCTGATAACGCCAGTGCGTCCCGATCAGATCGGAGTCGTTGACATAAGCGTCATAGATATTTTCGCCCGACTGCATCTGCGTTTGCAGTTTTTCAACAACATCGCCCTCGCCGATCAGGTCGTGCGTGACCTTGATGCCTGTAATGGCCTCAAAGGCCGGCGCCAGAACATTGGCTTCGTATTCGTGCGTTGCGATGGTTTCGGAAACAACCTTGATTTCCATCCCTTGATAAGGTGCCGCTGCATCTACAAAGAACTTCATCTCGGCTTCTTGATCGGCGCGCGATAGCGTCGAGACGCTACCGATTTCGCTGTCCAGGAATGCTTTTGCAGCATCCATGTCAGCAAATACCGGAGACCCCAGTACCCCAAGCGCCAGCACAATGGCCGAGCTTGATTTCAACGAAATAGTCATTCTTTTCCTCCCTGTGGAAACTTCGTTTGTTGATGGGCGTGTCGGAACCGTTCATTCAGACGCGCCGTTCCTTTTCTACCCCCAGCGGAAAACCGCTATTGCGTAGAAAAGGCAGACAATCAGTGCATAAGGTTGGTTTGCACCGACCACCCCCAGCCATGCCAGATTAATAAAGGCAGAGCCGAGTAGTGTGATAAAAAGACGATCTCCTCGTGTCGTCTCTGTCCTGAAGATCCCCATGCGGGGCGCTTCCGGAAACTTGATCGCAAGCACAGTGAACACGACGAGTGTGCAGGCGATGATAATGAAAAACAGTGCCGTGGGCGTTGTCCAGGCCATCCAATCAAGCATTTCTAAAAGCCTCCAGAGCATCGCGAAAACGGTCCGAGACCGTGCGGCCGTTTGCTATCGTTGAACTCACGACCAAGGTCAGGGTGGCCCCATGGGTGTATTGGATCTGCAAAACGGATCTGCCTTTGGTTGACGAGGCTTCATTAAGACACCAGGCCACACCCTCCATCGAGACGATCACGTCTCCATCAATTGTGTCCCCCCTCAGATCAGAGTTTCTAAACGTGAAATACGGCGCTGTTGTCATGATCACACCCTCCCCAAGGCAAAGCCTTTGGCAATATAGTTTCTCACAAAATAGATCACTAACGCCCCTGGAATGATCGTCAGCACGCCAGCGGCAGCCAGAACACCCCAATCGATCCCTGCAGCGCCTTGGGTTCGGGTCATGATCGCCGAAATCGGCTTTGCATCGACAGAGGTCAGCGTGCGGCTCAGCAGCAGCTCGACCCATGAGAACATAAAGCAGAAGAAGGCGGCAACCCCGATACCCGAGGCAATCAGCGGCGTGAAGATTTTCACAAAGAACCTGCCAAAGCTGTACCCGTCGATATAGGCCGTCTCGTCGATTTCCTTGGGCACGCCGCGCATGAACCCTTCGAGGATCCATACAGCAAGAGGCACGTTGAACAAACAGTGCGCCAAAGCAACAGCGATGTGCGTATCGAACAGCCCAACGGATGAATAAAGCTGGAAGAACGGCAGCGCAAATACCGCAGGCGGCGCCATCCGGTTGGTCAGCAGCCAGAAAAACAGGTGCTTGTCGCCCATAAAGTGATAGCGGCTGAACGCATAGGCGGCAGGCAGTGCAACCGCCAGACTGATCACCGTGTTCATCACCACATAGATGATCGAGTTGATGTACCCCGTGTACCACGACGGATCCGTCAGGATTTTGATGTAGTTATCAAAGGTCAGGTTGCGCGGCCACAGGGTGAACTCGTTCAGGACCTCGGTATTGGTCTTGAGGCTCATGTTGAGCAGCCAGTAGATCGGCAGCATCAGGAACAACAGGTACAGCGTCATCACGATGACGGAACCCTTCAGCTTGAACCGTTTGCCACGGCCGTTCGCCACGGCGGGCGTGGAGATTGATGTTGCGGTTGCGTCACTCATGGCTCAGCCGCCCTTCTTATCGAGATTGGTCATCACCGTGTAGAACACATATGAGATGAGCAGGATTACGAGATAATACATGATCGAGAAAGCCGCAGCCGGTCCAAGGTCGAACTGCCCCAATGCCATCTTCACAAGGTCGATCGACAGCAAGGTCGTCGCATTGCCGGGGCCACCGCCAGTGACCACAAACGGCTCTGTGTAGATCATAAAGCTGTCCATAAAGCGCAGCAGGATCGCGATCATCAAAACGCCCATCATCTTGGGCAGTTCGATATAGCGGAAGATGGCCCAACGGGACGCCTGATCGATCTTGGCAGCCTGATAATAGGCGTCGGGGATCGACTTGAGACCTGCAAAAGCCAGCAGCGCAACCAGCGACGTCCAGTGCCACACGTCCATCACAATGATCGTCGCCCAAGCGGCAAAGGTGTTCTGCGTGTAGTTATACGAGATACCCAGTGCATCCAGTGTGTATCCCAGCAGGCCAATGTCAACGCGGCCAAAGATCTGCCAGATCGTGCCCACCACATTCCACGGGATCAGCAATGGAAGCGACATCATGACCAGACAGAAGCTGGACCAGAACCCGCTTTTGGGCATGTTCAAGGCAATGAAAACACCAAGAGGCACCTGAATCGACAAAATAATCGCCGAGAACATCAGCTGACGGCCAAGCGCGTCCCACATCCGTTCAGAGCGCAACATTTCCTCGAACCACTCTAGGCCCGCCCAGAAGAACTGGTTTTGCCCGAATGTGTCCTGAACCGAGTAGTTCACAACCGTCATCAACGGGATCACCGCAGAGAACGCAACAAGCAGCAGCACAGGCAGGATCAAGAACCATGCCTTTTGGTTGACTGTCTTTTCCATCAGGCTGCCTCCCCTTCTTTGCGCCAGTCGTCGACATAGACGTTCACATGCTCGGGATCGAAGGTCACGCGATCCATGTCAGGTGATATTTCCACATCTTCACCAGCTAATATATTGATTTCTTTTCCAAACAGATCGGCGCGCACAATCTTGTGGCGGCCGACATCCTCGACACGCCGAACAGTCACCGGCAGGCCTTCGCCTTTGGTCAGCGTGACAAATTCGGGGCGCACGCCGATCTCGACTTTGCCGCCGAGGTCTTTGTAGCCACGGTTCAGCGTCACCGATGTGCCCTGAACATTTGCCACACTGCCTGCCACTTCGGCGGGAATGACATTCATACCGGGCGATCCGATGAAGTAGCCGACAAACGTATGCTCGGGCCGCTCGAACAGCTCTTGCGGTGTGCCGATTTGCACAACGCGACCGTCATACATGACGACCACCTTATCCGCAAAGGTCAGCGCCTCGGTCTGATCGTGGGTCACATAAATCATCGTATGCCCAAATTCATGGTGCAGTGATTTCAGCTGCGTGCGCAGCTCCCACTTCATATGCGGGTCGATCACGGTCAGCGGCTCGTCAAACAGCAAGGCATTCACGTCTTCGCGCACCATGCCCCTGCCCAAGCTGATCTTTTGCTTGGCATCCGCGGTCAGACCGCGCGCACGGTTGTCCAGCACGGCTTCCATACCGATCATTTGCCCGATTTGCTGAACGCGTTCGGCGATATACTTGGGGTCCGCACCACGATTTTTGAGCGGGAACGCAAGGTTGTCGCGGACAGTCATCGTGTCGTAGACCACCGGAAACTGGAAAACCTGCGCAATATTGCGGTCCGCCGTCGACGCGTGTGTCACGTCCTGCCCATCAAACAGGATGCGCCCCTGCGAGGGATGCAGCAGACCCGAGATGATGTTGAGCAGCGTGGATTTCCCGCAGCCCGACGACCCCAGCAAAGCATAGGCTTCGCCATCGGTCCAATCGTGGTTCAGCTCTTTCAACGCAAAATCGTCTTCGCCCTTGGGGTTGGGGGAGTAAGAATGCGCCAGATTATCGAGCGTAATTTTTGCCATGCCTTCGTTCCCTATGCTGCGATCGCGTAAGACGCGGGTGCGACAAGGTCGCCATTTTCGTTAAAAATGTAGACATGGCTCGGGTCGATATAAACAGGCAAGGCCGCCCCCAAAGGCAAGTCGTGCACCCCGTGGATCAAACCCACCCATTTCTCGCCATCATAGTCCAGATGCACAAAGGTCTCTGACCCCGTCAGCTCGATCACGACGAGCTTGGTATCGAACGCCATTGCATCTGCGCTCTGCGCCGAAATCTCAACGTGGTTGGGGCGGAAGCCCGCGATGTAGCGCCCGTCGGCCAAGCCGGCCATTGCACCTGTCGCGGCAGAGGTCTGCCCGCCCGCCAGCGTAATCTCGGCGCCTGTTTTGCTGATGTTCAAAAAGTTCATCGGCGGATCGCTGAACACCCGCGCCGTTGTTGCATCGATAGGGCGGCGGTAGACCGTTGGCGTCAGATCGAACTGCCGCACACGCCCTTCCCAAAGAGCGGCGGTGTTCCCGCCCAGCAATAGGGCCTCCTCAGGCTCGGTTGTGGCATAGACAAAGATCGATCCTGCCTCTTCGAATATCTTGGGGATCTCGACACGCAATTCCTCGCGCAGTTTGTAATCGAGGTTCGCAAGCGGCTCATCCAGCAACACCAGCCCCGCGTCTTTGACCAACGCCCGCGCCAACGCACACCGCTGTTGCTGACCGCCCGACAACTCCAGCGGCTTGCGGTCTAGCATGGGCGTCAACTGCATCAAATCCGCGGATTTCTTTACCGCCGTGTCAATTTCCGAAGCCGATTTGCCCATCAACCGCAAAGGAGACGCGATATTGTCGTAAACAGTCATCGACGGGTAGTTGATGAACTGTTGGTACACCATGGCGACCTTGCGGTCCTGCACGCGCATACCCGTGACGTCACTGCCGTTCCAATGCACGGTGCCTTCGGTTGGAACATCAAGGCCAGCCATCAGCCGCATTAACGATGTCTTGCCGGACGACGTCGGCCCCAGCAGCACGTTCATCGTGCCTTTTTGTAGTGTCAAATCAGTCGGATGGATGTGCACAACACCCTCTACCGATTTTGAGACCCCTCTAAGTTCTAACGTCATCTTCGTCGTCCCCTTACCCGGCCGCTGCGCTAAATTGCTGCGACAGCCGATATTCCATCCATTCATCGACGGCATTGATCTGCTCTGCGCTCATCCGAAGACCCAGCTTGCTGCGCCGCCAGACCACATCCTCCGCACTGCGTGCATATTCCTTGTCCATCAACCACTGCACCTCGACCTGATACAGATCAGCGCCAAAGTCCTGGCCAAGCGCGTTGATGTCTTTGGCCCCCGCAAGCACATCCGCGACCTCGGTCCCGTAGGCCCGCACCAGACGCAAGGCCCAGCGGTCGGTCAGGAAGGGAAAGTCCGATTTGGCCTCCGCCACCAGTGCATCCACACCGTCAACCGCGAAATCGCCGCCGGGCAAAGCTACGCCCGCGGTCCAGGGCTTGTCCGTGACGGGCAGCACCTTGGCGATTTCTTCCATCGCGCTTTCGGCAAGGCAGCGATATGTCGTGATCTTGCCGCCGAACACGTTCAACGAAGGCGCACCGCGTGACGTATCAAGCTTTAGCACATAGTCGCGCGTCGCCGCCGACGCCGAGCTTGCCCCGTCATCATAAAGCGGACGCACACCCGAGTAGGCCCAGACGACGTCCTCTTTCTGGATTGGTTGCGCAAGATAGTCGTTGATGAAATTGATCAGATAGTCTCGCTCTTCCGGCGTACACTCGGGTTTGACCGAAGCATCCTCGTGATCCTGATCTGTGGTCCCGATCAGGGTAAAGTCTGTCTCATAGGGGATCGCAAAGATGATCCGCCCGTCAGTGCCTTGGAAGAAGTAGCATTTGTCGTGATCGAACAACCGCTTGGTCACGATATGGCTGCCGCGCACCAGACGCACGCCCGCCTGCGAATTGCTGCGCAGCGTTGTGCGCAATACGTCGCCGACCCAAGGGCCACCCGCATTCACAACCATCGCCGCTGTCGATGTGCTGCGGACGCCCGTGGCGGTGTCTTCCATCTCGACATGCCAGATGCCGTCGACGACCTCGGCCCCCACGACTTTGGATCTGGTGCGAATCTCGGCCCCGCGCAGCTCTGCATCGCGGGCGTTCAGCGCAACCAAGCGCGAATCCTCAACCCAGCAGTCAGAATACTCATACGCCTTTTCGAATTTCGGGTTGAGCCCCTGCCCCTCGGGCGCATTGCGCAAATCCACACTGGACGTTGCAGGCAGAATTTTACGGCCACCAAGGTGATCATACATGAACAGGCCAAGCCGGATCAGCCACGCGGGACGGCGCCCTTTCATCCACGGCATGACCTTGCTCAACACCTTTGACGTTGGCGTCGACATGTCGAACCGCATGCTTTCGTGGTATGGCAGCACAAACCGCATCGGCCAGGAAATATGGGGCATCGCACGCAGCAGGTTTTCCCGCTCGATCAATGCTTCGCGGACAAGCCGGAACTCAAAATACTCAAGATACCGCAGGCCGCCGTGAAACAACTTGGTGGAGGACGCAGACGTCGCGGACGCGAGGTCGTTCATTTCAGACAAGCACACCTTCAGCCCACGCCCGGTTGCGTCTCGTGCGATGCCGCATCCGTTGATGCCGCCGCCGATGATCAAAAGATCAAAGTCTGGTTTCATGCTGTCCCCTCCGAACACCACCCTCCCGGCGGCGTCATAAATAAGTGACAAATTGCGAGCGCAAAAGGAAGTAAAAAATGTTCGTTTCTGATCGTTTCGCGCTTAGCATATATTTTAAAACGATTTTTCAACTTTGGACTCACTCCCCATGCCTCCGGTTTCTGCACTGCAGCGCAAATTAGTTGAGAATCGAAGCCTCGCGGCTGTGACTTTTCCCCAAATCGCGATAAAACGATCAAAAAGGAAAAAGGAACGCTGTTTGAGACTGACAATTAGAAAGCCCGAGATCATCGCCATCGCAAGGCGCGATGGAAAAGTGACTGTCGAAGGCCTTGTCGAGTATTTCAACGTAACGCCACAGACCATTCGCCGTGACCTGACCGAACTTGCGGACTCGGGCGAGTTGGAGCGGGTTCATGGCGGCGCGGTTTTACCATCGACCACGGTGAACATCGGGTACAACGAACGCCGGATGCTGCATCAGGCGGCCAAAGTAGACATCGCACGCGCCTGCGCAAAGAGAATTCCGAACGACTGTGCCGTGTTTTTGAACATCGGCACCACCACAGAGGCCGTCGCCACTGAGCTGTTGCATCACGAAGGTCTTCTGGTCGTCACGAACAACGTCAACATTGCCATCATTCTATCAGCCTGCAAACAAATCGACGTCGTTGTCACAGGCGGTCAGCTGCGCCGCTCGGATGGGGGCATGACGGGCGCGATTGCGCAGAACTCGATCCGGCAGTTCCGCTTTGACCATGCGGTCATCGGCTGCTCTGCCCTGCGCCAGAACGGGGACCTGATGGATTTTGACATGCAAGAAGTCAGCGTCAGCAAAGCCATTATCGAACACAGCGAACACGTCACGCTGGTTGCCGACAGCTCCAAGTTCGAAAGAAAGGCGCCTGCTTTTGTTGCATCAATGCACGATATTTCCACCATCGTCACAGATAAGAAAGTTCCCGCAGATTGCGAAACCTTCTGCAATGTGACGGGCACCGAGATCGTTTACACCACAGACTGAGCCGAGGCATTGCAGAACGCCCTGGCCCGATGCCCCCTGTCAATACGCCGCTGCCCTCACCACAGGCCGCGCGCCGGTGTCTGTTCAACCTCCATAATCCAACGCGCCATAGCAGAAGCGGTATCCGACACACGGCCAAGGCCGTCCACAGGATGAATCGCTTGCATAGCGCCGGACGCATGAAATCCTGACAAATATAGTAGGGTTTACATATCCGATTAAAACAGTCAGATTTGCCGCACGTCAAGCCACCCCGACTCGCAAGGGCAAGCCCGACAATCTTGTGTGTAAGGATTCCCAGATGCTGCAATTGCATAGCCCCTCCCGAAACGTCGCTGGCCTGCAAGGGTCGAAACCCGACGACAGCTCCGGCACCCCCAAATCCGCAACGCGGTCGGCGGCCAAACAGGCGCTAGGCCGCCCGAGATCAGGCAAAGGGGGGCGGCCATGAGCTTTCACACCCCACCGCCCAAAAAGGTGCAGCCGATGAGCCTGCCCACCTATACCGCCAGCGATCTGACCGCAGGCGGGGATACGGCGCAGATTGTGCTGGATGGACAGGTCTACACCCTGCGTATCACGCGGGCCAATAAACTGATCCTGACTAAATGAGCGCGCACCCCCATAACCGTGGCGGCGCAGCCGTCGGCTTCATCACCGAGCTGGACGGCGTAGAGGCCGCAAGTGTGATCTATCTGCGCTTGTGGTCGGACGGTGCCGATGCGCGGGCGCAGGTGCGCGACGATTTCATCACCGCCCTTGGCCATCATCAGGGAGAAAAGGCCGTGCAGTCCTTCGATAGTATCTGCGCCTTATGTGCCACCCATGGCCGCAGGCCGCTGATGCGCCACGCGGTACAATGCAAATGCCTTGGTGCGGACGAGTCCTGCTTTGCCAATTTCATCGCCACTGCCTCCGAAGGGGCGCGCGAAGATACGATGCTGATCGCGACCTTGCTGGTTCGGGCCGACGTGGCCCCTTTGCTCGCCTCTTGCGCGTTTGACTTTGGCCTTGCCCTGAAACGGATGCGCCTTGGCGCGCCGCGCGATTATGCGGCTGTGCTTGGCCAGCCCACAACACTTCACTAAAGGAAAACGACATGAAACGTATCACCCTTCTGGCCACTGTCGCCGCTGCTTCGCTTGCCCTGCCCGCCTTTGCGGTCGAGAAAACCGAGGTTCTGGCGAATTACGCCAATATTGCTGCGGCAAAATATGGCGATAGCCTGTTGACCGCGCAGCGCTTGCAAACTGCGGTGAATGCGTTGGTGGCGGCCCCCTCGGCCGAAAACCTGACCGCGGCGCGGCACGCGTGGCTTGCAGCCCGCATTCCCTATCAACAGACCGAGGTCTACCGCTTTGGCAATCCGATTGTGGACGACTGGGAAGGCAAGGTGAACGCGTGGCCGCTGGATGAAGGACTCATCGATTATGTAGATGCCTCCTATGGCGGTCCTTCTGACGAAAATGCATTTGCAGCGCTCAATGTCGTGGCGAACCCTTCGTTCACTCTGTCGGGCACCACCATCGACGCCTCGGCCATCACACCGGCATTCCTGTCCGAAACATTGCACGAAGCCGACGGCGTCGAGGCCAATGTCGCAACGGGATATCACGCGATCGAGTTTTTGCTCTGGGGTCAGGATTTGAACGGTCACGGCACAGGCGCGGGCAACCGACCCTGGACAGATTACGCAACAGGCGCAGACTGCACCAACGGCAATTGCGACCGCCGTGGCGCCTATCTGGTCGCCGCGACTGATTTGCTGGTCGCGGACCTTGAATGGATGGCGGCGCAATGGGCCGACGATGGTGCGGCCCGCACAAACCTGACCGATAGCACAGAGGCGGGCCTGTCTGCGATCCTGACGGGCATGGGCTCCCTCTCCTACGGCGAGCAAGCGGGCGAGCGGATGCGCCTTGGCCTGATGCTGAACGATCCCGAGGAAGAGCATGATTGTTTTTCCGACAACACGCATAACAGCCACTATTTCGACGGGCTTGGCATCCAGAATGTCTATCTGGGCGAATACGTCCGCGTTGATGGCACGATGGTTTCCGGCGCGTCGCTGTCGGATATGGTTGCCGCTGCTGATCCAGCCCTTGATGCGGAAATGCGCGGCAAGCTGAGCACGACGATGATGGCGCTGGGGCGGCTGAAAACCGCTGCCGAAGCGGGCTTCGCCTATGACCAGATGCTGGAACGCGGCAATGCAGGCGGAGAATCCCTGATTATGGGCGGCGTGAACGGGTTGATCGACCAGACCCGCTCGATCGAGCGGGTTGTAACCACGCTTGGCCTTGATGGCATCGCGTTTGAAGGCTCGGACAGCCTTGATGATCCGAACGCCGTCTTCCAGTAAACATACCGCCCTGCCAGCACAGCGCCAGCCATTTGGGCTCCTCTATTCTTAAGGTAAAGAAATGAAAACAACGATACTTACAACGGGGCTTGTTGGCCTCTTGGTGGCTGGTGCCACGTCGGCTGCGGCGCAAGACGCCGGCTTTGCTTGGGTAGGAAGCGTCGAGGTTGGCGTAGACAGCACCCTGCGTGCCGATGATCAGGCCGCCGAGGTCACAGACGCCTACATCTCGGCCGAAGCCGCATTTGAGGCCGCTTTGTCGGACCGCATCACCGCTTTCGGGGCTATGTCACTGGAATCTGTCACGGATGCCGAAGACGACCGCGCGTTCGAGGACATGGGCCTTTATGTCAGCGCGCTTGGCCTGCGCTTTGGCTTTGGTGACACGACGGTTTCGGTCGGCAAGCTTAACCCCGTCTTTGGGGTGGCCTGGGACGCGGCGCCTGGCTTCTACGGCACCTCGCTGGCCGGAGATTACGAGCTGAGCGAGATGATCGGTGTGACAGTCGAGACACCTGTTGGTGCGGCTGGGGGCACGTTGTCATTTGCTGCGTTTTATGCCGATGACACCGCGCTCAGCAACAGCATCGGGAACAAGCGCGGCCGCAATTCCGTTGCCGCAGGCGGTGTAGGCAACACGGGCAAGCTCAACAATGTGGCCTTGCAATATACCCAAGACTTCGGTGATACGACCGCGTGGGTCGGTGCGCGCCACCTGTCTGCGGGCGTCGGAGGTTCCTTTGACGAGACAGGCGTTGTCGCGGGTGCGTCGCATGATTTCGGCAACGGCATCAGCATGATCGGTGAACTTGCGCATTTCACAAACGCAGGCGGTGAGGACGCAGACGCGACCTATGCCACACTGGGCGGGGCCTATGCGCTGGATGATTGGACGTTCTCGGCAACGGCTACCCTGATCGATGCGGAATCCAACACCGACAGCATGATCGCCTTGGGCGTGGACCGCGCCCTGACCGAGAATGTCGAAGTGAACTTTGGCCTCGCCCGGTTTGATGTGGGCGGTGAGAAATCTACGGCTCTCGGTCTTGCTGCGGTTGTTTCGTTCTAGGGGTCAACAGGATGATCGTCCGTCCCTGCCGAAACAAGCAGCAACGCGCCCGACGACTTGGCGTGTGCGGCAGAGGCACAGACGATCATCCGCCCGCACCCCTCCGCTTGGCACAGCGGCGACCGAAGAATTTACCGCGTGCAGCCAGCATTGGAACCCTGCGCATGGGCCAAAGGCCGAAGGGAACACCGAAAAGCGATCTCGCGCCCACGTAAGGCACGCGCTACCCTTGCAGGGTCGTGCGCATCCTCTGCGAGGCGGTTGGCGAAATTCTAGCGCAAAACATCCGTGATCTAATTGCTGACGGACAAAGAAGGTCCTATCGGTTTCGTTGGAAACACAGCCCGATCTTGTGGCAAACCTTGGTGAAGAAACAAATGCCCTTCTCAATGCACCAAAGATGGACAAAGTGCAGCAGCCTGATTGCACTGGCCGCAGCTCTGGGAACAGCGGCCACCGCGCAAGATGCGGCGTCTTTTTTGACTGATCCGCATCTGAACGTCGTGCCCCGCACCGCAGCCGAGGCTGCGCGCATCGCGGCGGTCACCGCTGCGACAACAGATTTCACCGCCGCACAAAAATTCGAGGAAAACGCCGCAGGCGCCGCGACCGTGCGCCCGCGCACCGATGCCGATGCCTTTTCGCAGCCCTCAGGCAACATCAGTTTCGAAGACCAGCTGGATTTCAGGGTCGGCAATGGCCTGTTCCGCAAAATCTGGGTATCCTCGCCCTCCTCCACGCTTGCCTCTGACGGATTGGGGCCGCTTTTCAACGCGCGGTCCTGCCAGCGCTGTCATATCAAGGACGGGCGCGGCCACCCCCCCGAGACTGCCGATGACACCTCCATTTCGATGTTCCTGCGCATCTCGGTTCCCGCTATTTTCACAAGCACGGATGCCGACGCCCTTGGCCAGATCGAAGGCTATATCGCGACCCTTCCCGATCCGGTGTACGGCAGCCAGTTGCAGGATTTTGCCGTGCAGGGCCACACCGCAGAGGCGCGTATGGACATCCGCTATGATGAAGAGGTCATTACCCTGGCTGATGGCGCAACTGTGTCACTGCGCCACCCGACGTATTCAGCCACCGATCTGGGCTATGGCCCGCTGCACAGGGATGCGATGCTGAGCCCGCGTGTAGCACCCCAGATGATCGGCCTTGGCTTGCTCGAAGCGATTTCTACGGCGGACATCCTTGCCAATGCCGACCCCGACGATGCGGACGGTGACGGAATTTCGGGCCGCCCGAACATCGTCTGGTCGCAGGTCCACGACCAGCCCATGCTGGGGCGCTTCGGCCTCAAAGCGGGCAGTCCGACCGTGCTGGAGCAATCGGCCGCAGCCTTTTCGGGCGACATCGGCATTTCCAACCCGATATTTACGGCACCTGCGGGCGAATGTACCATCCTGCAAACCGATTGCAGGGCGGCCATTCACGGGGACGGCGACGATCGCCTGTACGAGATTGACCAAGTGGGCCTTGATCTGGTGACCTTCTACAGCCGCAACCTTGGCGTGCCTGCGCGCCGCCGCGTGGATGACCCGCAGGTGTTGCTGGGCAAACAGGTCTTCTACCAGACAGGCTGCACCGCCTGCCACACGCCGTCCTTTGTGACCCAGCGGCTTGTAGACCGCCCCGAGCAAAGCTTTCAGTTAATCTGGCCCTACACGGACATGCTGTTGCACGATATGGGCCCTGCCCTTGCCGATAACCGCCCCGAAGCCCGCGCCACGGGGCGCGAGTGGCGCACGCCGCCCCTGTGGGGCATCGGATTGACGCAACAAGTCAGCGGTCACAGCTATTTCTTGCATGACGGGCGTGCGCGTTCCTTGCTGGAGGCCATCCTGTGGCACGGGGGCGAAGCCGCGCCGCAGCGTAATAAAGTGATCGAATTGCCGACCCACGAGCGCGATGCGCTTCTCGCCTATCTGGAGAGCCTATGAGACATCTGTTCCTGAGCGCCGCCGTCGCGCTGGTCCCTGCATTCGCGGAGGCCGAAGCGCCACAGCAGGTTATTGCAAACGTAGTGTCGGGCCACATCCTTGCTGGCTTCGACACGCTCGCGGCCGAAACTGAGGCGCTTGCTCTTACCGCGCAAACCAACTGTGATACCGCATCCCAAGACCTGCGCAGCAGCTTTGCCTCGGCCTTTGATGCGTGGTTGTCCGTCAGCCATCTGCGCTTTGGCCCGTCCGAGGCAGGCGACCGTGCTTTTGCGCTGGCGTTCTGGCCCGATACCCGTGGTGCGACCCCGCGTGCGTTGGCCGCGCTGATTGCGGACCGCGACCCCGTGGCCGAGGATGCCGCCAGCTACGCGCAGGTTTCGATTGCCGCACGGGGCTTTTACGCGATGGAGTTTTTGGTGTTCGATGAGGGGTTGAGCGCGGATGCGGCCTACCTTTGTACCCTTGTTCAGTCAGTGACGGGCGATATGGCCGCGACCAGTGCCGCGATTGCCCAAGACTGGAACACGGATTACGCGGACCGTCTGCTGAACCCGTCTGCGACAGGCACGTACCGCTCTGATACCGAAGTGCTGCAAGAGCTGTTCAAAGCCCTGTCCACGGGGCTGCAATTCACCTCCGAGACGCGCCTTGGCCGCCCGCTTGGCACATTCGATCGCCCACGGCCCCGCCGTGCAGAGGCATGGCGCGCAGGTCGCTCCGCCCGCAATACCGCGTTGAGCCTTGAGGCGCTGGCCGAGCTTGCAGCGCATCTGAGCGCCCCTGACCCCGTGCTGCGAGACAAGATCACCGCCCGCTTTGACAAGGCGCTGGGCCAGTTGTCTGATCTGGATGATCCGGTCTTTGCGGGGGTGGCGCACCCGCAAAGCCGATTGAAGCTGGAGTTCGTGCAGCAATCGGTTGACGCCATCCGTGCGGTTGTGCGTGACGAATTGGGCCCGACCCTTGGGGTTGCTGCGGGCTTTAATTCGCTTGATGGGGATTGAGATGACGGCACAAAACCCACGGCGGCGGCGCTTTCTCGCGGGGATGCTTGCTGCGGGCATCGCACCGGTGCCCACATGGGCAGACGCGGGAACGCCGTCTTACCTATCTGCGGCGGGCACCTCGGACGGTGGTTATGCGCTGTTTGGTCTAAGTGAGGCGTTGGACATTCTGTTCGGCATCCCGCTGCCCGCACGCGGTCACGCCGCTGCGGCCCACCCCACCCGTCCACATGCGGTTGCCTTTGCCCGCAGGCCCGGAACATTCGCGGTTGTGATCGACTGCGTATCGGGCACGCAAACAGCGCGGCTTGAGGCCCCCGAGGGGCGCCATTTCTACGGCCACGGCACATTCTCGTTGAATGGCGACTGGTTGTTCACCTCCGAAAACGATTACGAGGTCGGGCGGGGCGTCATTGGCGTGTGGGATGTCACCGCAGGCTATACACGCGCGGCGGAGTTCGACAGCGGCGGGATCGGCCCCCATGAGATCAAGCGCCTGCCACAGTCGGACATAGTTGTGGTCGCAAATGGCGGCATAGATACGCACCCCGATAGCGGGCGCACCAAATTGAACATCGCGACGATGCGCTCCAATCTGTGCTATGTGTCGGACGGCAAGGTCATCGAGACGGCAGTGCTGCCGCCCCGGCATCAGAAAAGCTCGATCCGTCATATGGCGGTGAGCGAGGCGGGTGATGTGGCGATCGGAATGCAATGGGAGGGGGACGGCGCATCCCCCGCTCTTGTGGCGCGCCATAGGCGCGGTGGCGCGATCGTGCCAGCCGCCTTACCTGCCGACATGCTGCGCCCGCTCGACGGCTATATCGGCAGCGTGGCGTTGTCGCGAAACGGTCAAGAGATCGCTGCCACGTCTCCCAGAGGCAGCATTCTTGATACATATGATACCGAGACCATGTCGTTGAAGTCTCGTGCCATCATCACAGATGTCTGCGGCGTTGCCCCCCATCCGCAGGGCTTTGCGCTGACGGCGGGTACAGGGGTCTTGGGGTTTCAGAACGCGGCTACCCAAAAGCTGAAATCGCCGGCGCCGCAGGCTTGGGATAACCATCTGATTGTGATCTGATACTGCTGGCCGCACCGCCCGCGCAAGGCGGGCAGACTTGGCCAGCTTGCTCTGGCAACAGGACCAGCCCTGTGGACGTTAAGCCGATCTTGGCGCTGAATTCACCCAGTGCTTTGCTCCATCGCCAGTCTTTTTGCCGCCATGCCGGGCTCTGCCCCCCAGACTGCAATCAAGCGATAGAATACAGGCGTCAGGAACAAGGTGAACACAGTCGCAAAGCCCAACCCGCCCACGATGACCCAGCCAACCGCAATCCGCGCCTCGGCCCCCGCCCCGGAGGTGAGGATCAACGGCAACCCGCCAAAGACGGTTGAAACCATCGTCATCATCACGGGCCGAATGCGCAGGCGCAGCGCATCGCGGATGGCGCTGTCGATGTCCTGCCCCGCCTCGCGCAGCTGGTTGGCAAATTCGACAATCAGAATCCCGTTCTTGGCCATCACCCCGATCAGCATCACCAATCCGATCTGGCTGTAGTAGTTCAACGATCCCCCAGTAAGCGAAATCGCCAGCACTGCCGCGGCCAGCCCAAAGGGCACCGTCAGCATGATGACAACCGCGCTTGCGACGCTCTCGAACTGGGCGGCCAGCACAAGGAAGACCACGACAAAGGCGATCCCGAAGACCGCGTACATCCCCGCCTGCCCGTCCGTCAGTGTCGCGGCCTCACCGGTAAAGGTGATGCCCATGCCGTCAGGCAGGACCTGCGCGGCAATGTCGGTCAGCTGCACCATCGCGGTGCCCAGATCAACGCCTTGGGCCAGATTGGACTGCACCGAAACAGCAAGCGATCCGCCCTGCCGCTCGATCTGGGACTGGCTGACCACAGGGGCCAGCGTGGCCGCCGCAGACAGCGGGATATAACCGCCGTCAGGCAAGCGCAGGAAGATCGCCTCGAGATCTGAAGGGTCGTTGATCGGCGGGCCGCCAGGGACCACGTTTACTTTGGTTTCGGTATCGTCCTGAAACACAGTGACAGCAACATTCCCCTGCACCATCGCAGCCACCGTACGGGCGATTTCCGCTTCGGTCACGCCAAAGACACCCGCCATATCGGGGTCCACCCGCAGCTCGTATTGTGCTTGCACACTGTCATTGGACAGCTGCGGATTGACGAAAGCAGAGCCTTCCGCCATGGCCGCGATCAGCTCATCTGCCGCTTGCGTCATGTCCGAGACATTCGTGCCCGTCACCGCAAATTGCAGCCCACGTCCCGCGCCACGGATGTTCAGGCTGTTGGTCGAGCGTGCGCTGACCTGCACCCCCGGCACAGTGGCCAGCTGCCGGCTGACCCGCGCGACGATCTCTTGCTGGGTTTGGTCACGCTCTGCCCAATCAGGCAAGCGGACAATGATAAAGGCGCTGGTGCCGCCGCCAATCCCGATGATGCTTTGCACCGCTTCGATGTCGCCACTTGTACGGTATGGCGTCAGGATTTCCTCGACCTGCGCGATCTGCGTGTCCAGATATTCCGGTGTCACGTCCGAAGCCCCGCGCGCCTGTATCAGGAAAAAGCCGCGATCTTCGTTGGGTGTAATGCCGGACGACAGCGTGCCCGCCGCACCAGCGGCAATCATCGCAAAGCCGACAGCGACCGCCAGCACAATAATGGGTGCGCGGATGGCGCGGTCCATGACAGCATCGAACGCCTGCGCAAGGCGGCCGGGCTTGTGCTGCGTTTGGTCTGTGCCTCCGTTCGGTTTGCCCGGGTCAAGGAACGCGGCCAGCACAGGTGCAAGCGTCAGCGCCGTGATAGACGACAGGGTTACCGCAAAGGCCAACACAAAGCCGAATTCGCTGAACACACCGCCCGCCTGTCCCGGCAAGAAAGAAATGGGGATGAACACCGCCGCCAGCGTCGCCGTGGTCGAGATCACGGCAAAGAACACCTCGTTTGTGCCTGCTGCCGCAGCGGCGAAGGCCCCCATGCCCTGCTTGCGCTTGCGCACGATGTTTTCGATCACCACAATAGCGTCATCCACAACCATGCCCGTGGCCAGAACCAGCGCCAACAGGCTGATGGTGTTAACCGAAAATCCCGTGATCCAGATCGCAGCGACAGTCCCGACCAAAGCCACAGGGATCGTCACCGCAGGGATCACCGTCGCTCGCGGCGAGCGCAGGAAGCCGAAGATCACCGCAATCACGATCACCGTTGCCAAGCCGATGGACGAGACGACTTCGTTTATCGACCCCTCGATGAACACCCCGTCATCCGATGTGATGATGATGTCCACGCCGTCGGGCAATTCGCCGCGCAGCGCGTCCACTGCGGCGCGCACGCCCTTGGAGATATCAAGCGTGTTGCCGATCGACTGGCGGCTGATGTCCATGCCGATGGCTGGCTTGCCGTTCACGCGGGCGAACACATCGCTGTCCTCTGGCACGACCTGTACCAACGCCACGTCGGACACGCGGGTGGTTGCATTGACGGGAACCTCGCCAATACTTTCGGCAGTGACCTCCGCGTTGCCGACACGCAGCGCAATCGTTTGAGCGGTCGTTTCAATTTCGCCCAATGGCGTATCATCGCGCAGTGAGGCAAGCGCGGCCGAAACGTCAAACACGGTCAACCCGCGACTGAGCAGTGAAGGCACATCCAGCGTCACGCGGAATTCATTTGCGCGGTTGCCGCGCACAGTCACTTCGGCGATGCCGTCGATCATCGACAGACGATCATAGATCACACCCTCGGCCAGTTCGGTCATCTCGTTGAAGGTCGCATCGCCCAACAGAGCCAGACGGATGATGGCATCCGCGTTGCTGTCGCTTTTAGTAACGGTCGGATCGTCAATGTCGTCGGGCAGATCGCGCAGCGTGGCCGACACGATCTCACGCGCCTCATTGGCGGCAATATCTACGTCGGTACCTTCGGAAAGGTCGATGGTGATGCGGCTTTCTCCCGTTGAGGAGCTGGCCTCGATATACGACAGCCCTTCAAGCGCGCTCAGCGCGTCCTCCAGCACTTGCGTCACTTGCTCATCCACAGTCGCGGGCACGGCGCCGTCATAACTGGTGCGCACGGACAGCACCGGCTGGTCCACATCCGGCATCTCGCGCACGTCAACCGACGCAAGCGCGGTCAGACCCGCGATCAGGATCAGCACATTGATGACAATGCCAAACAACGGCCTTGAAACGAACAGGCTTGCCATGCCCTTTGGACCGACTGGCGCATTCATGACCGATCTCCGGCTTGGGGGGTTGAAATGCGCGATCCGCTGCGCAGCTTTTGCGCGCCTTCGGTGACCACGGGCGTGCCGACCTCGACTTTTGCGTCGATCCAGACCTGGTCATTGCGGCGGTACAGGATTGTGACAGGTACCTGTGTCGCCACGCCGTCTTGCGCAATCCAGATATTGGAGCCGCTGCGCGACCATGTTATTGCGGTTGCCGGCAAAACCGGCAGCGGAGCAGTTTCGCGGATGATGCGCACCGCAAATGTCATCCCCGGCCACAGCAGCCCCTCCGCGTTTTCCACCTGCGCCTTGACGGTCACACTGCGGGTCACGCTGTCGATGCGGCTGTCAAAGGCAACGATCTGCCCCTCGAACGTGCGACCGCGAAAGGTTGGTGTGTTGGCCAGAACTGTCTGCCCGGTCTGCAACAGGCCGACAGCGCGTTCAGGCAGCTCGAACTCGACCAACAGCGACCCCGCGTCGTCGATGGATGCGACGACCGTATTGGCCGAGATGAAATCACCGACCTCGACGTCGCTCAGGCCCAGCCTGCCCGCAATTGGCGCACGGATGGTCCTGTCCTCCAACGCGATGCGGGCCAGCCCCAGATTTGCCGCGGCCAGCCGCGCGGTAACCCGCGCTTCGGATACTGCCACATCCGTGACGGTAGAGTTGCCCGACGCGCCCAAACGCTCATAGCGCTGCACGGTGTCGCGGGCCTGATCCAGCTCGGCCTGCGCTATTTCCAGGTTTAGGGTTTCGGTTTGCGCGTCCAGTTGCACCAGAATCTCGCCCTCGGCAACCGCACGGTTTGCAGACAGGTTGGTCGCGGTCACTTCGCCTGACACCACCGCCACCGCTTCGGCACTGCGCAGCGCAGACGCACTGCCGACTGCGCGCAGGACATCCTCGTAGGGTGCCAATTCCAGATCGGTCGTGACAACCGCAGTCGCCGCTGCCCCGCCTGCCCGCCCTGTTGCACCTGGTCGCCCTGTGCTGGCCTCGGGGGTGCTGCCCTGTGTTGCCCCTCCAAAAAGCGCCGCAAGCTGTGCAGGAACCCCGAATGCGACAAAATACGATACGCCAAGCACCAAAAGCACAACGAGTAAGGTGATAAATCTACGCATTAAAATATCCTCATGCGGGTCAGGTGGTCGCGTTCGCACACTGTGGCCTTATGGCTGAAACTGGTGCAGGTGCGGCAGAATACAAGCGAAGGCGGCGGGGGTGCCTCCCCGCCGCCTTCAGGTCATATGCGGCAGGTTCAGCCGCGGCGGTCGCCGCCGTGTTTGCCCTTGCGGTCGTGGTGCTTTCGACGATCTTCGCGGTCAAGCTGGCCGTCGCCATTGCGGTCCATCCGCTCAACCACATTGCCAAAGCGTTTGTCCATTTCCGCTTGGGTCACAGCACCGTCACCGTCCGCATCCAGCTTCTGGAAGGAATCGACCATCCGTTCGCGGATCATTTGCAGGTAGATGGTCTCGAACTCGGCAAGCGAGATGTCGCCATCACCCGAGGCATCGGCACCGGACACAACGCCATTGCGGAAAGTGTCGATTTCCTCTTGGGTCACAGCACGGTCACCGTTGGCATCGACTTTTTCCATCATCATGCCCATCATACCCCGGCCACCACGGCCATGACGCTCACCGTGATCTTTGCGGAAGTTTGCGCGTTTTGCGTCTGGTGTGTCTGTTTGGGCCTGAACTTGGGCAGGCGCTGTTTCTGTTTCTGTTTCTGTTGCGGTCTGCGCCGTGGCGAACGTCAGGCCGGACACCAGTGTGACAGCAGCGATAAGGCTTACGGGGAGGATTTTCGAGTTTTTCATGTCATACCCTTTCAAGGTTTCTGCTGAGGCTTCCATCGCCTCGGTGATCCCTACTTAGGGGGTCTTGCGCCAAAAGGTTTGTCAGCGCCAATGGCAGTTTGTCGCGATCTGTCGCAAGCCGCAGCGCTGATACATTTTGCGACAATTGAGCCCGCCAAACGGCCGCTCAGCGGTTGATTTCCTTGGGATAACAGGCGCAATTAACAGCACGCGAGGCACAATTGCCCGCAAGGAGAGACGCCGTGCCAGACCCGATTGCCCCCCAGATCCTGATTGTGGACGACGCTCGCGACATTCGCGAGCCGTTGGGCCAGTACCTACGCAAACAGGGGTTCCGCACCCGTCTGGCCGCCCATGCAGCAGAGGCCCGCGAGATACTGGCCGAGGCCACAATACATATGGTGGTCCTTGATATCATGATGCCGGGCGAAGACGGGCTCAGCCTGTGCCGCTGGCTGGTCGCCCATGATGGCCCGCCGGTATTACTGCTGACTGCGATGGCGGATGAAACAGACCGTATTGTCGGGCTTGAACTGGGGGCCGATGACTATCTGGTCAAACCCTTCAACCCGCGTGAATTGCTGGCACGCGTGCGGGCGGTCCTGCGCCGCGCTCCGCCCGAAATTGCCGCGGCGCCCAGCGGCAGACGCCGCTTTGCCGATTGGGTTCATGACCCCGATACATTGAAACTGCACCGCGCCGACGGGCATGTGGTGGATTTGACCTCCGCCGAAAACCGCATCTTGGGCATATTTCTGGATCAACCCCGCACCGTGCTGAGCAGGTCTACCCTGTTGGACCTGACCTCGGGCCGTGAGGCAAAAGCCTATGACCGCGCCATCGACAACCAGATCAGCCGCCTGCGCCGCAAGATCGAAGCCGATCCGAAACAGCCTGCCCTTTTGGTCACCGAATGGGGCGGCGGCTACCGGCTGGTCGCGGAGGTGGCACAGATATGATGATCCGCCACCTCAAAAAGCTCTACCCCGCCGCACTGGCCGGACGCATTGTTTTGCTTTTGGTCGGGACCATTCTGGCCGCCAATCTGATCGCGCTCGCGGTTCTGGGGTTCCAGCAACAGCGCTTTGACCGACAGGCCAGCGAGGACCGCGAGATCGAGCGTATTGCGGCCCTGATCCCTGCGATGGAAGCTGTTGACGGGCAAGTCAGAAAGATAATTGCACGCGATGCCTCTACCCGCTTTGCCCGTGTCCTTGTCGAGGACACGCCGCTGCTGACCAAAACGGCCGATGACAGCCGCGCACAATATATCGCCAGCGTGCTTGCAACCACGCTGGAGCGCAGCGACGTGCGTGTTGCCCTCATTGAACGACCCGTGCCCGCAGGCGCATCCGATCGTCAAACCTTGAGGAAGGCCAAGCGGGTCATCGCCATCACCATGCAGCTTTCTGCGCGGGACGGCCGCGGTGCCTGGCTGAATGTCGTGACCAGCGGCGCCGCGCGGCGGCAAGGGCGATTTGACGCCCAACCCTTCTTTACCGTGCTTGCCTTGTCGCTACTGTGTGTTCTCGCGGTCTCGGTGGCGCTTACCCGCCAGCTTACCAAACCGCTGGGGCAGCTGTCGGTGGCCGCAGAGGCGGCAGGCCGTGGCGACCGCAGCGCCCGTGTGCCCGAAACCGGCCCCCGCGAGATGCGCAAGGCAGCACGGGCGTTCAACGCCATGCAGCAGGAGATTTCGCAATTTGATGCCGAACGGGTGCGTATGCTGGCCGCCGTGGGCCATGATCTTCGCACGCCGATGACCAGCCTGCGGATCAGGGCCGAAATGGTCGATGACGCGTCCCAGCGTGACGCGATGGTGCGCACGCTTGATGAAATGGCTGTGATGGCGGACGGGCTGGTGAGCTTTGCAAAAGAAGGACAGGACGCCGAGCCCCCGCAACCCGTTGTTCTGGCCCCGATGCTTGCCCAATTGTGCGAAGACCGCGGCGTGGCCTTTCAATGCCTCAATGAGGCCGAGGTGACAGGCCGCCGTGTGGGCTTGGGCCGTGCAATCGGAAATTTGGTCGATAATGCAAAACGCTATGGGGACGATGTGGCCGTGACCCTGACCCAAGACAAGCGGTACGCCATTATTGCGGTTGAAGACAACGGGCCCGGCATTCCCGCCGACCGTATCGACACAATGTTCCAGCCCTTCACACGGGGCGATGACAGCCGCAGCGCCGAGACAGGCGGTGCAGGGTTGGGCCTGTCTATTGCCCGCTCGATCATCAACGCACATGGCGGTCGCATCAGGCTGGAAAACAGCCCCGAAGGCGGGCTGCGCGCAACCGTCTCCCTTCCCAAACAATCCTCTTTTGCGTGACCGGCAGGCGCGCCGCTGAAAGCAGCTATCTAAAATTTTCAGAATTTTTGCGCAAAAGCTGCACCCCCTGCGGCAAAGCCCGTGCTACATAACCACCGCAGGTCATTTTGTGCCGTTGACCAATCCCGCGCAGAGTGACAGGACAGACCCGACCCAAACAACCGACCTGACAGGACCCTGCCCGATGAACATGCTCAAGATCGTAGCCGTGCCGATGCACAAAGAAGGGCGCAAGTTTGTCGCCGCCTTCGCCGCCATTTCTGTGGTGTTGGGGCTGATATGGGACCCACTGTTCTGGATTGGCGCGGGGCTGACGGTCTGGTGCTATTACTTCTTCCGCGATCCGGTGCGGATTATTCCGCAACAAGAGGGGCTTGTGATCTCGCCCGCCGATGGCGTTGTCTCGTTGATCGAAGATGTGGTGCCACCTGCGGATATGGGCCTTGGCGATGCGCCGCTGACACGTGTGTCGGTGTTTATGAACGTCTTTAACTGCCACGTAAACCGCGCCCCCGTCGCGGGCAAAGTGGTTGAAGTGGTGTACCACCACGGCAAATTCCTCAATGCATCGCTGGACAAGGCAAGCGTGCATAACGAGCGTAACAGCGTCACGCTTGAGACAGCGAACGGCACCCGCATCGGCGTGGTGCAAATCGCAGGTCTGGTGGCGCGGCGCATCGTGTGTTTCGTGAAGCCGGACGATCACTTGGGCGCGGGCC
This sequence comes from Sulfitobacter aquimarinus, assembly GCF_040149565.1. Taxonomy (NCBI): domain Bacteria; kingdom Pseudomonadati; phylum Pseudomonadota; class Alphaproteobacteria; order Rhodobacterales; family Roseobacteraceae; genus Sulfitobacter; species Sulfitobacter aquimarinus. Next base: position 203,621 of record NZ_JBEFLO010000004.1, read on the forward strand.
GCCGCTTTGGCCTGATCCGTTTTGGCAGCCGCTTGGATGTCTACCTGCCCCAAGGCATCGCGCCACTGGTGGCCGTCGGCCAAACCGCCGTCGCAGGTGAAACGATCCTTGCCGATCTGAAGGGCACACAAACCGCCCTGCAAGGCCAGCCCGAATGACCAAGAGCGGTCAGGTCAAACTACGCCATATCGTGCCCAGCATGGTCACGGTCTTTGCCATCTGCGCCGGCATGACCGCCGTCCGGATGAGCCTTGATGGCCGGATCGAGACCGCCTTGTACTTCATCCTGCTGGCCGTCTTTCTGGACGCCGCCGACGGCAAGCTGGCGCGTTTTCTGGACACCGCCAGCCCCTTCGGCGCCGAGCTGGACACGCTGGCGGATTTCTTCAACTTCGGCATCGTGCCGGGGATGTTGTTGTATAATACGCTTTATATCGGGACCGAGTTCGACAACCTGGGCTTTCTGGCGACGCTGGTGCTGGCCGTGTGTTGTGCGCTGCGGCTTGCGCGGTTCAACCTTTCGCTGCGCAGCGATGCCGTGACCCTAAAGCAAAGCGACTATTTCACGGGCGTGCCCGCCCCCGCGCTGGCCTGTCTGGCCCTGATGCCCATCTTCATGCACCTCAACGGTTGGGAGACGACAGACCTGCCGGTCTTGCGGGCGATCTATATCATCGGGGTCGGATTTCTGGCGGTCAGCACGCTCCCCACATATTCGATCAAACACGCAAGCATCAGCCGCGCCTATCTGCCCTATGCAATCATCGCCGCGATGGTTCTGGTGGTCTGCCTCATGGTCTACCCTTGGGCCACGCTAATCACGGTGAACATCCTCTACCTTGGCTCCCTGCCCCTGTCGTACCGCGCCGCCAGCAAGGCCTAAGGCGGACGCGCAGAAACCCGCCGCCTGCGTAGTCTGGCGGTTGGTATTCTGTTGGCACGCCCCCTATGTTAAAAGCAGCGTGAAAAAGGGATACACCCCATGCGATTTGATCCTCATCTGGCTGAAATCCGGTTTGGCTGCGGCCTGTCACCGACCATCGCCCCTGCGCAAAGCACCGCGCAGATGCTGGCGGGTGTGGCAAAGCCTGACGACATGGCCGCCCGCTTTCCGATCGAGCCGTTTGCAGATTTTCAAACCCGCATTGCACAGGGTATCGAATTCAACCAGATCCGTCGCAAAAACCGCGGCTCGGACGAGGCGCTGGCCGCAAAGAAAGCCCGCCGCGTTCTGAACAAGGAAACCCGCATCGCGCAGGTGGGCTGGTTGGGGCAGCACATAAACCGCTGGGTCCACACCGACACACCGCTGCGCGAAAGGCTCACGCTGTTCTGGGCCGACCATTTCACCGCCACAGGCAAGGCGGGGCTGATCCGGCGTGCGGCCTCGCCTTACGTCGAGACGGCGATCCGCCCTCATATCACTGGCCGGTTCGAGGATATGTTGATGTCGGCGGTGCTGCACCCGTTGATGTTGCACTACCTCGATCAGGCGCACTCGGTTGGCGAGAACTCGGCGCAGGCCGCGCGCGGTGGCAAACTGCGCGGGATGAATGAAAACCTCGCTCGTGAGGTGTTGGAGCTGCATACGCTGGGTGTCCATGCAGCCTATACCCAAACCGATGTGCGCGAGCTGGCAGAGCTGTTTACGGGCCTGACCCATACCAAATTCTTTGACCTGCAATTTCGCAAGCAATTCGCCGAACCCGGTACCGAGACAGTGCTGGAGCGTACCTATGGCGGGACCAAAAACCCCCACATCCGCGATGTGAAGGCCGTGTTGCATGATCTGGCCCGCCACCCCGCAACGGCACGCCACATCGCGACCAAGCTGGCGGTGCATTTCACGGGCGACACCCCCGATCCCGCGCTGGTCGCAGCACTCGAGACGCGGTTTCGCGACACCGATGGCGATTTGGCCCAAGTCACCGCAGCGCTGGTTGAACACCCCGCCGCATGGGCGCCGCAGCTGCAAAACGTCAAACCCGCCTTCAACTTTTTGGCCTCGGCCTGCCGTGCGCTGGCCTTGCCCTCAGGTGCCCTGCCGCAGCTTGAAGAGCGTTTGGCGCGGCGTCTAATTGTGCGCCCGATGGGCCAGATGGGGCATTTCTGGGAAAAGCCCGCAGGCCCCGATGGTCTGCCCGAAGAAGACGCCGCGTGGATTTCGCCGCAAGGGGTCGCAGCGCGGCTGCAATGGGCGATTACCGTGCCGCAACAGCTGATGGATGCGCCGCCCGATCCGCGTGATTTTGTGCACAGCGCTCTTGGCCCCCATGCCACAGCCGCAACCGTCTTTGCCGCCAAAGCCGCCGAAAGCCGTTGGGACGGCGTTGGCCTTGTGCTGGCCTCCCCCGCGTTTCAAAGGACTTAAGCCCATGACCGATATCCTGAACCGTCGTGCGTTTTTGGGCCGCTCTGCCTTGCTGGGGTGTTCGCTTGCGGCCAGCCCGCTTGTCACGCCTCTCAGCCTTGCGGCCACGCCGGGGGACAACCGTTTGGTGGTGATCTTGCTGCGCGGCGGGATGGACGGGCTGGACGTGGTGCGCCCCTATGGCGACCCCGCCTATGCCGCGCTGCGCGGTGACGCGGGGCTGACGGGGGACGACAGCGCCATTGATCTGGACGGCTATTTTGCCCTGCACCCTGCCCTGCGCGATCTGATGCCGCTGTGGGACAAGGGGCAGCTTGGCTTTGCCCACGCCGTCTCGACCCCCTACCGCGACAAGCGCAGCCATTTCGACGGGCAGGACCTGCTGGAGGCGGGGCTTGCCGACAGCGCCCAAGGCACCCCGCGCGATGGCTGGCTGAACCGCGTGTTGCAGCATATTCCGCAAAGCGATGCAAAGACCGCCTATGCCATCGGTCAGGACCAGCTTGCCATTCTGGCGGGCCCCTCGCCCGTGCAACGCTGGTCCCCGCAAAGCGATCTGGTCCTCAGCCCCCAAGCGGTTGAACTGGCCCGCCTGATTATGCGGGACGACCCTGCGTTTAATGCGGCCTTTACCCAAGCGCTTGCCATTTCCGACAGTGACGGCGACCGTGTGGCGGTCGAGGCGTCGGACAACCAGATGATGTCGATGGTCAACGCCAATACCAAGCAACGCAAGGGCGTCAGCCTTGAACAGCAGGTCGCAGAGTTTGCAGGCAAGCGGCTGCGCGAGGAAAGCCGCATCGCCTCCTTCTCGATCAACGGGTGGGATACCCACCAGAAGCAGGACAACATCCTGCCGAACGCACTTGGCCGTTTGTCCGATGCGATCCTGACGCTGAAGGACACCGTGCGCGGGCCGGTCTGGAACAAGACCACCGTTGTTGCCGTGACCGAATTCGGGCGCACCGCCCGCATCAACGGCTCTGGCGGGACCGACCACGGCACAGGCGGGTTGATGGTGATGGCAGGCGGCGCGCTGCGCGGGGGCCGCGTAGCGGGCGATTGGCCCGGCTTGCACGAGGCCGCCCTGTATGACCGCCGCGATCTGATGCCCACCCGCGATGTCCGCGCCATGCTGGGCTGGCTGCTGCACGCGAAATTCGGGCTGGAAAAATCTGTGCTGGAGACTGCGATCTTCCCCGGCCTTGATCTGGGCACCGATCCGCGATTGCTGCGCTAGAGCGCGGGCACACCTCGGACGTATCCTTTGATCCCCCACATCAGGTAACATCACTGCTTGCGCGTCTTCGATTGCCGGATTAGAGAATGTAATGGTATTACATTGCACATCACCGGATTCGACAATGCACAAACGCCAGAAAGGCAACCTCGGGGCCACGCGCCTGCGCAAAAAGCGCCGCACGGGCGATCCGATGGACACCTATGACGCACTCCCTCAACCGCTGCGCAACTGGCTGGCGCAGGCATCCCTGCCATGGTCGCCGACCTCTGCCCGCCGCATCTGGAGCCGCGCCCACGCACAGGGCCGCAGCATAGACGATACTTTGCACGCGCTCTCGCTGGCCGAAGCGCGAACATTGGCGCGCGGCCAGCATTCCACCCCTCACTCCCATACCTCCTAAGCCACAAAGGACCCCATCCATGTCACATCTAAAACGCATCGCCGCTGCCGCGGCCTTGTCGCTGGGCCTGTCTGGCGCGGCCACCGCACAGGAAGGCAGCTTTGCCATCTCGGTTGTCTTTGGCCCCACGGCCGAAGTGCCCGACCCGCGTGTCGGCTATAACGGGTGGATGTCCAACCAGACGGGCGTGACCGAGACGCTGATGGGGATCGACTATGATCTGAACCTCTATCCCCGTCTGGCCAGCGGGATCGAGCAACTCTCGCCGACCACATGGCGTGTGACCCTGCGCGAGGGTCTGAAATTCCACGATGGGAGCCCCGTAACCCCGAAGGCCGTGATTGATGCCATTACGCCGATCAGCGTCGAGGACGGCCCTGCCTATAATGCCCGCGTCGCACGGTTGCTTGATCTGGCGGGGATGACTGCCCAAGGCGACAATGCAGTTGTGTTCGAGACAAACAGCCCCAATGCCGCCTTCCGCTGGAGCCTGTCCGACCCCGCAGTCGCCATCATGGGCGCAGCCTCGGACGCCTTCCCGATCAATGCCACAGGCCCGTATATCTTCCGCGAAGCGGTGATTGACCAGCTCTACTGCGCCGAAGCGAATACCGGCTACCGCCTTGGTGCGCCCGGGTTTGAAGAAGTCCGCGTTGTTGCCTCTCCCGACCCCGCCGCTGCGGCACTGGCGTTCGAGGCGGGCGAAGTCGATCTGGTGATCAACTATCCTGAAACCGATTTCGAGCGTATTCAGGAAACCGGTGCGCTTGGCTTTACCTCCCCCACGGCGCGGCTCTACTTCTATTCGGTGAACACGACATCGGGTCCTTTGGCCAATCCGCTGATCCGTCAGGCGGTCTCGCTTGCGATTGACCGTGATGGCATTGTCGAGGCGGTCTTGTCCGGTGTGGGCGGTGTGCCCGCCGGCACCATCTATCCCGCTGGCAAAAGCTGGGCTGCGGATATCACCCCCACCTATGACCCTGCCCGCGCCGAGGAACTGCTGGCGCAGGCAGGCGCGGTAAAGCAAGGCGGCCAGTGGATGCTGGACGGTGCCCCGCTGGAGATTGAGATCCTGACCTATGCGTCCCGCGCCGCACTGCCCCCCACCGCCGAGATCACGCAAGCGTTCTTGCAACAGATCGGCATCAAGGCGACCGTCAATGTTGGCGAATACGGCGCAAGCAATGACGCCTTGAAGGCAGGCGACGGCGATATGTTCCTGCAAGCATGGGTTATGCTGCCGCAGGGCGACCCTGGCGCAGTCCTCGGGTTTTTGGTGGCCAGTGATGGCGGGTCAAACGCCGGCGGCTATACCAGCGCCGCGATGGACCAGCTGTTGAAAGACGGGCAAACCACCTTTGATCCCGCAGTGCGCCAGCGCATCTACACCGAGGTGCAGCAATTGATCGCGGCGGATGTGCCACTGATCCCTGTATTCCATGTCACGCAAGCCAATGTAGGGCGTGCAGGTCTGACCGGTTATCAGGTACACCCGACCGAGACGTATTGGATCACCCATGAGACTGCATTGACCAAATGACACTGACGACTTCCGGCCTGAGCGTTGCACGTTCGGGCCGCACCATTCTACATCCGACAACCCTTTCAATAAAGCCCGGCGAACGTGTCGGGCTTGTTGGCGCGTCGGGCTCTGGCAAATCAACGCTGGGCCATGCGTTGATCGACGCGTTGCGCGCACAGGCGCACAGCGTGGCGCATGTGCCGCAATCCCCGGACGAGGCATTGGACCCGCTGCGCAGAATGTCGTTTCACTGGCGCGAGGCCGAACAGGCGCTGGGCCTGTCCCCTGATCCTGCCCGCCAAAAGGAACTGTTCGCCGCGCTGCGGATCGAGGGCGGCGATCTGCGCAAACGCCCGTGGGGCTGGAGCCGCGGTATGCAACAGCGGTTCGTCATTGCAATGGCCCTGATCGGCACGCCTGATCTGTTGGTGATGGACGAGCCGACCTCGGCGCTGGATCCCGTTGTTGCGGCGGGCACGATGGACCTGCTGGAGGCTTATCTGTCGGCCCGCAAGACCGCGCTGCTGTTGATCACCCACGATCTCGGGCTGGCGGCACGGCGTGTGAGGCGCCTGATGGTAATGGCAGACGGGCGCATCGTTGAAGACGCGCCAACCGCGCATTTCCTTGCCGCCCCCCGAACCGATACGGCAAAGGCGCTATGCGCGCACCGCAACTGGTTGGAACTGCCATGTTAGAGGTTCAAAACATCACGGTGCGGCGCGGCCCCTCTGTGACGCTGCAAGACATCTCTTTCACTCTTGGCGCAGGCAAAACGCTGGCTGTTGTGGGCGAAAGCGGCGCGGGAAAGTCTACTTTGATCGGGGCGATCCTCGGGTTGGTGCGTATATCCTCTGGTCTGATCGCATGGGCGGGCCAGCCCGTGCCGTTGTGCAAACCCGCCCTTGTCATGCAAGAGCCGCGCAGCGCGTTTAACCCGCGCCTGCCCTTGCGCCGCTCTGTGATGGAGCCGCTGGTGGCGCGGCATCTCGCCGTGGATGACACCCGTCTACAGCGCCTGTGCGATGGTCTGGAAATCGCGCCGGCGCTGCTTGACCGGTTGCCGACCGAGGTTTCCATCGGGCAAGCACAACGGGTGGGCATCCTGCGCGCCCTGATCGCGGCCCCGCCGCTGGTCTTGTTTGACGAGCCTCTATCGGCGTTGGATGCGGTCACGCAAAAACACACGGCCCGTCTGATCGCTGATCTTCAGGCCGACATCGGGTTTGCCGCCCTGATTGTGACCCACGACCTTGGCTATGCCGCCGCTTTTGCGGATACCATCACCGTCCTGCGCGCTGGCCGAACCGAAGAAACAACAGCCGCGTCCGATTTCGTGCTGGCCCCACAATCCGCCTATGGGCGCACCTTGCGGAATGCCGCCTTTGCGCTTGGCGCGTTGGAGCAGGTTGCATGATAAGACTGGTGGCTGATCTGGTGCTGCGGGCCGTTGTTGTGTTGGCAGGGACCGCGCTGGCGACCTTTGCGCTGTTGTGGCACGCGCCGGGTGATCCTGCGCTGGCCATTGCTTTGGCCCGCTTCGGGTCGCAGGTGCCTGCGGATGTTGTGGATGAAATCCGCACGCAGGTCGGGCTGGACGGCGGGTTCTGGCCCGCGTTTCAGGGCTGGGTCACTCCGCTGTTGCAAGGTGACTTTGGCAAGTCGTCCGTGACGGGCCGCGAGGTCTGGCCAGACCTTGTGACGGCTATCTCATACTCTTTCCCGCTGGCGTTGATGGGGATGCTTGTCGGTGTCGCACTCTCTGTCCCGCTGGCGCTTCTTGCCACACGCGCCCCGGGTGGTTGGGTGGATAGATGTGCCGTGGCGGTGGCTTCTTTGGGGACTGCGATCCCGCAATTCTGGATGGGGCTTTTGCTGATCTTGCTGTTTGCCGTACATCTGGGATGGCTGCCCGCGATGGGCGCACGGACGCCAACGCACGCGGCTCTGCCCGCGCTGGCACTTGGCCTTGGGGTGGCCGCTTCGTTTACCCGCATTCTCAGGTCAGGCATCCTTGAGGCACGTAGCCAGCCGTTTCTGCCCGCAATAAGGCGGCGCGGCGTGACAGATCGCGCCATCGGGCGCGACCATATCGGCCCCCACGCCGCCGTGCCCGTGGTCACGGTCTTTGGGCTGGAACTTGCGTTCTTGCTGGAGGGGATTGTCGTGTTCGAGATCATCTTTGGCCGCCCCGGCCTTGGCACCACTCTGATCCGCGCCATCCTCGCACGGGATTTCCCGACAATGCAGGCGGTTGTTCTGTTGACCGCCCTCGTTTTTGTCATCGTCAACCTGTCGGTTGATCTGATTTACCGCGCCATTGACCCGCGCATGGGAGCGCGTGATGCGTAGTGTCGTGATGCTGATCTGTGCGCTTGTCGTGCTGGCGGCGGCGGGGCCGTTGCTTGCGCCCCACGATCCGACGGCGATCAACATCCCCGCCCGCCTCAGCCCGCCAGGCGCAGAGTGGTGGCTCGGCACGGATGCCTTGGGGCGCGATATCCTGTCACGGTTGCTGCACGGCGCCCGCTGGTCGCTGGGCCTTGCGTTTGTGATCTCGGTGATGGGGCTGTGCATCGGCACGCTGGCGGGGCTGATTGCAGCCCAAGGTGGCCGTTATGTCGACTGGATCGTCATGCGCACGACCGACAGTTTCCTTGCCTTCCCCGAGCTGGTGGCCGCCGTGGTCATCGCAGGCGTGCTGGGGGCCGGCACGGGCAGTTTGATCTTTGCGCTGACGGTCACCGGATGGATGCGCTATGCCCGCGTGGCGCGTGCCATCGGGCTATCGCTGCAAACGCAGGGCTATGTTGTGCAGGCCCGCCTTGCAGGGTTGTCGCCGTTATACATCGCCCGCTGGCATTATCTACCATCGCTTTTGCCGTCGCTTACCGTTGTCTGGACGGGCATGTTTGCCCGTGCGATCCTTGGCATATCGGCATTGGGTTTCCTTGGCTTTGGCGTACAACCGCCGATGCCTGAATGGGGTACGATGCTGCTGGATGCGCGCATCCACATGCGCTCGACCCCGCTTCAGATGATCTGGCCGGGGCTTGCGGTGGTCATCTGCGTGCTGGTCATCAACATCGCGGGCGATGTATTACGCGACACAGTTGCACGGCAGGACCGAACCGAATGACGAATACGCACAACCCGCCGCTGGCGATCTCGCTGCGCGTCCTCTCTGGCGCGCTGTTTGCGGGGATGCTGATCTGTGCCAAAGCGGTCAGCGCGGATGTCCCGCTGGGTGAGATCGTTTTTTTCAGGTCCGCCTTTGCCCTCATCCCGCTGGTGCTGTTTCTTTGGATAAGACGGGAGTTTCCGCACGGGCTTGCCACCACGCGGCCCCGGGATCATCTGTTACGGGCCGGCTTTGGCGCACTCGCCCTGTTTGCATCTTTTGCCGCCATCGCACGGCTGAACCTCGCCGAAGCGATCCTGATCGCGCAACTTTCCCCGATCCTGATGTCAGTCTCGGCTGTTTTCGTTTTGTCGGAACGGTTGACCCGCTGGCGGGTTGGCGGGCTTGCTTTCGGGTTTGCGGGGGTCGTCGTTATGATGTGGCCAGAGCTGGGCGTGGGAGGCGTTGATAACGCACGCCTCTTGGGTTTCGCTATTGGCTTGGTCGGCGCAACGCTCAGCGCCTTTGCCTTGATTATGGTGCGCAGCCTAAACCGTACCGAAAGCCCGGGGGCGATCGCATTCTATTTTGCGCTGGCGTCTATGGTCGGCGGGCTTGTGACCGCGCCGTGGGGATGGGTTATGCCAGACGGCATGACATTGGTTCTGCTGGTCGGCGCAGGCCTGTTCGGAGGGTTTGCACATATCGCCATGACGATGGCTTTCCGCTATGCCGAAGCAAGCCGCATTGCGCCCTTTGAATATGTCGCCCTGCTTTGGCCGCTACTGGCGGATCTGTTGATTTTTCGACTGCCGCTGACCACGACCTTCCTGATCGCCGCACCTTTGGTGCTTTTGGGCGCCGCTGTCGCCGCCGCCGAGAAGAACAAACCGCAGGTCGCAGCAAAGTAACGCTTTTTAGTTATCGCGCCCTTCGTCATCGCCGCTCATTACGCACGGCGGCTGCATAGCTACAGCCCCCCCCCAGCAGCGCCCGAACGCTGCTGGGGGGTATCATCAAACAATCACGAGCGCGCCAAGCATCCAGCCAATGCCGCCGACAGGTTTGTGATCAGCTGGCGATACATCTGCGGCCCAAGCTCCAGATCAGCGCCCAGCGGGTCCAGCACAGCAGTCTTTGCCTGCGCACCATCCAGAACAGTTGCGACAAGGCCAGCGTTGAACTGCGGCTCTGACAGAACGCAATCAATGCCTTCATCTGAAATGCGCGCCTGTATCTCGGCCACCCGCGCGGGGCTTGGATCCGAGGCGTCACCGATGGAAATCGCGCCCGCTGCGGGGAAGTCAAAGTCGTTCTCAAAGTACTGATACGCGTCATGGAACACGATAAACTGGCGGTCGCGCACGGGATCAAGCGTCGCGGTCACTTCGGCCATCGTCGCTTCGATCTGCGCACGGCCGGCGGCGGCATTGGCAAAATAGGTGCCTGCGTTTTCGGGATCAGCGGCCGACAACTGCCCCGCGATGACGTTCAGCCATGTCATCGCGTTTTGCGGCGACAGCCATGCGTGTGAATCGAGCGCACCATGTGCATGATCGTCATGATTATCATGGTCGTCATGCCCGTGTTCTTCGTGGCCCTCATCGCCATGCTTGTCCTCATGGGCGTGGTCGTCGTGACCTTCTTCTTTATGATCCGCGTGATCTTTGTGGTCTGCGTGGTCGTCATGATCGTCGTCTTCATGCGCCCCGTGAATGTGCTTTTCAAACAGCGCATTGCTGCGCAATTCCAGCGCGGTCGTGCCTTGTGCTTCCAACAATTCGGTCGCAGCGGCGTCAGAGGCCAGCGTTTCAATCCCGTCGGCCATCCATGGCGACAGTTCCGCACCGATCCAAAAGACCAGATCCGCGTCTTGCAACGCCTGTGCCTCGGAGGGGCGGAGGCTGTATTCATGCGGGCTGGCCCCCTGCTGGATCACCAGTTTCGGCACCCCGACACCGGCCATGACTTGCGCGACCAGTGAATGCACAGGGGCAATATCCGCAACGACCTTCGGAGCCTCTGCAAGCGCAGTCCCCCCCAACAAAGTAGCGGCAAGCGAGAGGGAAAGAAGCGTTCTGGACATTGGCGTCTCCATGTGATTTTATAACACTTATCGCTGAATAGATGAAATGTTATATTATGACAAGAGCCACCAAAGCCGGCGCTGCGGCAAAAAGCCCTTTGGGGTTTTGCCTTCACGACCATGACGCCTGCGTGCGCGACGCGCTGGTTGCTGCCGAAACGCGGTGTGCGGCGGGCGGGCTTCGCCTGACGCCCGTGCGGCGCAGGGTGCTAGAGCTGTTGTTGCAAGAGCACCGCGCCCTGGGGGCTTACGCCATATTGGACAGGCTGCGCGAGGAAGGGTTCGGCTCCCAGCCGCCTGTTGCCTACCGCGCGCTGGATTTCCTTGTGGCGAACGGATTGGCCCACAAGATCGAGCGGCTGAACGCCTTTATCGCCTGTGTTCACCCAGACGAGGGGCATACCCCCGCATTCATGATCTGCCGTCTATGTGACGCCGTGGCCGAGACATACTCCTCCCCTGCCCGCGGCGCATTGGGTGACGCTGCCCGTGCAAGCGGCTTTCGCATCGAACGCACCGTGGTCGAAGCCGAAGGCCTCTGCCCCACCTGTATAACCGAGGCCGAGGGGTGAGCCTTCTTGAGGTTGAGGGCGTCAGCGTCCGCTACGGGGCGAAAACGGTGCTGTCGCATGTGTCGCTGCGGGTAGACGCGGGCGAGATCGTGACCATCGTCGGGCCCAACGGCTCGGGCAAGACGAGTTTGCTGCGTGCGATTATCGGGGCGGTCACGCCCGCCAAGGGCCGCGTTATGCGGGGCGACGGCGTGCGCATCGGTTATGTGCCGCAAAAGCTGCATGTGGATGAAACTCTGCCCATTACCGTGTCGCGGTTCCTCAAACTGCCGGGCAATGTGGCGGCGGACGACATTCATCACGCTTTGTCGCAGGCTGGTGTCAGCGAACTGTCGAACGCGCAGCTGTCGCAGCTGTCGGGCGGGCAGTTCCAGCGCGTGATGCTGGCGCGGGCGCTGATCGGGCAGCCCGATCTGTTGCTGCTGGACGAGGCGACACAGGGGCTGGACCAACGCGGCTCGGCCTCTTTTTACAAACAGATCGAACAGGTCCGCCGCGATACAGGCTGCGCCATTTTGATGATCAGCCATGAGCTGCATGTCGTGATGAGCGCGTCTGACCGCGTGATTTGCCTGAATGGCCACGTGTGCTGTGAAGGGACGCCTGCGGTTGTTGCCTCCGCGCCGGAATACCGTGCGCTTTTCGGTAGCGGCACAGGCGGCGCATTGGCGCTGTACCGACATGAACACGACCACGGGCACGACCATGATCACAGCGATCACGCCCACCACCCCCACGACCATTCCGAGGCAGCCCGATAATGTTGGATGATTTTATGGTACGCGCCGCGTTGGCGGGTGTTGGCGTAGCTGTTGCGGCGGCCCCGCTGGGGTGTTTCGTGGTCTGGCGGCGCATGGCCTATTTTGGCGACGCAACAGCCCACGCCGCCATCCTTGGCGTTGCGTTGTCGCTGGCGTTTTCGATGTCGATTTTTGTTGGCACGATGGTTGTGGCCTTGCTGATGGCGCTGACCGTCAGCTTCCTGTCTGACCGCGGGTATGCGATGGACACGCTGCTGGGCGTTCTTGCGCATTCTGCGCTGGCATTCGGACTTGTGGCGGTGTCGTTCATATCGGGCATCCGGATTGACCTTATGGCCTATCTGTTTGGTGACATTCTGGCCGTATCCCGCGCTGATCTGGCAGTGATCTGGGGCGGTGCGGCGCTTGTGGTTGCGCTGATCGGATGGCGCTGGTCCGCGCTGCTCACCGCGACACTGAACGAAGATCTGGCATATGCCAGCGGCATCAAACCCAAGCGAGAGCAATTGGTGCTGACGCTGGCGCTGGCGATCACTGTCGCCGTCGCGATCAAAGTCGTCGGGGTTTTGCTGATTGCGGCGATGCTGATCATTCCCGCTGCTGCGGCCCGCCCGATGTCGCGCACGCCTGAAGGGATGGCCGTGGCCGCCGCCGCCATCGGCACGCTGTCCGTCATTGTCGGCCTGCGTGCCGCCTATGTCTTTGATACCCCCGCCGGCCCGTCGATTGTCTGCGTCGCGGCCATCTCTTTTCTGGCGTCCAGTCTGCTCAAAGGTATCAGAATCCTCGGCTAGGCTCGCTTGACTGCGGTGCCTTTCTGGGCGCGAGTGGCCGTTCGCATGATCTCAGCGCATATCGCATTAAAGACGGGCAGTTCAGCCCCTCATGCGGCTGATATTGCGCGGAAATCTCCCCCGTATTTGCGGCAAGCCGCTTGCGGCGGAAATTCACCTTGTGACCCGCTGGAATATCGGTGATGAAACACGCGTAAAATGTCTTGGTTAATGAGTTGAGGTCGCTATGGGTGATACACTTTTTGTTGGGCACAGTCTGGTCGGGCAAGTCATGCCGACAATGTTCAACAGCTTCATGCAAAGCCAGAACCTTGATATCCACGCCGATGCGCAGGTCACCAATGGCGCGTCTTTGCGCTATAACTGGGACAATGGTGCCAGTGCGCAGGGCGTAAACGCCCGTGCGGTTTTGCCAAGCGGTGACTACGACACCGTGATCGTGACCGAGGCGATCCCCCTTGATGACCAGATCCTGTGGAACGACACCCAAGGCTATGTGGCGCGCTATGCGAACCTTGCCCAGAGCGCGGACCCCGATGCCCAAGTCTATCTTTACGAGACATGGCACGAGATCGGGGCAGATACCAACGCATGGCGGGCCCAGATCGAAAGCGATTTGCCCGCGTGGCAAGGGATTGTCGATGATGTGAACGCAGCTGGCGGCGCCGAGGTTCTGATGATCCCCGCAGGTCAGGCCATGGGCGCGCTACACGACCGGATCGAGGCAGGCGATGTTCCAGGCCTGACCAGCATCCGTGATCTGTTCAGCGACAACATCCACCTCAACGATACGGGCAACTGGTTCATGGCCGCCATCCACGCCTCTGCCGTAGCCGATATAGATGTCGCCATCCTGCCGCTTGAGACGGTCAATGAATGGGGCGTTCCTTATGACGGGCCAGATGCCGCCCTCGCCCGGATCATGGCGGAGGTGATCGACGACACATTCGATGAATTCCTGCCCCACGACACGGCACCGGACACGGGCGAAGAGGACACCCCCGATGCGCCCGATGACACGCCCCCTGACGGCGACGATACCGCCGCCGAGGTCTTTGGCACGGCGGGCAATGATGTGCTGTATCAAGGCACTGGCGATGACACCCTCTTTGGCGGCGACGGCAACGACAGCCTGTATGGCGGCAGCGGCGACGACATGCTGGCGGGCGGCGCGGGCAATGACGTGCTTATCGGGGATGGTGGCAACGATACCCTTGCAGCGGGTGACGGCGCGGACATCGTCAGCGGCGGCGACGGAAACGATCTATTCGTCCTCACAGGCGTGCCAGGCACTGTGTTGATCACCGATTTTGGCGCAAACGGCGCAGAGGACATGATCGACCTCTCCGCGATCGAAGGCTACAGCAGCTTCGATGACGTGGCCGCGGCCACCAGCACCTTTGGCGCAGATACGGTGCTGACCCTGAACGTGCCGGACGGTGTGCTGACGGTGACTGTCAGGTCGGATAACCCGCTGACCAGCAGTGATTTCAGACTGCCCGCCGATCAAACCGACCCCGCCGACGAGCCCGAGGCCCCCACAGGTGTTACCTATGCCCTGGCGGGTGCGGACAGCGGCCATTTCACAGTCGATCCCGTCACGGGCGACATCGACACGATATATTGGTTCGATCCCTCCTACGACCGCGTCTGGGACAGCAACGCCGACCGCATCTATGAGGTCGAGCGGATCGGCTGGGACGCAAATGGCCAAGAGGTCAGCCACAGCTATCACGAGCTGGAAACCACCCCCGATGGCGTCGTCTGGCGCGAAAATGACCGCGCCGCAGACGAGCCCGACGAAACGGCGCCGCCCGCAGATGAGGATAATCCTGCAACCGATGTTGCCACCTACTCGCTGGAGGGCGCGGACGCCTATCACTTTGTCATCGCCCCCGACAGCGGCGAGATCAGCAATGTGTCGTGGTTCGACCCCTCTTATGACCGTGTCTGGGACAGCAACGGCGACCGCATTTATGAGGTCGAGCGGGTCGGCTGGGATGCGGACGGACAAGAGATCAGCCGCACGTCTTTGGAAATGGAAACCACACCTGACGGCCCCGTCTGGCGCGGCCTCGGCAGTGGTACAGAAGAAGCCGCTCCCGATGAGGCCATCGCGCCCTCAAGCTTCCTTTTGGACGGGCCAGACGCCTACCACTTTGTCATCGACCCTGACAGCGGCGACATTGCGAACGCCTCGTGGTTCGACCCCTCCTATGACCGCGTGTGGGACACGAACGGCGACCGCATCTATGAGACCGACCGCGTGGCCCTGTCCGAAGACGGCACTGAAATCGGCCGCGAAGCGCTGGAGATGGAAACCACGCCCGATGGTATCGTCTGGCGCAGTCTGGCGCCGTCGCAAGGTGATGACATCACCGCCGCCCAGATCATGAACGCGCTTGCCCTGCCCGCGGCACAGGATGAAGACGTGCCGCCCGAGCCCGAAGATGATGCTGCTGAGCTGATCTTTTAACCCCTGGGTCGATTAAATCTGCGGGACGGATAAGGCGGCTTGCGTTTTGCCGAAGCATCCGTGCCGTGTCAAAAGCACCTGACGTGCAGCGCCGAACCAATGAAGTCGCCTGCGCATCAATGCCTCCCCGCCCTCTCCGCACAAAAAAAGGGCCGCCCCGTAGGACAGCCCTTTGATCGTCTAATGTAGCGGCAGGTTTAGCCGACCAGCTCAAGACCCGAGAAGAAATACGCGATTTCTTCGGCAGCTGTTTCTGGTGCGTCGGACCCGTGAACCGAGTTTTCGCCAACTGATTCAGCGAATTCGGCGCGGATGGTGCCGGCTTCTGCGTCTGCCGGGTTTGTGGCGCCCATAACTTCGCGGTTTTTCGCGATGGCGTCTTCACCTTCCAGAACCTGTGCAACGATTGGCGCGGAGGCCATGAATTCGCACAGCTCGTCATAGAAGGGACGCTCGGCGTGGACGGCATAGAACGCGCCCGCTTGGGCTTTGCTCAGGTGGATACGCTTGGATGCGACAACGCGCAGACCTGCGTCTTCGAATTTCTTAACAATCGCACCTGTGAGGTTGCGTTTTGTTGCGTCTGGTTTGATGATCGAGAATGTGCGCTCAAGAGCCATGGGTCGTCTCCATTTAAGTGTTAATTTGGCCGCTCCCTAGCACGGGCCTTTGGCCATGAAAAGCGGCGATTGACGAACCGTCCCACATCGGTCACACCCCGCCTTATGCTACGTATATCCGAGATCAACTATTCCGTCGAAGGCCGCCCTCTGTTTGTAGAGGCAAGCGCCGTCATTCCTGATGGCCACAAGGTGGGCCTTGTCGGGCAAAACGGAGCTGGCAAAACCACGCTGTTCCGCATCATCCGCAAGGAGCTGGGGCTGGACGCGGGCGACATCATCCTGCCGTCGCGCGCCAAGATCGGCGGCGTGGCGCAAGAGGTGCCCAGCTCGGAGATGTCGCTGATCAATACCGTGCTGGAGTGCGATACCGAACGCGCCGCCCTGTTGGTCGAGGCCGAGACAGCCACCGACCCGACCCGCATCGCCGATATTCAGGCGCGGCTGGTGGATATTGACGCGTGGACCGCCGAAGGGCGTGCCTCCTCTATCCTCAAGGGCCTCGGGTTTGACGACTACGACCAGCAACAGCCTTGCTCGGCCTATTCCGGCGGCTGGCGGATGCGCGTGGCGCTGGCGGGTGTTCTGTTCGCAGAGCCTGACCTGCTGCTGCTCGACGAGCCGACCAACTACCTTGATCTGGAAGGCGCGCTCTGGCTTGAGAACTACCTGTCGAAATACCCCCATACGGTCATCATCATCAGCCACGACCGCGGCCTGTTGAATCGCGCCGTGGGCGGCATCCTCCACCTTGAGGATAAAAAGCTGACCTACTACCAGGGCAACTATGACCAGTTCGCCAAAATGCGCGCCGAAAAGCGGGCGCAACAAACGGCAGCGGCCAAGAAACAACAGGCGCACAAGGCGCACATGCAGGCCTTTGTGGACCGCTTCAAGGCCAAGGCGTCCAAGGCGAAACAAGCGCAATCGCGGATGAAAGCCATTGAAAAGATGGTGACAATCACCCCGCCCGAGGAAGCAGCGCGCAAGGTCTTTACCTTCCCGCAACCAGACGAGCTGTCGCCGCCGATCATCAGCATCGAGGGTGGATCGACCGGTTATGACAACGGCGTGCCGGTGCTGTCGCGCCTGAACCTGCGCATTGACCAAGACGACCGTATCGCCCTGCTGGGCAAGAACGGTCAGGGCAAATCGACCCTGTCGAAACTGCTCAGCAACCGTTTGGTTCTCTTTGAGGGCAAGGCCATCAACTCCAACAAGTTGCGCATCGGGTTCTTTGCCCAGCATCAGGTTGACGAGTTGATCATCGACGAGACGCCTTTGCAGCATATGATCTCCGCCCGTCCCGGCGTGATTCAATCCAAGCTGCGCGCGCAGCTTGCGGGCTTTGGCCTTGGGCCTGATCAGGCGGACACTACTGTGGGGCGCTTGTCCGGTGGGCAAAAGGCGCGGCTGTCGCTGTTGCTGGCCACGCTGGACGCGCCGCATCTGCTGATCCTCGATGAGCCGACAAACCACCTTGATATCGAGAGCCGCGAGGCGCTGGTTGAGGCGCTGACCCGCTATTCGGGCGCTGTCATTCTGGTCAGCCACGACATGCACCTGCTGTCGATGGTTGCGGACCGTCTGTGGCTGGTCAGCAATGGCACGGTGAAACCTTACGAGGAAGATCTGGAAGCCTACCGCAAGATGCTGCTGACCGTGGAAAAACCCGTCAGCAAAAACGCCCGTCCCAAGGTCGAGGCGCCCAAACCCAAACGCGCCAGCCGCGAAGACATCATCGCCCTGCGCAGTGAGGTCCGCACCGCCGAGGCCCGCGTGACCAAGATCAACGAGATGCGCGACAAGCTGGCGAAAAAACTGGCTGATCCCGCGCTGTATGAAAAAGACAAAGTAGGCGAGCTGGAAGTCTGGAACAAGAAATACGCCGAAGTCATGGGGGCCCTTGAACGCGCCGAAAGCATCTGGATGGACGTGGCCGCCAAGCTCGAGAAAGCCTCCGCATGATGATCGACACCGCCTATATGATCACCGCGTTTGTGACCATGCTGGTCGTGATCGACCCGATCGCGATTGTGCCGATCTTTCTGGCGCTCACCCCGGGGATGAACGCAAAACAACGCGCCCGTATCGCGCTGCGTGCTGTGCTGGTTGCGGGCCTGTTGCTGGCGCTCTTTGCGTTTTTCGGCAAGGCCGTGCTGGGGTTTATCGGCATTTCCATGCCCGCCTTCCGCGTGGCGGGCGGTATCTTGTTGTTCCTGACCGCGATGGACATGCTGTTCGAGCGGCGCACAAAACGCCGCGAAGACAGCTCGGAAACGCCTGAAATTATTGAACAAGACGACCCCAGCGTCTTTCCCATCGCGATCCCGCTGGTCGCAGGGCCCGGTGCCATTGCCTCTGTTATCCTGCTGGTGGGGGAAAAGCCGGGGGGCGAAGGGTTGGTCACGATCCTTGGCATCACGGCGCTTTTGTTGTTGATAATGTACATCTTTTTGCGCCTCTCTAGCCGGCTTGAGCGGGCATTGGGCAAAGTCGCGATCAATGTCATCACCCGTGTTCTGGGCATGTTGCTGGCCGCTTTGTCGGTGCAATTCGTACTGGACGGGTTGGCCGAATACGGGTTCGTCACCCCCCTCAGCTAGCGCCGCCGCCCCTTGGTTAATCCCGCCCTGCCCTTATATTAGCCTCAGCAAAGGGAGCGTGCGATGACATCCGACAATACTGCAAGCCTGATCTACCTTGTCCTTTTGGCCTGCGCCGTGGGCGGCTGGTTCTTTACCCAGAACCGCGATGGCATCGGCAAAATGATGCAGCAGGCGATGATCTGGGGGTTTCTGTTCCTTGGAGTGATCGCGGGCTACGGGCTTTGGAATGATGTGCAGCGGCAGGCGACAAATGACCAGATGCTGCAACTGGGCAATGGCCAGATTATCGTGCCGCGTCAGGCGGATGGGCACTACTACCTCACGCTGGAACTCAACGGGACGCGCATTCCCTTTGTGGTTGATACGGGTGCAACAGACATGGTGCTGACCCGCGCCGATGCCGCCCGTGCGGGGCTGGAGCCTGACACGCTCAACTTCATCGGCCGTGCGAATACGGCCAACGGTGTGGTGCAAACCGCCCCTGTTCGCATCGGCACGGTGCGTTTGGGCGATGTGACGGACACCGACGTGCGCGCCTCTGTCAATGGCGGCGAGATGGGCGGATCGCTGTTGGGCATGGGCTATCTTGAGAAATGGGGCAAGATCGAGATTTCGGGCGGTGAGCTGCGCCTCACGCGGTAAGGACCTCGCAAGCACCGCGTCAGACAGACACGCTCGCCAGAATTTTGTCGCGTGCGCATTGGCCTTTGGGGGCGTTCTCAATGACCTTGCCGCGCCGCAACACGACAATCTGGTCAGCCAGTTCAAATGCAAAATCAAAGTATTGCTCGACTAGCACAATCGCCATATTCCCCCGATCGCGCAGCAGGCCGATGACCTTGCCGATGTGTTGGATGATGTTGGGCTGAATGCCCTCTGTCGGCTCGTCCAGCAACAGCAATTTCGGCTTGGTAATCAGAGCGCGTGCGATGGCCAACTGCTGTTGTTGGCCGCCAGATAGGTCACCACCGCGGCGGTGCGACATTTCTTGCAACACGGGGAACAGCTCGAAAATATCGTCGGGGATGAAATGCTCGGACCTTGGCAGGCAGGCGAACCCCGTTTGCAGGTTTTCGCGCACGGTCAGCAGCGGGAAAATATCGCGCCCCTGCGGCACATAGCCGACCCCCAGTTGCGCCATACGGTGCGCCCCGACGCGTCCCACGGTCTTGCCGTCACAGGCCAGCTCTCCGCCCGAGCGCGGGTGCGTGCCGGAGATCGCCCTCAGCAGGCTGGTCTTGCCAACGCCATTCGTACCCATCACGCATGTCACCTCGCCCGGTTTGGCCTGCATCGAGATGTCGTAGAGGATCTGCGAATTGCCATAGTGCAGGGTAAGGTTTTGTACATCCAACATATTCTAACGCCCCAGATAGACGTCGATCACGTCTTGGTTTTTGGTCACATGGTCCAGACTGCCTTCGGCAAGGACCGCGCCTTCGTGCAGAACGGTCACCTTGCACTGCAGGCGGCGCACGAACTCCATGTCATGCTCCACCACGACCACGGCGCGGGTTTTGGCCGCCTCCACAAGGATCGCGGTCGTCTTTTCCCGCTCTGCCGGGGTCATGCCTGCGGCAGGTTCATCTACCAACAACAACTTGGGCTCTTGCGCCAGTAACATCCCGATCTCGAGCCATTGCTTTTGCCCGTGGCTCAACTCTCCCGACACACGCAGCAGCGCATCGGCAAGGCCGATCTGCTCGGCCAGCTCGGACACGCGGGCAAAGTCGGCGCGGGAGGGTTTGAAGAACAAGACAGACAGCGGTGCGCGGTCTTTGCGCAGGGCCATCATCAGGTTTTCCTGCACGGTCTGCTCTTCGAAGACGGTGGGTTTCTGGAACTTGCGCCCGATGCCCGATTGCGCAATCCGCGCCTCGGACATCCCGATCAGCGATACGCTCTTGTCGCCCCACAGGATATAGCCCGCGTCGGGGCGGGTCTTGCCCGTGACAATGTCCATAAAGGTGGTTTTGCCCGCACCGTTCGGCCCGATCACGGCGCGCAGCTCGGCATCCGCAATCTGGAACGACAGGTTGTTGATCGCCCGAAACCCGTCAAAGCTCACCGTGACGCCCGAGACTTCCAAAAGGGTGCTCATGACTGCGGCTCCTTTGTTTTGCGTTTGAGAAGGTCGATCAGGCCGCCGATGCCGTTTGGTGCGTAAAGTGTGATCAGCACAAAGCTGAGCCCCAGCAGCACCAGCCACCAATCGACCCATTTGACGGTGTAGAACCCCAGCGACAGGTCCGGCGCCTGCCCGCCTGTGAACCAGCTTGAGACTAGGCTGACAAAAGCCGTCCCGATCACCGCACCATAAAGCCGCCCACGCCCGCCGATCGCCACCCAAACCGCAAGGTAGATAGACGCGATGGGCGCGACTTCGGCAGGATTGATGATGCCCGCCTGCGGGTAATAGAGCGCGCCTGCGATGCCCGCGATACAGGCCGTAAGGGTGAAGACGGCCAGCTTGTAGGTTTCGACCGCGTAGCCCAGAAACCGCACGCGGGCCTCATTGTCGCGGATGCCGCGAATGACCGATCCGAATTTGCCCGAGACCACCCACGCCACCAAAAGATAGCCCAGCCCAAGCGCCAGCGCCGAGGCCCAGAAGAACCAGAGCGAGACAACTGACTGCGGTGCCGTGACACCGGGCAGGTTCTGCAACCCCGACAGCCCGTTATTGCCACGCAAGCCGCTGGCGTTCTGGAACAGATAGAGCGACAGGCCCAGTGTCATCGCTTGGGTCAGGATCGACAGGTAGACGCCCGTCACACGGCTGCGAAACGCGAGCCAGCCAAACACCAACGCCAGCAGCCCCGGCACCAGCACCACAAAGGCCAGTTGCATGGTCAGACTGTCCGCAAAGGCCCAGATCAGCGGGAAATCACTGCTGCCCACAACGCCGAAAATCTGGTTGCCGATGCCTGTGCTGATCTCTTCGGGCGTGGGCGGCAGCACCCCTTCCGACAGAGAGCTTTCAACGATCTGGCGCGTGCGTTCATACATCAGCCACATACCGATCATGTAACCGCCAAGCCCGAAGAAGGCGAAATGCCCCAGCGACAAAATCCCTGCATAGCCCCAGATCAGATCCATCGCGATGGCGATCAGACACAGGCACAAAGTCTTGCCCAAGACCTTTACAAAACTGGTCGAGATCAGGCCCACGCCAAAGCCTTCGGACAAGACCGTGACCGTCAGAGTGAACAACGCAAGGATCGACAAAAAGATCAGGACCGACGGATTGCGTGCAATGAAAGAGCGTTCCATAATCTCAATCCCCCGCTGCACGGCCTTTGAGGGCGATGATGCCCCTTGGCCGGAACTGAATGAAAATGATGATAAAGATAATCATATAGGTCTGCGCCGCCAGCGTGTTTGAGGGGTTCAGGAATTCGACGCTTTTCTGGAAGCCACCAATCATCGCAGCCCCTGCCAACGTGCCCCAGATGTTGCCGACACCGCCGACAACCACGGTCATGAAACTTTGCACGATGTAATCGCTGCCCATCTCCGAGGTCACTTTGGCAAACAGGCCAATCGCAACCCCCGCGATCCCCGCAATCCCCGAGCCAAGCCCGAAGGTCAGCATGTTCACGCGGTCGGGATCAATCCCCATGCTGGCGGCCATCTTGGGGTTCTGGGTCACGGCGCGAGTCTCCAGCCCCAAACGCGTGCGCTTCATGATGAACAAGAACAGCATCAGAAACAAAAGCGCGAGGATGAAGATCGCGATGCGGATATAGCTGATCGAGACCACATCATTCAGCACCCATGCCCCGTCCAGCCACGCAGGCGAGGTCAGCGGGCGGGCCTGCGTGCCAAAGATGTTCTTGGCCATTTGTTGCAGCGCGATCGAGACACCAAAGGTTGCCAACAGCGTCTCCAGCGGGCGGTGGTAGAGCCAGCGCACGACCAACCGCTCAAGTGCTACACCCGCCGCAAAGGTGACGATAAAGGCCAGCGGCACCGCAATGAGGATCGAGGCCGTGTGATTGGGCACAAACAGCTGCACCACATAGCCCGTATAGGCACCCATCATGATAAATTCGCCATGGGCCATGTTGATCACGCCCATCACGCCAAAGGTGATGGCAAGGCCGATCGCGGCCAGAAAATAGATCGACGCAAGCGACAGCGCATCAAGGCCCAGATCGGCCGCCTGACTGAACGCCACGCGGGTTTCTGACGCAGCAAGCGCGGCTTCGGCGGCTTGCGTGACTGCGGCAGAAGGCTCGCGGTAGACGTCAAAGAAACGGAAGGTCGCAAGGCTTGCCTCAATATCCGCCTGCGTGATCCGTGGGGCCGCAAGATCGCGTGTCACCAACCCGTCATAGGCCGCATCCCGCGTCGCTTCGGTCGAAAGTTGCGCCAAAGGCACCCCCGCCACGCGCCCGCCTGAGACATTGGCCTCAAGTGCGGCATCACGGGCATCGTCTGTAATCAGCGCGGGTGCATCACCCGATGCGACCAATGCGTCATAGGCTTGGGCCATGCTCAGATCGTCCTCACCGGGGGTGAGTTCGCGGGCGATATTCGCCTCCGGCGCGGTTTTGGATACCACCCGCGTGGTAGCAAGGATCGGGTTGAGGGTGGCGCGAAAATCAACGCCCAGATCGCCCGACATATCGGTGATTGCGGCAACGCGGACGGCCTCGTCACCGTCGAACGCCATGCTCATCAGCCGCTCCAGCCGGATCTTGCGGGCGCGCAGGGCGGCGTCCGCCTCCCCTTCGATCGAGGAACGCAACGGCGCCAGCAGCCCCGCCTCGGGGTCGCGGGCGATCGAGTTAAGCGCATCGGCGCGTTTGGCGGGGTCTGGGTCAGACAGTTGGAACTGCACCAAAGCGGTGGCGATCATCGCCCGCACGCCGCTGTTGGGTTTGAGCTGTTTCAGGTCGCTGGAGGCGGCGGTGCCGACCACGGCATCGCTGTCGAAATCACGCAGCGCATAGGCACCGTCAGCATCTTTTGTCGCGGAAAAGAACAGCCCGTCTGCCTTGCGCTGCCACATTTGTTTGCCCTGCCAAAGCTCCAGCACATTCTGCATCTGGGGCAATTTGCTGGCCACCAGCGCGTCAATGGCGGGGCCAATTGTGCGCCGCGAGCTTTTCTCGATCAACGCGCGCTGGCTTTGCAAAACGTCTTGAACAGGGGTTGCTTGGGCCGAGGCCAGGTGGCCAAGGGAGACAGCAAAGCACAGGGCCAGCAACAGGGTCTTCATAATTCAAATTCCGGATATTCTGGGGGGTGGAGGACACGCATACACGTGTCCTCGCAAGTGCTTAGTAGTTGGACAGCGTTTGTACGCAGGTCTTGGTCTCGGTGTTGTACATACCGCAGCCCAGCTCTTTCCAATCCGATACCAGTTTGGCGGATTCAGGCAGGAAATCGGTCCATGCATCGCCGGGCACTTCGGCCGTCTGGCTGATGATGTCGAACTGGCCGTCTGCCGTGATTTCACCGATCAGAACAGGTTTTGCCAAATGGTGGTTCGGCAACATCACAGCCGTACCGCCCGTCAGGTTCGGGAATTCCTGACCGTACATCGCGGTGCGCACAGCATCCACATCTGCGGTGCCTGCGGCTGTCACCGCGTTCACCCACATGTTAAAGCCGATATAGTGGGCCTCCATCGGGTCATTGGTCACGCGCTCTTCGCCCATGCGCTCTTTCCATGCGGCGATCCAGTCGGTGTTGGCGGGTGTCTCGGCAGACTGGAAGTAGTTCCACGCGGCAAGGTGCCCGACGAGGTTGCTTGTATCCAGCCCCGACAGCTCTTCTTCGCCAACCGAGAAGGCAACAACGGGGATGTCATCGGCAGAGATACCCGCCGCAGCCAGCTCTTTGTAAAAGCCGATGTTGGCATCGCCATTGATGGTCGAGATCACGCCAACCTTTTTGCCGTCAGCGCCCAGTGCAACAACGTCTGCGACAATTTTGGACCAGTCGGAATGGCCAAAGGGCGTATAGTTCACAAAGATATCGCCGGCCGCGATGCCTTTGTCCTGAAGGTAGGCTTCGAGAATGTTGTTCGTCGTGCGCGGATAGACATAATCGGTGCCCAGCAAGGCGAATTTCTCGACGCCCAGTTCTTCAAGGAAGTAATCCGTGGCAGGGATTGCCTGCTGGTTGGGCGCGGCCCCTGTGTAGAACACGTTTTTCGAGGATTCTTCGCCCTCGTACTGCACGGGGTAGAACATCAAACCGTTGAGTTCCTCCAGTACAGGC
Source organism: Sulfitobacter aquimarinus (assembly GCF_040149565.1). Taxonomy (NCBI): domain Bacteria; kingdom Pseudomonadati; phylum Pseudomonadota; class Alphaproteobacteria; order Rhodobacterales; family Roseobacteraceae; genus Sulfitobacter; species Sulfitobacter aquimarinus. The sequence goes on from NZ_JBEFLO010000004.1 coordinate 228,433, forward strand.
AGCGCGGATTTGCGCGACACGGACGTCCAAGAGCCAAAGATCACGTCAACGTCCTGCACAGTCAGCAGTTCACGCGCTTTTTCGGCAAACAGCGGCCAGTCGGATGCGGGATCCACAACAACCGCCTCAAGCTGGCACCCCAGCACGCCGCCTTTGGCGTTTTGCTGGTCCACCAGCGTCAGCATGGTGTCTTTCAACGTGGTCTCGGAAATGGCCATCGTCCCCGAGAGCGAGTGCAGCACCCCCACTTTGATGGGGCAGTCGGCGGCAAAGGCAGGCAAAGCCGTGGACAGCGTGAGTGCTGCGACAAGGGCGGATGTTCTTTTCATGTGATTTCTCCCTGCAGAGATCGCCCGCACATCTTGTCCTGACAAGGGATGCGCATTAGCTAACCTCTGCAACATATGTGTTGCAAACCGTGTGGCGGCTGGCCTGAGGTCCAATTCATCCAGTCGTCACACACCCCGTTTTCAGCGACACTCGATTCGAGGTCAGGGGATGGACCAGATCGTTGCTGCGTCGCGGTGCGATGGCCAATTCCTTGGGCAATTTATGCGTCTGATACCCCAAGTATGCCCGCAAATTAAGCAGCACCCAGACTCATCGCCATAAAATTAATCAAATTCGATATGATATGCGCATATTTTGCCCGCACCCCTGCCGCCCTGGCGCGCAGTATGATGAAAATTCCCCCAAGACATTGAAGAAGCGGGAGGCTTCGCATCACCCTATCTGTTCCCATAACCGTTCCGGCAACGCCCAGCCTACAGCCCCGTGCAATCGGCGCGGCGCATGTTTCGGTATTCGGCGATGCGCAGGGCAAAACGCGGCTGCGCGATTTGCGCCAGTCGGGGTCGCTCAAGCTGGTGTTTCCGCAGACCCACCGCGATGACGCAGAAGTTATATTGGTCAATACCGCAGGGGGCATTACGGGCGGCGACCAATACACGCTGGATATAGAGGTAGGGAACCGCGCCCGCCTGACGCTCACCACCCAAGCAGCCGAACGTGCGTACCGCGCACAGACAGGCGAAACCGGCAGCGTCACGACGCGTCTAACCGTACGCAATGGCGGCACGATGCAATGGCTCCCGCAAGAGCTGATCTTGTATGACCGCAGCGCCCTGCACCGCCGTCTGGACATATCGCTGGAACCGCAGGCGCGGTTGCTGATGGTTGAACCTGTGGTCTTTGGCCGTGCTGCAATGCCCGAAACACTGGATGACATCACCTTCCGCGACCGCATCAGGATAACCCGCAACGGTGCGCCACTCTACATTGACGGGATGGACCTGCACGGCAATGCCACCGCCCATCTGGCCCGCCGCGCTATCGCAAATGGCGCGGGTGCGATGGCCAGCGTCGTGATGGTCGCACCTGATGCCGAGAATTATCTGCCCGCCCTGCGTGCCCTCCTGCCTGCCACCGCTGGTGCAAGCATGCTGTGCGCCGATGTTCTGGTCATCCGTCATCTTGCCGCCGACAGTTACGCGCTGCGCCGCAGCCTTGTGCCCGCGCTAGAGCATCTTTCAAACAACACACTTCCGACGTCCTGGAGACTGTAGCCCATGCAACTGACCCCTCGTGAAAAAGACAAACTGCTGATCGCAATGGCCGCAGAGGTTGCCCGCAAGCGGCTGGCCCGTGGCGTCAAGTTGAACCACCCCGAGGCCATCGCGCTGATCACCGATGCGGTGGTTGAAGGTGCGCGCGACGGCCGCTCTGTCGCGGATATGATGCAGGCGGGCGGCACTGTCGTCACCCGCGATCAATGCATGGAAGGCATCGCCGAGATGATCCACGAAGTGCAGGTCGAGGCCACATTCCCCGACGGCACAAAACTGGTCACCGTCCACAACCCAATCCGCTAAGCCCCCCCCTTCAAAGGAGCCCCCACATGACCCATATCTTGCGCAGCCTGCCCCTGATCCTTGTCTCCAATGCCGCCCTCGCCCATGAAGCCCCGCATCTGCATCCCCACCTCGGCGATACGAACTGGCTGCCGCTGGCGGTGGGTTTGCTGGTTATCGCCTGTGCCGCCGCCCTTGCAGGAAGCCGCAAATGATCCCCGGTGAGGTATTTCCCGCCAGCGGTGATCTGACCCTGAACGCGGGCTGCGATGCAATCACGCTGATGGTCGCCAACACGGGCGACCGCCCCGTGCAAGTGGGCAGCCACTATCATTTTGCCGAAACAAATCCCGCGCTGGAGTTTGACCGCACCGCCGCACACGGCCTGCGGCTCGACATTGCCTCCGGCACCGCCGTGCGGTTCGAGCCGGGCCAGCGCCGCGAAGTGCAACTGATCCCCATCGGCGGCGCACGGCGCATTTTCGGCTTTAATAGCTACGTTATGGGAGACCTCTAAATGCCCGTCCAAATCCCCCGCCCCCAATATGCCGCCATGTATGGCCCCACCACGGGCGACCGTTTGCGCCTTGCGGATACCGATCTGGTGATCGAGGTCGAGCGCGATCTGACCACTTACGGCGAAGAAGTGAAATTCGGCGGCGGTAAGACGATCCGTGATGGCATGGGCCAGTCGCAAGTGACCCGCGCAGGCGGCGCAGTAGATACAGTCATCACCAACGCGCTGATCGTGGATCATGCTGGTATTTATAAGGCTGATGTCGCGCTCAAAGACGGGTTGATCCATGCGATTGGCAAGGCGGGCAACCCGGACACGCAATCAGGTGTCGACATTATCGTAGGCCCGGGCACCGAGGTGATCGCAGGCGAAGGCCGCATCCTGACCGCGGGCGGCATGGACAGCCACATCCACTTTATCTGCCCGCAGCAGATGGAGGATTCGCTCCATTCAGGCGTGACCACATGCTTTGGCGGTGGCACGGGCCCTGCGCATGGCACGCTAGCCACCACTTGCACGCCGGGGCCGTGGCACATCGGGCGGATGTTGCAATCGTTCGACGGAATTGCCATGAACATCGGCCTGTCGGGCAAAGGCAACGCCAGCCAGCCCGCCGCATTGGTCGAGATGGTCAAGGGCGGCGCATGTGCGCTGAAGCTGCACGAGGATTGGGGCACCACCCCTGCCGCGATTGATTGCTGTCTGTCGGTGGCCGACGACATGGATGTGCAGGTAATGATCCATACCGACACTTTGAACGAAAGCGGCTTTGTCGAACATACGGTCGGGGCCATGAAAGGCCGCACGATCCACGCCTTTCACACCGAAGGCGCAGGCGGCGGCCACGCGCCTGACATTATCAAGATTTGCGGCGACGCGAACGTCCTGCCCTCCTCGACCAACCCGACGCGGCCCTTCACGGTGAACACCCTCGAAGAGCATCTGGACATGCTGATGGTCTGTCACCACCTTGATAAATCCATTCCCGAAGATGTCGCCTTTGCCGAAAGCCGTATCCGCCGCGAAACCATCGCCGCCGAAGACATCCTGCACGACATGGGCGCTTTCTCGATCATCGCGTCAGACAGTCAGGCGATGGGCCGTGTGGGCGAGGTGCTGATCCGCACGTGGCAGACAGCCGACAAGATGAAAAAGCAACGCGGTCCCCTGCCCGAAGAAACAGGCGACAACGACAACATGCGCGTGCGCCGCTATATCGCGAAATACACCATCAACCCCGCCATTGCCCAAGGGGTCAGCCACGTTATCGGCGACATCAGTGTGGGCAAACGTGCCGATCTGGTGCTGTGGAACCCCGCCTTTTTCGGCGTGAAACCCGAGATGGTGTTGATGGCAGGCAGCATCGTTGTGGCGCAGATGGGCGATCCCAACGCCTCGATCCCGACGCCGCAGCCCGTCTATAGCCGCCCGATGTTCGGCGCTTTTGGCAGCGCCCTGCGCAACACCTCGGTCAGCTTTGTATCGGGGGCGGCCCATGCGGCGGGAATTGGTGAGACACTGGGTCTGGCCAAGCAAACGGTCGCGGTGAAAAACACCCGCAACATCGGCAAGTCGGACATGCTGCTGAACGATGCGCTGCCGCAGATTGACGTGCATCCCGAAACCTACGAGGTGCGTGCAGACGGCGTCTTGCTGACTTGCCAACCTGCCGATGTGCTGCCCATGGCGCAACGTTATTTCATGTTCTGAGAGGACGCTATGACAACTCTTCCCATCGCCCAGACCCTGCACCGCAAAGGCCATTGGACCGGCCCTGCCACCACCTGCGAGCTGGACTATACCGAGCGTTTCTTGCGCCGCAAACGCCTCACCATGACATCTGGCGCGGCCTTTGTCGTTGATCTGGCGCAGACTACCTCACTCGATGACGGTGACGCGCTGGAGCTTGATAACGGTGCGCTGGTCCAGATCACGGCGCGGGTTGAGGCCTTGTACAAGGTTTCGGGGCCGCATCTGGTGCGGCTGGCGTGGCACGTGGGCAACCGCCACACACCCTGCCAGATTAACGATGATCACCTGCTCATTCAGGCTGACCCTGTCATCGGCCATATGTTGGAGCATTTGGGCGCACAGGTTGAACCCGTGACCGCTGCCTTCACCCCCGAAGGCGGCGCATATGGCCACGGGCGCACCCATTCACATGAACATGTTGCAACGGCTCATGAGCATTAACCACGATATTATCACCCTTGCGCAATGGCTGTCGCCCTCCTTTCCCGTGGGCGGGTTTGCCTATTCGCACGGGCTGGAAACCGCGTTTCAGAATGGCACGGTCACCAGCGCGCAGACGTTGCAAGACTGGCTTGTGGATGTGCTGGCGCACGGCAGCGGGCGCAATGATTGCATATTGCTGCGTGCCGCTTTTGCCAGCACAACCCCCGCACAGTTGGACATAGTGAACCAGACAGCCCTCGCCGTCTCGGCCTCGCATGAGCGGATCAAGGAGACGCAGCTGCAAGGCGGGGCATTTGCCCAAACCACAGCGGCGATATGGGGCGCGGATGAGGTGGCTGGCACAGCCCCATCCGACTTGTGCTATCCCGTCGCCGTCGGAAATGCCGCCGCCCAGCAAGCGTTGGACGTAGATTTGACCGCCACCATGTATCTGCACGCCTTTGCCAGCAATCTGGTATCGGCAGCCGTCCGCGCCGTGCCACTGGGACAGACCGAAGGTCAACGGGTGCTTGCCGCCCTTACCGCCCACTGCGAACAGATCGCGGATAGCACCCGCACCGCCACGCTGGACGATCTCGCCAGCACGACCTTTCTGTCGGACATCGCAGCCATGCAACACGAAACGCTACAACCAAGGATATTCCGCTCATGACATCTCTTAACGGACCATTGCGCATTGGCATTGGCGGCCCTGTTGGCGCGGGCAAAACCACGTTGACGGCCTGCCTGTCGCGGGCTTTGCAGCGCGATTTCTCCATCGGTGTGATCACCAATGACATCTATACCCAAGAGGACGCGGAGGCGCTGATGCGGATGCAAATCCTGCCGCAGAACCGCATCATCGGCGTCGAGACAGGCGGCTGCCCGCATACTGCCATCCGCGAGGATGCCTCGATCAATCTGGCGGCAGTGGCGCAGATGCGTGCCCGCCACGCGGATCTGGACATTGTCCTGATCGAGAGCGGCGGCGACAACCTGTCCGCGACGTTCAGCCCCGAACTGGCGGATCTGACCCTCTATGTCATCGACGTGGCCGCAGGCGAGGATATCCCCCGCAAGGGCGGGCCTGCGCTGACCAAATCGGACATTCTGGTGATCAACAAGACGGACCTTGCGCCCCATGTCGGTGCTTCGCTCGAGCGGATGCAGATTGATTGCGAGAACATGCGCGGCGGGCGGCCTTATGTCTTCTGCGCGTTGCGCCAAAATGAAGGCGTGGAGGATGTGCTAAACCACATCCTCGAAATCGGCGGGCTCACGCCTCGGCTTTCTTTTCCCAGCGACCCGATTCCTCGGACCAATATTGCGCCTTGACCCCTGCCCCTGTCAGCGCCTTCCACTGGCCCCGTGCATGGGCCAGCGCGTCTTCGTCGTGGCCGTCAAACAAGATGCAGACCCGCTCCATCGTGGCAGCGTCATCGGGTGAGACTTCCGCATTGTGAACCGCCATTACGCATTGCGCATTGTTCGCGCTGGTCGCTTGCGTGCCCAGCAACACGGGCTGGGCGGCATCATGGGCGCCGCCCGCAATGCCGTGGGGCAAGAAGCTGTCGGGCGGGCCGTGCCACAGGGCTGTGTCCAGCGCCTCCAACCCTGCAGGATTGGTGCCGCGTACAGCGACCCGCCAGCCATTGGCCAGCGATTTATCCACCAACATGCGCAGCGTCTCGGCCAATGACCGCTGCGTCAGGTGATAGAACATCACGGCACCCATCTGCGTTTACTCCACCTCGTAAGTATCTGCGATCAAACGGTTAAGCGCCGCCACACCCCAGCCTGTCGCTCCCACAGGCGCCAGCGCCGTCTCGGACTTGACCGAGGCGACACCCGCGATATCCAAGTGGATCCACGGGCAGTCGTCTTTCACAAACCGCTGCAAGAACTGCGCCGCCGTGATCGAGCCTGCGGCAGGGCCACCGATATTCTTCATATCCGCGATGCGGCTTTTCAGCAGATCGTCATAGGCTTGGCCCAGCGGCATCCGCCATGCGCCTTCATCCTCGGCCTCGGCGGCCTTCAGGAAGTCATTGCAGAAGGAGGTGTTGTTGCTGAAAACACCTGCGTTTTCATGCCCCAGGCTGGTGATAATCGCACCCGTCAGCGTGGCCAGATCGACCATCGCGGCGGGTTTGTATTTTTCCTGCGCGTACCACATCACATCACACAGCACCAAACGCCCCTCGGCGTCGGTGTTGAGATTCTCGATCGTGTCACCCTTCATGGACACCACCACGTCACCGGGGCGCGAGGCATTGCCCGATGGCATGTTTTCAACAATACCGACCAGCCCTACAACATTGGCCTTGGCCCCGCGCAGCGCCAGCGTGCGCATCACGCCCGCCACCACGGCAGAGCCGCCCATGTCCATCGTCATATCGCCCATGCCCGCACCGGGTTTGAGCGAGATGCCGCCCGTATCAAACACAACTCCCTTACCGACCAGCGCCAGAGGGGCCGCATCCTTGGCACCGCCCTCCCAGCGCATAACAACCACATATGACGGGCTAACCGAGCCTTGGCCAACAGACAAAAGCGTGCGCATTCCTAACTTTGCGAGGGCATCTTCATCCAAAACCTCAACCTTGAGGCCAAGGCTTTCCATTTCCTTCAACCGCTCGGCGTAATTGGTGGTGGTCAGCACATTCGCAGGCTCGTTTGTGAGATCACGGCACATATGCGCACCCTCGGCCACGGCGAGCATCGGTGCCGCGCTCGCCTCAACCTCGGCCGACTTGCCGTGCATCACCTGCACAGCACCGCCGCGTGTGCTCTCGGCGGTTTTATGAACCTCAAAAGCATAGTCGCGCATGGCAAAGCCATAGATGACCTCCTCGGGTTTGCGCAACGGCGCGCAAAGCATCAGCATGTCGCCTTTCCCACCGCGTGTCTTCGCCAAAGCAGCCCCCGCCTTGCGCGCCGCCATGCCTTTGGCGCTACGCTCCAGCCGCACCACGTCTACCGCTTGCGCGGCCATTCCTGCGGGATAGGCAAGGCTGACCACATCGCCGTCTTTCTTTTTGGCCCAAGCCTCGGCCTCGATCACCCGCACAATCGCGCCTTTGGTCAGGCGATTTACCCGCCGCGCACCTGGGTCGAGCTTGCCTTCCGCGTCGATGAACACCGCAACGCGGCCCTCATGGGCGGCAACAGCCTCCAGATCAGTGTCGGCAAAGGAAATCGGGGTCAGAATGCTCATGTCATGCGCCTTTTTGCTATGTATTGCCCCAAGACCTAGCGCGGCGGCGCGCCCAAGACCAGATATGAGTTTAACGTGCCTGCGCTTTGGGCTATTCTGCCCCCAATCGCCGTCAGAGCAACCGGACAGGAGGAACACGAGTGGCCAAGTTCGACCGCTATATGCTGTCGCAGCTCTTGGTGCTGTTCGGCTTTTTCGCGCTGGTGCTGGTGGCGATTTTCTGGATCAACCGTGCTGTTGTGCTGTTTGACCGCCTGATCGGGGACGGGCAAACCGCCCTTGTTTTTCTGGAGTTTACGGCCCTTGGCCTGCCCAAGCTGGTTGAAACCGTTCTGCCCATCGCAACCTTCGCCGCCTCTGTCTATGTGACCAACCGCATGACCACTGACAGCGAGCTGACGGTTTTGCAGGCCACAGGATCGGGTCCGTGGCGGCTTGCGCGGCCTGTGGCTGTGTTCGGGGCCTTTGTCATGCTCGGCATGGTCACGCTAAGCAATGTGTTGGTGCCCATGGCGCAGGCGCAATTGAAAGAGCGTGAGCAAGAGATCGCGCAGAACGTGACTGCACGGCTGCTGACCGAAGGGACGTTCCTGCACCCGACAAAACAGGTCACCTTCTATACCCGTGAAATCGGCGCGGACGGGGTGCTGCGCGATGTTTTCCTCTCCGACAGACGCGGCGCGGACCAAGACACTATTTATACCGCCGCCGAAGCCTATCTGGTGCGCAGCGAAGACGCGACAACGCTGATCATGGTGGACGGGCTGGCGCAACGGCTGGAGCGCGAAGGCCTGCGCCTGACCACGGCCAAATTTGCGGATTTCTCTTTTGATATCTCAACCTTGCTGCGCTCTGACAGCGTTGCGACACTCAAGATCAGCAATATGACCACTTGGGCCATGCTGACAGATTGGGACAACATCGCCCCGCGCATCGACGCAACCAAAGGCCGGATCGCAGTCGAGCTTCACTCGCGTCTGGCGCAACCGCTGTTTTGCGTAATTGCGGCGTTGATCGGGTTCTCGACCTTGCTGATCGGCGGGTTTTCGCGCTTTGGCGTGTGGCGCGAGATTGTCATCGCTTTTGGTCTGCTGTTGCTGTTGGACGGGACCCGCGGCACGCTGTCGGCGCAGGTCAGCGCCAAGGCCGACTTGTGGCCGATCCTCTATCTGCCGTCCCTCATCGGCGCGGTGATCGCCACGTTGATGTTGCTGCACGCAGCCCATCCGTCGTGGCGCGCACGCCTGCGAAGACGCAGGAGCGCCGCATGATTCTGCACCTCTATTTCGCCCGCCGTTTCGCGATGAGCTTTCTTCTGATCACGGCCGTTTTGTTTGCCCTGATCGCTCTTGTCGGCCTGTTGGAGGAAGCGCGCAGCCCCTTTGCAGACAGCGTCACCTTCGGCGATCTGGTCAAGCTGACGCTGCTGGATGCGCCGCAAAAGGTGAACGTGATCTTGCCGCTGAATATGGTCTTGGCGACCGTTGTTCTGTTCCTTGGCATGGCGCGGTCCAGCGAGATGGTGATCACCCGCGCCTCTGGCCGCTCGGCGCTGAATACGCTGATCTCGCCTGTGGTGGTGGCGTTCATTATCGGCGCGATGGCCGTGGGCATGTTCAACCCTATCGTTGCCGCCACTTCCAAACGCTACCTCCAACTGACCGAGACCTTCTCGAGCGGCGGTGCATCGGCGCTGTCGATTTCCGAGGAAGGGCTGTGGCTGCGCCAAGGCACCGCCGAGGGACAGACGGTGATCCGTGCGTGGCGCTCTAACAACGACGGCTCGGTCCTGTATGATGTGACCTTCGTGTCCTATGCGGCAGACGGCGGCCCCGTGCGGCGGATCGAGGCGCAAAGCGCCGCCATTGGTCCCGCCGGATGGGAGCTGCGCAATGCCAAGTCATGGCCGCTAGTCACGGGTCTGAACTCCGAAGGCAATGCCGAGACCTTCGAGACGCTCACCCTGCCCTCGACCCTGACGCTGGACCGTATCCGCGACAGTTTCGGCAAGGCTGGCGCGATTTCGGTCTATGATCTGCCCGCCTTTATCCGACAGCTTGAATATTCGGGCTTCTCGCCGCGCCGCCACAAGGTCTGGCTGCAAAGCGAACTGGCGCGGCCCTTATTCCTTATTTCCATGGTTCTGGTTGCGAGCGCCTTCACCATGCGCCATACCAGATCGGGAGGGACGGGCGTTGCGGTCTTGTCCGCCATCTTGTTGGGGTTCGGTTTGTATTTTATCCGCAGTTTCGCCCAGATCCTCGGGGAAAACGGCCAGATCCCCGTGCTGTTGGCCGCTTGGGCGCCGCCCATTGCCGCGATCATGCTCGCGCTTGGCCTGCTGCTGCACCGCGAGGACGGCTGAGCGATGCGCCTGTTGCTGATCCTGATACTGGCCCTGATGCCCCTGCGGGCGCTGGCCCAGGAAACCCAAGCCGCCTTGCTGGTGGCCGACCAGCTTTATATCACCCGTGACCGCGAACTTGTCGCCTCTGGCAATGTGGAGGCGTTCCAGAACGGCATCCGCCTGCGCGCACAGGCGATCCGCTATAACCAGTCTTCGGGCGCGCTGTCGATCGAGGGACCGATTACGCTGAATGACGGGGAAGATACCGTTATTCTGGCCGATGCGGCGCAGCTGGATGCGGGGCTGCGCAACGGCATCCTGAAAGGTGCGCGGCTGGTGCTGAACCAACAGTTGCAATTGGCCGCTGTGCAGATCAACCGCGTCGACGGGCGCTATAACCAGCTTTACAAAACCGCCGTCACCTCGTGCCGCATCTGCGAAGATGGCCGCCCGCCCCTGTGGCAGATCCGCGCCAAACGCGTGATCCACGACGAGGTCGAACAACAACTCTATTTCGACGAAGCACAATTCCGCATCGGCAACTTGCCCGTTTTCTGGCTGCCCCGCCTGCGCCTGCCCGGCCCTACGGTTGAACGCGCCACAGGTTTTCTGGTGCCGTCCATCCGCTCTACCTCCAGCTTGGGCGTCGGGCTGAAGATGCCCTATTTTATCAAGCTCAGCGACAAGCGCGATCTGACGGTCACGCCCTATCTCTCTAGCAGCACCAGAACGCTCGAGCTGCGCTACCGTCAGGCATACCGCAACGGGCGCATCCAGTTTGACGCGGCTGTGACCCGCGATGAGCTGCTGCCCGACGATCTGCGCGGTTATGTCTTCGGGCGCGGCCTGTTTGCGCTGCCGCGTGACTTTACGCTGAACTTCGCGATCGAGGCCGTCACCGACGACGGCTATCTTGATACGTACGGCTATTCCGATTCCGACCGTTTGAAATCCGAACTGACTGTCAGCCGAGCGCGGCGGGATGAATTCATCCGCCTGAGTGCGGTGAACTTCAAATCCCTGCGCGATGACGAAGACAATGATACAATCCCGACATTCGTGCTGGATGGTGAATACGAGCGGCGGTTCTTCCCGCGCTTTGGCGGCGGTGAAATCCGCACACGCTTGTTCGCGCATACCCACAGCCGCATTTCCGATCTGGACGTTGACGGCACAGATGACGACGACATCGTCGACGGCCGCGATGTGTCGCGGCTGAATGCGCAGATCGACTGGCTGCACAGCTATACACTGCGCAGCGGCCTGCGCATCGATACCACCGCAGGCGCGGCTTTCAACACCTTCCACATCTCCCAAGACAGCACCACCACTGCTGACCCCTCCGAGCTGACCCCACATGCCATGGTGACCCTGCGCTATCCGCTGGCCAAAACCAACGCCCGCGGCACCGCCCACGTGATCGAGCCTGTGGCCCAGATCAGCTGGACCGGCGGCGACCGTCTGGACATCCCTAACGAGGAAAGCACACAGGTCGAATTTGATCAGGGCAACCTGCTGAGCCTGTCGCGCTTCCCCCGCGCCGATCGCCGCGAGCGTGGCGTGATGGCGGCTTTTGGCGTTGGCTGGTCGCGCTTTGGCGCCGATGGCTGGGACGCGCACCTGAGCGTGGGACAGGTCTTTCGGCAGGATAATGACACCGATTTCACCACCACCTCGGGTCTGAACGGGCTGTCGTCGGATTTGTTGGTGGCGGGGCAGATCGCCTCCAACACAGGGATCATGCTGACGGGCCGCAGCCTGTTCGAGGACAACCTCAGCCTGTCAAAAGCCGAGTTGCGCGGTGATTTTGCTTTCCGGCGCGGCCGCGTGGGCGGCTCGTATGTCTGGCTGCAAGAAGACGCAGGCGAGGACCGTGACAATGACGTATCGGAATTCGCGCTGGACGGCAGCTACGAGATCAACCAGTTCTGGACGGCATCCGCCAACTGGCGCTATGACGTCGCCTCGGACCGTGCGGCAACGGCGGGCCTTGGCCTGCGGTATGAAAACGAATGCGTGACCCTCGATCTGAAGGTCAAGCGCCGCTATACCTCCTCAACAAGTGTTGAGCCTTCGACCGATTTCGGTTTTAACATCGGCTTGCGGGGTTTCTCCGCTGATACCGGCACAGAAAGATATGTTCGCTCATGTTCAAACTAAAGCCTCTTGTCCTTGCTCTTGGTCTGGCCACCGCTTTGTCGGGGCCTGTGATCGCGCAAAACCTGTTTGCCCCTGTCGCGACTGTAAATGACAGCGTTGTCAGTGAATTCGAACTGCAACAGCGCGTGCGGTTTCTTAAAATCCTCAACGCACGCGGCGGCACCCGCAAGGCGGCGCTGGAAAGCCTGATCAACGAACGCCTGCGCGGCGAAGCCATCCGCGACGCGGGCCTGACCCTGACCGAGGAAGGCATAAACGAAGGGCTGGAAGAATTTGCAGGCCGCGCCAACCTCAGCCGCGCCGAGTTTACCAAAGCTTTGGGCCGCGCAGGTGTCGAGCCCGAGACATTCCGCGACTTTGTCATCAACGGCATCGCGTGGCGTGACCTAATCCGCGCCCGCTACGGCTCTCGCGTGAGCATCTCTGAAGCCGAGATCGACCGCGCCCTTGCATCGCAAAGCGCAGGCGGTTCCAACATCCGCGTGCTGGTCTCCGAAATCATCATCCCCGCACCACCGCCCCGCGCCGCGCAGGTCGCCGCCATCGCCGAGCAAATCGCCGACAGCAAAACAACGGCTGAATTTTCGGGCTATGCACGCAAATACTCCGCCACTGCCACGCGCCCCAATGGCGGGCGCCTGCCGTGGCAAGCGCTCAGCGATCTGCCGCCCGCGCTGCAACCGCTGATCCTGTCGCTGGCCCCTGGTGAGGTGTCCGAACCGCTCAGCATTCCCAACGCCGTCGCCCTGTTCCAACTGCGCGACATCGAGGAAACTGGCCGCCCCGCAAAGACATATTCCGCCATCGAATACGCCGCCTACTACATGGCTGGCGGCCGCTCGGAAGAAACGTTGCAACAGGCCGCGAACCTGCGCGCCGAGGTGGACGTCTGCGACGATCTGTATACGTTCGCCAAAGGCCAACCCGACAGCGTGCTGGACCGCGAGACACTGCCCCCCGCCAAAATCCCACGCGACATCGCGTTCGAGCTGAGCAAGCTGGACGAGGGCGAAGTGTCCACCGCGCTCACCCGTTCGAACGGTCAAGCGCTGGTGTTCTTGATGCTTTGTGGCCGCACCGCCGAACAGAACGCCGAGGTCAGCCGCGAGGCGGTCGCCGCCTCGATCCGCCAGCGCCGCCTGTCTGGCTTCGCCGATAGCCTGCTGTCAGAGCTGCGCTCTGAGGCGCGTATCGTCTTGAAATGAAACCCGTCGCACTGACCTGCGGAGAGCCCGCAGGCATCGGGCCAGAAATCGCCGTGAAAGCATGGGATGCGCTCAAAGAGCGGGTCCCGATGCTGTGGATCGGCGACCCGCGCCACCTGCCGAACGGCACGCCCTATCAGGTCATTGAGGACGCGGGCCAAGCCGCGGCCCTCTCGCCCAGCGTATTGCCCGTCCTGCCCCATACCTTTGGCGGCAGTGCTGAGCGCGGCAGCGCAGACCCCGCCAATGCCCAAGGCGTGATCGACGTGATCGCCCGCGCTGTTGATCTGGCGACCACAGGGGCCGCCAGTGCGGTCTGCACGGCCCCTATCCATAAAAAGGCGCTTAAGGATGGCGCTGGGTTCGCCTATCCTGGTCATACGGAATACCTCGCAGCTTTGGGCGGTGGGTGCGATGTGGTGATGATGCTTGCCTCCGAGCAGTTGCGCGTGGTGCCTGCCACAATCCACATCCCGCTGGCAGAGGTGCCAAACGCGCTCACGCCCGCGCTGCTGCGCCGCACGATCCAGATCACGCACAAAGGGTTGCAGACCCAATTCGGCATCCCGAGCCCGCGCATCGCCGTCAGCGGCCTGAACCCGCACGCAGGCGAAGGCGGCGCCATGGGTCGGCAGGAGCTCGACTGGATCGCGGCGCTCATCACCGACATGCAGGCCGAAGGCTACGCCCTGCGTGGCCCGCTGCCCGCTGATACGATGTTCCACGCGGGTGCGCGCACCACCTATGACGCAGCCATCGCCATGTATCACGATCAGGCGCTCATCCCGATCAAAACGCTCGATTTCGACCGCGGCGTGAACGTGACGCTGGGCCTGCCTTTTATCCGCACATCCCCCGACCACGGCACTGCCTTCGACATCGCAGGCAAAGGCATCGCCCTCCCCACCAGCATGATCGAGGCAATCGCAATGGCGCACCGCATGGCAACCACAGCATGAGCACAATCGACACCCTTCCCTCGCTGCGGCAAGTGATCACCGATCACGACCTACAGGCCCGCAAATCGCTAGGCCAGAACTTCTTGCTGGACCTAAACCTCACCGCAAAAATCGCCCGTCAAGCGGGTGATCTGACCGAATGCGATGTGCTCGAAATCGGCCCCGGACCCGGCGGCCTCACCCGTGGATTATTGTCCGAAGGCGCACGCCGCGTGCTTGCCATCGAAAAAGACACCCGCTGCCTGCCCGCCCTTGACCAGATTGCCCAAGCCTACCCCGAGCGGCTGCAAGTCATCTCGGGCGACGCGCTCGAAATCAATCCGCTCGAACACCTGACGCCGCCCATCCGCGTCGCTGCAAACCTGCCCTACAACATCGGCACCGAGCTGTTGGTCCGCTGGCTCACCCCGCCCGACTGGCCGCCCTTCTGGCAAAGCCTCACGCTGATGTTCCAACGCGAAGTCGCACAGCGCATCGTCGCCACACCGGGCTCCAAAGCCTACGGCCGCCTTGCCCTGCTGGCCCAATGGCGCGCAGACGCGAAAATCGTGATCAACCTCCCGCCCGAGGCGTTCACCCCGCCGCCCAAAGTCTCCAGCGCCGTGGTCCACCTCACTGCCCTGCCCGAACCACGCTTTCCCGCTGATGCTGCTATCCTGTCGCGCACCGTCGCCGCCGCCTTCAACCAGCGCCGCAAAATGCTCCGCGCAGCGCTCAAGGGCACCGCCCCAGACATCGAAGACCGCCTCATTGCCGCGGGCATAAAACCCACCGACCGCGCCGAGCAAATCCCGCTTGAGGCCTTCTGCGCCCTCGCCCGCGAGATCGCAAAAACCTGAACTCTATTTTTTCTGGCCTCAAATCCTACGGAGGAATTTTTGCCAAAGGCAAAAAGGGGGCTGGCTCCCAATGCCGACATATCCCCCGCACATCCTCCATAAAAAAAGCCCCGCAACCGCAGGGCTCTTTTCCAATCACTGTCTCGCGTTACTCAGCCGCTTCGGGCTGGTCACCGCCACCCTCGGTCTGTGGCGTGTCACCACTCTCTTTGGGCTTGGGCTTGCGGCGCGGGGCGCGGCGCGTCTTTGGCTTGCTCTCGGGGGTCTCGACCAGATTGCTGGTGTCCTCGGTTGCTGCCGGTGCGGGTTGCTCTTCACTTTCGGGCTGCGGTGCGGGGGCTGGCGCGGGCTGGGCCGCCTCGCGTTCCTGCCGCTCGGCGCGTTCGCGGTCACGCTCGGCCTGGCGCTCGCGGTTCTGGCGCTCTTGCTCTTCGCGCTTGGCGTCTTGCTCTTTCTGGGCTTCCGAAAGCATCCGCAGGTAATGCTCGGCGTGCTGCTGAAAGTTCTCCATCGCCACGCGGTCGTTGCTCAGCTGTGCATCACGCGCCAACTGGTTGTATTTTTCGATCACCTGACTGGGGGTGCCGCGCACTTTGCCTTCGGGGCCAGAGCTGTCGAAGACGCGGTTGACGACGTTGCCACCCTGATTGCCACCGCCTCGGTTGCGGTTTTTGTTATTACGCGAGCGCGATCTTTGAGGTTTCATAGATGAGGTCAGCCTTTGGTGCTGTTGTCATGTGGACCGCCGCGCATATCGCGCTTCTGTGGGGTCAAGGTGATGTTGGGCATAAGCCGCGCGGGAAGGCCATGGCCTTCATCGCTGCAACCCCTACTGCTTACCCTTGTCTTGGCCTCTGGGGCAAGAGTGAATGCGCCAAAACCCGCTAAATTCCGGCTCAGGCAGGGTTTTGCGCGCAAATAATCCGGTCGCGCCCGTCCAGATCGGGTAGAATCGCCACATCTGCCCAACCAGCCGCGTCAAAGATCGCACGTACCTGCGGCCCCTGCTTCCAGCCGATCTCGGCCAACACGCGGCCCTGCGCGCTGAGATACTGGTGCGCTCGGGCGGCCAGCAGGCGGTACACGCTCAACCCGTCGGCCCCGTCGGTCAGCGCCATGCGCGGCTCGTGCAGGGCCAGCTCGGGGGCGATATCGCCCATCTCGGCATCCGTCAGATAGGGTGGATTGCTGACGATCAGGTCAAAGCGACCATCGACCGCCTCGAACCAGTCTGACTGCATGATCTGCGCCCGCTCGGCGACGCCGTGCAGCACGGCATTGGCGCTGGCTTGCAAACACGCGCCCTCGGACAGATCCACGCCCAGACCCGTGGCAGCGCCGCATTCGGCCAGCAACGTCACAAGGATGCACCCTGATCCCGTCCCAAGGTCCAGCACGCGGCTGAACGGCTCCGACAAGGCCGCTTCGATCAGGCTTTCGGTTTCGGGGCGCGGGTCCAGCACCTCGCGGCTTATGCGGAAGCCGCGGCCATAGAATTCACGCTGGCCGACAAGATGGCTCACGGGGACACGCACGGCCCGTAGCGAGATAAGATGCTCGTACCGTTCGGATATTTCGGGGGCGATTTCTTCGGGGGCAATCAGGGTGATGCGGGCCGCATCGACACTGGCCGCATGGGCCAGCAGCACCCGCGCATCGCGCGCAGGGTCAGGCACCCCCGCCGCCCGCAGTTTGGCCGTGGCGGCGGCCATAGCCACCGCCGCCGTTGTCATTGACCCATCTCCGCCAGCATCCGTGCCTGCGCATCCGCCGTCAGCGCATCCACAATCTCGTCCAGATCGCCCTGCATCACCGCATCCAGCTTATACAGCGTCAGGTTGATACGGTGGTCCGTCATCCGCCCTTGGGGGAAGTTATAGGTCCTGATCCGCTCGGACCGGTCGCCGCTGCCGACCTGAGAGGCGCGGCTGTCCGAGCGTTCATCGTCGATCCGCTGACGCTCTGCATCATAGAGCCGCGTTTTAAGCACCTGCATCGCGATCTCGCGGTTGCGGTGTTGGGATTTCTCGGAGCTGGTCACCACGATGCCCGTCGGCAGGTGCGTGATGCGCACGGCGGAATCGGTGGTATTGACGTGCTGCCCGCCCGCGCCAGAGCTGCGGTAGGTATCGATGCGAATGTCATTCGGTGCGATCTGGATGTCGACATCTTCGGCCTCGGGCAGCACAGCAACAGTCGCGGCAGAGGTATGCACACGGCCCTGGCTTTCGGTGCTGGGCACACGCTGTACACGGTGAACGCCGCTTTCGTATTTCAGGCGGGCAAAGACGTTTTCACCAGTGATGTGCGCCACAACTTCCTTGATGCCGCCCAACTCGGTCGTCTGCTCTTCGATGATGGCCAGCTTCCAGCCGCGGGCCTCGGCATAGCGGTGGTACATGCGCAGCAGATCGGCGGCAAAAAGCGCGGCCTCGTCCCCGCCTGTACCGGGGCGTATCTCCAACATGGCGGGGCGTGCGTCGGCCTCGTCCTTGGGCAGCAGCGCCAGTTGCAGGCTTGCTTCGGCGGCGGGTAGATCGCTTTCGATCCGGGAAACCTCGTCACGTGCAAGGGCCGCCATATCGGCGTCCTCCAACATCTCGCGCGCACCTTCCAGATCGTCCAGCATGCTGCGGTAGCGGGCGATTTCCTCGACCACGGGGCGCAGATCGCTGTATTCTTTCGCCAGCTTCGATATATCACCGCCACCCGTCGACATGGCCGCTTCGAGGTATTCGAAACGGGCGGTGATCTGGGCAAGGCGGTCCATTGGTATCATGGAGGTGAAGTGGCCTATCAAACCTCTTTGGTCAAGAGGCGCTTTGTGCTATGGTGGGCAGATGAAAAAACTGTTTCTCATCGCGGCGCTTTTGCCCGTTGGTGCGGGCGCGGATGTGACCAGCCCCAGCGGCAAGACGGTTGAATGTTATTGCACCGATACACGCGGCAGCCGGATCGAGCTGGGCGAGAGTATTTGCCTTCAGGTTGACGGGCGTATGTTCACGGCGCAATGCCAGATGTCGCTGAACGTGCCCATGTGGCGCGAAACGCAGGAAGGCTGCCTCAGCTCGCGGGCCGATCTACCCTTTAGCCCGCTTGGCCTGAACCCGCTCCAACAGCCCGTCCAGACGTTTGCCATTGACGCCCATATCTGATTTGCCAAAGCGCAGGCGACCATAAAGCTTGATCTGCCCGTCCTCGGCTTCGATCGTGGTGAAATCGGGATAACCCATCAATTTCGAACGGGTGATATAGGTCAGCCGCCCCTCGCCCACACTGCCCGCAATCAGTTCGGTGCGCGGCACGCCCAGCATGGCCTGATGCAGGTCCGACAACAGGCCCGCGCCGTCAGGCACCACCCGTGCAGACCACCCCTCACCGTCCGTTGTTTCGGCATTGCCGACAGGTTTATGCCAGCGCGCAACGTCCGTCGGCGCCAGACGGATATACGCCAGCAACGCCACAACAGCCAAAACCACAATCATCCAAAACATACCGCGAACCCCTAACTGCATTTACCGCTATCTGTAGGCCACACCGGGTAAGACACACAACAGCTCGTACAGCAAATTCGCGCCCGTCAGAGCGGTGTTCCCCGACGTATCATAGGGCGGCGATACCTCAACCAAATCACAGCCCACGATGTTCAGCCCCTTGAGCCCGCGGATAAGTTGCAGTGCCTGCGGCGTGGTCAGCCCGCCAATTTCGGGCGTGCCAGTGCCCGGCGCATAGGCGGGATCAAGACTGTCGATGTCATAGGTCACATAGGTGGGCGTGTCGCCGATATCGCGCCTGATCTCGCCTGCAAGCTGGCTCAGGTCGCGGCCCCACAGCTCTTCTGCGGGCCATTGCTGGAATCCCCAACCGACGGCTTCGGAGAAATCTGTAGCGGCGTAGCCCGATCCGCGTATCCCGATCTGATAGGTCTTTTCGGGGCGGATCAGCCCCTCCTCATAGGCGCGGCGAAAGACGGTGCCGTGAGTTTCCTTTTCGCCGAACATCTCGTCGTTGACGTCAGCGTGAGCATCTACGTGCACCAGCGCCACAGGCCCGTGGCGTTTGGCCATTGCCCGCAGAATGGGCAACGTGATCGAATGATCCCCGCCCATCGCTACAGGCATTGCATCCGACATTAATATCTGGTCGTAACTATCTTTGATAATTGATAAACTATTGCTGAGGCTGAACGTGTTGATCGCCAGATCACCGACGTCAGCCACCTGCAGACTGTCAAAGGGGGCCGCCCCCGTGGCAAGGTTATAGGGCCGCAACATCGCGCTTTCCGCGCGGATTTGTTTGGGGCCGAACCGCGTGCCTGCCCGCCACGAGGTCCCGATGTCCATAGGAATGCCCAGCACGGCCACATCCAGCCCTTTGAGGTCATTGACCGCAGGCAGGCGCATAAACGTGTTGGGGCCGGAAAACCGCGCCAGCTCATTGCCGCCGATCGGTTGGTTCTTGGTACTCATTTCTCTGCCTTCATCCTCGCGCCCAAAAGGCAGCATATTTCCGTTGCCACATGTGCGCCCGCGATGGCGGTGGCGCCTGTGGTATCGAACGGCGGAGACACCTCGACAATGTCACCGCCGCGTATGTTGATGCCCGCCAGATCCCGCAGCATGGCCGCCGCCTGCCAACTTGCCAGCCCGCCCCAGACAGGCGTGCCGGTGCCGGGCGCAAAGGCGGGATCCAGCGCATCTATGTCAAATGTGAGGTATGTAGGATTCGTCCCTAATACTTTCTTAATTTTGGCGACCGCTGCGGCGGTTCCTTTTTCATGCACCTCGCGGGCATCAATCGTGGTCACGCCCATCGTGTCATCATTGTGGGTGCGGATGCCTACCTGCACGGATGTCGCGGCATCGACGTAGCCCAGCTTGATCGCTTTATAGAACATGGTGCCGTGGTCGATCCGCTCCATATCGTCGTCGGGCCATGTATCGGAGTGCGCATCGAAATGCAGCAGGCTCAAGGGGCCGTATTTTTCGGCATAGGCCCGTAGGATCGGGAAGCTGATATAGTGATCGCCGCCCAAGGCCACCGATGCGGCCCCTGCGTCCAAGATACCTTTGATATGCCGCGAGAGCGTTGCGGGGAATTCCGACACCTGCGCATAGTCGAAGGCCAGATCGCCGTAATCGGCAATGGCAAACTCGGACATCACATCGAAATCCCAGCCATAGGGCGGATCATAGGGTTGCAACGCGCTTGCCTCGCGGATCGCACGTGGGCCCAGCCGCGTGCCTGTGCGGTTGGTCACGGCTTGGTCAAACGGCACGCCTGTGACGGCGATGTCCACACCCGTCAGATCCTTGGTATACTTACGCCGCAAGAACGAGGTCGCCCCGCCAAAGGCGTTCTCGAAACTGGGGCCTTTCAGATCATCGCGGGTAAATGCCTGATCTACTTGGGTCTTTGCATCCTCCAGCGCCATCTCAGTTGGCCGCCGGTTGCATTTGCTCAACGAGCTGCACAAAGAAGGACGCGCCGATGGGGGCGATTTCGTCGTTAAAGTTGAACTTGGGGTGGTGCAGCCCTGCGCCCTCGCCCGCGCTCAGGAACAGATAGGCGCCGGGGCGTTCCTCCAGCATATAGGCGAAATCTTCGGAGCCTGCGACTTTGGGAAAGTTGGCGTCAACCGCTGCATCACCCACCACGTTGCGGGCAACGGAGGCTGCGTATTCCGTCTGCTCGGGGGTGTTGACGGTGGCGGGATAGCCGACCTCGTAATCCAGCTCCGCCTCGACGCCGTAGGCCGCCGCCTGCCCTGCGACGATCTCTTTCAGGCGTTTATGGATCAGGCTTTGCGTGTCTTTGTCAAAGGTGCGCACGGTGCCGTTCACCATCGCCGTATCGGGAATGATGTTACTGGCGGACCCAGTGTGGATTTGCGTGACCGAGATCACCTTTTCCTGCGCCGAGTGTGTATTCCGGCTGATGATGGTCTGGATCGCCTGCACCATGCCACAGGCGGCAACGACAGGGTCTGCTGCCTCATGCGGCATGGCCCCGTGACCACCGCGCCCGTTAATGGTGATCGTAAACGTATCCACCGCCGCCATAATCGGCCCCGGCGTGGTGAAAAAACTGCCCGCTGGCGCGTCAGCGCCGGGGAAGTTGTGGATGCCGTAGACCTCGGCGATGTCGAACCGGTCCATCATGCCTTCGGCACACATCACCTGCGCGCCGCCGCCCTCTTCCTCCGCAGGTTGGAATATCAGCGCCACACGGCCCGCAAAATTGCGCGTCTCTGCCAAGTATTTCGCAGCCCCCAGCAGCATCGCCGTATGGCCGTCATGCCCACAAGCGTGCATCTTGCCCGGATGGGTCGAGGCATAGTCAACGCCCGTCTCCTCCTCAATCGGCAACGCATCGAAATCGGCACGCAGGCCCACAGTGCGCCCTTCGCCCGTGCCGTTGATGATGGCGACAATGCCGGTCTGCGCGATACCCTCGTGGATCTCGTCCACGCCGATCTCTTCCAGCCGTTCCTTGATAAAGGCCGCCGTCTTGGGGCAGTCAAACGACAGTTCGGGGATGGTGTGCAGGTGGCGGCGCCACTTGGTCATATCCTCGGCGAAATCAGCGATACGGTTGATCACAGGCATGGGTGGACTCCTTAGTCGGGTTGTCCTTATCTGACACCAGAGCGGAGGGAGCTTCAATGGCAGATGACCTGATACACGACCAAAACGCGGGGATTGAACGCTTGCTCGAGATCATGCGCCGTTTGCGTGACCCCGATACCGGCTGCCCGTGGGACATCGAACAGGATTTCGACACCATAGCCCCCTACACGATCGAGGAAGCCTACGAGGTTGCCGACGCGATTGAACGTGCCGACTGGCCCGAGTTGGAGGGCGAGCTGGGCGATCTACTGCTGCAATCCGTCTATCATACCGCCATTGGCGAGGAACGCGGGCTGTTCTCCTTCCAATCCGTTGTGCGCAACATCTCGGACAAGATGGTCGCCCGCCACCCCCATGTCTTCGGCAATGAGAGCCGTGATAAGTCCGCCGAACAACAAACCGCCGACTGGGAAGCGATAAAAGCAGCCGAGCGTGCAGGCAAAGAGCAGCGCGGCACGCTGGACGGGGTGGCAGTGGGGCTGCCCGCGCTGTTGCGGGCATACAAGCTGCAAAAACGCGCCGCCCGTGTGGGCTTTGACTGGCCCGACACCCGCGATGTCATCGCGAAAATCAGCGAGGAGGCGGCCGAGCTTGTCGAGGCGAGCGAGGAGCTTTCCCCCGCCGAGCAATTTGACGAATTCGGTGATCTGATGTTTGTCATGGCCAATCTGGGCCGCCATCTGGGGATTGAGCCCGAGGCCGCCCTACGGGCCGCCAACGCCAAATTCACCCGCCGTTTCGCAGGCGTCGAGGCAAAGCTGGCGCAGCGCGGCAAGACCCCCGACCAAAGCGATCTGGCAGAAATGGACGCCCTGTGGGACGCGGTCAAAGCCGATGAGAAAGCGGCGAAACGCCCCTAGCGCAGCATCAAGACCGCAGGCATGGCGGCAATCTTGTCCAGATCCTCGGCATAGCGGCCCTCTAAGATCCGCGTCTGGCGTTTGCTAAACTCCGACACGCCACGCGGTGTCTTGTCATCGCGGTGATCCGCGATGATCCTTTGCCAATCCGCACGGGCCAATGTCTCGCCACGGTGATAGCGTTCCTGAAGCTCGATCATCGCGGCATCGGTGGCTGAGTGGTTCATCCGCCGCGCAGGCTCGACCAATGGCGCGGCGGCCAGTTCCGGCACCAGCATCCCCATCATATCTACACTGCGCCCGCGCCGCGCATAGTCGATGACGACCAGTTCTTGCACCTTGAGGTGTTTAAAGATCAGCTGCACCAACTCGGGCCAGCCACGGTCCATATGCAGCATGTTATGCGTGCCCTCGGCAAAGGGCGGCGATTTGTTATCCTCTGCCCGCTTGCGCCAGGCAGAGACATAAAGCCCCACATAATCGCGCACCACCAGCACCGCCCGCAACACCGGCGCTCGCGCCGCTGCCGCCAGCGTTTGCAGCCGCACTTCGGCTGCGGGATAGAACTGCCCGTTGGGGAAATGGATCATGCGGCCGGGAATGTTCTCCTCGGACAGGATCATCGCGTGGCTGTCGGGGCTGGCATGGCGGGTCAGCTCATTCCGGGCCAGCGGCAGGAACTTGCTCTCCCACTGGCCCAGATTGCGCGGATCGGGCAGCTTGAGGCGCAGATCCCCTTGCGGGATGTCATCACGGCCCGGATAGGCGATGTCAAACCCCGCGCCGTTCAGCAGCGCGCGGTTCTCGGCCAGCATCATCTGGAACGACGATGTGCCCGTCCGGTGCGCGCCCAGATGCACATAAAGAGGTTTGCCCATACTCATGCCAAATCATTAAGCCGCGGCAAAGCCTTGCGCAAGCATGTGTAACCGCTGGACAAGCCAGATCGCAGTTGCGACTGTGCGGCGACATTTGAATCCGACAGGAAAGCCTCCATGCAGCCGCGCAAAATCATCATCGACACCGATCCAGGCCAGGACGACGCTGTCGCGATCCTGCTGGCCCTTGCCAGCCCCGAAGACGTCGAGGTTTTGGGCATCACCTGCGTTGCAGGCAACGTGCCTCTGCCCCTGACCACCAAAAACGCCCGCATCGTGTGTGAATTGGCGGGCCGCCCCGATGTGCCCGTTTATGCGGGCTGTGACCGCCCGCTGGGCCGTGATCTGGTCACAGCCGAGCACGTGCACGGCAAGACGGGGCTTGATGGCCCCACGCTGCCCGACCCCGTGATGCCAATGGCCGAAGGCCACGCTGTAGATTTCATCATCGACCAGCTGCGCACCTATGCGTCCGGCACCGTTACACTTTGCCCGCTTGGGCCGCTGACCAACATCGCAACAGCCCTGCAAAAAGCGCCTGACATCGCTGACCGCATCGCCAAGGTCGTGCTGATGGGCGGCGGTTACTTTGAGGGCGGAAACATCACCCCCACGGCCGAATTCAACATTTACGTCGATCCGCAAGCCGCTGATATTGTGTTCAAATGCGGCGCACCTATTGTGGTGATGCCGCTGGATGTGACGCATAAGGCGCTGGTGACGAAACCGCGCAACGATGCCTTCCGCGCCCTTGGCACCCCAGCCGGCATTGCCGTGGCGCAGATGACCGACTTCTTCGAGCGTTTCGACAAGGAAAAATATGGCTCCGCTGGTGCGCCGCTGCACGACCCTTGCGTGACTGCCTATCTCATCAACCCCGACCTGTTCAAAGGCCGCCACATCAACGTCGAGATCGAAACCCAGTCAGAGCTGACCATGGGCATGACCGTCGCCGACTGGTGGCGCGTCACTGACCGCGCCCCCAACGCCACATTTATGGGCGACATCGACGCCGATGGCTTCTTTGACCTGCTCACAGAACGGCTGGCCCGTTTATGAGCGCCGCCCTCACGCTTGCGGGCCCTGACCACCTCGACAAACTGATGGCGTTGGTCGAGGCGTTCCACACCGAGGCCGAGATGACCTCGACCGAGGAATCGCGCCGTGCGGCGCTGGGGCCGCTTCTTGACGGTATTCCTTATGGTTGCGTCTATCTGATCGGGCCGCCGCGTGCGCCCATCGGCTATATGGTGATCACCTTTACCTGGTCCGTGGAATACGGCGGCCTTGATGGCAATATAGACGAGCTCTATATCCGCCCCGGCGTGCGCGGGCGCGGGATCGCGTTCGAAGCCTTGGTGGCGCTGCCAAACGCGCTGGCAGATGGCGGGCTGCGCACTATTCATCTGGAGGTCGACCGCGAGAACACGAACGCGCTCAAGCTCTACCGCCGTGCAGGTTTTGCCCTGAACGAAAATTACGCCTTTATGACCAAACACTTGTAAGCGGAGCCTGCCCCAATGCGCATCCCCTTTGACAACAGCTTTGCCGCGCTGCCCGAGACCTTCTATACCCGCGTTGATCCAACATCAATTACCGCGCCCAACCTGTTGGCGTGGAATGATAATCTGGCCAATGAACTGGGGGTTGAAGGGGCAGACAAAGCGCAGGTGTTCAGCGGTAATGAAATACCCCAAGGCGCCGCACCTCTGGCGCAGCTTTACGCGGGTCACCAGTTTGGCAATTATAACCAGCAGCTTGGCGACGGGCGGGCCATACTGCTGGGCGAAGTTATAGATAACAATGACTTGCGCCGCGACGTTCAACTAAAAGGTTCAGGCCGCACGCCCTATTCGCGCGGCGGTGACGGGCGCGCTTGGCTGGGGCCTGTGCTGCGCGAATATGTGGTGTCCGAGGCGATGCACGCGCTTGGCATACCCACCACCCGTGCGCTGGCCGCAGTCGCCACGGGCGAGGATATTCTGCGCGAGACGGGCATGTTGCCCGGTGCGGTGCTGACCCGTGTCGCCTCCAGCCATTTGCGCGTCGGCACGTTTCAGGTCTTCGCCCACCGCGGCCAGATCGACGATCTGCGCACCCTCACCGACTATGCAATTGCCCGCCATTATCCCAATGCCGATGGCGCGATGGGGCTGCTCAAAGCCGTCTGTGCGCAGCAGGCCGATTTGGTGGCCGCGTGGATGTCCGTGGGGTTCATCCACGGCGTGATGAACACCGACAATTGCAGCATCGCAGGCGAGACGATTGATTACGGCCCCTGTGCCTTTATGGACGACTTTCATATGGGGCGGGTGTTCTCGTCAATCGACCAGCAGGGGCGCTATGCCTATGGCAACCAGCCCAACATCGCCGTGTGGAATATGGCGCAACTGGCGACTGCGCTGATCCAGCTGGCCGAGGACAAAGACGCCGCTGTTGAGGAAGCCACCGCCATCATCCACGCCATGCCCGCGCAGCTAGAGGCCGCATGGCTGGCGCGGTTTGCCGCCAAGCTAGGGATCGCGATTCCGCATCCTGACGATGCCGAGTTGATCCAGCGGCTGCTGGACCTGATGCAAACGGACGGGGCAGATTTCACCAATACTTTCCGCGCCTTGGGGACGGGCGCCGCCCGCGATCAGTTCACCGACCGCGATGCCTTTGACACATGGCACAGTGATTTCACCGCCCGCGTGGCCGACCTGCCAGATGCCGCAGCACTAAGGGCAAAATCCAACCCCGCCGTCATCCCGCGCAATCACCGGATCGAGCAGATGATCACGGCCGCCACCGCAGGCGATATGGCCCCGTTCAACCGTCTGATGACCGCCTACGCCGATCCCTACACCTTGCACGACGCAGAGCTGGCCACCCCGCCTACCCCCTCCGAAGTGGTGCCCGCAACCTTCTGCGGCACCTAACGCTGTCGCGCGGGGCGGTTGATCAGCGTGATGCCGATGGTCACCAGCAACAGTGCAGCCCAGATCGACGGCGCGATCCGCTCGCCCAGCAGCAGCCAGCCCATCAGAACGGACGCCACGGGCGAGATAAAGCTGAAGGAGGCGACAGAATTGGCGGGGTATTGCTTCATCAGCCAGAACCACGCCAGAAACCCGAGGCTCGCCACCGCGATGATCTGGAACGCCATGCCCGCGATGTGGATGGGCGCAACCTCGCGCAGCAGCGGCCCGAACAGCGGCGCGAGCGCCAGCAACACAGGCGCCGAGACGGCCACCTGCGCGATAAGCTGCTGCGCGGGCGGCACATCGGCCAGCGGCGTGATCCGTACCAACAGCACAATCCCCGCCCAACACAGCGCCGAGCACAGGGCCAGCAAATCCCCCGTCCAACTGACCTGCCCGCCGCCGCGGTCCGACAGCGCCAGCACCACACCGCCAAAAGCCAGTGCAAGGCCGATTGATTTGCGCCACGTCAGCCCCTCGGATGGCAAAAGCACCGTACTGGCAAGCGCCAGCCACAGTGGCATAGAGTAGAATATGACAGACGAGCGGCTGACCGTGGACAGGTCCAACGCGTTGTAAAGGCACAAAAACTCAAACGCAAAAAGCAACCCCGACAAAAGCGCCCATCTGCGCGCCGCGTGGGGCATATGAAATGACACACCGCGCAGATACATCCACAAAAGCAGCACCAAGACCGCGCCCGCAGAGCGTAGGCCCGCGGCAAAAACAGGGCTGAACCCGCCCGCCGTCACCTTGATCACTACCTGATTGAACGCCAGATGCAGCGCAAACGCCGTCAGCGCCACAGCGCCGAAGGCGTCAATTTGGGATTTCCGTTCCATCCTGCCATCTGGAAACCCGCCTGCGCGGAATGTCAATGTGTGGTGCAACGCGCTTTTTCCCCCGACATCTCCGCACAATCTATGCGAAGGTTAGGTGTAACTGATTCAATTATGGGGGTGCTCGGATATGAGCCTTATGAGAACGCTGGCGAAAGTCGCCGTAGGTGTAGCTGTGGCCAAAGGGGCCGGCGCAATGATGAACCGCAGTCAACAAGGCGGCCAAGGCGGCGGCTTGGGCGGTCTGTTGGGCAGCCTTACGGGCGGTGGCGGTGCCACGACTGCCGGTGCGGGCGGCCTTGGCGGCTTGCTGGGTGGTCTGACCGGTGGCGGTGCCTCTGCGGGGGGCGCTGGCGGTTTGCAGGACATGCTGGGCGGAATGCTGGGCGGCGGTGCTGCGGGCGGTAACGTCGGCACGGGCGGTCTGGGTGGTATGCTCGAAAGCCTTGGCGGTGCCCAAGGCGGCGGTGGCGGTCTTGGCGGTTTGCTGGGCGGGATGGCTGGTGCCGCTGGTGCAGGCGGCCTGTTGGGCGGCCTTGGCGGCGCGATGCAGAAGGCCCCTGCCGAGAACGACCAAAGCTTTGGTGCGGTCCTGAACTCGCAGTTCGACCAAACGCCCGAGCCTGCAATCCAGCCTTCACAGGATCAGGAAGCCGCAGCCGCGCTGATGCTGGCCGCGATGATTCAGGCAGCAAAATCCGACGGCACCTTCGACGACGCCGAAAAGGAAAAGCTGTTGGGCCAGTTGGGTGATGTTGACGCCGAGGAAGCCGCCTTTGTGCAAGCGCAGATGCAAGCGCCCATCGACGTTGAAGGCCTTGTCGCCAACACGCCCGCTGGCATGGGCCAACAGGTCTACGCAATGAGCGTGATGGCCATCGACCTCGATACGGGTGACGAAGCGCAATACCTGCACAAGCTGGCAACGGCCTACGGGATGGAGCCTGCACAGGTGAACGCGATCCACGACCAGATGGGCGTGCCGTCACTGTATACCTGATCTGCTTTTGCAGGATTAATTACGAAAAAAGGCGCCCTTCGGGGCGCCTTTTGTTTTTGTTACTTACCTCGGTGATCTAGGCGGCACCACGTGCGCCGCCGCCGCCACCACCGCCACTACGCCTGCGACGTCCACCGCCGCCCGCAGGTTTGGCACCGCCGCCGCCACCGCCCGCAGGACGCCCGCCGCCTTGGGGACGGCCACCGCCGCCGCCACCGCGACCACGGCCACCGCGGCCCTTTTGCTTGGGCTTGTCGGGGATCTCGTGGCTTTCCCATACGCGGCCAGAGGCCACGGGGATGCGCAGGTTCATGGTTTTCTGGATGTCGATCAGCTCGCCCATCTCGTCGGGGGCGCAGAAGGCAATCGCAGCCCCGTCTTTGCCCGCACGTGCGGTACGGCCAATGCGGTGCACATAGTTGTCAGGCACGTTCGGCAGCTCGTAGTTGTAGACGAATTTCACGTCGGGAATATCAAGCCCGCGTGCCGCCACATCCGTGGCCACCAGAACCGTGATGTCGCCCTTCTTGAAGCCCTCAATGGCGCGATCACGCTGCCCTTGGGATTTGTTCCCGTGGATCGAGGCCGCGTCAAAGCCCTCTTTGACCAGATCCTTCATCAGCTTTTCACAACCGTGCTTTGTGCGACCAAAGACCAACGCCCGCTCGCCCTTGTGCTTTTCCAGCAGCTCGACCAGCAGCGCCTTCTTCTCGGCCTTGGCGATAAAGTGCACCTCTTGCGTGACCTTATCCGCCGCTTTGCCCGGAGGGGAGACTTCGATGCGGATGGGGCTTTGCAGGTAGCTGTTGGCGATCTCGTTCATCAGCTTGGGCATCGTGGCCGAGAACAGGAAAGTCTGGCGCGACTTGGGGATCACTTGGGAGATTTTGCGCAGATCATGGATAAAGCCCATGTCCAGCATCTGGTCCGCCTCGTCCAGCACCAAAAACTTTGCCTCGTCCAAGCGCACGGCGCGGCGGTCCATCAGATCGAGCAGTCGGCCCGGTGTTGCCACCAGAATGTCGACACCGGGGTGCAGGCGCTTGATCTGGGTGTTGATGTTCTGCCCGCCAACAACCATCGCCACCTTGATGGCTGTGCTCTCGGCAAAGCTGCGCAGGTTTACACTGATCTGGGTGGCCAGTTCGCGGGTGGGTGCCAGCACAAGGCCGCGCACGGATTTGGGGTTGGGGCGGCCCTCCATCTCCAGCATCCGCGCAATCAGCGGAATGCCAAAGGCGGCCGTCTTGCCGGTGCCCGTCTGGGCCAGACCCATCACATCGCGGCCATTCAGCCCGTGGGGGATCGCTTGTTTCTGGATCGGGGTCGGCTCATTCAAACCCATCGCCGCCAGTCGTTTGACCAATGCCGAAGGCAGGTCCATCATGTCAAAATCGCTCATCTCAAACTCATCTTCCCGCCCGCGCGGCATCGGCCTGCGCGTGCGTCTTTCGGGTGCGCAAACCAGATCGCAAAGGCGGGCCAACTGCCCTGCCCTTGTCGGCATGCGTCTGCCCCACGCGTGATTTTGGGAACAAGGGGCGGCTTTCATTCTATGTGTCATCCACACAGCCTGCTCACGCGGCAGAAGCATCGCCTTAAGGGTCACATGGGCCTTGTGCGCGGATATGTCAACGGGCCATGGCCTATTCCCCGACAACAGATTACACTTTTCCAAAACGATACAGGAGCGCCGAAATGGACCATGCCGACCGCCACAACCGCCCCCTGCTGGCTGTTCTGATCGACGCCGACAACCTTTCATCCACCCACGCCGAGCCGATCCTGCGCGAAATCACCAGCATCGGCGAACCCGCCCTGCGCCGCGTCTATGGCGACTGGAGCAGCCCGCAACTGGAGGGATGGAGCAAGAAGCTGATGGCGCTGGGGCTGGTCGCGGTTCAGGCCAGCGCCAACACAAAGCACAAGAACGCCACCGACATCGGGCTGGTCATCGACGCGATGGACATTTTGCACACAGACCGCTTTGACGGGTTTGTCATCGTCAGCTCGGACAGTGACTTTACCGCGCTGGCCAACCGTCTGCGCGAAGAAGGCAAACTGGTCATCAGTATTGGTGAGGAAAAAACCGCCCCCGCCCTGCGCAATGTCGTCAACCGCTTTATTCTGATTGAAAACCTTGACCGTGACACGCCCGAGGGCGCCGCAAGGGCGCGAAACCCCAAAGAGGCGTTGGGCCTGATCAAAAACGCCATGAACAAGATCGACGATACGGAGGAATGGTATCCGCTGGGCGCTCTTGGGCAGGAACTCCGCGCCGCGCACCCCGACTTTGACCCGCGCAGCTATGGGCAAACAAAACTGTCGCAACTGATGCAGGCCATTCCAAAACTGGAATACCGCGCCCAGAACAACGGTCAGGTCCGGCTCAAGCCCTGAACCCATCGTGGCCCGTGCTGCGCCAAACGCGGCTTTGCCCCCCTTGCGCCCTGCCCGCGAAAGGCGCATCAGATGTCGCAACGGACAGCAAGGAACCCCCATGGAAAATTTACGCGGCGCTGTATTGATGGTCTTGGCCATGCTTGGCTTTGCGATCGAAGACAGCATGATCAAACTGATCGGCGATGACATGCCTGTCGGGCAAATCCTGATTGTGCTGGGCCTTGGCGGGGCGGCTGTCTTTGGCATCATCGTGCTGGCCCAGGGCCGCGCCTTGTTTGAGCGTGCGATGCTGAGCGCACCTGTCCTGATCCGCGCCGCAGGCGAGATTTTCGGCACGGTCTGCTTTATCTCGGCCATTGTCTATACGCCGCTGTCCTCGGCCTCGGCCATCTTGCAGGCGATGCCGCTGGTGGTGACGCTGGGGGCCGCGCTGTTTCTGGGCGAAAGCGTGGGCTGGCGCCGGTGGTCGGCGATCAGCGTCGGGTTCCTCGGCGTTATGCTGATCGTGCGCCCCGGCTCCGAAGGGTTCTCGGTCCTGTCCCTGTTGGCGTTGGGCGGTGTCCTTGGCCTTGCTGCCCGCGATCTGGGAACACGGCAGGTCAGTGCCGCACTCTCAACGATGCAGCTCAGCTTTTTGGGGTTTCTGGCGATTGTGCCTGCAGGTCTGGTGATGATGCCCGCAACAGGCAGCAGTCTGGTCGCCATTGATCTGCGCCTTGGCGCGTTGCTGGCGGGGTGTATCGCCACGGGTGTGGTTGCCTACTACGCCATTGTTGCCGCCACCCGCGTGGGCGAGATCAGCTTTATCAGCCCGTTCCGCTATTCGCGCCTTGTGTTCGCACTGATCATCGGCACCACCTTCTTTGACGAGCGCCCCGACACGCTGACCCTGCTGGGCGGCGCGATTATTGTCGCTTCTGGCATTTATACCGTCTGGCGTGAGCGCAAACAGGGCATCAAACCCGTCGCCAAGCCTTCCAAAATCTGACACCGCTGTGTATGCAGAGCACAAATCCACCAGCCCAAGGAGTGCCCAAATGAGCACCATCATCGACATCCACGCCCGCGAAATCCTCGACAGTCGGGGCAATCCCACGGTCGAAGTCGACGTGATCCTTGAGGATGGCACCATGGGCCGTGCCGCGGTGCCGTCGGGTGCCTCGACAGGCGCACATGAAGCGGTGGAAAAGCGTGACGGCGACAAGGCCCGCTATATGGGCAAAGGCGTGCTGGAAGCCTGCGCAAGCGTCAACGGCGAGATCGCAGAGGCGCTGGTGGGTATGGACGCCACCGAACAGGTTGATCTGGACGAAGCGATGATCGAACTGGACGGCACCCCGAACAAGGCCCGCCTTGGCGCGAATGCGATCCTTGGTGTCTCGCTGGCCTCGGCCAAAGCGGCGGCTGATTTCTGCGCCCAGCCGCTTTATCGTTATGTCGGCGGGACTTCTGCGCGGATGCTGCCTGTGCCGATGATGAACATCATCAACGGGGGCGAACATGCAGACAACCCCATCGACATTCAGGAATTCATGATCATGCCTGTGGCTGCGGACAACATCCGCGACGCCGTGCGCATGGGGGCCGAAGTGTTCCACACCCTCAAGGGTGAGCTGTCGGCCGCGGGTCTCGCCACAGGCGTGGGCGACGAAGGCGGCTTTGCACCCAACATCGGCTCCACCCGAGACGCGCTTGATTTCATTATGAAATCCATCGAAAAGGCAGGCTATAAACCGGGTGAGGAAATGTACCTCGCCCTCGATTGTGCGGCGTCCGAGTATTATAAGGACGGCTCTTATGTCTTTGCAGGCGAAGGGAAAACCCTGTCTTCGGATGAGAACGTCGATTATCTGACCGCGCTGGTAAAAGATTACCCCATCATCAGCATCGAAGACGGCATGCACGAGGATGACTGGGACGGCTGGATCGCGCTGAACGCCGCTCTTGGGGACAAGGTGCAACTGGTAGGTGACGATCTGTTCGTCACCAATCCTGCGCGTCTGGCCGATGGTATCGCCCGCAAGGCGGCCAACTCCATGCTAGTAAAAGTCAACCAGATCGGCAGCTTGACAGAGACTCTTCAAGCGGTCGAAATGGCGCACCGCGCAGGCTTTACCAACGTCATGTCCCACCGCTCGGGCGAGACAGAGGATGCGACCATTGCAGACCTCGCCGTAGCGACCAACTGTGGCCAGATCAAAACAGGCTCTCTTGCGCGCTCCGACAGGCTGGCGAAATACAACCAGCTGATCCGCATTGAGGAAGCACTGGGGGCCTCCGCGCAGTACGCTGGCCGCAGCATCCTGAAGTAACGACAGTGGCGGAGTTCACGTTACACGCGGCTGACACGCCGCAGGACATCGCGGACGTGGTGGCCCTTTGCTGGGCCTACCGCAAGCTGCTGCTGTCCCTGCCGGATGTCAGCCGCGAGGTGACCTCTGCCTTCCACCCCGATGCGAAATACGCCGAGCTGATGGACAGTCTGCCCATCCTGCATGCGCGCCCCAAAGGCGTCATCATGCTCGCCCGCGATGCAGAGGGCACGCCGCTGGGCTGCGGGATGAGCCATCCATTGGACCCCACCACATCCGAGATCAAGCGCGTCTTTGTCACGGCAGACGCCCGTGGCAAAGGTGTCGCCGAAGCGATCTGCACAGCGCTGGTGGATCAGGCCCGCACGGACGGCTTTGCCCGCGCTGTGCTGGACACCCACATCACGCTGCACCCTGCCCGCAGGCTGTATGCACGGCTGGGGTTCACCCAGCGCGGCCCCTATCAGGAGATGCCCGCAGAGGTCCTGCCCGAGTTGGTGTTTTTCGAAAAACCTCTACATCCCCAAAGCCTGAGACTGGAATTGCCGCAATGACCCGCAAACGCATGATTCTCCTGACAGGCATAGCCCTGCTCACCACGCTGGCGCTGGTCGAAACCGCCACCCGCAGCGATGCGGTTCTGCCCGCCACCGTCGCGGCCATCACCAGCACCCCGCAGAATGCAGGCCCCGACACATGGCAGATGGATGTCACATTGGCGGACGGGACACGCGCACAGATCGACTATGCTGGCATCCGCCCCAACCGCGCCGTCGGTGACGCCATATGTGTCATCGAGAAAAAGCGCAGCTGGGCAGGCGCGAAATACCTCGTTTCGTCCCAGATCACCTGCTGATCCTTCGAAACAGGGCCGCGACGCACGCGCCTTAATAGATGTCTTGCGCGGTAGCGCACTTTCAGGTCACGCGCTGTCAGGTGCTACCGGGTGCGCTCACCGTGCCGCCCCCCACTGCCGCCCGTACGCCTGTGGTGCCTGCGCAAGACGTGGGCATCCCCCGCGCCACACGTACAGCCAGATAGGCAAAGGCCTGCGCCTCCAGCATATCCCCGTCCAGACCCACCTCCTCAATCGCCACCACGGGACAATCGAGTGAGACGCGCAGCATTTCCATCAACACCGGATTGCGGCGGCCCCCACCTGTCACCAGCACGCGGGACGGGGGGCTGGGGCAATGCTGCATCGCCTCGGCCACCCCTGCGGCGCACATGGCCGTCAGGGTTGCGGCGGCATCGGCATCGGCCAGCTCCTCCACCAGCGCGACCATCTCGGCAAAATCGTTGCGGTCCAGCGACTTGGGCGGCATTTTGGCAAAGAACGGCTCGGCCAGAAACAGCTCCAGCGCACCGGTCTCAACCGTGCCGCCCCGCGCCACGATCCCGTCCTTGTCATAGGCCTGCCCCAGCCGCGCCTGCATCAGGTCATTCAGCGGCGCATTGGCGGGGCCGGTATCAAAGGCCAGCAGAGCGCCTGCCGCCTGTGGCTCGGGCACATTCGGGTCGACCCACGTCAGATTCCCGACACCGCCAAGGTTCAGGAACACCACAGGTTCCGCCGCGCCGATATACCGCGCACAGGCGTGGTGGAAAAACGGCGCAAGCGGTGCGCCCTCGCCGCCCATCTCGACGTCCGCACTGCGGAAATCCCAAACCACGGGCACGCCCAACGCATCGGCCAGCGCAGCCCCGTTGCCCACTTGCAACGTGCCTTGCATCCGTGGCGCATGGGCCAGCGTCTGACCGTGAAAGCCGATCAGCTCGACGTCTTTGAAACTGTCCAAGATCTCCAGATGTGCCGCATCCGTGACTTGCGCCGCCGCCTCGACCTGCGGCCCCGACCACAGCCCAAAGCCTGCGGCAATCACCGCCCTCTCGGCATTCGTGTAGCTGCGATAGTCCGAGCGGCCAAACCCCTCGATCACGTCGCCATCCGTGCGCAGCACCGCCACATCGACCCCGTCCAGCGACGTGCCAGACATCGCCCCCGCAGCCCAAACCATACCTGTCTTTGCAATGACCTTGCTCATCGTCTCTTTTCCTTTGCCCGCGCCCGCCCTATAGATGCCCTGCAATCAAACCCGAGGGCAAGTGCCATGACCTACCACCCAAAATCAGATTTCATCGCCGTTATGATGGAGCGCGGCTTTCTTGCCGATTGCACCGACTATCAAGCCTTGGATGAGGCGCTGATCAAAG
Organism: Sulfitobacter aquimarinus; assembly: GCF_040149565.1. NCBI lineage: Bacteria > Pseudomonadati > Pseudomonadota > Alphaproteobacteria > Rhodobacterales > Roseobacteraceae > Sulfitobacter > Sulfitobacter aquimarinus. The sequence continues at coordinate 263,800 of NZ_JBEFLO010000004.1, forward strand.
GCGCGCAACCGGGCTATATCGGGTTTGACGCCACGGCGAAGTCCCTGCACGTAGGCTCGCTCATCCAGATCATGATGCTGCGCTGGCTGCAAAAAACCGGCGGCAAGCCGATCACCCTGATGGGCGGCGGCACGACCAAAGTGGGCGATCCGTCCTTCCGCGCGGATGAGCGTCCCTTGCTGGGTCCCGAGCAGATCGACGATAACATCGCGGGCATCAAAAAAGTGTTCTCGGCCTACCTGACGTACGGTGATGGTCCGTCAGATGCATTGATGATCAACAACGCCGAATGGCTGGACCAGCTGAACTACCTCGACTTCCTGCGCGACATCGGGCGGCATTTCAGCATCAACCGGATGCTCTCGTTTGAATCCGTCAAATCGCGTCTGGACCGTGAGCAATCGTTGTCCTTCCTCGAATTCAACTACATGATCTTGCAAGCCTATGACTTTATGGAGCTGCACCGTCGCTATGGCTGTATCCTGCAAATGGGCGGCTCGGATCAATGGGGCAATATCGTCAATGGTATCGACCTGACGCGCCGTGTGATCGACGGCGAAGTATACGGCCTGACCTCGCCCCTGCTGACAACGTCGGACGGTAAGAAGATGGGCAAATCCCAAGCGGGTGCGATCTGGCTGAACCCCGATATGCTGTCGCCTTACGAGTTCTGGCAGTTCTGGCGCAATACCACGGATGCCGATGTGGGCCGGTTCCTCAAGCTCTATACAGAGGTGCCCGTGAATGAATGTGAGCGCCTTGGCGCGCTGGCAGGGTCCGAGATTAACGAGGCCAAGATCACGCTGGCAAATGAGGTCACGGGGCTGTTGCACGGCACAGATGCCGCCACGGCTGCGGCGGCCACCGCCCGCGAGGTGTTCGAAAAAGGCGGCGTCGGCGATGACTTGCCCACGCTGACCTTGTCGGCGGCGGATGTGGGCGATGGCATCTCGATTGTGCAGCTGATCGTGAAGTCCGGCCTTGCAGGATCGGGCAAAGAGGCAAAGCGCCTGATCGCCGAAAACGGTGCGCGGATCGACGATGCCCCCCTGACGGATGCAGGCATGATGATCGACGCTGGCGCGTTGTCCTCTCCGATCAAGCTGTCAGCGGGCAAGAAACGACACGCGCTGGTGCAGTTGGGCTAACGAGATATTAACCATGGTGCGGGCATGCTCGCGCCATGTTTGATGCAGCCCCCCTGCCTGATCTGCCACTGATGCAAGACCCCGCGTTTGGCGCGGCATTGCGGCTTTGCGGCGAACTTCCTGTGATCCTGCCCTCGGGTCTGCTGTTGCTCAGCCGCCGTGTGCTGGGCGTTCCAATCCTGATGCTGCCACGGGCCGCCCCGCCCGATGACCTGGCGGCGCAACTGGCGCAGGCGGGCTTGCACCGCCGTCCGCTGATCTTGTCCCCCGAACGGGCGGCACCTGTGACGGGGGCGTTGCGCATCGCTGCACCCCGCGTCCTTTGGCGGGTTGATCTGACCCAGAATGAGCAAACACGCCGCAAGATGCTGCATCAAAACTGGCGTCATCAGCTGGGACAGGCACAGGCAGGACCGCTGCGCGTTCTGCACCGTCCGTTTTCGCCAGACCATCCGCTGTTGGAATTAGACGCCGCGCAAGCAAAGGCGCGGCGGTATCAAGGCTGGCCTATGTCACTGACCGCCGCGTTCGCGCAGCTAGCGCCTGATCGGACACATCTGTTTACGGCCCTGCTGCGGGGCCATCCCGTCGCGCATATGTTGTTTTTGACCCATGGCGGCTGCGCGACCTATCACATCGGGCACAGCACGCAGGAAGGCCGCGCCCATCATGCGCATAACCTGCTGCTTTGGGAGGCGATGAAGGTGCTTGCCACCCGTGGGACAACTTCGCTTGACCTTGGGTCTGGTACCACGCCGCAGATTGATCGGTTCAAACGCCGCGCCGGGGCGCAGGCGGTGCCTACGGGCGGGACATGGCTACGGTGGCGGCCTTGGGCGCACGCGCGCTGACGGGGAACGGAATTTTTGAAAATTCCGGCGAAAATTATTGGAATAATTTTCTCTCGCTGCGGGCGTGGTGCGCCTACTCGGCTGCTTTTTCTTCCAGCATCAGCCATTCTTCTTCGGCATTGCTCAGCTTTTCGTGGCGCTGGACCAGCGCGTCGCTGGCCTTCTGGAATTTCGCAGGCTGCTCGGTGAAAAGCGCGGGATCGCCCAGCAATTCCTCCAGCTTGCCAATCTCTGCGTTGATCCGCTCGATCTCGGCAGGCAGTGCTTCCAACCGGTGCTTTTCAGTAAAGCTGAGGCCCTTTTGCGGCTTGGCCTCTTTGCTGGCTTTGGGCGCAGAGGTCTTGGACTTCACGACGCTTTCGCTGAAATCTTCCATCCCGCGCTGCGCCAGATAATCGCTCCACCCACCTGCATAGACGGTCGCCCGCCCGTCGCCTTCCATAGCGATGGTCGTGGCGGCCACACGGTCCAGAAAGTCACGGTCGTGGCTGACCAGAATGACGGTGCCGTCATAGCTGCCCAGCAACTCCTGCATCAGGTCAAGGGTTTCGACGTCCAGATCGTTTGTCGGCTCGTCGAGCACCAGCAGGTTGCTTTCGCGTGCCATGAGTTTCGCCAGCAACAGCCGCGCCTTTTCACCGCCCGAAAGCGACCGCACAGGCGCACGGGCCTGCGCTTCGTCAAAGAGGAACTCTTTGAGATAGCCAACAACGTGTTTAGGGTTGCCGCGCACCAGCACTTGGTCCGCCTTGCCGCTGACCCGCATCTCGGGATCGCCTGTCAGACTGTCCCACAGGGTCATATCGCCATCCAGCTGCGCCCGCGCCTGATCGAACAGGGCCAGCGCCAGATTGGTGCCCAGCTTGATCGTGCCACTGTCGGGCTGTTCCTTGCCGATCAGCATATTCAGCAGCGTGGTTTTGCCCACACCGTTCGGCCCCACCAGCGCGATACGGTCCCCACGGTTCACGGTGAGCGAGAAATCACGCAAGATCACCTTGTCGCCGTAAGCCTTTGTAATCTTGTCCGCTTCCATGACCTTGCGGCCGGATTTTGGCCCTGCCTCGAGCGCCATGGCTGCCGTGCCTTGGCGTTTGATCTGGCCCGCACGTTCGGCGCGGAGTTCCTGCAACGCCCGCACGCGGCCCTGGTTGCGCTTGCGCCGTGCCGAGATCCCCTCAACAGCCCACCGCGCCTCCGCCTTGATCTTGCGGTTCAGCTTGTGACGCTGCATGTCCTCTTCTTCCCAGATCTGGTCACGCCACGCCTCGAATCCCTGAAAGCCGATCTCTTGGCGGCGCACAGCGCCACGGTCGATCCACAGGGTCGCACGGGTCAGCGCGTTCAGGAACGCACGGTCGTGCGAGATGATCAGATAGGCGGCGCGGGTCGACTTCAGCTCGCCCTCAAGCCATGCAATCGCTTCGATGTCCAAATGGTTCGTCGGCTCATCGAGCAGCATCAGCTCGGGCTCCAACGCCATCAGGCGGGCCAAAGCGGCACGGCGGCGTTCGCCCCCCGATGCGGTGGCCACGGGACGCGCCGGATCGAATTTGAGCCCTTCGCCTGCACGCTCGACCTTATACAGCTCGCCGGGTTCCAGACCGTGAGAGGCAAAATCGCCCAGCGTCTCGAACCCCGTCAGATCGGGGTCTTGCTCCATATAGCCGACGCTCACCCCCGGCCCTGCGGTGATGTCGCCGCTGTCAGCCTCGACCAATCCGGCCATGACCTTCATCAGCGTCGATTTGCCGGAGCCATTGCGCCCGACAAGCGCCAGACGGTCGCCTTGTTGGATGACCAATGACAGGTCTTCGAATACGGGATCGCCGCCAAATGTGAGGGCGATGTCGGAGAGTTGGAGAAGGGGTGCGCGTGCCATGCTGTCCGCCTACTGCGCGGACGCGGCAAGGTCAATCACAAGCGCACTCAGACCAGTGCGCGCAGCAGCTTTTTACGCGCAGGCGGGATCGCGTTGATCTGTACGGCGGTGAAGACATGCAGCGTATTCATGACGCGGTCGATCACCGCGTGGTCGCTGACCCAGCCGCCCATCATCAGATAACTGCGCAACAAAGGCGGCATTGCAGCCTGTGCGCGGGCCAGATCGGGCTTCCCGTGCAGCAAGGCCGCGTATTCATAGACCTCCCCTGCCCGCACCTTTGGCATCAGCGCTTCGGGCGCCAGATGACGCGCCTTGAGCAGTCCAAAGGCATCGCTGTAAGGCGCGGTCAACGTTCCCTCGAACGAGGCGCAGCCAAACAGCATCGTAATCCCCCGCGCATCAACCAAGGCCGTCAGTGCCGCCCACGCGATACGCAAAATGTCGGGATCGGTGTGGTCGGGATGGATGCAAAAGCGCCCCAGCTCCAGTAGCGGGCCCGTGACCGCGTGCAAAGGTGAAAGGACGTAGTATTGTGCGGCATAGGTGTCTTCGATGTCGCACGGCTGCATGATATTGATACGAAACGCCGCAACGACATCGTCGTCCAGCACCACAACACCCTGTTCACAGGTTGCATCAAACGCATCCGCCTGCGCACCCACAGCCCCGAAACACAATCGCCGCAGCTCGAACACCTGCGCCATATCCCGAGGGCCGCTTGCGCCGCGCACGGTATATTTGCCCTTTGTCAGGGGGGTCATGTGATCTGATCTGTCCAGACAGGCACCGCCCGTGGCCTAGCCCGCAAGGCCACCGGGGCTAAAGCGGCCAAGGTTGCCCAGCAGTTGCTTCAAGAAACCGGGATTGCCCACGCCAGACGTTGTCACACGGCGCGCCAGCGGCACAACCTGCCCACGCTCCAGCCCGAAACGCTCGACGTTGGTGACAACGCCTGCTGAGTCAAAGCTGATGGCCAGTACCTGACGCTCGATCTCTTTGGGGGCCAGCGCGCCAAAAGTGCGGCGGCGGCTGCGGACGTAATAAAACCCGCTGTCATTCACCACACCCGCCGTAGAGGGCGTGCCGATCGCTTCTTCAACAGAGGCGCGGGTATCAACGCCCACGGTGATCTGCTCCAGATCCTCGGCGGGCGGGATATAACCGTGGTTGGCATATTGCGGGGAACAGGCACCAAGACCAGCCGCCAACGCGATCACAAGCCCCGTGTGCCGTGTGAAGTTGTAGATACCCATCGTGCTGCCCCTTGCCCTTAGCCTGCTTGGCTTTTATCTCGCTTATACCAAATGCGCCCTATGGTTCAAGAAACGAAAGCACCCCACCTCATGTCTGCAACCGCTCCCAGCCCCACCGCCTTGCGCGTCTCGTCGTTGTCGCAATCCACGCCCACGGCCTTTTCGCTGCGCCCTGACGCCGAAGAACTGGCGCGACTGATAGAAGTGTTTGACCTCTCTGCCCTGCGCAAGCTCAGCTTTGAGGGCACGCTAAGCCCTGTGGGCGCTGCCGATTGGCAGTTAAAGGGGCGGCTGGGGGCCACGGTTGTGCAGCCCTGCGTTGTCACGCTGGAACCCGTGACCACCCGCGTCGAAACCCAAGTCATGCGCGTCTTTGTGCGCGATCTGACCGATGCGGACGAGCCCGAGATCGAGATGCCCGAAGACGATAGTGTAGAGCGGCTAGGCGTCTGGATTGATCCCGCAATCGTGATGGAGGAAGAGCTGGCCCTTGCTTTGCCCGCCTATCCGCGCGCCGATGGTGCCGAAGCCAAGACCGTGCGCGTCACCGAACCCGGCAAAGAGGCCATGACAGATGAACAAGCCCGCCCTTTTGCAGGGCTTGCCGCGCTCAAACAGCAGCTGGGCGGATCGGAAAACGACTGAACCGCGCCAAAGACGGCGAAAAACGGCGTGTCGGCGTGGATTTTCACAGTATTTTCCGCGCAGGACCTGAAATAGGGTTGGACAAGCACGCAGCACTTGCCTAAACGCACGCTACGCCCCCTGAGGGATTCATCCGAAACTCGGCCCCGCGCATCCGATATGTGCGACACGGCCCCGAATACAAAGGCACCAGACATGGCTGTCCAGCAGAATAAAGTCTCCAAATCGCGCCGCAACAACCGCCGCTCTCACGATTCGCTGACCGCAGCGAACCCGAACGAGTGCACAAACTGCGGTGAGCTGAAGCGCCCACACCACGTATGTTCGGCATGTGGCCACTACGCAGACAAAGAAGTTGTTGCACAGGTCGACGAGATTGATCTCGAAGACGACGCAGCATAAGCTGCGCCGAATAGGTAACAACTAAAGGCATTCGCACGGCATGACGGCCCCGACCGATCAGACACCAGCGACTGCCCGCACCCTCATCTCGGTCGATGCGATGGGGGGTGACGAAGGGCCGGCAGCTGTGGTTGCCGGCTGTCTCATTTCGGCCAAAGCAAATCCTGACATCGCATTCATCCTGCACGGCCCAGAGGCCGAGCTGCGTAGCCTTGTCGCCAAACACCCCGAATTGGCCGACCGCACCGATTTCCGCGACGCCACAGGTGTGGTCAGCATGGAGGACAAGCCCAGTCAGGTTGTACGCACCGGCAAGGACACCTCGATGTGGTCTGCAGTCGAATCCGTGCGCAGTGGCGAGGCGCCGGTTGCCGTGTCCTGCGGCAACACGGGCGCGCTGATGGCTGTCAGCATGATCCGCCTGCGTAAGCTGGAGGGCGTGAACCGCCCCGCGATTGCAGTGCTGTATCCTTCATCCAATGCGCAGGGGTTCAACGTGCTGCTGGACGTGGGCGCCGATATTCGCGCTGATGCGGACGACCTTTTGCGCTATGCGTTGATGGGCATGTCCTATGCGCGCAACGGCATGGACATCCCGCGCCCGCGTGTGGGCCTGCTCAATGTCGGGACCGAAGAACACAAGGGCCGCGCCGAGCTGAAGGACGCCTTTGATCTGATTCGCGATCACAGCGACAGCGGCGGCTACGAATTTGTAGGATTTGTTGAGGGCGGCGATATTTCCGGCAATACGGCGGATGTGATTGTCACCGACGGGTTTACAGGCAATGTCGCGATCAAGACGGGGGAAGGCACAGCCAGCCTGATTGGCCAGCGCCTGCGCGAAGCGTTCAAATACTCGATCCTGTCGAAAATCGCCTCGCTCGTGGCCTATACTTCGCTGATGCGGTTGCGCAAAAAGATCGACCCGCGTCGCGTGAATGGCGGTGTGTTTCTGGGGCTGAACGGAACCGTGGTAAAATCCCATGGCGGTGCGGATGCCACGGGCGTTTCGGCCGCGATCAAACTTGCCGCGCAACTGGCCGAAAACGGATTTAATGACAAACTGGCCGCACGCGTTGCCGCCGCCCTGCCCCATGAGGAGCCAGCAGCCCAATGACAGTTCGTGCCGTTGTAAAGGGTGTGGGGCATTATCTACCGTCCCGCGTAGTCGAAAACGCCGAATTCGAGGCGACGCTGGACACCAATGACGAATGGATCCGCTCAAGATCGGGGATCGAGCGCCGCCACTTCGCCTCGGAAGGCGAGACGACATCGACAATGGCCACCGCTGCTGCCAATGCCGCCCTCAAGATGGCAGGCCTGAGCGCAGATGACATAGACGCTGTGATTGTTGCCACCTCGACCGCTGATCTGACCTTTCCCTCGGCGGCCACGATGGTGCAGGCGCAATTGGGCATGAAGGGCGGCTTTGCCTTTGATATTCAAGCGGTTTGTGCGGGCTTTGTCTTTGCGCTCAGCAATGCGAACGCGCTGATCCTGTCGGGTCAGGCCAAGCGGGTGATGGTCATCGGGTCGGAAACCTTCAGCAAGATCATGGATTGGACCGACCGCAGCACCTGCGTGCTGTTCGGCGATGGCGCAGGCGCTGTCTTGCTGGAAGCCCAAGCAGGCGCGGGCGGCACAGACGATCGCGGCATCCTGTCCACCGACCTCAATTCCGACGGCACCCACCGCGAGCTGTTGTACGTCGATGGCGGCGTCTCGACCGGGACCTCGGGGTATCTGCGGATGCAGGGCAATCAGGTTTTCCGCCACGCCGTCGAAAAGCTGAGTGCGACAGCCAACACCGCCATGGACCGCGCAGGCGTAGACAGCACCGATGTCGACTGGATCGTTCCACATCAGGCCAACATCCGCATCATTCAGGGCACTGCCAAAAAGCTGGGCCTGCCGATGGACAAGGTTGTGGTGACGGTACAAGACCACGGCAACACCTCTGCCGCGTCGATCCCGCTTGCACTGTCTGTGGGTGTTGCCCGCGGCCAGATCAAACAGGGTGATCTGCTGGTGACCGAAGCCATTGGCGGCGGTCTGGCATGGGGCGCGGTAGTCCTGCGTTGGTAAGCCGCCCCAGCGAAAATCTGCTGGTATAAATCGGGTCATTGTCTTGACTTGAAGCCCCAAGCTGGCCAAAGTCCAATAAAACAATGGGGTAAACTATGACTAGCAACACACTGACACGCATGGATCTTAGCGAAGCTGTCTTTCGCGAGGTTGGGCTTTCGCGCAACGAGAGCGCCCAATTGGTAGAGACTGTTCTGGAAGAAATGTCCGATGCGTTGGTGCGTGGCGAGCAGGTCAAGATTTCGTCCTTCGGCACCTTCTCGACCCGCGACAAGTCTGCCCGCGTGGGCCGCAACCCCAAGACGGGTGAAGAAGTGCCGATTAACCCGCGCCGCGTCCTGACATTTCGCCCTTCGCATCTGATGAAGGACCGTGTGGCGGACGGCAACAAGTCCTGAGCACATGCCAAAATCCCCCGACGCGTTTCGCACCATCTCCGAAGTTGCCGACTGGCTTGGCATTCAGGCGCATGTCCTGCGGTTCTGGGAAAGCAAATTCACACAAGTGAAGCCGATCAAGCGCGCCGGTGGGCGGCGGTACTACCGCCCCGCCGATATGTTGTTGCTGGGCGGGATCAAACAGCTGTTGCACGAAGACGGCCTGACAATCAAAGGCGTGCAGAAGATCCTGCGCGAAGAAGGCATGAGCCATGTGGCCAGCCTGTCGATGCCTCTGGACGATGCTGAAATGCAGGCCAAGTTCGAGCAGGCCATTCCTGTCGGCGTCAAACCCGCACCAAAGCCCGCGCCGGAGCCCGAAGCCGTTGTTCTGCCCTTTGAGGCTCCGAAAGAAGCCGCTCCTGTAGAGGCACCAACCGAAGCACCGCCAAAGGACACCGCTCCCGTAGCGGAGCCTGAGGACGCACCTGAACAGCCCGTCAAAGAGGTCGCGGCCGAAGCGCCCGAAATCCCCCAAGCACTTGCATCCGCCCCCCCGAGCAAGCCCGAGGAAGAACTGCAGGCAACAGCAGACACGCCCTCGGTGGACGCGCCAGATGTAGCCGAGGAACCGACGCTCTCGGCCCCGCCGCAACCAGAGCCTGCGCCCGAAGGCACAGCGCAACCGGATGCGTCCCATCCCACGCCAAAGCCGCAAACTGAAGATGACCCCGTTGCGGCGGCAGACGCCCCCCTGTCAGAGCAGGATGTTCAGGCGGCCCCCCCCGCAACGCCAGACGCGGTGGCCGCCCCCGTAACCGCGCCAGAGCCCGGCCTGTTCGACGCGCCTGCGCCCACTGCTGACGCCGAAAATCAGACAGCGCCAGACGACACAGAACCTCAGCCGTCCGCAACAAACGACAACCGCTCCGCCGAGCCGCAAGACCAGCCAAGCCTTTCAGGCCCGCAGCCTGCGGAAGAAGCCGAAACAGTTACAGAACCCGCTGTGGAGCCTGACACAGAGGCTGCCGCGCCCGTGGCGGAAGAGGCCCGGCATGACGAGGCCCCTTCGCAGATCGAGGAGCCGGTAACGGACCCCGCCCCCGAAGGCACATCAGATGCGAATGACGCAGCCACACCGCCGCCTGCGGAACAAAGTGCCACAGATGGTGAAGTCCCCGCCGAAACACCTGTGACGCCCGAAGAAGCAACTCCGGAACCCGACACTTCGGATGCGGTTGAAACCACTACATCGACGCCTCTGGAACAGACTGACGCGGATGATGAACTCACGGCAGAAACACCTAAGCAAACCGAAGAGGACGTAGCAGCAGAACCAGACACTGCAGACGCCCCCGCTGATACGCCATTGGAAGAGGCAGTGGTCGACCCCGTGGCCGCCGCGCATGACGACGAAGCGGGACCGATTGAAGCGGAGGCCCCTGCGCCGATGGTGGCCGCGCCTGAGGACGCCACCCCAGCCGATGCGCCAACGACCGACGCGCAACAGTCGGATGAGGATGCACCGACCGGGGATGAAGCCGCACCAAGCGACGAGGCTGCGCCCGCTGCTCTGCCTTCCTTCATGCACAGACCAGCAGAGCAAGCCGACACCCCTGCTCCGCAGGAAGACGCGCCAGAAACGTCCGAGCCTGTGGCAGAAACTCAGGACCCTGCTGCAGAGCAAGCGCCCGAGGAGATCGCAGCAGCAGCAGCAGCGCAGGAACCTGCGCCCGAGCCAGAACCTGCACCCAAACCACGCGACATAGGCATGCCTGATATCATGCCGGAAGCCGAGATCCATGCCGAGGCAGCGACACTGACCCGTGTGCATCACGCCTCAAGCATTGATGACGAAACTGCACGGAAAATAGCCCCGTTGCTCGATCAACTCTCGGCGTTGCGCGACCGTATGGCAGCGCGCCGTGGGGCGGTCGCGCCAAAATTCTGAATACGGGCGGCAAATGGATGCAATTGCCTCTTGCACACGTGGGTTTATGCGGTATGAAAGCGCTCATGTCGGGCTATGGCGCAGCCTGGTAGCGCGTCCGTCTGGGGGACGGAAGGTCGCAGGTTCGAGTCCTGCTAGCCCGACCACGACATACTCAAAACGCTCGCATCCACTCAGGTGCGGGCGTTTTGTGCATCTAAGGTAGACAGCCAGAAGGACAGCCCATGCCCGGTGTAATTCCCAACCAACAGCTTGAGGCGATGATTGCGGATGGTGTGATTTCAGCAGAGCCCGCGATTGATCCTGCGCAAATCCAACCGGCGAGCCTTGATTTGCGGCTGGGCACTGTCGCCTACCGCGTGCGGGCCTCGTTTCTGGCGGGGCATGGCCGGTCGGTTACCGACCGTCTGCAAGAGTTCGAGATGCACCGCATCGACCTGACTCAAGGCGCCGTGCTGGAAAAAGGCGCGGTTTATGTTGTGCCGCTGATGGAGCATCTGGCCCTGCCCGAGGATATGACGGCTGTGGCCAACGCCAAAAGCTCGACCGGACGGCTGGACCTGCTGACCCGCACGATCACCGATGGCGGGACCGAGTTTGACCGCATCACTGCCGGCTACAAAGGCCCGCTTTATGCCGAGATTTGCCCACGCTCGTTCAGCGTTCTGGTGCGGCCGGGGATGCGGCTGAACCAGATACGGTTTGGGACTGGGAACGCAGCCCTCAGCGATGAGGCCCTGCGTGCGCTTCATGCGCAGACACCGCTGGTAAACGGCGATGCGGTGATCGACGAGGGTTTGGGCTTTTCGGTCGATCTGAAGCTGGCGGGGACCACGCTGGTGGGATACCGCGCAAAGCCGCATACAGGCGTGATTGATCTGGACCGCATCGGCGAATACGCGCCGCGTGAATACTGGGAAGAAGTGCACAGCGACAACGGGCAGATCATTCTGGACCCCGGTGCGTTTTATATTCTGGTCAGCCGCGAGGCGGTGACGATCCCGCCCGATTTCGCCGCCGAAATGGCGCCCTATCTGGCGATGGTCGGTGAATTCCGCGTGCATTATGCGGGATTCTTTGACCCTGGCTTTGGCCATGACGCCGCAGGCGGTGCCGGATCACGGGGGGTGTTGGAAGTGCGCTGTCACGAAGCCCCTTTTGTTCTGGAGCACGGGCAAATCGTGGGACGGTTGGTGTACGAGCGGATGATGGAAGCGCCAACGCAGCTGTATGGCGCGGGGATTGCGTCAAACTATCAGGGTCAAGGGCTGAAGCTGTCGAAGCATTTCAAGGCCCCCTGAGGGGCCTGATGGGGGCGCTGCCCCTTTGGCGCTTTGTGCCAATTCACTCAGAGAATTTTTAGCCAGAAAAATAGGCTACATGCGGCCCATGCGGCGGGCTACTTTCATGGCTTGTTTGGCTTGCCTTGCACCCTGCCCGCCGTTCTCGCGTTTGGCGCGGCGTGCGGCGCGGATTTCTTGTTTGCTTTGGCCGTTGTTCACGGCATCGCCGTGGTCATCGGGGCGCGGGCTGCGCATGGCGGCGGCTTTGTTAAAGCCAGCGTCGATCCCTTTATTCAGCAGTTTGCGCATGACCTGCCGGAAAATCATGTTGATGATCTGGTTCATATTGTATCCCTCATGGAGGTTGTTTGTTCCCAGTATAGCGACAATTGCGGCATTTTTGGGGATCAATCCTCAAAAAGTTCGCTTTGGCCTTCGGTGGTTTCAGGCTCGTCCTCGCCATCGCCCGCTTGGGGCATCATGCCAAGCGGCGGACGGTTTTCCAGCAGGCCAGCGGAACGGAGTTCTTTCAAGCCGGGCAGATCACGGGCGTTTTCGAGACCGAAGTGATCGAGGAAACCTTCGGTCACAACGAAGGTGACGGGGCGGCCCGGTGTCATTTTGCGGCGGCCAAAGCGGATCCATTCCAACTCGAGCAGCTGATCGACGGTGCCGCGAGAGACCGAGACACCGCGGATTTCCTCAATCTCGGCGCGTGTGACGGGCTGGTGGTAGGCGATGATGGCCAGTGTTTCGATCGCGGCGCGGGAGAGTTTGCGGACCTCCACAGTTTCTTTTTGCATAAGATAGCCAAGGTCGGCCGCCGTGCGCAGTGCGTAAGCGTCGCCGATCTTCATCACCTGCACGCCGCGCCCGTCATAGCGTTTGCGGACATGGACCATCGCCTCGGCCGCGTCGCATCCATGGGGCATACGGTCTGTCAGGTCTTTGATCGTGACGGGTTCGGCGCTGGCGAAAAGGACCGCTTCGATCATGCGCTCCTGTTCGGCCATTGGCGGGGCCTCAAACAGGCTTTCTTCTTTGTCTTCAATTTCTTCCGACATGATCTTAATCTTTCTTGCGAAGCTGGATCGGCGCGAATGTGTCTGACTGGCGGATTTCCATATGGCCCTCTTTGACCAGTTCCAGCGAGGCGGCAAAGGTGGCCGCGGTGGCCGAGCGGCGTTTGACGGGGTCGCTTTCCCACCCTTCAGGCAGGAAGCTCATCAAATCGCCCCAGTCGCCCGCGTAGCCCATCAAGCCGCGCATCCGCTCCAAGGCTTGCTCCATCGTGAAGACGCTTTCGCGGTCCATCACGAAGGGGCGGAATTCGTCGCGGGTGCGAATGCGGGCGTAGCCTTGCATCAGGTCCAGCAGGGTCGCGGTATAAGTGACGCGGCGCACGCGTTCGACTATTTGTGTCTGGCCACGGGCAAAGAAATCGCGCCCCAACTGGTCACGCGCCATCAGACGCGCCGCCACATCGCGCATCGCGGCAAGGCGTTCAAGTTGGAAAGCAAGGTGCGCAGCAAGCTCTTCGCCGCTGGGGCCTTCCTCGGTCGGGTCGGGGGGAAGCAGCAGGCGCGATTTCAGGAAGGCCAGCCATGCGGCCATGACCAGATAATCAGCGGCAAGTTCCAGCCGCAGCGCCTTGGCCTTTTCCACAAAGGCCAGATATTGCCGCGCCAATTGCAGCACCGAGATTTTGCGCAGGTCCACCTTTTGGGTCCGGCTGAGCGTAAGCAGCAGGTCGAGCGGTCCCTCGAACCCGTCCACATCAACAATCAGCGCCTCTGCGGCGACCCTTTCGGCGATCCGTTCGGCGTTTTGATCAAACAGGTTTTCAGCCATGCAACCCCTCGCCCACAAGCGCTCTAAGCTGCGCGTCGAGGGCGGGAATGTCAATATCGTCGGGCCTCTGGCGGTAGCTGAGCGCACGTTTGGCGCGGCGCTGCGCGGCGTCTGTCATCTCGCCTGCCGCCTGCGCGACCTCGGCGCGTTCCGCCAGCGTGCCGTTGCAATGCAGGATCACGTCACAGCCCGCCGCAATCGCGTCACGGCTGAGATCGCCCAAGCTGCCCGTCAGCGCCTTCATCGAGATGTCATCGGTCATGATCAGGTTATCAAAGCCGATGTCTTCGCGGATCACCTGCATCATGCGCGGGGACAGCGTGGCGGGCGTGGGGTCAATCGCATCGTAAACCAGATGGGCGGTCATCCCCATGGGCGTGTCGCGCAGCGCTTTGAAGGGGGCGAAATCAACGCGGTCAAGCTCGGCGCGATCGGCGTCCACGCGGGGCAGCTCGAAATGGCTGTCGGCGGTGGCGCGGCCATGTCCGGGGATGTGTTTGATTACGGGCAGCACGCCGCCTGCCAGCATACCGTCATTGGCGGCTTGGCCCATCAGCGACACGCTGGCCGCATCGGTGCCATAGCAGCGGTTATACAGGAATTCATGGGTGTTCGGGCCTGCCACGTCGACCATCGGCGCGCAGTTGCTGTCGATACCAAGGGCATAGAGCTCATCCGCGATGAGACGGAAGCGGATGTACATCGCCTCGGCCGCATTGTCGCCTGCGGCTTGCACGAATTGCAGCGGTGGCAACCATTCGCGCCATGTGGGCGCGCGTAGGCGCTGCACGCGACCGCCTTCCTGATCGATGGTGATGGGGGCGTCATGCCCTGCCGCTTCGCGGAAATCATCGCAAAGGGCGCGGACCTGATCGGGCGTGTCGATGTTGCGGGCGAACAGGATAAAGCCAAAGGGCTTTGTGTCGCGGAACAGAGCCTTTTCCTCGGGCGTCAGGCGGTGGCCTGCGGCGTCAAGGATGGTCGCGCCGTAACGCCCGCTCACCGTGTCACCACGGGGATGCAGTCGACGTTTTCAGCAACCAAAGCCGAGCAGAACCGCCGCGCATCGCCGATGTCGTCAAAGCCCATGGCCCGTAGGCGGTAGAAGGTCCGCCCGCCTGATTTGGCTTCCATTACAATGCGTTGCTTGCCCTCAATGAAGGGGGCGAATTGCGCGCTCAACTTGGTCCACTGACTGCGGGCGATCTCGGGGGAGTCGAATGCGCCCAATTGCACGACCCGTGTGCCCGCAGGCACGGAGGCCGCAGCCACGTCCAGACCGGACGAGGTGCTGACACTGGCGCTGGCGGCAACAGGCACGGCGCGGGCGGCGCGTTTGGGACGCAGCGAGGGCCGCAAAGAGACGCGCAGCCCCTCGCCGTCCAGCAATTGCGCGGCTTGGGTTGTGCTGACCGAGGCTGGCACAGGCACGGTTTCACCGTCCAGATCCTCCATCGGGGCGATGCCATCGGTCAACTGCGCGACCAGACTGTCGACAGATCCGCTTTCCAAAGCTGCGGCAACTTCGCGGGCGTCGATGTTCTGCACCGCGGCTTCTTGCACCACTTCGGGCGCGGGCAGCGTTACCGGATCAGGCGTCGCAGGCACGGCAGCCTCTTGCGGGATCAGCATTGGCGCGTCATCTTCGGCCAGATCAATAGGTTGCGGCGCAAGGCGCAGCTCTTGCGTCCGGCTTGCATCGGCACCTGTCACGGCAACAGTATTGACCGACAACCCTGTATGCTGCGCCAACTGGCCACCGGGGTTTTCGGGACGCACACGCATCTCGCCAGAGGCGGCGCGCACAACGGGAATGCCGCTCACGTCCCGCACCAGCAGCTTGTAACCCCAAACGCCAACGCCCACGACCAGCGCAAGCGACACAACCGCCCCCGCTACATTGGTAAGCTTTGTCACCGCGCCTGCGGGTGCCACGGAATATTCAGGATGCACATGCGGTGCAAAGCCCCCTTGGGGGGCGTGTGTGAAATCTGCCATCTCTGCCTCTCTGTCCGCGCAGTACATTGCCGCGCAGATCTGATCGTCGTTTGTGCCTGTGGTGAGCGCTTAGCGCATCTCTTCCGCAGGGGTTACGCCCAAAATACCCAAGCCTGCTGCAATTACAATCGCCACAGCACGGGCCAGCGCAATTTTCGCCTGGGATGTTGCAGGATCGTCCTCTTGGATAAACCGCAACGAGGTCTCGGCATTGCCAAGATTCCAGAACCCGTGCAAATCCCCTGCCAATTCATAGAGATAGAAGGCAACGCGGTGCGGCTCATTGCTGCGGGCGGCGGTTTCCACCAGACGCGGCCATTCTGCCACTTTGCGCAGCAGCGCCAGCTCGGCCTCGTGGTCCAGCCTCGCCAGATCAGCGGATTTCAGCGCCGCGTC
Organism: Sulfitobacter aquimarinus; assembly: GCF_040149565.1. NCBI lineage: Bacteria > Pseudomonadati > Pseudomonadota > Alphaproteobacteria > Rhodobacterales > Roseobacteraceae > Sulfitobacter > Sulfitobacter aquimarinus. The sequence goes on from NZ_JBEFLO010000004.1 coordinate 279,925, forward strand.
AGAAACGTCGATGCCCGCCTCGGTGGCTTTGCGCATGACGCTCGCCACCCGTGCGTGGGCATATTGCACGTAGAACACAGGGTTCTCGCGCGATTGCTCCATCACTTTGTCGAAATCGAAATCCAGCGGCGCATCGTTCTTGCGCGTCAGCATGACAAAGCGGGTCACGTCCTTGCCGACTTCGCGGATCAGATCGCTGAGCAGCACAAAATTGCCCGCCCGTTTGGACATCTTGAATTCTTCACCGTTCTTGAACAGTTTGACCAGCTGCGTCAGCTTGATGTCCAGCGGGACTTTGCCATCCGACAGCGCATGAACCGCGGCCTTCATCCGTTTGACATAGCCACCGTGGTCCGCGCCAAAGACGTTGATCAGCTGGTCATAGCCACGCTCGACCTTGTCGTTGTGATAGGCGATGTCGGGCGCGAAATAGGTCCACGCGCCGTCGTGTTTCTTGATCGCGCGGTCTTGATCGTCGCCGAATTCTGTGGATTTGAACAGCGTCTGTTCACGCGCCTCATAATCATCGGGCAGCTTGCCCTTTGGCGGCTCAAGCGTGCCGTTATAGATCAGCCCCATCTTGTCGAGCTTATCAAGGCAGGCTTCGATCTTGCCCGTGTCATACAGCGATTTTTCCGAGAAAAAGCGGTCCATCGTAACGCCCAGCAGCGCCAGATCATCGCGGATCAGCTCCATCATCGCGTCGGTCGAGAAATCGCCGATGGGTTTCAGCCAGACATCTTCGGGCTGGTCCATATATTCGGTGCCGACCTTGGCTTTCAGCGCCTCGCCCACAGGTTTGAGGTAGTCACCGGGGTATGTCCCATCGGGAAAGGCAACCTCTTTGCCGTGCGCCTCAAGATAGCGCAGATAGACCGAGCGGGCCAACATACCGATCTGCCCGCCGCCATCGTTGATGACGTATTCACGCGTCACATCCCAGCCCGCAAAATCCAGCAATGACGCCAGCGCATCGCCAAAGACAGCGCCCCGCGTGTGGCCCACATGCAGCGGCCCCGTTGGGTTCGCCGAGACATATTCAACATTCACCGATTTGCCGGACCCCAAAGTGCCACGGCCATAATCCGTGCCCGTTTCCAGCACATCCGCCGCCACGCCCTGCCAGACGGCAGGCGCAAGCCGCAGGTTCAAGAACCCCGGCCCTGCCACCTCGGCCGAGGTGATGCGCGGATCATCTGCCAGACGTGCGGCCAGTTTGTCGGCAATGTCGCGGGGCTTCATGCCTGCGGGTTTCGCCAGCACCATCGCCGCATTGGTCGCCATATCGCCGTGGGCCGCATCGCGGGGCGGCTCTGCCGTGACGTTGTCGGTGCTCAGGCCCGCGGGCAGATCGCCAGCGGCGACCATCGCATCAAGCGCGGTCAGGGTCAGGGTGCGGATATCGGCAAAGAGGTTCATCAGTAGGGGCGCTCCGGCGGGAATGGTTTTGCTTCATGTACCACGCGCAGTGGCCGCGTCAATCACAGGCGCAATTCGGACCCGTTGAGCGGCCCGAGCGATCCCGCCAGCAACCCCACCACCGCAGCGCGTGCAGGAGAGATTGCCACATCCGACACATTCACCATGTTCAGCGTCAGCCCGTCACGCCGCAGCGCATGGGCAAATGCCCCCTGCGCCGAAGCCAGCGCCGGTGCCATTGCCCCTGCCCCCACCTCTAACGCTTGTTCGGGCCGTGCCACCACGGTGACGATCTGCCCCTCGCGGGCTGAAAGTGCGGGCATAAACGCCTGCACGATGCCCTGAAGGGCCGCGATGTTCAGGTCAATCTTGTCGGGGTGGCGCAGAGGCATCAGGTTGACCACGGCGTCCAGCCGCGCCTCGCCCCATGCGCGACCCACACGGCGCAGCGCCTCTTCCGGTTCGCCCTTCAGGTGCAACGGCACCGCGGCGCCCATGTGCTTTAGCCCGTCCGCACTGCTATCAGCCGCCACCACCTGCGCGCCACAAGCCATCAACGCCCGCGCCGTACTGCGGCCAAAGCTGCAACAGGCCCCCAGCACGATCACGCGCTTGCCGTGCAAAATGCCCTTGGCCCGTTTGGGCGCCGCTTTTTGTGTCTTTTCTTGCGCATCCAGCATTGTCATTTCCCCCGTTCAGTCCCCGACAGCGCCGCCACCGATCAGCCGCGCATGTTCTTGTAACGCAAAGCGGTCGGTCATGCCCGCGATATAGTCGGCCACAATCCTTGCAAGCATTGTACGGTCTGACCCCGCCGCCGCAATAGCCTTTGCCCAATCGGCGGGCATCAGCGCAGGTTGCGATAGAAACAGAGGGAACAGCCCCTCGACCACGCCCGTCACATCGGCGCGGATCTTCATCACCGCGGGGGCGCGGTACATCTGCGTGAACAAAAACCGCCTGATCGCGCCCAGATCACGCCACATCGTATCCGAGAAACGGATCAAAGGCGCGCCGAAATGGCGGACGTCCTCGACCGATTGCGCACCAGAAGTGGTGAGCAATGTGCGCGATGTCTCGATTACATCCGCCACCATCATGCCGAACACGCGGCGCAGCGCCTCGTGGCGACGGCGGTAGGGATCAAGCCCGGGGTGCAAGCTATCCACTTCGGCAAAGGCGGCCCCCACCAACGGCAGCGCCGCAATATCGCCTTCGGTAAACAGTCCTGCGCGCAAGCCGTCGTGCAGGTCGTGGTTGTTGTAGGCAATGTCATCGGACAGGGCCGCCACCTGCGCCTCGGCGCTGGCGTGGGTGTGCAGTTCCAGATCATGCAGCGCGTTATAATCGGCCAGTGCATGGGGCAGTGTGCCTGTCACGGGCCCGTTATGCTTCGCGATCCCCTCCAGCGTCTCCCACGTGAGGTTCAGCCCGTCAAAGCCTGCGTAGTGCTGCTCAAGCGCGGTTACGATCTTGATCGCCTGGGCGTTGTGGTCAAACCCGCCGTAGGGCTGCATCAACGCATGCAGCGCGTCCTCGCCCGTGTGGCCAAAGGGCGGATGCCCCAGATCATGCGCCAGTGCCACCGCCTCGGTCAGCTCGTCATTCAGGCCCAATGCGCCTGCGATGGTGCGCGCCACTTGGGCGACCTCGATGCTGTGGGTCAGACGGGTGCGGTAGTAATCGCCCTCGTGTTCAACAAACACTTGGGTCTTGTGCTTCAGCCGCCGAAAGGCGCTGGCATGGATGATCCGGTCGCGGTCGCGCTGGAAGCACGAGCGAAAGCTGCTTTCGTCCTCGGGGACACGCCTGCCACGGGCAAGATCGGGGCGGGAGGCGAAGGGTGCGCGCATCGCGGGGTCTCCTTTTACAGGCTGGGGGTGCTTGCAGGCAGCGCCCTGCATTTCTATATTATGCCTGTAGCCCAATGAAAACAGACGGCGGAGAGCCCAAACCATGAACCTGCCCCCCAAAGTGACGTCCCGCGCCTTTGAACGCCTGAGCGAGATCGGTGCCGCAGCGGATGGCAAGGCATTGCGCGTCGCCGTCGAGGGTGGTGGCTGTTCGGGATTCCAGTATGAAATCGCGCTCGACGCGGCCACGGACGATGATCTGGTGCTGCAAGGATCAGGGGAAACGGTTGTGGTCGACAGCGTCTCGTTGCCCTTCCTCGCCAACGCGGTGATCGACTATACTCAAGAGCTGATCGGCGCACGGTTTGTGATCGAGAACCCCAACGCGACATCGTCGTGCGGCTGTGGCACGTCCTTCTCGATGTAGCGCCCCCGCTGGATGGAGAAGCGCGGGGGGCGGACGCTGCCCTTTTACAAAACCAAATCTCCCTGCCCGCCCGCACAGCCTGCTTGCCCCCTTGCGCCAATTGCGCGATAGCTGGGGGCATTCCAGATAACCCGCGGAGCATTGCCCCATGAAGATCGCCACATTCAACATCAACGGCATCAAGGCCCGTATCAACGCCCTGCCGGAGTGGCTGGATGATGCGCAACCCGATGTGGTGCTGATGCAAGAGATCAAATCCGTAGACGAGGCCTTCCCCACAGAGGTGTTCGAGGAGCGCGGCTATAACGTCGAGGTGCATGGGCAAAAGTCGTTCAACGGCGTGGGCATCCTGTCCAAACTGCCGCTGGAAGACGTAACACGCGGTTTGCCGGGGGACGATGCCGACGAACAGGCGCGATACATCGAAGCGACAGTCGTGGGAGAGAACCATTCCGTGCGGCTATGCGGTCTGTACCTGCCCAACGGCAACCCCGTTGAGCTGGAGGAAGACGGCAGCCCCGTGGCCGGCGGCAAATACGCCTATAAACTGGGCTGGATGGAACGCCTTCGCGCCCGCGCCGAGGAGTTGCTGGCCGAAGAAACACCGTTTCTGATGGCGGGCGATTATAACATCATCCCCCAGCCCGAAGATGCCGCGAACCCGAAATCATGGGAGGGCGATGCGCTGTATCGCCCCGAGAGCCATGCGAAATGGCGCGCCTTGCTGAACCTTGGTCTGACGGAAGCGTTTCGCGCCCGCACGCCTGGCCCTGGCCACTACAGCTTTTGGGATTATCAGGCGGGCGCGTGGAACCGCAACAACGGCATCCGCATCGATCACTTCCTGCTGTGCCCCTATACTGCTGACCGCCTGATTGACTGCCAGATCGACAAGGACGTGCGCGGGCGGGACAAGCCCTCCGATCACGTCCCTGTCTGGGTTGAACTGGACCTTTAAGCCGCCTCGTTTTTCATGCGGGTGACGTCGATGCAATCGGCGGTAGCCTCGGCTGTGGCCGCAGACAGGGTCCAGCCCAGATGCCCGTGACCGGTGTTATAGAACACGCCCGGTTTTGACCCCGGCCCGACCTTTGGCAGCATCGACGGCATCATCGGGCGCAGGCCCGCCCATGGTACGCAATGCTCAGTTTCGACTTGCGGAAAGAACGTCTCGCACCAGTTGCGCAGCGGCTTGATCCGGTTGTCGCGAATATCGAGATTGTAGCCGTTGAACTCGGCCGTGCCTGCAATGCGGAAGCGTTTCTGCCCCAACCGCGAGGTCACGATCTTGGCCTCGTCGTCCAGCAGGCTGACCCACGGGGCCGCTTTCTGTGAGGCCTCATCCTCAAGGTTCACGGTGATCGAATATCCCTTGACCGGATAGATGTTCACACGGTCGCCAAGGCTGGCCGCAATGGCGCGGGAGCCGACGCCTGCGCAGACGACAATTCCGTCGAAGGTTTGCTGAGTGTCGGCACCGTCCTTGCTCCAGCTCAGGCGCACGGCCTCGCCGGTATGTTTGTATTCGGACACGTCCGTTTTATAGCAAAACTTGACCCCCATCGCCTCACACCCTTTGGACAGCGCACGGGCATAAAGGTGAATGTCGCCGGTAAAATCGCTTTCGGTATAATAGCCGCCCAAGGTCTTGGTCTTGAGCGCAGGCTCGATCCGCGCCACCTCGTTTGCGTCCACCTCGCGGCGCTCAAGCCCCGCCTGCCCCAGCAAGTCGTTTACGCGGCGGGCGTGGTCGAACTCGGCGGCGGATTTGTAGATGTGCAAGATGCCGCGCTTTTCCATATCGAAGTCGAACCCGACCTCGCCCGCAAAGCGCAGCAGGTGCTTGCGTGCCTCGATCGCCATTTTGGCGGTGGCGATGGTGTTGGCCTCATAGTCGGGGATATTGCCCATAAACTCGGCCATCCAGCTTAGCTTGTGCCAGCTGGGGCGCGGGTTCACCAGCAGCGGCGCGTTGCTGTCCATCATCCATTTCAGACCTTTGAAGACCGTCCCCCAACGGGTCCAGACCTCGGCATTCGAGGCGCTCAACTGGCCACCATTGGCAAAGGATGTCTCCATCGCGGCATAGCGGTTGCGGTCAAAGACCGTCACATCATAGCCCCGCGAGGCCAGCGAATAGGCGGTGGTAATGCCGGTGATACCGGCCCCGATTACAGCGATTTGGGTCATGGTCATGCTCTCGTTGTCAGACGCGATGGATCGGACAGGGACACCAGCACCAGCGCGGCGTCCATGTCCCCATCTGTCGGTTGACCTGAGAGCTTCACCCGCGTCCTGCGGGCTTTCTCCTTCGGTGGGCCTGTTGCGTGTGTGCAGACCACTCTCCAGATATACAACGTCCGCTTGCGCGGAGCCTCGCACGGTTCATGTGCCTGAGAGTTTCCGGGGCGTTGCTCCTTCGGCGGCAGCGTCTTGCTGCGCTCTCCCATACGAGTCGCATCGTATGGGTTTCGTATAGGAAACAGCGCCCCTCAAAGCAAAGGAAATGTGCAGCAGTTTGAATTTAGTTTGGCGCCTGAGGTGCCGCGCCTTGGCGGACGCAAAGGCAGCTTATCACAGTTGGTGCCACGGCACGCTGTCAAAGGACTGCGCGTATATCAGCTTGGTTTTACTGGCTGCTCGGTAAGGGTTTGTCGGCTGGCCGCAGGGCGGTGGCTCGCCGATCAGCGCATATTATTCGCGGACATGCGGGTCATGGAATGCAATGTCCCGTCGCCGTGCGGCGGCGAGCATTTTTTGCTTCTTGGCTTGCGCGGAGCCGACTGCTCAAAACGCGCATCGCAAACACGACCAGCGCTGGGTGGTCATGGTGCAGCTGTTGACGCTGACCCTGTTGCAAGAATTCACATCACAGATCTAGGTCAGCGTTTTCACGTCGGTATGCAGGTACTTTTTATGCCGTCGCCCTACCCGCTTTGCCTGTGTCCCTCTTGATCAGCAGGACCAAAACCACGGCCACTACCCCGCTCACCAGCGTCGTGACCAAACCGGGAAAGCTGAACGCAAATCCCGCCACGGCAAGCGGCAGGCGCAGCACATGGCGGACCCTGCCGAACCCGATCAGATACCCCTCCAAACCACCGGCCAGCAGGGTGATACCGATCAGGATCGAAGGAAGCACGTAAATCAAAGGCGTCAGATCGCCTTGCAAGACCAGCGCAGGTTGGAACATGAAAAACAAGGGCACGAAGTAAATCACGATCCCCAATCGCATCGCGGTAATCGACGTCTTCATCGGCTTTGCTCCGGCGATGGTCGCAGCCAGAAACGCCGCTGCCCCCACAGGTGGGGTGATGACCGACAGCATGGCGTAGTAGACGATGAAAAAGTGAACCGCGATGGTGTTAAGGCCACCAATCTCGATAATCGCAGGGGCGAGCGTTACGGCCAGGAAAATATAGGCCACGATCGCCAGACCCGCCATGCCCATGATAAAGCAAGCCAGCACACCCAAGGCGATGATCAGGTAAACATTATCCCCTCCCAAAGCGACGAGGCCAGACGTCATGGAGCCCGTCACACCCGTAATGGTCAGCGCGCTGACGACAAAGGCGATCGGCATGATGATGGCCGCAGTCTGCGTGACCAGCATGCCGACCTGCCGCAGAGTCTCGACAAAGCGTTTGGGAGTCATCATCGTTTCACGCTGAAGGAAGCTGAGGCAGATCATCAGCGCACTGGCGTACCAAGGCGCGTAGTATTCCCAGCGCATCCACAGCAATCCCCAGACCAGAAAGATCATGACGATCAGAAACGGCCAGCCGCGCTTTAGAACGTTGCGCGCCGACGGCAGGTTTTCGGGCGCAGCACCAACAAGGCCGTTGCGCGCGGCATAAGCGTCGATTTGCATAAGCAGGCCGAAATAGAACAGAAAAGACGGCAAGATCGCCGCGATCATGATCGTCGCGTAATCCACACCGATCGTGATGGCCATGACAAAGGCGATGGCCCCCATCACCGGCGGCATCACCACCCCCCCCGTCGAGGCACAGGCTTCGATAGCGCCTGCGTAATGGGGCGGGTATCCCGCTTTTTTCATGGTGGGAATGGTGATCGAGCCTGTGCCCGCGATGTTCGAGAAGATCGACCCCGAAAGTGATCCGAAAAAGGCGCTCGCGACCACGGACACTTTGGCAGAGCCACCGCGGTATTTGCCGAAACCCGCATTGGCAATATCGATAAAGAATTGCCCGGCACCCGTTGCGATCAGCACCCCCGCAAACACCAGAAAGCCGAGGACGATTTCGGCCACGATTTTCGTGGTGATGCCCATCAAGCCTTCGGTCCTGAAAATATGCGCTTCGATCATACGCTCGAAGGTGTAGGGAATGCCCATCAGCAGCCCCGGAAAGAAGTCCGCGACAAGCGGGTATAGGCCCAGTAAAAACACGACCAGCAAAAAGGGTAGCCCGCCCGACCTGCGCGCAATCTCAAGCATCAAGACCCACAGCACTGTGCCCGCGTAGACGTTGGTCCAACCCGCTTGAACGATCTCCCACGCATGCGTCGAGAACCAGAAACATACGCTTAGCGCCACGATGGCCGCGATCCAGTCGTAGATGGGCACCGAGGTCTGGTGTGCACGTGCGGGCAAGGCGATAAATGACGCAGCCAGAAAGATGCCGATAAACACCCAGTAATATTGCCCTTCGATCAGGCGCTGCCCTGCGATCGGAACGCCAAAGGCATAGGCCAGCCCAAGCGCGATGCCCCCCGTACAAAGGAGGATGAATGCGACACTCGTGAACGAAAATAATGTGCCGAGCCGACCCAGCTGTACCGCGTCGTCATCGCTGAGATTTGGGGCTGCAATGGTTGGAGAGTCTGACATGTCGTGATCCTGAATTTAATGATCTGGAGGCGCATTCGGAGAAGGCGGCGGAGCGAACGATCCGCTCCGCCGGTTACGCTTTTAGGCGCCGATCACAGACGCGAACGGAACGGTTGGAGATCTTTGGTATGTTCGGCCATGAGGTTCAGGAACTCTTCATTTTCGAAGTTGATTTCGATCCCTTGCTCCATCGCGGCTTTCATACCGGCCTGACGTGCCTCTACCCATGCGTCCATCTGCTTGATCGCGGCACTGTTCCATGCGTCGTCTTCATCGCTCCATTGACCGATCTCGCGCAGGTATTTCACCGTGCCCTCGTGTACGGGGATCGGGTTGGCGTTCAGATAGGAACGGAACAGCTCAACCGACATGCGCGACGCAAGGGCGTGCGTGCCTTTGTACGCGTCATAAGACTGATGCAGCCATTTCGCCATGTTATAAGCAAAGTCCACATCGGCGGTCACAGGAACCGCGTAGACGAAATTCGACGTCATCGAATCAACACCGTTTGCGGTTTTTACGCCCATGGAAATTGTGGAAGGGATCGTCATCCCGCGGAAATTCAGAAAGCGGCTCCAGCCTTCCTTGTTGGCGGGGTCCATCGGCAGCCAGCGGATGCTGCCCGGGGCGCCTTCCATTTCGGACAGCACCGACGAGATCGGCGAGCAATACGCCACATCGGACTTGCCCTCGACAACCGAGCGGCAGTTTTCACCGTAGCTGGACGCAGGTACGTATTCGATCTGCTCTTGTGCTTCTTCGGGCGTCAGGCCGATAAAGCCGGGCAAGGCCTCGGTCACAACCGAGACGATTGCGGGCGAAAAGACGCCCTCGGTGACGCGCACACCGCCTTTGCCGATATCTTCGAGTGACTTGATTTCGGAATCGCCTGCTACGACAAAGCCCCAAGGGGTATCGTTGTGATGCCACAAAATACGCTGGGGTATGGCCCGCGCCGAGGCATACCCGCCGACACCTTCGGTTTGAGACGCCATCTCGGCGGCGGAAACGGATGCAATCGCAACGTCTTCACGCTCGGTCAGCCGTCGGTTGCGCATCAATTCGCTGTCTTCGGGAACAATGCGAACGGTGGTGCCTGTTTCTTGCTGAAAGATCGGACCCCAGCCGTTCGTCGAGGCAAAGCTGCCAGTCGATGTGCCGGGCGTTGCAATCACCATCAGGCGCGGCCAATCGTATTCCTGAGCCTCGACCCCATGTGACAGCCCGGTCGCCAGAGCGGCTGACGCTACGGCAACCTTTGCAGACATTAGAAACTTGTTCATTCACTTCTCTCCCTATTTATCGTTTTTGAAGCTGCCGGAAAAATAAGACCGAAAGATATTCCCGGATGCGCAAGCATTCACAGGATCTTTCCCAAGCAGATTTTCCGTCCCAGCATGGCCGAAAGGCAGCAGAAAAACCTGCCCCATTCCACGGTCGGACGCTTCCTCCCGAAGCGTTCCACCCAACCATAAGGTGAGTTAAGCGCAATTTGTCACGGATGCCAATACCGCACATCGGAACTTTGTTCCGCAAGTTGACGGCGTCTCAAATGTAATTGCGTTGCAGCAAACGCACTGACTGCCTTGTTTTTACGAGTGACACGGCGGTTGTCGACGTTCGCGGTACAGGGTTCACTTGGCGATCTTTTCTAGTCAGAGCACCCTTTCCGGTTGCATTCCAGACAGCAGCCAAGCGTTAAAAGCACGCCCCGGTCTTGGGGAGGTTTATCCTTCCCTCTACAACGATTGTATAGTGAACCATAACTTTCACAACTTTCGACCCAAGATTCATATTTTTATGGCAGCTGAAATTTATCGTATCGATTATGGAAGCATCAGATTCACTGGATAGAAGCATCGGATTCACCAGTTTTCCTCGTTTTTCAGATTTTCCCAAGAGACTGCGCTTGGCGATCTCTTTGGTCCGTTTATGGCGACCCTCTTCAGGAAAAGGCTGAGT
>NZ_JBEFLO010000005.1:0-258408 GCF_040149565.1 Sulfitobacter aquimarinus
TAGCCGCATGAATTCTACGGCTGAGCCCCATTAAAAATGGGGGGATTACCGACCCACAGGAGCTTGATCGCCTTTACTGGGCATGTGAGGCTGGACAGCATACTATGCAGATCGTCAAAAGTCGATACACTTGGAGTGAGTGTATCGAAGCATGGCGATCAGACAGGCAAATTCAAAACAATCTCGCCCCGAGTACCAAGAAGTCGTATCGTCCGCCGATGGAGTCAATTCTCGAGAAGAATGGCGCGAAAAGTCTGAAATCAATCAGTAGACAAGAGTTGCGTGCTGCCCATCAGTCGCTGGCAGATACCCCCAAGAAGGCAGATCGTCTGCTTCAAACGGTATCACTTCTATGGAATTTCGCAGCTTTGCAGCTTGATTGGCCTTTGAGTGAGAAGCCAGCGAAGGGCATCAAGCACTTCGGGAAACAGCGTGAGTTCGAGCCATGGCCCCAATGGGTGGTTGCGGCGCTGGATGAAGCACCATTTCGAGTAAAGGTTTTGGCAAATCTCATCTTGGGAACAGGGCAAAGGCCAGGGGCGGCTGTCGCGATGAGGCGCGATCAGTTTAAAGGTGAATGGATGATTGTCAGAGACGAGAAAGGCAAACAGGAGCTCGAGGTTTACTGTCCGCAGGCGCTCCGTCGGTTCGTCGAAGACATGCCGATTGAAGGGCAGCACCTGCTTTCGAAAAATCTGACAGAACCGATGACCTATCATGCGATTGAGAAGGACTTCAGCGCGTGGCGCCTATCTCTGGGTCGCGACGCAAAAAAGTTCAGCCTTCACGGCCTTCGAAAGCTATCTATTATTCGGCTGGCCGAAGCAGGTGCAAGCGATGCAGAAATTCAGGCAGTCACGGGTCAGAGTGCGGAGATGGTAGCTTACTATCGTAAAAAGGCTAACCGTAGAATGCTTTCGAAATCTGGTCAGGAAAGAGGAGTGAATAGTACACGCACAGAACGGAAGTTCGGACCATACATTGGGACCACCGCAATATCCCTAAAAAGTAAGGGTTTGCAAAAAACGTCGTAAGTGTTTGAAAAAACAAGTGGTGGGCGACCCTGGAATCGAACCAGGCGTGCGTCTCCGCGAGGGAGTTACAGTCCCCTGCCACACCTTGCGGCCTGTCGCCCACTGGCGCGGTGATTACCTGTGGGGGTCCTGTGCGTCAACCACTAAATCAGTCTAAATGCATTGTCGTGTTCGGGGCCGCGTGATGCGCAGGCAGGGCAAGGCTTGGCCTGCGGTGCCCAAAGGGGTAGAGGAGGGGCCAAGCTGCGCAAAATCAGGGGGCCAAGATGAAGAAACCGAAGTGGGTTGTCGAAAAAGAACAGGGCAAAAAAGCGGACGCACGCGAGACGCTTTGGTTGTTTGGCCTGCACGCGGTGCGGGATGCGCTGATGAACCCTGCGCGCACCAAGGTCACCATGATGGTCACACCCAATGCGCTGGCCAAGCTGGAAGAAGCGGTCGCAGCCAGCGGCATTACGCCCGAAGTCGTGGACCCGCGCAAGTTCCGCCCTCCGATTGACGCAGGCTCGGTGCATCAGGGGGTTGTACTGGAGGTCAAGCCGCTGGATTGGGGGCGGATGGAGGATGTGTGCATCGGCGATGCTGCGCCGCGTGTGATCATGCTGGACCGTGTGACTGATCCGCATAACGTAGGCGCGATCCTGCGCTCGGCCGAGGTGCTGGGCGCCTCTGCGGTGATCGGCACGCGCCATCATTCCGCGCCCGAGACGGGGGCGCTGGCCAAAACGGCCTCGGGTGCGTTGGAGCGGCAGCCGTATCTGCGGATCCGCAATCTGGCGGATGGCATCATTGCATTGCAAAAGATGGGTTATCTGGTGCTGGGGCTGGACGGCGAGGGCACGCAGACCATCGAGGAAGCCGTGGCGGGCAAGCGTGACCGTGCCGTGGCGCTGGTGTTGGGGGCCGAAGGGCCCGGCCTGCGTGAAAAGACGCGTGAAACTGTGGATGCTTTGGTACGGATTGACGCGGGCGGCGGATTTGGCTCGCTCAACGTCTCAAATGCGGCGGCAATCGGCCTATATGCTACTAAAGAGCATAACTAAGGAGCGGTGACATCGCCCATTCAACCAAGATCGCCACATGCTGCCATTGCGGCACCCGTGCGCTGCTGCAGATGCAGGCGGGCCAACACACGCTAAGCTGCGGGGCCTGCGGTGCGCCGCTGAACCGGCTCAAGGCGCTGCCTGTAGCAGCCCCTGTCTCCAAGCCTGCTGTGACGCATCAGCCCGTGATGTCCAGCCAGCGCAAATATGCGCAGCCGCAGCGCCCCAAGCCGGTGAAACGGCGCAAAAAGCGCAAGAGCCTGTTGCGCCAGTTTGCCGAAGAAGCCTTTGATCTGGTTGAAGATATCTTTGACTAAGGACCGCATATGGGCGGGACTTTGCCGATCACGCAGCCTTGCCGCGATATTCGGCCATGAGGGGCTTTTATCGCGGTGCAACGCTCCTATGTGTTAAGATGCAAGGACGGGTTGGAACGTCCGCCTTGTGGTTTAGTCCCTGTTCCCACTTTTCACCTCCCCGATCCGTCGGGGAGGTTTTTTTATGCGCTGTTGGGGGCTATAGCTGTGAGCTATGGAATACAGTGACAAATTTTTAAAAGACATCCTGACCTGCACCAAACGGGTGGCGATTGTAGGCGTGTCCGACAACCCCGTGCGGGCCAGCTATTTTGTGGCGCGGTATCTATCTTTGCGCAACTTCGAGATCGTGCCGGTGAACCCAAAGCTGGCGGGGCAACGCCTGTTCGGGGCGACCGTTGTAGGCGAGCTGTCCCAGATCGAGGGGCCCGTGGACATGCTGGACATCTTTCGCCGATCAGAGGCGGTGCCGCAGATTGTCGATGACGGGTTGGCGCATCTGGAGGGGTTGCGCACGATCTGGATGCAGATCGGCGTGCAGCACGCGCAGGCGGCGCAGGTGGCGCAGGAGCGAGGGCTGGACGTGGTTCAAAACCGCTGTCCCAAGATCGAGTATCAGCGGCTGTTCGGTGAACTGCGTATGGGCGGGTTTGCGACAGGTGTGATTTCGAGCAAGCTGTAAACGGTTGTGCGCTACATCCCGTCCTGCGCTCGGAGAGGGTGCGGGATTGAGTTTAAGGGCAAAATAAAGAAAGCGGTTAGCGGCTTGCTTTTTCCGCGATGCCTGATGTGGATTGGCGGGCGCGCAGAATGTTCATAACATCGGCCAGCGGGACATCGCGTGCGGCGAGCATGACCAGCAGGTGATAGAGGACGTCGGCGGCTTCGGATGTAAGGGCGGCTTTGTCGTCTTTGACGGCTTCGATGATTGCCTCGATGGCTTCTTCGCCGAATTTCTCGGCGCATTTTTCGGGGCCTTTGGCCAGCAATTGGGCGGTCCAGCTACTGGTTGTGTCTGCCTCTTTGCGGGCGAGGATGGTGGCGTATAGCGCGTCAAGCGTGGCGTTGGCGTCTGTCATGTCAACCTCATGGGGATGCCCGCGGCGGCCATATGTTGTTTGGCCTGTGCGATGGTGTATTCGCCGAAGTGGAAGATGGAAGCCGCCAACACCGCCGATGCGCCGCCCTTCGTCACGCCGTCAACGAGGTGATCAAGATTGCCAACACCGCCAGAGGCGATCACCGGCATGTTCACGGCGTCCGATATGGCGCGGGTCAGGGGCAGGTTGAACCCTTGTTTGGTACCGTCACGGTCCATGGAGGTGAGCAGTATTTCACCTGCGCCCTTTTTCATCATGGTGATTGCAAATTCCACGGCGTCGATGCCCGTGGGCTTGCGGCCACCGTGGGTGAATATCTCCCATTTGCCGGGGCTGACGGTTTTGGCGTCGATGGCGGCGACGATACATTGGCTGCCGAACTGATCGGCGGCCTCGGCCACCACATCGGGGTTGGCGACAGCGGCGGAGTTAAAGCTGACTTTGTCCGCACCTGCCAGCAGCAGGGCACGGACATCGGCCACTTCGCGCACGCCCCCCCCCACGGTGAGCGGGATATAGCAATGCTCGGCTGTGCGGCGCACCATGTCAAACATCGTACCGCGGTTTTCATGGGTGGCGTGGATGTCAAGAAAGCAAAGCTCGTCCGCGCCGGCAGCGTCATAGGCGATGGCGGCATCCACGGGATCGCCTGCATCGCGCAGGCCGACAAAGTTCACACCTTTGACCACACGGCCATCGGCGACATCGAGACAGGGAATGATACGGGTTTTGAGCATGGCAACCATCTAGCGCTCTGTCGCCTTGGGAGCAAGGGAAACGAAAGGCAATGCGATATGCCCTAGAGCACCTGCGGGTTCGGGATTAAGGATGTCGCCGAGGCAGAACGTGGCCACGGCAAGGAAGAACCCGTAAAATACGACGATGAAAATAGACGTTATGGTGAGCGTTGCTGTGCTATCACTGTAGCGGGTGCAGCCCGTGCAGGGTGCGTGTCAGCTCCGTGACGACCGCCGCCGCAAAGGCGAGCGTCAGGGCGAGTGCCCAAAGTGTCGCGCTGATGCGAGGCCAGCGCGACAAGCCCGAAAGCTGCGTCCGTTTTGCCCAAAGCAGGGCAATGAACGCGACTGCGAGGCCCTGACAAAAGCGGACAGCAGAAAGAAAATTACTTGAGCGCGGACAAAGCCTCTGCCAGATCAATCGCACCATCATAGAGCGCACGGCCCGAGATCGCGCCCTCGATCACGCCTGTGGCCTTAAGCGCCTGCAAATCGGCCAGCGATGACACGCCCCCCGAAGCGATGACTGGGATGTTTACGGCGCGGGCCAGATCGGCTGTTGCCTCGATGTTCGGCCCGCCCATGGCGCCGTCGCGCATGATGTCGGTGTAGATGATCGCGGCAACGCCCGCGTCCTCGAATGATTTGGCAAGGTCGGTGACCATAACATCAGTCTCTTCGGCCCAGCCTTTGGTCGCCACGCGGCCATTGCGTGCGTCGATGCCAACAGCGACCTGACCCGGAAACGCCCGCGCTGCCTCGCGCACCAGATCGGGGTTCTCTACCGCCACGGTGCCCAGGATCACACGGGCAAGGCCTTTGTCCAGCCACGCCTCTATGGTGGCCATGTCGCGGATGCCACCGCCAAGCTGCGCAGGCACCTTGCACTGCTTCAGGATCGCCTCAACAGGGGCGGCATTTACTGGCGCGCCCGCAAAAGCACCGTTGAGATCCACCAGATGCAGCCACGTACATCCCGCATCCACGAACTCTTGCGCCTGCGCGGCAGGATCATCGTTGAACACGGTCGAGCGGTCCATGTCGCCGTGCACAAGGCGCACGGCATTACCGTCTTTGAGGTCGATTGCGGGATAGAGGATCATAGGTTTTGTCCTTGCTGTGGGCCTATGGCGCGGTGTGCCACGGAATGCGCACGGGTGCAACGCGACCCTACGTTAGGCTTGCCTGACAGCCCGCCAATGGGCCAAGCTACGCGTCAGTTCTAGGGAGGAACCTTAATGAGGATGATTTTGACAGCAGCCATCGCTGCGTGTGCTTTCGCAGGGGCGGCACTCGCCGATCCGGCCACAGGCACGTGGAAGACCCAAGTGGACGACGGCGCCTATGCCCACGTGAAGATAAGCACCTGCGGTGCCAAGCTCTGCGGCACCATTGCGCGCACCTTCAACGGCACAGGCGAATATAAATCCGCCAACCTTGGCAAAAAGCTGGTCTGGGACATGGTCCCCGCAGGCGGCGGCAAATACAAAAACGGCAAGATCTGGCAGCCCTCCACGGGCAAGACCTTCAAGTCAAAGATGTCCATGTCCGGCAACACGCTCAAAGTGTCGGGTTGTGTCGGCCCGATCTGCAAAAAGCAAACGTGGAAGCGCGTGAACTAACCCCAGGCGCGAACAGAAGATAAAAGGCGCAGGTGCCAGCTCACCTGCGCCTTTCTTTATTTTGCCCTTAAACTCAATCCCGTCCGCGCACCCCGTGCAGGCGCCCGATATTTGTCACCCCGTCACAACCGCGCTGTTCAAGGCGCCCACTTCAGGAAGTTCGAGATCATGCGCAGGCCGGTGCCTTGGCTTTTCTCGGGGTGGAACTGCATACCGACCATGTTGTCGCGGCCGATCACGGCGGTGACATCGCTGGCGTAATCGACGTGGGCCAACCGTTGCGCCGTGTCCGCAACCGCCATGTGATAGCTGTGCACAAAATAGGTGTGATCGCCCGTCGCCACGCCGTCAAACACGGCATGTGGCGCGTCCAGCACCAGATCGTTCCAGCCCATATGCGGCACCTTGAGCGTCGCATCCGCAGGCGTGATCCGCGTGACTTCACCGCCGATCCAATCAAGGCCGCGGGTGTCCTCATACTCACGGCCCCATGTCGCCATCAGTTGCATGCCGACACAGATGCCAAGGAACGGGCGGCCTTTTTGCTCGACCGCCTCGCACATGGCGTCAAAGATGCCGCTTTTACCTTTCAACGCCGCCATACAGGCAGGAAAGGCCCCGTCACCGGGCAGCACAATACGGTCGGCGGCAGCGACCACATCGGCATCCGCCGTGACGATCACCTCGCCTGCGTCTGCCTCCCGCGCCATGCGTTCAAACGCTTTGTGGGCCGAATGCAGGTTCCCGCTCTCGTAATCAATAATCGCGGTCAGCATTCAAAGCATGCCTTTGGTCGAGGGAATCGCGTCCGACTTGCGGGGGTCTTGCTCCAGCGCGTCGCGCAAGGCACGCGCAACCGCTTTGAAGGCCGCCTCGGCGATGTGGTGGGAGTTGAGGCCATGCAGCTGGTCCACATGCAGCGTGATGCCGCCGTGGGTGGCGAAGGCTTGGAAAAACTCGCGCACCAGTTCGCAATCAAACGTGCCGATCTTGGCGGTGGGCAGATCGACGTTCCACACCAGATAGGGGCGGGCCGACAGATCAAGTGCGGCACGCACCAGCGCGTCGTCCATCGGCAGCAGGCAGGACCCGTAGCGCACGATGCCGCGTTTGTCGCCGACGGCTTGGGTCAACGCCTGACCCAATGCGATGCCCACATCCTCGACGGTGTGGTGATCGTCGATGTGCAGATCACCGCTGCACCGCACGGTCATATCAATCAGCGCGTGGCGCGACAGCTGGTCCAGCATATGGTCAAAGAAGCCCACGCCGGTCTTGTTGTCGTATATGCCGGTCCCGTCGAGGTTGATCTCGACATTGATGTCGGTCTCGGCGGTGGTGCGGGTGATGGTTGCCGTGCGCATGGGCGGGCCTCTCAATAACAAACTCGTGTCCTTATAACAGCGTGCGCGGCTGCGCCAAGGGGCGATGGGGGATTGCGGTGCAGGGGCCTTCGTGAGAGCCTGCATCCAAAGCGATCTACAGGAGCAGCCCCCAATGAGCACATGCGTTTTTATCCAGATCCGGTGTCGCCCCGGCTCCACCTACCGCGTGGCCGAGGCGATTGCCCTGCGCGAGATACATTCAGAGCTGTATTCGACCTCGGGTGATTTTGACCTGTTGATGAAGGTGTATATCCCTGAAACCGAGGACGTCGGGGTGTATATCAACGATCACCTGCTGGACATCGACGGGATCGAACGCTCGCTCACGACGATGACGTTCAAGGTCTTTTGATGCGGGCCTTGGCCCTCGGGCTGGCGCTGGTCGCGACGCAAACCCACGCCGCACAGCGGGTATACGAGGGCGACGAGGCGGCGGCGATCCGCTGTGCCAATATGATGGCCTATACAGGCATCACGCTGAACGGCGCGGGCCTGATGGGCGCGCCCGAAAAAGACGTGCTGGTCGGCATTTCGGTTCTGATCCTAGAGCGCCACGTGAGCGGCACATGGGGCGAGAAGAAGAAAGCGATGGAAGCCATGCGCGACCGCCGCGACGTGGATGCGACATTGGCCGACTACCAGCGCAACGCGCCGCGGTGTTTGTTGCGGTTTCCGATCAACTGACCTGCGGGCCACGAAAACGTGGCGCGATGCTGCCGGGGCAGGTGGCCTCGATCCGTGTTAGAATATCCGTGACGGGCAGACCTGTGGCCGCTTTTATCGCGGCGCGGTAGGGCGGCAGGTTGGTGCATTCCAGAAGGATCTGACGGTGCGCTGGTGTTACGGTGTCGGCCATTAATGCGGTGATCTCGCGGGTGGCGGTCTGCTTGTCCAACTTGTGTAAATTCCCTTCAATCACGCGGCGCAGGTGGTGTGCCTGTGGCAGGCCGATGATGCTGCTGGTATAGGCGCTGTGACGCCCCAGATGCGCCGCACCCAGACGCGTGGCGTCAAAGGTCAGAATACACATCTGTGCGGGCGGCACGCTGTGGTGCAATCCGTCCAGTGCGGTCAATGCAGAGCTGATGAACGGTCTGTCGGTGCATGCGGCAAGATCCGCCTGCCAATACGACAAGAACCCGCAAGAGGTCACGATGATGTCGCCTGTCGCCCGCGCCAGCGCGTCCTCGAACGGGGCAATGTCGATGTCTGCTGGGCGGTCGGTCACGATGCGGCCCACGCTGGCGCCAGCGATGCGGATGATCTGGGGCGGGCGGGCATAGCTTTCGGGCGCGCCGACATCCCCCGCGATGCGAGGGAAATCGGTATCGAGTTGCAGAACAGTGACGCGCGGCGGCATCACCTGACCTGAGAGGCACTGATTTTGTCGGGCAACCACGTCGCGATCTCGGGAAAGGCCACAAGGATCACGACCATCAACAGCATCAGACCGACCATGGGCAGGGCGACCTTGGATATGTAGGAGATCTCGTGTTTGGTCATGCC
Organism: Sulfitobacter aquimarinus; assembly: GCF_040149565.1. Classification (NCBI taxonomy): domain Bacteria; kingdom Pseudomonadati; phylum Pseudomonadota; class Alphaproteobacteria; order Rhodobacterales; family Roseobacteraceae; genus Sulfitobacter; species Sulfitobacter aquimarinus. The sequence goes on from NZ_JBEFLO010000005.1 coordinate 8,745, forward strand.
CTGCAGCACAAACAGGTTGAACCCGATGGGCGGCGTGACCTGCGCCATCTCGACCACCACCACGATGAAGATGCCGAACCATATCACGTCGATGCCCGCCTGACGGATCATCGGCTCGACGATCGCCATGGTCAGCACGACCGAGCTGATCCCGTCAAGGAACATCCCAAGGATGATGTAGAACACCGTGAGTGCTGCGATCAGCGTGATGGGCGACAGGTTCATCTGGTCAATCCATGCAGCCAACGCACGGGGCAGGCCCGTGAACCCCATCGACAGCGACAAAAACGCCGCCCCCATCAGGATCAGCGCGATCATCGCCGATGTCCGCGTGGCCCCCATCAGGCTTTCAAGGAAGGTGCTGAAATTCAGGGACCCTTGGAACATGGCAAGGATGAGCGAGCCAAGCACGCCCACTGCCGCCGCTTCGGTTGCGGTGGCCCAGCCGAAATACATCGACCCGATGACCGCAAAAACCAGCATCAGCACAGGGATCAGAAAGCGCGACTCCGACAGCATGGTGGAGAACGGCATATGCGGCTCGGGCGGGGGGCGCTGATCGGGTTTGACGAAGTGCCAGACCGCGATATAGCCTATAAACAACCCCGCCAGCACAAGGCCGGGAACGATGCCCGCCATGAACAGCTTGATAATGCTCTCGTTAATCGAGACGCCGTAGACGATGAGCGTCAACGACGGCGGGATCATCAGGCCCAGCGTGGCCGCCCCCGCCAACGTGCCGATGATCATATATTCAGGGTAGCCGCGCTTGCGCAGTTCGGGGATGCTCATTTTGCCCACGGTTGTGAGGGTCGCCGCGGAAGAGCCTGAAACGGCAGCAAAAATCGTACAGCCCGCGATGTTGGTGTGCAGCAACCCACCCGGTAGCCAACGCATCCACGGGGCGAGGCCACGGAACATGTCTTGGGACAATCGCGTGCGATAGAGGATCTCTCCCATCCAGATGAACAAAGGCAGCGCGGTCAGGGTCCAGCTGCTGGACGAGGTCCAGATCGTCGTGATCATCGCATCCCCTGCGGGGCGGGTGGTAAACAGCTCAAGCCCCACCCACGCGACACCCATCAGCGCAAGGCCGATCCAGATGGACGAGGCAAGCAGCGTGAACAGGACAAACAGGAAGAAAACGGTTGCATAGGCTTCGATCATTCCACGCCCTCCGAAACGATGGGGTTTTTACCCGTGATAATGGTGCGGTAAAGCGTGTCCCAAAGCGCTACTGCCAATAGGATAGCCCCGATGGACATGGCCAGTTGCGGGATCCAGACGGGTGTATAGACCAGCTTGGACGACGCGTTTCCCATGGCACTCCCCCAATCGCCAACAGGTGTGGCGGGCAGGCTCAGCAAGGTGACCACCCACTCGGGGATTTGGTCCTGTCCCTGCGTGCGGTCATTGAGCATTTCGGAAAAGATGTTCGTCTTGACCGCGAAGCGCGCGAAATAGGTGGCGATCACAGCCGCACCAAGCACGGCAAACAGGTCCAGCCAGCGCGAGGTGTGGCGGTTTCAGTTTAGGATGATCGACACGCGAATATGCGCCCCACGGGTCAACGCATGACACAGCGCAAAGAACGAGGTGGCGGCCATCGCATAGCCCGCAAATTCCGTGGTGCCCGGCAGGGCCACACCGGTCCAGCGGGCGACCATCTGCGCCACGATCAACAGCAGGATCGTCACCATGAAACACGCGGCAATCGCGCCGCTGGCGAAGTAAACGCCATCAAGGATGCGCCAAAGGGGGCGTAATACACGCCCCAGCAAGGGCCGCGCAAAGAAACAGAGCACCCCGAAGGCAGACGGCAAAACAAACAGCCAGACCCAAAGGGGCAGGCCAAGGACTGGTGACCAGTCGCGCGTGGGAAATTCCTTTGGGAAGGGTGGCGCGCCCGCTTGTCGCGTGGCGCGCCAAAGGTCTTTAGTTGGCGGCTTTGAACGCGTCGAGGATGGCCTGGCCGTCTGCGCCCGCAGTTTCCTGCCACTCGGCTGTCATTTTGTCGCCGATGGCTTTCAGCTCTTCCAGAAACTCGGGTGCGGCGTCGGTCACGGTCATGCCGTTTTTGGCCAGCTCGTCAAAATAGAAATCCGACAGCTCGGCCGATTTGGCCGCACAAGATGCCGCCGTTTCATCCGCCGCTTTCATCACGCCCGCTTGGGTGTCGGCATCCAGCGCGTCCCAGGCTTGCTTGTTCGCCACAACATAGTTGCGCGGCAGCCATGCGTTGACTTTGTAATAGTGGCTCAGATGCTCCCACACCTTGCGGTCATATCCTGTCGAGCCGGACGAGATGAACGCGGACGCCACGCCTGTCGCCAGTGCTTGGGACAGTTCCGCCGCTTCGATCTGAACGGGGATCATGCCCAGCTCTTCTGCGAAGGTGGCAGTGGCAGAGTTGTAGGAGCGGAATTTCACGCCTTGGGTATCGGCGGAGGAGCCGACTTCCTTGTTGAAATAGAACCCCTGACCCGGCCACGGGCAGGTATAAAGCGCGACCATGTTCAGGTCAGACAGCTGCGCGTTGACGGTGTCTTTTGCCACAGCCCAAAGCTTTGCGTTGTCCTCATAGGATGTGGCGAGGAAGGGCAGGTTGTCCCAGCCCAGCAGGGGTGCCTCGTTCGCGTGGGCGGACATGAAACGCTCACCGATGTTGACCTGACCGGTCTGCACGGCACGTTTGATATCGCCGCCGCCAAAGAGCGAGCCGCCCGGATGCACGGTGATGTCGATCGCGCCATCTGTGTATTCGCGCACTTTGTCGGCAAAGATCACGCCCTGTTCAGAGTGGAAGTTGGTGGCCGCATAGGCCATGGGCATGTCCCATTTCTCCGCGTGGCCGTCGGCCATGGCGCTTCCCGCAATCAACGCGGCGGTGGCGGCCGTCAGGCCCAGTGTGGTGATCATTTTGATGTGCTTATCACTGATGTTATGGCTCTGATTGCCAATGTGATTTCACGTGTATTTGGCTGGATCAAAGGGGCGCATATCCATGTTCGGATTGCCCCCGCTGATCATGTCCGCAATCATCCGACCCGTTTTCGGCCCCCCTGTCAATCCAACATGCTGGTGGCCAAAGGCACTATAGCTGAGACCGCCAGTGCCATTTGCACCAATCAGCGGCAGGCTATCGGCGGGGGCAGGGCGGTGGCCCATCCACTCGATGACCTCGTCATATTGCACATCGGGCAGCAGTTCGGCCACGCGGGCGCGCAGCATATCCAAGGGCGCCCTTGAGGCAGGCGCCTCCAGCCCGCCTAACTCGATCACGCCCGCTGCACGGATGCGGCCCTGCATCGGCGTCAGCACAAATTTGCCAGAGGCAACCATCATCGGGGCGCGGGGCATGGCCGTAGGGTTTGTCAGCTCGATATGGTAGCCGCGTTCGCTTTCGAACGGGACTTTGACGCCTAGTTTGTGGGCGATTTTGCGCGACCACGGCCCCATGGCAAAGACGATTTTGTCAGCGCGGCGGGGCCCGTCGTTGGTGATCAGCGCGTGGATCGCGCCGTCGCGCATCTGTACATCGGTAATCTCGGCAATTTCCAGCGTGCCGCCCTGGGCGACAAAGTGATCGGCGAGCGCTTTGACATAGGCGCCCGGATCGCTGATGCGGCCATGGTTCTTGCAGCGCACGACGGTGTCGAACGTCTCGCCAAAGATCGGGTCATAGGTGGCATAGTCGCGCCCCGAGACGACCTCATACTGCCCCCCGCCGCGTCGCGTTTGGACCAGCCATAGCTGTCGGCCTCGAACTCGGCGCGGATGGCGTAGCCCAAACAATAATCTTCTGTGGTGACAAATTGGGCGGCGGGGGTATCCGCGCTCAGGGCCTGATGCTGCTCGACACTGTCATGCAGCAGGGCGGACATGGCGGTGGCGTAGGCATCCACATGAGCGTCTGTGGTGTGGCGCAAGTAGTGGCGCAGAAAGGGCAGTAGGCGCGGCAGGTAGGACCAGCGCAAAAACAAAGGCGAGCGGCGGTCGGCCAGCATCGCAGGCGCTTTGAGCGCGAGGCCCGGCGTGGTCACAGGCACCACCGCTCCTGCGGCCAAAACGCCGGCATTACCATGGCTTGTCCCGCTGGCGGGGCCTGTACGCTCAATAACGGTGACGCTGTGGCCTGCGCGTTGCAACCAGATTGCGGTGGAGATGCCGACGATCCCTGCGCCTGCGACAAGTATATGTATGGTGGTCCCCTTCAGCGCGGGCCGTCTACACCAACTGCCCGCCCCAAGCTAAACCCCTGACGGGCGGCAAGATCAATCTGTTCTTTCCCGGTGGCGGGGTGAGCGTGCGTGAGCGGCAGGGCCAGCGGCGCAGTTACACAGGCGTGCGTGTGGGCGCCGGCCCCAGCGAGGCGCGCCTTTGCAACGTGGTCGGCAATTGCACGGGCGCAGGCGGGGCTGCCCCCTCGACCATCGCGATCAGCATATCGGCACCGATGCGACCCATCTCTCGGTGGGGGACATGCATTGTCGTGAGGGCGGGTGTCACAACCTGCGCCAGATCCATGTCGTCAAATCCGGTGAGGGAGACATCTTTCGGCACCTCAAGCCCCATGTCGCGGGCCGCCCTAAGCGCACCCGCCGCCAATACGTCATTGCCGCAGATCACAGCCGTTGGCCTTGGAGTTTTGTGCATCAGCTCGGTCATCGCTTGGGCACCTGCGTCCACGTCATAGGAGGTTTCGATTATATGCTCCGGTTGCAGGTCGCGGGTGTGCAAACTGGCGCGAATGCCTTCCACCCGCTCTGCCGCGCGATCGTTGCCCTTAACGTGGGCCGAGATGACGGCGATGTGACGGTGGCCTTGGGCCAAAACCGCATCCGCGATCATCGCCATCGCGGCGCGGTTGTCGAACCCGATGGCAGGGCGCGGCGTTTGCGGAGCATAGGCCCAAGCGATCAGCGCAGGCACGGATTGCCGCTCGAGATACTTGTAAATCGCGGCGTCGCGGTCATAGCCGATCAGCATCAGCCCGTCCGCACCGCGTGCCACAAGGGCGCGCACCTGCTCCTCCTCGATCTTTGGATCATAGGCCGAGCTGGAGACAAGCAGCGTATAGCCGTGGCTGTGCAATTGTTCCTGAAACGCCTGCAAGCCCCGCGCAAAGATCGAATTTTCCATCGTGGGGACGATCGCGCCGATGGTAAAAGTGCGCTTTGCCGCCATCACCCGCGCCCCGAAATTGGGGGTATAGCCTAGACTTTCGATCGCCTTTGTCACTTTGGCCCGCGTGGCTTCCACAACGCGGTCTGGCGTGTTGATGCAGCGCGATACCGTCGCGGTCGAGACGCCCGCCTTTCTGGCGACATCGTCAAGTGTGGGAATCGGTCTGCTGCTGCGCGTTTTTGTCATTTTGCCTGCATATCATGCCCGCCGCAGTCAAAAAAGAAGCACAAAACCTTGCCAGAGCGTAACTTTTCACCACGCCTATGTAAGCGCTTGCATTTGAAATCCGCAAGAGCTTAGATACCGGCGGACAGACACGTTTCGCGAAGCGGCGTTTGGCGGCAGCGGCCCGATGCGTCTGGCTTTTCCGCAGTGACATAAAATGCAAATCAGGATGCCCCCATGACCCGTGAATATTTGAAAAAGGCAACTTTGACTGCGGAATCGAGCGCGACCGAAACCCATGAGATTGTGCAAAATATCCTCAACGAGATTGAGCAGGGCGGCGACGAAAAAGCGCTGGAATATGCGGCCAAGTTTGACCGCTACGAGGGCAACGTGATCCTGACCGAGAGCGAGATCGAGGCGGCCTGCGCCTTGGTGCCGGAAAAGCTCAAGGCGGATATCCAGTTCGCCCATGACAACGTAAAACGCTTTGCCGAAGTGCAGAAATCCACGCTCACCGATGTCGAGATGGAGATCGAGCCGGGGTTTATCGCAGGGCAGAGAGCGATCCCTGTGGATGCGGCGGGCTGCTATGTGCCGGGCGGGCGCTATAGCCACATTGCCAGCGCGATTATGACAGTCACCACCGCCAAAGTGGCAGGCTGCAAGCATATCGTCGCTTGTTCTCCTCCGCGCCACGGTGTTGGTGTGGCCCCCGCGATTGTCTATGCGGCGCATATTTGCGGCGCGGACAAGATTATGGCGATGGGCGGCGTGCAGGGCGTGGCCAGCATGACGTTCGGCTTGTTCGGCCTGCCAAAGGCCAACATCCTTGTAGGCCCCGGTAACCAGTTCGTCGCCGAGGCCAAGCGGATCCTCTTTGGCCGTGTGGGCATCGACATGATCGCAGGCCCGACAGACAGCCTGATCTTGGCGGACAAGGACGCCGACGCGCATATCGTGGCGGTGGATTTGGTCTCTCAGGCCGAGCATGGCTATAACTCGCCCGTCTGGCTGGTCACCGATGACCGCGCACTGGCCGAGAAGGCGATGGAGATGGTGCCTGACCTGATTGCCGATCTGCCCGAGGTAAACCGCGAGAACGCCTTCGCCGCGTGGCGTGATTACGCCGAGGTGATCTTGTGCGCAGACCGCGAGGAAATGGCCGCCTGTTCCGATGATTATGCGCCCGAACATCTGACCGTGCAGGCCGAGGATCCCGATTGGTGGTTGGAGCGATTGACCTGTTATGGCTCGCTCTTTTTGGGTGAAGAGACGACCGTGTCTTATGGCGATAAAGCCTCGGGGACCAACCACGTTTTGCCGACCTCGGGGGCGGCGGGATACACGGGCGGCTTGTCGGTTCATAAGTACATGAAAATCGTCACTTGGCAGCGCACCACGCGTGATGCTTCGAAACGAGTGGCGGAGGCCACCGCACGTATTTCACGCCTTGAAGGGATGGAGGGTCACGCCCGCGCCGCCGACGTGCGCCTTGCCAAATACTTCCCCGATGAGAACTTTGATCTGTCAGCCGATGGCTGATCTGTTCGATCTGACAGGCCGCGTGGCTTGCGTCACGGGGGCCAGCGCTGGCCTTGGGCGGCGTGCCGCGGTTGCCTTGGCTGCGGCAGGGGCGCAGGTTGTGGGCGTGGCACGGCGTCAGGAGCCGTTAGAGAGTTTGGCCGCCGAGACAGGCGGGGCGTTTGTCGTGGCCGACATCGCAGACCGTGACAGCATTACGCAATTGGTGGCCGACATCAGCGCGCCTTACGGTGCGCCCGATATTGTCGTGCATTGTGCGGGCATCAACACCCGCGAAGCGGCGGATGATGTGACGGGACAGGGCTGGGACACCACGCTTGCGCTGAACCTCACGGCGCCATTCTTCATCAGCCGCGCCATGGTGCCCGCGATGCGGGCCAAAGGCTGGGGGCGGATCGTGAGTTTTGCTTCGCTACAGACAACCCGCGCCTTTCCGGGCGGAATTGCTTATGGCGCCAGCAAGGCAGGCATTGGCCAGCTGACCCGCGCCATGGCCGAGGCATGGTCCCGTGACGGTATCACCGCCAATGCCATCGGGCCGGGGTTCTTCCCGACCGAGCTTACCGCAGCCGTGTTCGACGACCCCGAACGGGCCGCACGCAATGCCGCGCAAACCTGCGCGGGGCGTAACGGGCGCATGGAAGACATTGACGGCCCGCTCTTGTTCCTATGCTCTGACGCCAGCGCCTATGTCACGGGGCAGGTGCTGATGGTGGATGGAGGATTTACTGCAAAATGAAGGCACTGGTTTATGACGGCGTCGAGACGCTGGGATTTCGTGATGTGCCCGACCCCGTGGCGGAAGACGGCACCCATCTGATACGGGTCGAGGCCGTGGGCATCTGCGGCTCTGACATGCACGCCTATCTGGGCCATGACGCACGCCGCCCCGCGCCGCTGATCCTTGGGCATGAGGCCGCAGGCGTTATTGAAGGCGGCGCGATGGGCGGCCGCCGTGTGACTGTGAACCCGCTGGTGGAATGTGGCACCTGCCATGCCTGCCGGACAGGGCGCGAGAACCTGTGCCCTGATCGCCAGATCATCTCGATGCCGCCGCGTGAAGGCGCGTTTGCGCAATACATCACCATGCCCGAGCGCAACCTTGTGACGGTGCCCGATGATATACCGCTGGCCAAAGCGGCCTTGGCCGAACCTCTGGCGGTGAGCTGGCATGCGGTCAAACTGGCGCTGGGCGCGGTACATGCCGCTGATCCGCGGGCTGCGCTGGTCTTGGGCGGTGGGGCGATTGGCCTTGCTGCCGCGCTGGCTCTGCGGGCAATGGGCGTAGAGGACATCACGATTGTCGAGCCGAACGCAGGCCGCCGTGCTTTTCTGAGCGCTCTGGGCGAGACGGCTGTTGCCGAAGGGCAGGGGCAGTTTGCCATCGTGATTGACGCGGTTGGCTATGCCGCGACCCGCGCTGCTGCCTCGGCTTTGGCGGCACCGGGCGGTGTGATCGCGCATGTGGGTCTGGGCGAGGATACCGGCGGCTTGGACGTGCGGCGCATGACCTTGCAAGAGATCAGCTTTATCGGGACATACACCTATACCGCACAGGATTTCCGCGATACGGCTGCTGCCATCTTTGACGGGCGGCTTGGCGCGCTGGACTGGTGCCAGCATCGCCCGCTGTCGCAAGGGGCCGCAGCCTTTGCCGAATTGCGCCAAGGCACAGTTGCCGAGCCCAAAATCATACTGGAGCCGTGGACCTAGAGCCGCGCTTCACCCGAGATTGTTTTAACCCAGAACCCGAAAGGCCACCTCCATGAACATCGACAAAAAGATCGTGGACGATCTTGTCGCCAATGATGTCTCTTTCGTCACCACCGTGCCGTGCAAACAGCTGGCCGGTGTGATCGACGAGGTCGAGAACCGCGACGAGATTTTCCACATCCCCTCCAACAAAGAAGACGAAGGCATGGGTCTGTGCGCGGGTGCCTTCATGGGCGGCAAGCGCCCCGCGATCATCATGCAGAACACGGCTATCGGGGTCACGATCAACACGCTGGCCACGCTGACGCAATTCTACCGCATGCCGCTGCCGATGATCATCTCTTACCGTGGTGAGCTGCGTGAACCGGTGGCCTGTCAGGTCGAAATGGCGGTCCATACCAAGGCGCTGCTGGCGCAGTTGAACATCCCCACCTACCACTTCCACTGGCAAAAAGACGTCGAGGAATTCGACAACATCCTGAAATACACATTCATGTGCAACAAACCCGTGGCGATCCTGACCGACGCCAACTTTTGGGGAGGCTATGGCGACCAATGATCCGTTCAGAAATCTTGAAAGAAATCGCCCCGATCCTTAATCCGCATCTGGTGGTGTGCAACATCGGTCTTCCGTCTCAGGAACTTCACATGATCGACGATAACGAGCGTAACTTTTACATGCTCGGCACCATGGGGCTGTCGTCCTCCATCGGTTTCGGCCTCGCGTTGGCGCAGGACAAGCCTGTGATCTCCATCGACGGGGACGGCTCGGTCCTGACGAACCTTGGCACGCTGCCCACTATCGCGAACAACGCGACGGGCAACTACACGCTGCTGATCATCGACAACGGGTCCTATGGCTCCACCGGGGATCAACCGACCTATGCGGGCAAGAAGACATCGCTTGCGGCTGTTGCCACGGCCTGTGGGTGCGACAACGTGGTCGAAGTGCAGGACAAAGACCTTGGTCCTGTGCTGCAATCGGCCATCGACAGCGACGAGATGACCATCATCGTGTGCAAATGCGACAGCGGCAATATCAAGTTGCCGGTCATCACGCTGGACCCCGTCGTGATCCGCCACCGCTTTATGGAAGCTGTCAAAGCCTGACAGGGCTAGACGCTATCCACAGCACATAGGACGCACGGCGATTGCCTAAGCGGACTCTGCCGTGGATGGTGTTTGACTATATTGACGGCGCCGCTGTTACTGCGTCAGGGGCCGTGCGTTACCGTGCGGCCTTTGACGCTTGCGCCCCCGCATTCTGCGCGCCGTGAGCGATCGTTAGCTGTGCAAAACCTCTTTGGCGCGGATGCGCACAAGGCGCTGCTGTCGGGCGCTGAATTTGTATTCTATGGCCGCGTGGTGCAATGCGCCCTCGCAAAAGGCGGTGGGCCTGGAGCAGGGGGGAGGTCGCAAGCGCCCAGATGAGTATCGCCATAGCCGAAACCGAAATGCCAAACCTTCCCTAGAAAGATTAAGCCCCCCAAACGACGAAAGGCCGCCCGAAGGCGGCCTTGTCAATCACCGCTTGGGTAAAGCGGTCTAACTGGAGCGGGCGAGGCGATTCGAACGCCCGACCCTAACCTTGGCAAGGTTATGCTCTACCCCTGAGCTACGCCCGCATCCGTTAGTGAGGGTGATTTAGCTCTCTGGGCAGGGAGCCGCAAGAGGAAAAGTTGCCGTATTTCGAAAAACTTTTGATCAGAGCAAACTATGTCCGATTAACCCCAAGGAAGTGAGGATCATCACGCTGATTGTCAGGACCATGCCGACAACCCGCAGGGGCATGATTTGCGGGGTCTGGGACACGCCGACCGCGTGACAGATGCGCCCGATCAGAAAAGCCGCACCGATCAGATGCAGCACCAGCGCAGGCGCGCCCTGAAGTTCGGTGATCAGCAGAAGGATCATCACCAGCGGCGCATATTCGGCCCAGTTGCCATGCACGCGCACGCGTTTCGCCATCTGGCTGTCGCCCTGATCGCCCAGCGATATCTGATTGCCGCGCCTATAGCGCACAACGCGCACGGTCAGCACAAGATATAAAAGGGTCAGCAGACCGGCATAGAGAGGGGTAACAGTAAGGGACATGAGGAAAGCTCCGGCAAAAAAGTTGGTTTTGCGGAAGCTTGGGCCAATTGCGCCCTAAATACCAGTACGGGCAGGGTCAGAGCGGCCCCGCATGGCACAAAGGCAGGCCGCTCTGAGGTTTGGTGCTAGTTGCTACTCCAGTTCAACCAGCAGGTCTTTGGCGTCAATCCGCGTGGACCTATGGTCCACGACTGTGGGAGGCAGGGCTTTTGCTTGAAAAGCCCGTTCCCACCCACTGGCCATTCCAGACGCTACTCCAGTTCAACCAGCAGGTCTTTGGCGTCAATCTGCCCACCCGCGGCAACATGTACGGCTTTGACCACCGCGTCACGCTCTGCGTGCAGGCCTGTCTCCATCTTCATCGCTTCGATGGTGAGCAGCAGATCGCCTTCCTTGACCGATTGCCCCACGACAGCCCCGACGCTGGCCACCACACCCGGCATCGGCGCGCCGATGTGGTTGGCGTTGCCTGCTTCGGCTTTGGGGCGCTGGATGGTGGACGCTTTGACCAGACGATTCGGCACGCGGATCACGCGGGGCTGGCCGTTGAGTTCAAAGAATACCTTCACCTCGCCGTCCTCGTTCGTCTCGCCAATGGCTTGCAGGCGAATCTCCAACGTCTTGCCGGGGTCGATCTCGGCTGTGATCTCGTCGCTCGGTTCCATCCCGTAAAAGAACGTGGGCGTGGGCAGAGTGCGCACGGGGCCATAAGTCTCGTGGCGGGTCATGTAGTCGGTGTAGACCTTCGGATACATGAGGTAGCCTGCGAGGTCCTCATCGTCGATCCTGACGCCGCCCAGCTGTTTGGACAGCGCGCTGCGCTCGGCCTCAAGGTCGACAGGTTCCAGATGCGCACCGGGGCGGGCGGTGTTGGGTTTCTCGCCCTTCAGCACCTTGTCCACGATGCCTGCTGGGAAGCCACCCGGAGGTTGGCCCAGATTGCCGCGCATCATGTCGATGACGCTGTCGGGGAAGGAGACTTCCGTTTTGGGGTCCTCCACCTGATCGCGGGTCAGACCCTGCGACACCATCATCAGGGCCATGTCGCCGACGACCTTCGAGGACGGCGTGACCTTCACAATATCGCCGAACATCTGGTTCACATCGCGGTAGGTGCGCGCCACCTCGGGCCAGCGGTCATCAAGGCCAAGGCTCGCCGCTTGCGCCTTGAGGTTGGTGAACTGCCCGCCGGGCATTTCGTGCAGGTACACCTCGGATGAGGGCGCCTGCATACCCGTCTCAAAAGCGGCGTATTGATGGCGGACTTCTTCCCAGTAATCAGATACTTCGCGCACGGCATTCATGTCCAATCCAGTGTCGCGGTCGGTGTGACGCAAGGCTTCGACCACGGAGCCAAGCGTGGCTTGGGATGTGTTACCTGAGAAAGCATCCATCGCGCAATCAACGGCGTCTACGCCTGCTTCACTGGCGGCAAGGATTGTCGCCGTGGCAATGCCTGCCGTGTCGTGGGTGTGGAAGTGAATGGGCAGGCCGACCTCGGATTTCAACGTGCGAACCAGCTGCCGCGCTTGGGCGGGTTTCAAGAGGCCCGCCATGTCTTTGAGACCCAACACATGGGCGCCTGCGGCCTTCAGTTCTTTGCCCATGGCGACATAGTATTTCAGGTCATATTTGGCGCGGTCGGGGTCAAAGATATCGCCGGTGTAACAGATCGTGCCTTCGCAGACCTTGCCCGCTTCTTGCACCGCGTCCATTGCCACGCGCATGTTTTCGACCCAGTTGAGGCTGTCGAAGACGCGGAACACATCCACGCCGCTGCTGGCGGCGGTGGCCACAAAATGCTGCACCACATTGTCAGGATAGTTGGTATAGCCCACACCGTTCGACGCACGCAGTAGCATTTGCGTCATGATGTTCGGCATCTTCTCGCGGATGTCGCGCAGGCGCTGCCACGGGCATTCCTGCAAAAAGCGGTAGGCCACATCGAAGGTCGCACCGCCCCAACACTCGACCGAGAACAGCGTGGGCAGATTCGCGGCATAGGCAGGCGCCACCTTGATCATGTCATGGCTGCGCATGCGGGTGGCAAGCAGGCTCTGGTGCCCGTCGCGCATGGTCGTGTCGGTGATCAGCAGCTGGCGCTGTTGCCCCATCCAGTCGGCCACGGCTTGCGGGCCTTTTTGCTCCAGCAGGTTGCGGGTGCCCATCATCGGCTCGGCACGGTTTTCGGGAGGACGTGGCGCGCGTGCGGCACGGGCGGGCAGAGGCTTGTCCTTCGTCTCGGGGTGCCCGTTGACAGAGATATCGGCGATGTAGGTCAGCACCTTGGTGCCACGGTCGCGGCGTGCCTTGAAGGTAAACAGATCAGGCGTCTCGTCGATGAATTTCGTGTGGTAGGTATTGTCGAGGAACGTCGGGTGTTTCAGCAGGTTCTCGACAAAGGCGATGTTGGTCGAGACACCGCGGATGCGGAACTCGCGCAGGGCGCGGTCCATGCGGGCGATAGCTTGCTCGGGCGTTTGCGCTTTGGCGGTGACCTTGACCAGCAGGCTGTCGTAATAGCGCGTGATGACACCGCCCGAATAGGCCGTGCCGCCGTCCAGACGGATGCCCATGCCCGTCGCCTCGCGGAAGGCGGTGATGCGGCCATAGTCGGGGATGAAGTTGTTCAGCGGATCCTCGGTCGTGATGCGGGTTTGCAGCGCGTGGCCCTGAAGCTGGATGTCACTTTGTGACGCTTTGCCGGTGGCTTGCGCGATGGTCTTACCTTCCGAGATTAAGATTTGCGCCTGCACAATATCAATGCCGGTGACTTCTTCGGTGACGGTGTGTTCGACCTGCACGCGGGGGTTTACCTCGATGAAGTAGAACTCCTCGGTTTCCATATCCATCAGGAACTCGACAGTGCCTGCACATTCATAATTCACATGGGCGCAGATTTTGCGGCCCAACTCGCAGACATGGGCGCGTTGTTCTTCGGTCAGGTAGGGGGCGGGGGCGCGTTCAACCACCTTCTGGTTGCGGCGCTGGACCGAGCAGTCCCGCTCGTACAAGTGATAAATCTCGCCGTGGCTGTCGCCCAGGATTTGCACCTCGACGTGGCGGGCCTTGAGAATCATCTTCTCCAGATAGCCTTCGCCATTGCCGAATGCGGCCTCGGCCTCGCGGCGGCCTTCGCGGATTTTCTCTTCCAGCTCGTCCTCGGAATAGATCGGGCGCATACCGCGCCCGCCGCCGCCCCATGACGCCTTGAGCATGAAGGGATAGCCGACCTCGGCTGCTTCCTTCTTGATCGCCTCCATATCATTGCCCAGCACGCCCGTTGCAGGGATGACGGGCACGCCTGCCTCTACCGCCACGCGGCGGGCCGAGGCTTTGTCCCCCAGCGCACGCATGGTTTCGGCTTTGGGGCCGATGAAGGTGATGCCGTTTTGCGCGCAGGCATCCACGAAATCGGGGTTTTCGGACAGCAGGCCGTAGCCGGGGTGGATCGCATCCGCGCCACTGGCTTTGGCCACGCGGATCATTTCGTCAATGCTCAGGTAGGCGGCGACGGGGCCAAGGTCCTTGCCGATGCGGTAGGCCTCGTCTGCTTTGAAACGGTGGAGGCCCAGCTTGTCCTCTTCGGCGAAGACCGCGACCGTTGTTTTGCCCATCTCGTTGGCGGCCCGCATGATGCGGATTGCGATTTCGCCGCGGTTGGCGATGAGGATTTTGTTGAAGTCGGTCATAGCTGCACCTTTGGAGTTCTTCCGTTGCGAAGTTGTAGGCCCGGCCGACGGGGGGGCGCAATGCGTGAGAATGGGTATAGCCGCGTATTTGTGACGTTTTTTGCGCTAACAATGTCGATTTTGCGCATTTTTGCGGCGTTATTGTGCATTTCAGCCGCCTAACGCCTTGTCACGGCAAGGATTAGAAGGATAGAATTTTCCAAATACATGCAGGTGAAGAGCGTTCTTATGGCTGGCTTTAGAAATTTATGCGAAGTTGGCGTCGCTTTGGCTGTGCTGGTGGGCTGTGCCGCGCCTGATCCGCTTGCCTTGCGCAGTTTGCCGAAGGGCGAGCCGCTGGGCATTCGCGCGATCCTTGCAGCGCACCCGAACCAGAATATTTGCGTTGACTACGAGGCAAAGACCGACAGCTGCGCCTCGGTGATCACGGCCACGCTGCGCGGCTCGGTCATGCAGTCGCGTGAGGTCGCCATTGTGCGCACGCCCGACGGCGCTGCTACGCAGCAAATCGCGGTCCGCACCCGTAGCAAAGTGGTCGACGGCGGGCTGTGCAGTGCCAGCAATGATGTCACTGTTGAAGGCCGCGATGCTATGGCGCAATTTGTTCAGGATTTCACCCGCGGTTTGGTGGACGAGTTTGGCGGCAGCGTCTGCGCCAGCTATTTCCGCGCCGCGGACGGGGATGGATATGTTATCCGCACGACCGGCGCAAACGGACAGCCATTCCCGCCAGGTGAACAGACGGCGCGTTTTGTGACAGGTCCGGCCAAGCTGTGGGTGCAATAACGGCTCAGCGCGGGCTCAACGTGATTGTAGCGGGCAGGTCGCGCAGGCTTTGCGCGCCGATCTGTCCCATGCACGATTCCATGTCTTTGGCCAGAATATCGACCAGATGGTCAATGCCGCGTGGCCCAAGTGCGCCCAGTGCGTAGTGGAAAGCGCGCCCCAGCATGACAAAATCTGCACCCAGCGCGATGGCGCGCAGGATATCCAGCCCTCCTGCGATCCCGCTGTCGAAGATGAGCGGCAGTTTCGTGGCGGCGCGGATGTCGGGCAGAGCCTCGATCGCGGCGGGGGCGCCGTCGAACTGGCGGCCTGCGTGATTCGAGACCCAGATGGCGTCAACGCCTGCGGCTTCCAACGGGGCCGTGTCCTCGGCACGCATGACGCCTTTGACAAACAGATCGCCGTCCCATTCATCGCGCAGCCATTTGACGTAGTCCCAATCGGGGGCCGTGCGCAAAAGATAGCCCACATGCGCCGTGGGCGAGAGCCCGTCGGTCGCTGCATTGGCGTATTTATCAAGGCCGCGCATATGCGGCATCCCGCGCTGCGCCATGCCCATGGCCCAAGCAGGGCGCATGGCGACTTGCAGCGCCAGACGCGGGGTGAGGCGCGGCGGGTTGGTCAGGCCGGAGCGGACCTGCCGCTCGCGGCGGCTGGCGACGGGCACATCTACGGTTAGGATCAGCGTCTTGAACCCCGCCGCCTTGGCTCGCGCCAGCATGTCGCGGCGGATGTCCGCATCGCGGGGCGGATACATCTGGAACCAGCTATGTCGGGGCAGATGTGGGGCGATGTCTTCGGGGCTTTGCGTGGCGACGGTTGATATGGAATAGGGAATTTTGTTGCGGCCGGCGGCACGGGCCAGATGGCCTTCGGCATCGGGCCACATAAGGCCCGACATCCCGATGGGCGCAATGCCAAAGGGCAGGGGCATGTCGTGGCCCATGAAGGTTGTGGATAGATCGGGCGTGAATTCACCGTGCAAGATCGAGGGCATCATGCCGATGCGGTCTAGCGCCGCACGGTTGCGGGCCTTTGTGGCCTCGTCGCCTGTGCCGCTGTCGAGGTATTCCCACACAAATTTCGGGATGCGTTTTTGTGCGCGGCTGCGCAGATCGCTGAGGGCGGGGTATTTTGCGTGCAGGTCCATTGCGCTATATGGCGGGTGGCGTGACGGATTGTCTACTGTTTGCTTGTGGGGCAGGTGTGGGAGCGAGCGCCAGCCCTCGCGCTCCCGGAGGTTATTGGCAAAATGAAGATGGAACATCACGAGAACATGGTTTTCCTTTGCGGTGTTATTGGGTAGGGTCTGCGGTATGAGCGAATTTGATGAAAATGCGGCCTTTGAAGGGGCCAGCCTGTCCGCCCGCGCCATGGCGGCGCGTCCCCAACCCTATCTGGAGGGGTTGAACCCTGCGCAGCGCGAGGCCGTCGAGACGATGGATGGCCCTGTGTTGATGTTGGCTGGGGCCGGCACGGGCAAAACGCGGGCTTTGACGGCGCGGATTGTGCATCTGCTCAATACAGGGCGTGCGCGGCCGAATGAGGTCTTGGCCGTGACCTTCACCAACAAGGCGGCGCGGGAGATGAAGAATCGCGTTGGTGCGATGTTGGGGCAATCGGCCGACGGGATGCGCTGGCTGGGGACGTTCCACGCGATTTGCGTGAAGCTGCTGCGGCGGCATGCAGAGCTGGTGGGGTTGAAGTCGAATTTTACCATTCTGGACACGGACGATCAGCTTCGGTTGCTCAAGCAGTTGGTGGCCGCAGAAGGGATTGACGACAAGCGCTGGCCTGCAAGGATGCTGTCGGGGATTATTGACGACTGGAAGAACCGTGCGCTGACGCCTGACAAGATACCCGCCGCTGATGCGGGGGCGTATAACCATTTGGGGCCGCAGATTTATGCGGCCTATCAGAAGCGGCTGGTCGAGCTGAATTGCTGTGATTTTGGTGACTTGCTGTTGCATATGGTCACCATTTTCCAGACCCATGAGGACGTGCTGGCGCAGTATCAACGCTGGTTCAAATACATCCTAGTGGACGAATATCAGGATACGAACGTTGCCCAATACCTATGGCTGCGGCTGCTGGCGGCGGGGCATAAGAACATCTGCTGTGTTGGCGATGACGACCAGTCGATCTATGGCTGGCGCGGCGCCGAGGTGGGCAATATCTTGCGGTTTGAAAAGGACTTTCCGGGCTCCCATGTGGTACGGCTGGAGCAGAACTATCGCTCCACCCCGCACATTCTGGCGGCGGCGGCAGGCGTGATCTCCGCCAATGAGGGGCGATTGGGCAAGACGCTCTGGACGCAAGCCGAGGAGGGCGAGAAGCTGCGCCTGATCGGCCATTGGGACGGCGAGGAAGAGGCGCGTTGGATCGGGGACGAGATAGAGGCCATGCAGCGTGGCACGCGGGGCAACGCCCGTGTGTCACTGGATCATATGGCGATTCTGGTGCGGGCCAGCCACCAGATGCGCGCGTTCGAGGACCGTTTTCTGACGATTGGTTTGCCCTACCGCGTGATCGGCGGCCCGCGTTTCTATGAGCGGTTGGAGATCCGCGATTCGATGGCTTATTTCCGTGTTGTGACCTCGCCCGATGATGATCTGGCGTTCGAGCGGATCGTGAACACACCCAAACGCGGCCTTGGCGATGTGGCGCAACGCAAAATCCGCGCTACCGCGCAAGAGCATGGCACCAATATGGTGGAAGGTGCGCGTATCCTGCTGGCCCATGACGGGATCGGCGGCAAAGGGGCCGCGCAGTTGCGGCTGCTGATTGAGGGGATCGACCGCTGGTCAGGGATGCTCCGCGGGCCGCGCATTGAGGTGAACGACGATTCTGTCGTGGATACGGGCGGCCCGATCCGTATTGAATATGGCCCGCCAGAGGTCAGCCACGTTGAACTGGCCGAGATGATTTTGGACGAGAGCGGTTATACCGGTCATTGGCAGAATGACAAAACGCCGGAAGCTCCAGGGCGGCTCGAGAACGTCAAGGAACTGGTCAAGGCCTTGGAGCAATTCGAGAATCTGCAAGGGTTCTTGGAGCACGTCAGCCTTATCATGGACAATGAAAAAGACGGCGAGGGCGAGAAGGTCAGCATTATGACGCTACACGCGGCCAAAGGGCTCGAGTTCCCTGCCGTGTTCCTGCCCGGCTGGGAAGACGGGCTGTTCCCTTCGCAACGCTCGATGGATGAGAGCGGGTTAAAGGGGCTGGAGGAGGAGCGCAGGCTGGCTTACGTGGGGATCACGCGGGCGGAGGAATTGTGCACGATTTCCTTTGCCGCCAACCGCTTTGTCTTTGGGCAGTGGCAAAACGCCATGCCATCGCGGTTCATCGACGAGCTGCCCGAGGCGCATGTGGATGTGCTGACGCCGCCCGGTCTTTATGGCGGTGGTTTTGGGGCCGCGATGCCCAAAAGCACGCTGCACGATCAGGCGGCCGAGGCGAATGTCTATAACTCGCCCGGATGGCGGCGCTTGCAGGCGCGGGCGGGCACACGCGGGGTCAGCCAGCCGTCAGAGGCGAAGAACATGACCATCGATATGACCGCGACAAGCAGCTTTTCCATGGGCGAGCGGGTGTTTCACCAGAAATTCGGTTATGGCGCGATCATCGGGATCGAGGGCGAAAAACTGGAAGTCGCGTTTGAAAAAGCGGGCGACAAGAAGGTTGTCGCCCGTTTCCTGACAGCGGCGGATGATGCTGCGTCTTAGGGATTGTGGGGGTTGTTGATCCTGCACCGTTCAAGCCCGCGGGCGTTTGATCATTTGTGCGGTTCGCCCCCCAAAGGGGCGAGCGCCTCTGAGGATGCGACTTTGCAATAGGCGATCGCGGCCTCGCGGGCCTCATTTGCTGTGTTCCACCCGATGGAGACGCCGAAACCAAACGCTTTGATCAATGCAAAGGCGCCGTATTTGCCCTTTTTCTGCTGGCGTTCATATCGGGTTCGCATGTCTTTGGCGGTTTGATGTTTCTCTCGTCGACTCTGGCGATGGCGGCGGGCGCGTTCAGTCCGATGATCCGGTCGTGGCACAATCTGGACGGCCCATTGCCACTGCGTATCTGGTAGAACAGCGACAATGTTGGTTCGGCTTTTTGCGCTTGGCGTTCCTGTTCCTTGGGTTGGTCCTGCATGAAGAGATCAAAATCGCGCGCGAGAACGAGGGATTCGTTTGATGGAGGTGATTGTCAGGCTCGACGTCATGCTGGCGCGGCGCAAAATGAAGGGCAAAGATCTGGCCGAACGGGGCTGCATCACCGAACATAACCTGTGTTTGCTGAAATCAGGCAAGGTCAAAGGTGTGCGGCTCGAAACACTTGCCCGTATTTGCGAAGTGCTTGACTGACAGCCCGATGATCTGTTGGAAGTCGCCCCGAAAACGTAAAACGGCGACCCCTGGGAGGAGGGGCCGCCGCTTTGGTTAAGTGCACCCTTCCAAATGGGAGGAAGGAAAGGCGCAGCTTTTGGCACAAAGGGGTCATCAGGGAGGTGAGACTCTGCCGATGTGCCAGCTTACCTGCGGTTCAGTGGGAGGACGTTCCCGCAAGCAATTCGAATTTATGTAGTCTGTTCAGCAGCTTCGCGTGCGATGCGGCGGAAGTCACCGCGGCACATGCCCAGATCGGCCAGATCGCGGTCTGTCAGTGTGTACAGTTCGTTCAGGGACTGGTTGTAAACTTTGCGCTGGCGCAGTTTCAGCGCGATTGCGTCGAAAAATGCTGCGATGCGGCGTGGTTGTGCGGATGCGATTGTGTCGTTGAAATAAGCCATGTTGCTCTCTTCTCATCGTTGTTTGCGTCTTGTTGTGACTGTTATGTATGACGATGACCCGATCGGACAATAGGTAATGCTGCAATGCGGCTATGCATTTTCTGCATATGCACAATTTGTCGCAACCCGTTGTTTATGAATTGTAAAAAATGACCCTACGTCAGGTTTCACGATTCAACTACAGGATAAAAAAATGGCGACGACTTCAGGGAGGAGAAGTCGCCGCCGTAAAAACTAAGATCACTCCGGGAGGAGGTGGAGGTCACTTAAAAAGTTTAGAAAACCATCGGGAGGATTGCTTTCATAGCTTGTATACCCCCATTTGCTGCAGTTGCACAAATTAATTTTCTGCAATGCGGCTATGCATTCTTTGCATAAGCGTGTTTGCTGAATATTTAGGCATTCGCCCGTCACGACCCCGCCTGTGCTTTGCTGCGGTGCATTTGCTTGCGGTTTCCGCTCAATCTGCGATGTCAGGGGAAACAAGGGGAGTGTGCAATGTCCGTAACCAAAGAAGATGTCACCGCAGCGCTGGAACGGCTGAACCTGCCCGACGGGCGCAGTATTATCGCACATGATCTGGTGCGGGCGCTGACGGTTGATGGAACTGTCGTGCGCTTTGTGATCGAGGCTCCGAATGCGGATGTGGCCAAGGCGATGGGCCCGCTGCGTGATGCGGCGGAAAAGATCGTGGCAGAGCTGGACGGCGTGACACAAGCGACGGTCGCGCTCACCGCGCATGGGCCTGCGGCGAAACCTGCCGCTCCGCCCAGCCTGAAGGTCGGTGGCCACCCCAAGCCTCAGGACGGCCCGACCAAGCCAAGCGGCGTCAAGCGCATCATTGCCATCGGTTCGGGCAAGGGGGGCGTGGGCAAATCCACGGTCAGTACCAATATCGCCGTGGCCTTGGCCAAACAGGGGCGCAAGGTCGGCTTGCTTGATGCGGATATCTACGGCCCCAGTGTGCCGCGCATGATGGGGGTGAACAAGAAACCCGCCAGCCCCGATGGCAAGACGATCATCCCGCTGCACGCCCATGGCGTCACGCTCATGTCGATCGGGTTCATGATGGAAGAGGGCAAAGCCGTCGTCTGGCGTGGTCCCATGCTGATGGGCGCGCTGCAACAGATGTTGGGGCAGGTAGAGTGGGGTGAGCTGGACGTGCTGCTGGTCGATCTGCCACCCGGCACAGGCGATGTGCAGCTGACCCTGTGTACCAAGTCGGAGCTTTCGGGCGCGATTGTCGTCAGCACGCCACAGGACGTGGCCTTGATTGATGCGCGCAAGGCGCTTGATATGTTCGGTACGCTCAAAACGCCTGTCCTGGGCCTGATCGAGAATATGTCGATGTTTGTCTGCCCCGACTGCGGGGCCGAGCATCAGATTTTCGGGCAGGGTGGTGTCGCGGCAGAGGCGGCGCAGATGGGCGTTCCGTTGCTGGGCACGCTGCCGATTGATCTGGAGACGCGCCTTGCGGGCGATGGTGGCACACCGATCGCGGCAGGCGACAGCCCGATGGCGCAAGCCTATGCGCGCATTGCCGAAGGGTTGATCAAGGGTGGGATGGCCTAAAGCTCAGGCCGCGCTGGAGCCGTCTTTTTGGACCAGTATAGAATAGAGTGTGGTCAGGACGCTGAAAATCAGCAGCCCCTCTATGATATGGATAGGCAGCTCAACCGCGACGGCATAGCTGGGCGCGGTGGGCTGTATAAAGGTGGTAATCGCGGTGAAGCCAGTGTTCACCAGCGCCAGCGCCGCCGCGACACCCCATAAGGGCCGTGCAATCGTATCGGTGTGCCGCCAGCTGTGCGCCAGCGGCATTGGCTTACCCAGCGCGGCGGCCGGCAGGATCAGGCTGAGCCTGAGCGAGAACCACAGCAAAATGATTTGCGTCGTGAATGTCGTGATCAGGATCGAGACCAGCGCAGGCGGGCGCGCGGCACCGTCGCCTGTCTCGGTCACGATGAGAAGCGGCATGATAATAGCAAGGCTTGCGACCAGCTGGATCAGCGCCAAGGCCAGCACCCGCCACAGATACCCCATGACAAGCATCGCGCTCATCGGGCGGCGGGCAGGGCGGTCGGCCAGCGTGTGGCGGTGCCACAAGATTGCCATCAGCGCATAGCTCAGCACAAAACCCGCAACCAGCAGCAAGGGCACGGGCCCGTCCGCCAGAAAGCTGAAGTCGGACGTGTTGGCGTTTGCAGCCAGAACATCAGGCGCCAGCAGCGCCGTCAGGATACCCACACCCAGCATCAATACCAAAGCCGGCGCGACAACGGTTACCGTTTTCTTCGGATTGCGGGTCAAAAGCAGAATGGCATTTTGCAAAAGGCTGCGTGCGGTGATCACTGGGAACTCGGTTTGATATTGGGAGGTCCAGTGTGACGCCTTGGCCGTCTATTTTCAAGGCAGCAGGGTAGGGATGGCGGTGTGGTGTGCTGAAAATGGGTCATCGGCGCGACGGGCGGCACCGTCATGGGAAATCATGGGATGGGTCATGGGAATTTATGGGCAGTAGGGGGAATGCGTCGGGGCCAAGGGGCGAATCTTTGTGGGAAATGGGGTCCGATAGGTCGGATTCGGCAGTGCGGACGCGGGTTGGGTGAGAACAAATCAAAAACATGCGGCGGCGCAGACATTCGGCTGCAAATTAATTGGGAATTTGTGGGAAAGAGTTGGGTGCAGATGGATTGTCCATATGTAGTGAGCGTTGGTTCGTTAACCACCAATTAGGCTAAAATCCTGCTGAATTTTGCTCTATATCTTGTTTTCTGGACCTGCTGAAAACAAGATGAAGTGGATTTTAGGAAAAATAATTGTAGACGCCCATGATTTCCCATCGTATCCCTTATTGCATCAGATGAGAACGAGACACGGGGCACCAAACGACCCCAAAAATAAAAAACTCTAGCAGGTTTCATACAGGCCTCGATTTTCATCAGACCAAGAGATCCGGCGCGCGGGCGAGCAGACATCCCCCCAGGTGGCGCGCGCAGTCGGACTTCCCCGCACAGCGGGAATAAAGCGGCGGGTTGATCAGTGGCAGCAGATCAATCCGCCCTTTTTACTTTTAGGCCCATGCACCCGTCAGAGGCGCGGCCAATACGACAGAGGCATCAGGCAGATGCAGGCAGGCAGACACTTATACGCAGCAGCGTAACAAAGGGACAAAACACGTGAGCCGAAGGTTCAGAGGCGAAAGCCACAACAAAGTCGACACAAAGGGGCGGGTATCCATACCAGCCTCTTTTCGGCGTGTGTTGGAGGCATCTGACCCGAACTGGAAGGCTGGCGAAACCCCTGAGTTGGTCATTGTGTACGGCGACCACCGCCGCAGCTATCTCGAAGTCTATACAATGGCCGCGATTGAAGAGGTGGACGACAAGATCGACGCCCTGCCGCGTGGTTCAATGGAGCGTAAGATGTTGCAAGCCCTGTTTCACGGGCAGTCGTTTCCCACGACTGTCGATGAAACCGGACGGCTCGTTCTGCCCGCCAAACTGCGCAACAAGATTGATCTGGACAAAGAAGCCTTCTTTATCGGGATGGGTGACACCTTCCAGATTTGGCAGCCCGAAACCTACGACACCGAAGAGCGTGCCAAGCAAGAAGCGTGGCTGGACGAGTTGCCAGAGGACTTTGATCCGATGCAGTTCCTCGACGGACCCGTCGGAGCGTGAGCGTCATGGCTGCCACCGAGACCTCCCCCCATATTCCTGTCCTGCTTGACCCGATCCTGAAGGCTGTATCGCCCGTGCAGGGCACGTGGCTGGACGGCACATTCGGGGCGGGCGGCTATACCCGTGGTTTTCTGGACGCAGGCGCTGCCCGCGTGATTGCCGTTGACCGTGACCCGCTGGCCTTCGAGATGGCGCAGCCTTGGGCAGGGGACTACGGCGACCGTTTGGTCATGCAGCACGGTGTCTTCTCGAAGATGGACGAATACGCCAGCGATCTTGACGGTGTGGTGCTGGACCTTGGCGTCTCCTCCATGCAGCTTGATCTGGCCGAGCGTGGGTTTTCCTTCATGCGCGACGGCCCGCTGGATATGCGCATGTCGCAAGACGGGCCAAGTGCCGCTGATTTGGTCAATACCTCCTCCGAAGAAGACCTCGCCAATATCATATTCCTCTATGGTGAAGAACGCGCCAGCCGCCGCATCGCCAAAAAGATTGTTTTGGCCCGTGCGGATGCGCCCTTCACCCGCACGCTAGAGCTGGCCAAACTGGTCGAGAGCTGCCTGCCGCGTCCCAAGCCCAATCAAAGCCACCCCGCCACGCGCACGTTCCAGGCGCTGCGCATCGCTGTGAACAACGAATACGGCGAGTTGTGGGAAGGGCTGATGGCCGCCGAGCGGGCCTTGAGGCCCGGTGGGCAATTGGCCGTTGTCACATTCCACTCGGTCGAGGACCGCATGGTCAAACGCTTCCTCACGGCGCGTGCGGGGGCAGGGGGCAACGCCAACCGCTTTGCGCCGCAGATTGAACAGGACGCGCCGCAGTTCACGCTGAAATCGCGCAAAGCGATCAGCGCGGATGCGGATGAGTTAGAGGCAAACCCGCGCAGCCGCAGCGCCAAGCTGCGGGTTGCCACGCGCACGGATGCGCCTGCGGGCAGCATTGAGGCAAAAGCCATCGGAATGCCGATGATGAGGGGGAAGAGCAAATGAAATCAGTGATCTATGTGCTGACAGCTTTGGGTGTGATCGGTTTGGCCTTCTGGGCCTACCGCGAAAACTACGCGACCCAAGCGGCCCTGAACGAAACCGACAAGCTGCACGCAGAAATCCGCGACGCCCATGCGCGTCTGGCTGTGCTGCGCGCCGAATGGGCATATCAGAACCGCCCCGACCGTCTGCGCGATCTGGCAGAGCTGAACTTTGAGCGGCTGCAACTGCTGCCGCTGCATCCCGACCAGTTCGGCCAAGCGGACGAGGTGCAATACCCCGCGCCCGATTTGCTGCCGATCACCAATCCTGTCGATGTGTCGTCGATGAACGCGGAGGATCCGCTATGATCCGCACGCCTCTGCGCCCGCTGGCGCGTATCCTGTCGGCCCGCGCCAGCGGTGAAAACCCCGACGCCATCGAAAACCAGAACCGCCGCATCCGCCACGAGCAGATGCGCGATGCCGACCGCAACCGCGCCGAAGGCCGCCTGCTGGTGTTGGGTGTGTTCTTTTTCTGCGCCTTTGCCGTTGTCGGGGCCCGTATGGGCCTGCTGGCTGTCTCGGACCCTGTTGAGCCGCGCGCACATGCGCCGGGTTCGATCATCGCCAACACGCGTGCCGATATTGTTGACCGCAATGGCCGCATCCTTGCGACCAATCTGGATACACATGCGCTTTATGCGCAGCCGCCGCATCTGATCGACGCCGAAGGTGCTGCCAGAAAGCTGGCAGAAATCTTCCCCGACCTCAAAGAAGAACGCCTGATCAAGGACTTCACCGGCAAGCGCAAGTTCCTGTGGGTCAAAAAGAAAATCAGCCCCGAGCAGATGCAGGCCGTGCATGACATCGGTGATCCGGGTCTGTTGTTTGCGCCGCGCGACATGCGCCTGTTTCCTAACGGCCCGCTGGCCGCGCACATCATGGGCGGTGCCAGCTTTGGCCGCGAAGGCGTGCGTGCGGCCGAAGTCATCGGCATTGCGGGGGCTGAGAAGTACTTTGACGACTACCTGCGCGACCCCGCCAATGCGGGCAAACCGCTGGAGCTGAGCCTTGATCTGTCGGTCCAAGCCGCCGCCGAGCGTGTGCTGGAGGGTGGCATGAAATTGATGAACGCCAAGGGCGCGACCTCGATCCTGATGGACGTACACACAGGCGAGGTCGTCAGCGTGGCGTCACTGCCCAGTTTTGATCCAAACAACCGCCCCCGTCCCGCGGTTGAGGGCGACCCGTCTGACAGCCCATTGTTCAACCGCTCGGTTCAGGGCGTGTACGAGCTTGGCTCGACCTTCAAGATTTTTGCGGCCGCCCAAGCAATGGAGCTGGGTCTGGTCAACGCCAATACGATGATCAATACCGCAGGCCCGATGAAAGTCGGCGGGCACAAAATCGGCGAATTTGCCAACCACAACTACGGCACAATCAGCGTGAGCCAGATCATCGAGAAATCCTCGAACCGTGGCACGGGCCGTCTGGCGCTGATGATCGGCAAAGAGCGGCAAAAGGAATTTCTGGCCAAGCTGGGCTTGTTCGAGCGCACCCCCTTCGAGATTGTCGAAGCGTCGGGCGGGCGTCCCCTGCTGCCCCAGCGGTATACCGATCTGTCGGCGGTCACGATCTCTTATGGCCACGGCATATCCACCACCGCGATGCATCTGGCCGCAGGCTACGCCGCGATTGCCAATGGCGGGCGGGCGGTCAAGCCGACGTTGCTAAAGCAATCGGGCCCGCAAAAAGGCGAACGTGTGATGCGCAGCGATGTCGCCGCCGCCGCGCGGCGGATGTTGCGCGATGTGGTTGTGGGCGAAGACGGCACGGCCTCCTTTGCCGAGGTGCCGGGCTATTTCGTGGCGGGCAAAACCGGCACAGCGGACAAGCCCAAGGCACGCGGCGGATATTATAAGGACAAGACGATCACGACCTTTGCCTCGATGTTTCCCGCCCATGACCCGCGCTATGTGCTGATCGTGACGCTGGACGAACCTGTCGAGACCTCCAGCGGCAAGCCGCGCCGCACCGCAGGCTGGACCGCCGTGCCCGTCGCCGCCGAGATGATCCGCCGTGTCGCCCCCTTGTTGGGGATGCGTCCGGCCATTGCCCCCGCAGGTGTCACTGGTATAACGCTAACCAGTAGCAACTAACGGCAGAGTATTCGCCCCATGTCCACGCCCCATAGCACCTCGTTGAATTCATTGGGGCTGATGGCCGCAGGGTTTGAGAACGCCGAGATTTCCGGTATTGAAGTCGACAGCAGGCGGGTCAAAAC
This sequence comes from Sulfitobacter aquimarinus, assembly GCF_040149565.1. Lineage (NCBI taxonomy): Bacteria > Pseudomonadati > Pseudomonadota > Alphaproteobacteria > Rhodobacterales > Roseobacteraceae > Sulfitobacter > Sulfitobacter aquimarinus. The sequence continues at coordinate 35,647 of NZ_JBEFLO010000005.1, forward strand.
CGGCACTCTGTTCGCCGCCATGCCGGGCAGCACGGTCCACGGGGCCGAGTTTGTGCCAATGGCACTTGAAAAGGGCGCGATTGCGATTTTGACAGATGCCGAAGGCGCGCAAATCGCAGGCGACGCGATCCGCGCGGCAGGCGCTGCGTTGATCGTCACAGACGCCCCGCGTGAGGTTCTGGCCCGCACGGCGGCGCTGTGGTCGGGGGCGCAGCCCAAAACCATGATCGCCGTGACTGGCACCAATGGCAAAACCTCCGTCAGCACCTTCGTGCGCCAGATCTGGATCGAAATGGGGCTGGCTGCCGTCAACCTTGGCACCACAGGGGTCGAGGGCGCATGGACGGCACCACTGGCACACACAACGCCAGAGCCTATCACATTGCACCGCACCTTGGCCGAAGCAGCCGCCAACGGCATCACCCACGCCGCAATGGAGGCGTCCTCCCACGGGCTGGACCAGCGCCGCCTTGACGGTGTGACGCTCAAGGCTGCAGGCTTTACCAACTTTACCCAAGACCACCTTGATTATCACCACACGTTCGAGGCCTATTTCGACGCCAAAGCGGGCCTTTTTGCGCGGGTTCTGCCCGAGGATGGCTCGGCTGTGATCAACCTTGATGATCCACGCGGCGTCGAGATGGCGGCGATTGCGCGGGCGCGGGGGTGTAATGTAATCAGCGTCGGGCGCGATGGGGGTGATCTGCACCTGATCGGTCAGCGGTTTGATGCAACGGGGCAGGACCTGCGGTTTGACTGGCGCGGCAAGGCCTTTCAAAAACGGCTTAACCTGATTGGCGGGTTTCAGGCGGATAACGTGTTGCTGGCCTGCGGGCTGGTGATCGCTTGTGGCGCGGACCCTGCCGATGTCTTCGATACGCTGCCGCATCTGACAACCGTGCGGGGCCGTATGCAGCTGGCCGCGACCCGTGACAACGGGGCGGCGGTCTTTGTCGATTATGCCCATACGCCTGACGCCGTGGCCACCGCGCTGGCGGCGATGCGCCCGCATGTGATGGGCCGCTTGGTTGCCATCGTGGGCGCGGGCGGTGACCGTGACACGGCCAAACGCCCGTTGATGGGGGAAGCGGCGGCGCAGAATGCCGACAGCGTCATCGTTACCGACGACAACCCCCGCTCCGAAGACCCCGCCACCATCCGCGCCGCCGTTCTGGCAGGTTGCGAGGGGGCCGTGGAAGTGGGCGACCGCGCCGAAGCCATCCTGCGCGGGGTCGACAGCCTTGGTGCGGGCGACGCGCTGTTGATCGCGGGCAAGGGCCACGAGACGGGCCAGACCGTTGGCGACGATGTGCTGCCCTTTGATGATGTAGAACAAGCCAGCGTTGCAGTCGCGGCACTTGACGGGAGATTGGCATGAGCCTTTGGACAGCAGCGCAGGCCGCCGAAGCGACAGGCGGCAAAGCGGTCGGTGATTGGGCCGTTGACGGGGTGTCGATTGACACGCGAACGATTGAGGCAGGCGATCTGTTCGTCGCCTTGCAGGCCGCACGGGACGGGCACGACTTTGTGGCTCAAGCCTTGGAGAGCGGGGCAGGGGCGGCGCTTGTCTCCCGCGTGCCTGAAGGCGTGAGCGCGGATGCGCCATTGCTGATTGTGGACGACGTGCTGAAGGGGCTAGAGGCTTTGGGCGCTGCGGCCCGTGCGCGCACCGATGCGATCGTGATCGGCATCACGGGCTCGGTCGGGAAAACCTCGACCAAGGAGATGATGCTTGCCATGCTGAGCGCACAAGGGCGCACCCATGCCTCTGTCGCCAGCTATAACAACCACTGGGGCGTGCCGCTGACGCTGGCGCGGATGCCTGCGAATACGGAATACGCAATCATCGAGATGGGCATGAACCACCCCGGAGAGATCTTGCCCCTGACCACCTTGGCACAGCCTCATGCCGCGCTGATCACCACCGTTGCCGCCGCCCACCTTGAGGCCTTCGACAACATCACCGGCATCGCGCTCGAGAAAGCCAGCATTTTCGACAGCCTGCCCATCGGCGCGCCTGCGGTTTATAACGCGGATGTCGAGACTTCGGCGATTTTGGCTGCGAAAACCCATGACAAGCGCCTGCACGGCATCGCCTTTGGCGAGAACGGCTTTGACTGGAAGCTAAAGACCCTCAGCATTCAGGGTGATACTACCGTGGTGCAGGCCGAAGTGGACGACAAGCCGCTGCTGTTCAAGCTCGCCACGCCGGGGCGGCATTTTGCGATGAACGCGCTGGGGGCCTTGGCCGTGGTTCAGGCCATCGGCGCTGATCTGGCCCAAGCCGTTGCCGTGCTGGGCACATGGACCCCTTACAAAGGGCGCGGCCTGCGCGAAGTGATCCAGCTTGACCCTGTCGAAGCGCAACAGCGGCTCTCGCTGATCGACGACAGCTATAACGCCAACCCGACCTCGATGGCCGCCTCGCTGGAGGTGCTGGCAGGCGCGCAAACCACCGATGGTGTGGGCCGCATTGGCAAGGGCCGCCGTATCGCGTTTCTGGGCGATATGAAGGAATTGGGCGAAGACGCAGTCGCGTTGCACGCGGGCATCGCGCATTTGCCAGCGGTGGAAGACATCGACGTGATCCATTGCATAGGCCCGCTGATGCGTGCGCTCTATGATCTGCTGCCCGAGCAAAAGCGCGGGCTTTGGACCGAGACCTCGGACGAGATGTGCCAAGGGCTGCGCGACCGTATCGACGCAGGCGATGTGGTGCTTGCCAAAGGCTCGCTTAGCATGAAATTGGGCGCAGTCGTTGACGCCATGCGCAAAATGGGTCATCCGATAACCGATGTGTGAACCCCCGATGGGGAAGAAGTTTGAGGCGCAGCCACAAGATGTGGTGGCCGCGCCGTTAAGATTTGTAAGGACGATGTATGCTCTATTGGTTGACCCTGCTGTCGGATGGCGGTGATTTCTTTAACCTGTTCCGCTACATCACGTTCCGTGCTGGCGGCGCATTTCTGACCGCGCTGATCTTTGGCTTTCTGTTCGGCCTGCCGCTCATCAACATGCTGCGCCGTACTCAAGGCAAGGGTCAGCCGATCCGCGATGACGGCCCCGAGGGGCATTTTGCCAAGGCAGGCACACCCACCATGGGCGGGCTGCTGATTGTGGGCGCGCTTCTGACCTCGACCCTTCTCTGGGCGCGGTTGGACAACCCCTTCATCTGGATGGTGCTTTTCGTCACGATGAGCTTTGCAGCGATTGGCTTTGCTGATGATTACGCCAAGGTGAGCAAGCAAACGGTTGCAGGTGTATCCTCAAAGATCCGCCTGCTGCTTGGCTTTGTTATCGCAGGCATCGCAGGCTTTTGGGCCGCGCAGTATCACCCAGAGATGCTGCAAAACCATCTGGCTTTGCCGGTGTTCAAGGATACGCTGATCAACCTCGGCTTTCTGTTTGTGCCCTTTGCGATGATCGTGATCGTGGGCGCGGCGAATGCGGTGAACCTGACTGACGGGCTTGACGGGTTGGCGATTATGCCTGTGATGATTGCGGCGGGCACGCTGGGTGTGATCGCCTATGTCGTGGGCCGCGTGGATTTCACCAATTATCTGGACGTGCATTACGTTGAAGGCACGGGCGAGCTGTTGATCTTTACCGCTGGCATCTTTGGGGGCGGCCTTGGCTTTTTGTGGTACAATGCACCCCCTGCGGCGGTGTTTATGGGCGATACAGGCTCGCTCGCCCTTGGGGGGGCTTTGGGCGCGATTGCCGTGGCCACAAAACACGAGCTTGTGCTTGGCATCGTCGGGGGCCTCTTCGTGGTCGAGGCGCTCTCGGTCATTATCCAAGTCCTCTATTTCAAACGCACAGGCAAGCGCGTGTTCCTGATGGCACCGATCCACCACCACTATGAGAAAAAGGGCTGGGCCGAACCGCAGATCGTCATCCGCTTCTGGATCATCTCGCTGATTCTGGCGCTGATCGGGCTGGCGACGCTGAAGGTGCGCTGAGGGCTGCGTAAGCACTTTAAAACCTCGGAAGCTATCCAGCAGGACAGACGCTGTTTCGCGAAGCTTTGGCTGTGATGGCGGCGGATCCTCTGACTTCGGTGAAGTCTGCGGGCAATCTTGAGTTGTTTGTGGCCAAGCGGCCCTGATCCTGCCGCTTGCGGTTTTTGTTCCCGCCGTTTGGTCCGCCCCCTGCACCATGTCCACGTTGAAGCGGCGCGGAATCTCTGGCAAGGATGTACGTGAGCGGTAGGGAGAGACGCGCGATGATACCAGTTCAGGGCATGCAAGGAGCCCGCGTGGCGGTTTTAGGCTTGGGGCGCTCGGGCCTCTCGGCGGCGCGGGCGTTGCGCGCAGGCGGTGCCGAGGCGGTGTGCTGGGACGACAACCCCCGAGCACGCGAGGCAGTCGAGGCCGAGGGCTTCGCTTGTGTCGAGCTGACCAAACAGGGCGCGTTCGACGACATTGCGCGGCTGATTGTCAGCCCCGGTATCCCCCATCTATATCCCGCCCCCAATCCGGTGATCGCCGCCGCTTTGGCGGCTGGGGTGCCTGTGGACAATGACATCGGGCTGTTCTTCCAGAGTTTCGCGACGTCGGACTGGAATATGTTTGATGTGGCGCCCCGTGTGGTGGCAGTGACCGGATCAAACGGGAAATCCACCACCTCGGCGCTGATCCACCACATTCTGGAACATGCGGGCCGCAACAGCCAGCTTGCGGGCAACATCGGGCGCGGTGTGCTGGATATCGAGCCTGCGCCCTCGGGCGGTGTGGTCGTGTTGGAACTGTCGAGCTATCAGACCGATCTGGCCCGCAGCCTGACGCCCGATGTGGCGGTCTTCACCAACCTAAGCCCCGATCATCTGGATAGGCACGCAGGCATGGGCGGCTATTTCGCGGCCAAGCGGCGCTTGTTCGCCGAAGGCGGTCCCGACCGCGCCGTGATCGGCGTGGATGAGAAGGAGGGCGCGTTCCTTGCGGGGCAGCTGAGCGAGGGGGCGGTCGATGACCGCGTGATCCGCGTGAGTGTAGCGCGTAAGCTGACGGGCAAGGGCTGGCAGGTGTTTGCGCGAAAGGGCTTCCTGAGCGAATACCGCAATGGCAAACAGGCCGCGTCGATTGACCTGCGCAGCGTTGCGGGTCTGCCCGGCGAGCATAACCACCAGAACGCCTGTAGCGCCTATGCCGCGTGCCGTGCGCTGGGGATTGCCCCGAAAGTGATTGAGGTCGCCTTTCACAGCTTTGGCGGCCTGCCGCACCGCAGCCAGACGATTGGCGAGAAAGACGGCGTGCGGTTTGTGAACGACAGCAAGGCCACCAACGTGGATTCTGCGGCCAAGGCGCTGGCGGCGTTCAAGAACATCCGTTGGATTTGCGGTGGTTTGGAGAAGGAAGGCGGCCTCGAGGGGCTGGCGGATGCAGGACAGACTGTGCGCAAAGCCTACGTAATCGGCCGCGAGGCGGCGGGCTTTGCCATGCAGCTGGAAGTCGAGGCGGAGGTCTGCACCACGATGGAGCGTGCTGTGGCCCAAGCGATTGCCGAGGCCGAAGCGGGGGACGTGGTTCTGCTGGCCCCTGCGGCGGCGAGTTTTGACCAATATGACAGTTTCGAGAAGCGCGGCGATGATTTTGCAGCGCAGGTGAAAGCGCATATCGGATAGCTGGGGGCGCTCATCGCTGTCCTTCGGCGCTCTTCGCTTCGGTATTGAGCGCGGCTGCTGCCGCCATGCCAGAGGCCCAGGCCCATTGGAAGTTGTAGCCCCCCAGCCAGCCCGTCACATCCACAGCCTCTCCGATGAAGTACAAATCGGGCTGGTCCTTGGCGGCCATCGTCTTCGCGCTCAGCGCATCTGTATCCACCCCGCCAAGGGTGACTTCGGCGGTGCGGTAGCCTTCGGTTCCGTTTGGCGTCAGCTCCCACTGGCGCAAGGCGTCTATCAATGCGCCAAGCCGCTTGTCGGACCAATCCGCAAGGTTCCCGCTTAGATCGAACAGCCCTGCCAGATGGTCCACCAGACGGGCGGGCAGGTGGCGGGCCAGCTCGGTCGTGAAATTCTTGCGGCCCGAGGTCTGGCGCTGTGTGCGCAGGCTCTCGTACATGTCGTCGGGCGCGATGTTGAGGGTGACCACTTCGCCCTCTTGCCAATAAGACGAGGCTTGCAGAACCGCAGGGCCGGAGAGGCCGCGGTGGGTGAACAGCAGCGCTTCCTCGAACTCGGGACCATTGGCGCGGATGCGGGCGGGCGTGGCCGTGCCCGAGATCTCGGCAAAGCGGCCATCGGCAAAGGTGAAGGGCACCAGCGCGGGGCGCGTGGCCGTCACGGGCAGGCTGAATTGCGCGGCGATGTCATAGGCAAATCCCGTTGCCCCCATCTTGGGGATGGATTTGCCGCCTGTGGCGATCACCAGACGGCGCGCACGGGCGGGGCGGCTGTTGCCGTCCTTGTGCAGCGTGAAGGTGTAGTGATCGCCATGATGTACCACATCCGAAATCGAGGTTTGCAGATGCAGCGCCACATCGCGGGCATCCATCAGCCCGCGCAGCATGGCGATGATGTCTTTGGCCGAGTTGTCGCAAAACAGCTGGCCCAGCGTTTTCTCGTGCCATGCGATGCCGTAGGCGTCGACCAATGCGATGAAATCCCACTGGGTATAACGGGCGAGGGCCGATTTAGGGAAATGCGGGTTGGTGCAGATGAACGCATTTGCGTCGGTATAGAGGTTGGTGAAATTGCACCGCCCGCCGCCCGATATGCGGATCTTTTCGCCCGGAGCCTTTGCGTGATCCACCAGCAGCGTGCGCCCGTCCAGATGGGCGGCGCACATCATGCCGGCAGCCCCTGCGCCTATGATCGCTGTATCAAATTCCATGAGCGATGCAGGTGCCTGACCGCGGGCGGGGGGTCAAGTGTTTGTGACGGGGTTTGCGGCGGGGCGTCGCAGGTCAGATGGCGCAATTGAGTGCCTGTTTGTCGTGGGCCGCCTTTATCGGACCTGTGGTATGGGGTTGCTGTGAAGGGCAGGGTGAGGAAAGCGGGGCGCATGGTGCGGCGGGGGGGGGGGGCGCAACAACGGGTTGTTGGCGCTACCCAAGCTCGGCATAAGCTGCCAAAACGGCATCTTGCGTAAACGACTGCTGACCTCGTACCTGAAATTAGCCTGCAAATAGCCTTGATATTACTAGCCGCGCTGGTCTTTTCGCGCTATACTGGCCTCTAGACCCCCGCAAAGGGGGCGGACAGGCAGTGTAAGGCACGTACCCATGACAGAAATGGTTTATGGCGCAGTTCCCATTCGGGATGGCGAACCAATCCTCCCCAAATGGTGGCGGACGCTCGATAAATGGGCGCTCTCGTGCATCCTGATGCTCTTTGGTGTCGGCATGTTGCTGGGGCTCGCGGCCTCTCCTCCGTTGGCGGAAAAGAACGGGTTTGAGCCGTTCCACTATGTGACGCGTCAGGCGGTGTTTGGCACGCTGGCGATGATGGTGATGATGTTCACCTCGATGCTGTCGCCCACAATGGTGCGGCGTCTGGCGGTGGTGGGCTTTGCCATCGCGTTTGCCGCGCTGATGATGTTGCCCTTTTTCGGGACCGATTTCGGCAAGGGTGCCGTGCGCTGGTACAGCCTTGGCTTTGCCTCTGTGCAGCCGTCCGAGTTTTTGAAGCCCGGTTTTGTTGTTGTTGCCGCATGGATGATGGCCGCCAATCTTGAGATTAACGGCCCGCCCGGTAAGGCGTGGTCGTTTGGCTTGTGCCTCTCGATTGTGCTGATGCTGGCGTTGCAGCCCGACTTTGGTCAGGCCTGTCTGGTGCTGTTTGGCTGGGGTGTGATGTATTTCGTGGCGGGTGCGCCCATGGTGCTGCTGGTCGGTATGGCCGCGATGGTCGTGGTTGCGGGCACGGTGGCCTATTCCAGTTCCGAACACTTTGCCCGCCGCATTGACGGGTTCCTGACTGTGGATGTCGATCCGACGACGCAGCTGGGCTATGCCACCAACGCCATCCGCGAGGGTGGCCTGTTCGGTGTCGGTGTGGGCGAGGGGGAGGTGAAGTGGTCGCTTCCCGATGCGCATACGGATTTCATCATCGCCGTCGCGGCCGAGGAATACGGGCTGGTGCTGGTGCTGTGCATCATCGCGCTCTATGCCTCTGTGGTCGTGCGGTCCTTGCTGCGTCTGGTGCGCGAGCGTGATCCTTTCATTCGCCTTGCAGGAACGGGGCTTGCCTGCATGTTCGGCGTTCAGGCCATGATCAACATGGGCGTGGCCGTGCGCCTGCTGCCCGCAAAAGGCATGACGCTGCCCTTTGTCAGCTATGGCGGCTCGTCCGTTATTGCCTCGGGCATCGCCCTTGGAATGCTGTTGGCCTTCACCCGTACCCGCCCGCAGGGCGAGATCAGCGCATTGCTGTCGCGGGGGCGGACATGAGCGCCCCGCTGTTGGTGATCGCCGCCGGTGGTACAGGTGGGCATATGTTCCCCGCCCAAGCCCTGGCCGAGGTGATGCTAGCCCGTGGCTGGCGCGTCAAGCTCAGCACCGATGCCCGTGGTGCCCGCTATACCAGCGGCTTCCCGGAGGCCGTCGAGATCGAGCAGATCAGCAGTGCGACCTTTGCGCGTGGTGGTCTGTTGGCCAAGTCGCTGGTGCCGTTTCGCATTTTGGGCGGTACGCTGTCTGCTGCCTTCGGGATGCTGCGCGACCGTCCCAGCGTTGTCGTGGGCTTTGGCGGCTACCCGTCGATCCCTGCGCTGGGGGCGTCGTGGATGCTGCGCCTGCCGCGCATGTTGCATGAGCAGAACGGCGTCTTGGGCCGTGTGAACCAGATATTTGCCAAACGCGTCGATGCGGTCGCCTGCGGCACATGGCCCACGCCGCTGCCCGACGGGGTCGACGGTGTGCATGTGGGCAATCCTGTACGCGCCGCTGTGTTGGAGCGGGCAGGCGCGGGCTATATCGCGCCCGGAGACTACCCGATGGATTTGCTGGTGATGGGCGGCTCGCAAGGGGCGCGTATCCTTAGCGATGTGATCCCGCCTGCCATAGCCGCGCTGCCGATGGACATGCTGCGCAACATCCGCGTCAGCCATCAGGCCCGCGACGAGGACGGCACCCGCGTGTCCGAATATTACGCTGAACACGGCATCAACGCCGATGTGCAGCCGTTTTTCCACGATGTGCCGCGCCGCATGTCCGAGGCGCAATTGGTCATCAGCCGCTCTGGCGCGTCGTCCATTGCCGATCTGACAGTGATCGGGCGGCCTGCCATTCTCATCCCCTTTGCCGCTGCTGCGGGCGACCACCAGACCGCCAACGCAACTGGCATGGTCGACGCACAAGCCGCCGTTTTGATCAACGAGGCCGCAGCCACACCCGAAGCACTTTCCGAATATATCCAGATGATTCTCGCAGACGGCGCTGCCGCCACAAAGATGGCTGTCGGCGCATTGGGTCTGGGCAAGCCCGAAGCGGCCGAGACCCTCGCGGATCTGGTGCAAAGCCTACACGCCAAGGAGCCAAGCCAATGAACGCTGCCACCAAACTGCCCACCGATGTGGGCGCCATTCACTTCGTCGGTATCGGCGGCATTGGCATGTCTGGCATCGCCGAAGTCTTGCTCAACCATGGCTATCAGGTGCAGGGATCGGATTTGAAATCCACCCCGATCACCGATCGTCTGGCCGAATTGGGTGCCACGATTTTCGAGGGCCAGCGCGCCGAGAATATCGAGAACGCGCAGGTCGTGGTCATCTCCTCTGCCATCAAAAAGGGCAACCCCGAGTTGGACGCCGCACGCCTTGCGGGCTTGCCCGTTGTGCGCCGCGCCGAAATGCTGGCCGAGCTGATGCGCCTGAAATCCAACATCGCCGTTGCGGGTACGCACGGCAAGACCACCACCACCACCATGGTCGCCGCCCTTCTGGACGGGGGCGGCTTTGACCCCACGGTTGTGAACGGCGGGATCATCCACGCCTACGGCTCGAACGCCCGCAAGGGGGAGGGCGAGTGGATGGTCGTCGAGGCCGACGAGAGCGACGGCACCTTTAACCGTTTGCCCGCCACCATCGCCATTGTCACCAACATCGACCCCGAGCATATGGACCACTGGGGTACGATCGAAAACCTGCGTCAGGGCTTCCTCGACTTCACCTCGAACATCCCGTTCTATGGCATCGCCGTCTGCTGCATCGACAACGCGGAAGTGCAAAGCCTTGTGGGCAAGCTGACCGACCGCCGTGTCGTGACTTATGGCTTCAGTGCGCAGGCCGATGTGCGTGTGGTGGGGCTGCACTACAAAGCAGGCGTCGCGCATTTCGACATCCATTTGCAGAACGAAGAGATCGTGATCAAGGATTGTGAACTGCCCATGCCGGGCGATCACAATGTTTCGAACGCGCTGTCTGCCGTTGCCGTGGCGCGGCATCTGGGCATGAAGGGCGAGGAAATTCGCGAAGCACTTAAGGGCTTTGGTGGCGTTAACCGGCGCTTTACGAAAGTGGGTGAAGTCGACGGCGTCACGATCATTGACGACTACGGCCACCACCCTGTCGAGATTGCAGCCGTGCTGAAAGCCGCGCGCCAAGCGACCGAAGGCCGCGTGATTGCCGTGCACCAGCCGCACCGCTATTCGCGTCTGAGCCACCATTTCGATGAATTCTGCGCATGCTTTAACGACTGTGATGTCGTTGGGATCACGGATGTCTATGCCGCTGGCGAAGACCCGATTGAAGGGGCCGACCGCGACAGCCTTGTGGCCGCGCTGATCCAGCACGGCCACCGCCATGCCCGCCGTGTGGACGGCCCCGAAGATCTGGCCCGCCTTGTGGCGGAGCAAGCCCGCCCCGGTGATATGGTTGTCTGCCTTGGCGCAGGTACGATCAGCGGCTGGGCCAATGGCTTGCCTGATGCGCTGCGCGCACTCAAAGGGGCCGCTGCGTGACCATCGACCATATGCGGCTGGTGATCTTGTCGCTGCCGTTTATCGCGGTGGCGCTGGTTGTGCGCATGGTGCATGCACGAGCCCTCAAGATCGTCGCGCTGGTCGCTATTGCACTGCTCAGCGCGCCGTATTTTCTGTTTCTCGTTTGGGGCGCATTCGAAGGGGCGGGCCCCATCGAGGTTATGACCGCGATGATCGAGATCGGCATGACCACCCGCACGCTCGGGATCATGGCAGAGCTCATCATCTGGCTTGTGCCTGCCGCGGGGCTGGGACTTTGGGTGCGGCATGTATTCCCCCATTTGCGCGGAGATGCGGCATGACCGTGATCTGGCTTTCAATTGCGTGGGTTTTCGCCTCTGTCGGTGTGGCGATGCTGCCTGTGCGCAGGCAGTACTATCCCGCGCTGGTCTTGCTGATCGCGGCCCCTGTGCTGATCGTGCTGGCGGGGATGCACCATGGCTGGGTGTATTCCGTCTTGGGCTTTGCCGCGTTCGTGTCCATGTTCCGCAACCCTCTACGCTATATCGCGGCGCGGCTGCGTGGCGAGCATCCGGAGATCCCCGAATAATGAGCCTGTCTCTCACTCTTGCATGTCTGTGGGCGCTGGTGGCCAATGTGCTGGCCATGACGCCCAGCAAAGACAACCACTGGCGCAATGCCTATATCCTGATTGCGGTGGGTATTCCGATCCTTGGTTATATCGTGCTACAGCACGGACCGTGGGTCGGATTGCTGATCCTTGTTGCGGGGTGTTCCGTACTGCGTTGGCCGATGATCTATCTGGGCCGCTGGCTGCGTGGTGTGGTCCGCCGCACCCCTGTGGAGTGACACTTTGATGTTGTATATTCTTGTGCCGGGCCTCGCCCTTTGGATGTTTGGCTGCGCCTACGCGGGCTATTTCAGGCGGTTCAAACTGTTTTTGGGGATCGTGCTGGTGGGCATGGCGCTGAACGCGACGTGGATGATATTGGGGCTGGATGCAAAGCTGTTGTCGCCGCCCGCGCTGGCGGCCCATGCCGGTGCGCTGATCTATGCGATTTGCGCGTTTGTTGCGGGCTGGTTGGCGGGCCGCATCATGCGCCGGTTTCGCGACAGCCGGGTAGAGCCGTCATGAGTACTCTTCCAACGCCACGCGGTAAGCTAACTCCGCAGCGCAGCCTTTCCGAGCTGACTTGGCTGCGTGTAGGCGGGCCTGCCGATTATCTGTTCCAGCCTGCGGATGTTGACGATTTGCAAAGCTTCCTGTGTGATCTGCCGCAAGATGTGGCAGTGTTCCCGATGGGTGTCGGTTCTAACCTCATTGTGCGCGATGGCGGGCTGCGGGCGGTTGTGATCCGCCTTGGGCGCGGCTTTAACGGGATCGAGATTGACGGCGGTACCGTCACGGCAGGGGCTGCCGCACTGGACGCGCATGTGGCCCGCAAGGCGGCGGACGCGGGGCTGGACCTTACATTCCTGCGCACCATTCCGGGCAGCATCGGCGGCGCTGTGCGCATGAACGCGGGCTGCTATGGCACCTATACGGCCGATCATTTTGTCAGCGCGCAGGCGGTCACGCGGGCAGGGGAGGTGATTACCCTCACGGCCCAAGACCTCAATTTCCAGTACCGCCAAAGCGATTTGGCCGAGGGTGCTGTGCTGATCAGCGCCACGTTCCGCCCCCCTGCGGGAGAGGCGGCGGCGCTTCATGCGCGGATGGAGGACCAGCTGGCCAAACGCGATGCCACGCAGCCCACGAAAGATCGCAGCGCGGGCTCGACCTTTCGCAATCCGGCGGGTTTCAGCTCAACCGGTCGTGCCGATGATGTGCATGATCTCAAGGCGTGGAAGGTCATTCAGGACGCAGGAATGAAAGGGGCCATGCGCGGGGCTGCGCAAATGTCGCCCAAACATGCGAACTTTTTGATCAACACAGGCGATGCCACCGCCGCCGATCTGGAAGGATTGGGCGAAGAGGTGAGAAAAAAGGTTTACGATTCCTGCGGTATTACGCTAGAATGGGAAATTATGCGCATCGGCGAAACGTAACGCCAAAGCGCAGGGGCGAAAGCCGCAAAAAGCGGCAACCAAACGACAAATAAAGGGTCAAAAAGGCCCGAATAATAAAAATGAAGGGCCTTCGGGTCCGGGACATTGAGGCACTGGGTTATGTCGAGCAGGACAAACCCGACAGTGGCGGTACTTATGGGCGGACCCTCGGCTGAACGAGAGGTCTCTCTGAATACGGGGCGCGCATGCGCAGCCGCACTGCGGGAATATGGTTATACTGATGTGATCGAGGTCGATGCAGGCCCTGATCTTTGTGACGTTCTGGCGCAGAAAAAGCCGGACGCGGTCCTGAACTGCCTGCATGGGCGTTGGGGCGAAGACGGCTGCGTGCAGGGCATCCTCGAGTGGTTGCAAATCCCCTATACCCATTCCGGCGTTCTGGCCTCTGCCGTGGCGATGGACAAACAGCGCAGCAAAGACATCTTTCGCGCCGCCGGGTTGCCTGTGGTCGAAAGCGTGCTGGTCGCGGCGGATGAGGTACGCAAGCGTCACGTGATGGCGCCGCCCTATGTGGTGAAACCCAATAACGAGGGCTCCTCGGTCGGGGTGTATCTGATCGAGACCGAAAACAACGGCCCGCCACAGCTGGACAGCGATATGCCCGACACCGTGATGGTCGAAACCTTCGCGCCGGGCCGCGAGCTGACAACAACTGTGATGGGCGACCGCCCCCTGACCGTGACCGACATCGTGACCACGGGCTGGTACGACTATGACGCCAAATACAAAGAGGGCGGGTCCTCCCACATCGTGCCTGCGGACGTGCCGCAGGACATCTTTGATCTGTGTCTGGACTATGCGCTGCGTGCGCATAATGCCTTGGGCTGCCGCGGGGTGAGCCGTACCGACTTTCGTTGGGATGCCGCACGCGGCACCGACGGCTTGATCCTGCTCGAAACAAACACACAACCCGGCATGACGGGCACTTCGCTATCGCCCGAACAGGCGCAATCGGTTGGCATCAGCTTTCCGCAGCTGTGCCACTGGATGGTGGAGGACGCATCATGTGGCCGTTGACCCGCAAGCCAAAGACAGCAGGCCGCGCTGATCCTGCGCCGTCGCGTTGGGCGTGGCGGGTGCAGCGGATGATGCTGACGCCTGGCATCCGTCTGGCGCTGCGGGCGGGCATTCCGTTCTGCCTGACGCTGACGGCGGGCACGGTGTATCTGTCCAATGATGCGCGCCGCGAAGCCATCGCGCAAAGCGTGGCCGAAACAAAAGCAGGCATTCAGCAGCGCCCCGAATTCATGGTCAACCTGATGGCCATCGACGGCGCCAAGGACGAGCTTGCCACCTATATCCGCGAAAGTCTGCCGCTTGATTTCCCGACTTCCAGCTTTGATCTGGATCTGGACGCGATGCGGGCCACGGTCACGGAAATTCCTGCGGTGAAATCCGCCTCTGTCCGCATCCGCCCCGGAGGCGTGCTGCAGGTGGATGTCGAACAGCGCACGCCCGTGGCGCTGTGGCGCAACGAGACGGGGTTGGCCTTGGTCGACGAGAACGGCTTTTACATCGCCGCCGCCACCAGCCGCCATGCGCGCCCCGGTCTGCCGCTGATCGCGGGCGAGGGGGCGGATGCCCATGTGCCGCAAGCGTTGGAGCTGATCGAAGCGGCCAGCCCGCTGGGCAAGCGGCTGCGCGGGTTGGTGCGCGTCGGGGCGCGGCGTTGGGACGTGGTACTCGACCGTGAACAGCGGATCATGCTGCCTGCCAAGGATGCGTTGCGGGCGCTGGAGCGCGTGATCGCGCTGGATCAGGCACAGGATATTCTGAGCCGCGACATAGCGCGGGTCGACATGCGGCTGGAAGGCCGCCCCACAGTACAAATGACAAACGAGGCCGCCGAAGAACGGATGGCCCAACAGGCAGCGTTTAGGGCAAAGAACAAATGAACGATTTATACGACAGCCAGCGCACGATGCGGCAAATGCGCAAACTGGCGATGCAACGCGGTGTGGTGGCCATCCTTGACGTAGGCAGCTCGAAAATCGCGGCGCTTGTGCTGCGCTTTGACGGTTCGGCCAAGCTGGAAGAAGAGGGCGAGATCGGATCGCTTGCGGGTCAGTCGGGGTTCCGTGTGATCGGGGCTGCGACCACGCGCTCCCGCGGGGTCCGCTTTGGCGAGATCGCCGCGATGGGCGAAACAGAGCGTGCCATTCGTACCGCCCTGCAAGCCGCACAAAAGATGGCGGGCATCCGCGTGGACCACGTCATCGCGTGTTTCTCCGGGGCCGAGCCGCGCAGCTATGGCCTTGATGCGCAAATCTCGCTCGAGCATCAGGTCGTCACCGAAGACGACGTCGCCCGCGTGCTGAGCAGTTGCGATGTGCCCGAATACGGTGAGGGGCGCGAGGTACTGCACGCGCAGCCCGTGAACTTTGCGCTGGACCACCGCAGCGGGTTGATTGACCCGCGCGGCCAGCTTGGCAATGATCTGAGCGTCGATCTGCACATGCTGACCGTCGATGCCGCCGCGATCCAGCATTTGGCCTATTGCATCAAACGCTGTGACCTTGAACTGGCGGGCATTGCCTCGTCGGCCTATGTCTCTGGTATCGCGTCACTTGTCGAGGACGAGCAGGAATTGGGCGCAGCCTGTATTGATCTGGGCGGCGGGGCGACAGGCGTGTCGATCTTTATCAAAAAGCACATGATTTACGCCGACAGCATCCGCATGGGCGGCGATCACATCACCTCGGACATCTCGATGGGGTTGCAGGTTCCGACGGCCAACGCCGAACGGATCAAGACCTTCTATGGCGGGCTGCAAGCCACTGGCATGGACGACCGCGAGATGATCGAGATCGGCGGCGAGACGGGCGATTACGAACACGATCGCCGCACTGCCAGCCGCGCCGAATTGATCGGCATCATGCGCCCGCGGGTCGAGGAAATTCTGGAAGAAGTCCGTGCGCGTCTGGATGCCGCAGGATTTGACCATCTGCCCAGCCAGCAGATCGTGCTGACAGGCGGCGGCAGCCAGATTCCGGGCCTTGATGCGCTCGCGAGCAAGATTTTGGGCCAGCAGGTGCGCCTTGGGCGTCCGCTGCGCGTGCACGGCCTGCCGCAGGCGGCGACAGGGCCGGGGTTCTCCTCGGCTGTGGGGTTGGCGCTGTTTGCAGCCAATCCACAGGACGAGTGGTGGGATTTCGACATTCCCGCCGATCGCTACCCCGCACGTTCACTGAAACGGGCCGTGAAATGGTTCAAGGACAACTGGTGATCCCCCAGATGGGGTGGGTTAACCAAAATGCGGTAAGAATGGGCGAAAAATTGCCCACATATGGGGCCAAAATAGCCTTTTTTGCGTGACGACACGGGCGGGTTTGTCTAAAGTCGTTAAAAATTGGGACAAATAATACCCGCGCGGTGCGGGAAAAAAGAACAGGCGGACACACGATGACTCTGAACCTCTCTATGCCGGGACAAGAAGATCTCAAGCCACGCATCACCGTTTTCGGTGTGGGCGGGGCAGGCGGCAACGCGGTCAACAACATGATCGACAAGAACCTTGAGGGGGTCGATTTCGTTGTTGCAAACACCGATGCGCAAGCGCTCCAGCAAGCAAAAGCCGAAAATCGCGTTCAGTTGGGCATTAAAGTGACCGAAGGTCTGGGTGCGGGCGCACGCGCCTCTGTCGGGGCATCAGCCGCCGAAGAAAGCATCGAGCAAATCGTTGACCACCTCGCAGGTGCGCACATGTGCTTTATCACTGCCGGTATGGGCGGTGGCACGGGTACGGGTGCCGCTCCGATCATCGCGCAAGCTGCGCGTGAGTTGGGTGTGCTGACCGTTGGTGTCGTGACCAAGCCGTTCCAGTTTGAAGGCGCCAAGCGTATGCGTCAGGCCGAAGACGGCGTGGAAGCGCTGCAAAAGGTCGTCGACACGCTGATCATCATTCCGAACCAGAACCTTTTCCGTCTGGCGAATGAGAAAACCACATTTACCGAAGCCTTCTCGCTTGCCGATGACGTGCTGTACCAGGGCGTCAAAGGTGTGACAGACCTGATGGTCCGTCCCGGCCTGATCAACCTCGACTTTGCGGACGTGCGCGCCGTGATGGACGAGATGGGCAAAGCCATGATGGGCACAGGCGAGGCCGAAGGCGAAGATCGCGCGATCCAAGCTGCCGAAGCCGCAATCGCCAACCCGCTGCTGGACGAAATCAGCCTGCGCGGCGCGAAAGGTGTTCTGATCAACATCACAGGTGGCGACGATCTGACCTTGTTCGAACTGGACGAAGCCGCCAACCGCATCCGCGAAGAGGTGGACCCAGAGGCGAACATCATCGTCGGCTCCACCATGGACGCAGGTTTGGGTGGCATGATGCGCGTAAGCGTTGTGGCCACTGGTATTGATGCGCTGGATGTGAACACGGATATGCCGGTACCACGCCGCTCCATGTCGCGCCCTTTGGCGACTGAAACAGTTGAGCCGGCCGCCGAGGTCGAGCAAGCGCCCGCGCCCGTCGCGGCACCGATTGCAGCAGCAGCGCCAGCGCCAGCGCCCGCGGAAGAGCAAGCGCCAAGCTTCTTTGACGAGGCACCTCAGCAAGCCGCCCGTACCGAACAGCGCGATATGTTCGCGGGTCGTCGCTTCGAGCCTGTACAAGACGCAGCTGACGATCTGCCGCCTCCGGCCTATACGCCAGAGCCCGAAGCCTATGATCCGGAGCCACAGCAGCTGGAAGCAGAGCCAGAGCAGTTTGTTGCACCGCGTGCGCCAACACCTGGCACTCCGTCGCCCGAAGCAATGGCCCGCCTGCGCGCCGCTGCCCAACGTGCAGCACCTGCGCCTGCCGCGGCTCCTGCACCAGCGCCACAGCAGCAGCAGCAACAAGCGGCCGAAGCCCAGCCCGCCACGGGCGAGCGTCCGCGCTTTGGCATCAACTCGTTGATCAACCGGATGACTGGCACGCAAGAGGGCGACGCCCAGCCACGCGCCAGCGCACCCGCGCCGCAGCCTGCACGCCAGCAGCCGCCGGTTCAGCGTGCCGCAGCCGCCAGCGCACCCGCGCCGCAGCCGCGTCAGGAAGCAAACCCGGAGCAGGAGCGCATCGAGATTCCCGCGTTCTTGCGTCGTCAAGCGAACTAATTCACGCAACATCGTGACGAAAGAGGCCGCCTTCGGGTGGCCTTTTTTTCTTATGTAACAAGGGGTTTGGGTAGAGGCGGCGGTATTGCGCCCGTTTGTTACGTGGATGTTTCAGTCGGTTACAATGATTGATTTGAAGGCTGGGGGGTGCAGACGTATCTAAGGGTTAATCAGATGGAAATCTGACCCCGTACCCGAGGTGTGTAGCGTGCAGAATACTGTTAAAACAGCGATCAGCTTTACCGGCAAAGGTTTGCACTCTGGCAAACCTGCGACCGCGACTGTGCGCCCTGCGCCGCCCCACCACGGTATCTGGTTCAAACGCACCGACGTTGATCTGGGCGACCGCATGATTGCGGCGCGTTGGGATGCGGTGAACCGCTCTCCTTTGTGTACCAAGCTGGAGAATGACAGCGGGCTGCAGGTGTCCACGGTTGAGCATTTGATGGCCGCGCTTGCGGGCTGCGGCATCCACAACGCCCTGATCGAGATTGACGGCCCCGAAGTACCGATCCTTGATGGCTCTGCCGTGCCGTTTGTGCGCGGGATCATGTCACGCGGCGTGCAGTCGCTGCATGTGCCTGTCATGGCCTATGAGGTCCTGAAGGAAGTCAGCGTGCAAGACGGTGACGCGCGGGCCACTATCGCCCCGTCCAATACGCTGCGCATTGATTTCGAGATTGATTTTGACGATGCCGCCATCGGCCATCAGCAAAAGTCGCTTGTGATGAACAACGGCTCCTTCGCGCGTGAACTGTGTGACAGCCGCACCTTCTGCCGTCAGGCGGATGTGGACGCGATGCAGGCCAACGGTCTGGCGCTTGGCGGTGAGGCGGGGGAAAACGCGGTTGTGTTTGATGGCGATGCTGTCCTCAGCCCCGGCGGGCTGCGCCACGCGGATGAGCCTGTGCGCCATAAGATGCTGGATGCATTGGGTGATTTGGCTTTGGCCGGTGCGCCTTTGTTGGGGCATTACACGGGCGTGCGTGCAGGTCATTCGCTTACGAACACATTGCTGCGGGCGCTTTTCGCAACGCCGGGTGCGGTGCGGTTGATCGAATGTGACGCAGCACAGGCCGCACGTTTGCCCGGTCACGGGCTGGTTTGGGACGAAATTCCAGCCGTAGCGTAGGGCGGGTTTGCCCGTTGAAAACAGATACAGCCCCAAGCCGGCGCTTGGGGCTTTTTTATAAATTGAAAATGGGGCGTTTTGCACCGGTAAATTGTGTGCTAACAGTTGGGCAAACAGGGGGTAAACCCTTGGGTAATATGCAAGTGGTTGAAGAATAAGGATAGCCAAGGATGGGTTTTGGAAGGTCTGCAAGACGTCTTTCCGTCACACTGGTGGCTGTTGCGGCATTGGGGGCGTGCGGTGGCACGCAGGATACGGGCCGCTTCACAAAGAATCTCTTTAACCCGCAGGAAATCCCGCTGGAAACCTATACGCCCGAACAGATTTTCGAGCGTGGAGAGTTTGAGCTGAACCGCAAGCGCCCGTCCGAGGGGGCATTTTATTTCGCCGAGATCGAGCGTTTGTACCCCTATTCCGAATGGGCGAAGCGGGCGTTGATCATGCAGGCGTTTGCCTATCATCAGGATGCCGACTATCCGAACAGCCGCTCGGCGGCGCAGCGTTTCATCGACTTCTACCCCGATGATGACGATGCCGCCTACGCGGCCTATCTTCTCGCGCTCAGCTATTATGACCAGATTGACGATGTGGGCCGTGATCAGGGTTTGACGTTCCAAGCCCTGCAAAGCCTGCGCGAAGTGATTGAACGCTACCCCGACAGCGAATATGCGCGGGCGTCGATCCTGAAGTTCGATTTGGCATTTGACCATCTGGCAGGCAAGGAAATGGAGATCGGCCGCTACTATCTGCGCCGCGATCACTATACCGCCTCCATCAACCGTTTCCGCGTTGTGGTCGAAGACTTCCAGACAACGACCCACACCGCCGAAGCGCTGCACCGCCTTGTCGAGGCGTATCTAAGCCTTGGCCTCACGGATGAGGCGCAGACAGCGGGCGCGATTTTGGGCCACAACTATCAGGCAACCGAATGGTATGAGGACAGCTATAAGCTGCTGACCGGACGCGGGCTTGAGCTGAAGTCGCTGGGCAATAACTGGCTGTCCAAAATCTATCGCCAAACGCTGAAAGGCGAATGGATATAGCGTGCGGGGCTACCTGCCTGTGACGGATACCTGACAATGCTACGCGGTCTCGACATTTCTGATATGTTGATCATTGAGCGGCTGGAGCTGAGCTTTCAGCCCGGCCTCAATGTGCTGACAGGTGAGACAGGGGCGGGGAAATCCATCCTTCTCGATAGCCTCGGGTTTGTGCTGGGCTGGCGTGGCCGTGCCGATCTGGTGCGCCAGGGCGCGGCACAGGGCGAGGTGACCGCGTGGTTCGATCTGGCCGCCGACCATCCCGCCCGTGCGGTGCTGGAGGAGGCGGGCCTGCCATCCGAGGATGAGCTGATCCTGCGCCGCATCAACACCGCAGACGGGCGCAAAACGGCATGGGTCAATGACCGCCGCTGTTCGGGCGAGGTGCTGCGCGCGTTGAGCGAGACGTTGGTAGAATTGCACGGCCAGCACGATGATCGCGGGCTTCTGAACCCGCGGGGCCACCGGACCATTCTGGATGCCTTTGGTCACATGGACGCGGCCCGTGCCAAAACGCGCAAGGCGTGGTCCGAAATGGCCCGCACCCGTAAGCTGCTCAAGGCGGCGCAAGCGGCCCAAAAGGCGCTGCGCGAAGAAGAAGAATACCTGCGCTATGCCGTGGCCGAGATGGACAAGCTGGGCGCAGAGGAGGGCGAGGAAGCCGCCCTTGATACCAAGCGCCGCACCATGCAATCGGCCGAGAAAATCCGCGAAGACGTGGTTAACGCCTATGAGTCAATGGGCCAGCAAGGGGCCGAGGCCAAGCTGGCCGATGCCTTCCGCTGGCTTGACGGGGCCGCCGCACGGGCCGAGGGCGCGTTGGAGGAACCGATGGCCGCGCTTAACCGCTCGATGATCGAGCTGGACAGCGCGATGGATGGTGTCGTCGCCGCGATCGAGGCGATGTCGTTTGATGCGCATGAGTTGGAAGACACCGAGGAACGCCTGTTTGCGATCCGCGCCTTGGCGCGTAAGCACGATGTACTGCCCGATGATCTGGCCAGCTTTGCCGACAGTCTGCGCGCAAAACTGGGCGCCTTGGACGCGGGCGAGGCCGATCAGGCCAAGCTGGAGGCCGATGTTGCACAGGCCGAGCGTGCCTATGCCGAGGCCGCCGATGCGCTAACCCGTGCGCGCATAAAAGCAGCGGCCAAGCTGGACAAAGCCGTTAGCGCCGAGCTGGCCCCGCTTAAAATGGAGCGGGCGGTTTTCGCCACCCAGATCACGCCTGAAGAAGAAGGCCCCGAGGGCCGCGACGAAGTGTCATTCACTGTTGCCACCAACCCTGGTGCGCCCGCAGGCCCGCTCAATAAAATCGCGTCGGGCGGGGAGCTGAGCCGCTTTTTGCTGGCGCTCAAGGTCTGCCTGACCCAAGGCCAGTCCGGCCTGACCCTGATTTTTGACGAGATTGACCGCGGTGTCGGCGGGGCCACGGCGGATGCTGTGGGCCGCAGGCTGGCGGCCATTGCGGACGGCGGGCAGGTTCTGGTCGTCACCCACTCACCACAGGTTGCCGCCTTGGGGGCGCATCACTGGCGGGTGGAAAAGTCGGTGACAAAGGGGATGACCACCACCAATGTCGTCCCGCTGGACCGCGATGCCCGCGTGGACGAGGTCGCCCGCATGGTGTCTGGCGACACCATAACCGAGGCCGCCCGCGAGGCCGCTCGCGCCTTGCTCGACGCCTGAGGCCGCGCATGGGACCGATATTCTCCCAGCGCAACAGGCGGCCCGCATGAGCCCGCAAAACCAATCATACCTCGCGCAGCAGATCGCCCTTGGGAGGGCCAGTTGCGCCGAGGCATGGCAGGTGCTGCGCCAAAAAGGGCCGAGCAAGATCACCTTCTGGTTCATTGCCCTGCTGGTCGGCATCGCCGCGGGCTTTGCCGCGTTGTTCTTTCGCAAGGGCGTCAACTGGCTCCAGCAGACATTGTACGGCACGGATGATGTGCAGCATTTGCACACGTTTATCAGTGGATTGGAGTGGTACTGGATCATCCTGATCCCGACGGTTGGCGGGCTGGTCACAGGGCTGATCCTGCATCATTTCACCCGCGATGCCCGCGCCCGTTCGGTCGCCGATGTGATCGTCGGTTCTGCGCTGCACGACGGGCGGGTCGAGGGGCGGGCAGGGATCGCCTCGGCCTTGGCGTCGATGGTGACGCTGGGCACGGGCGGCTCGTCGGGGCGCGAGGGGCCTGTGGTGCATCTGGCGGCTGTGATTTCCACATGGATCAACCGGCGCATGAACGCAGATGGCATCACGGGGCGTGACCTGTTGGGCTGTGCCGTGGCGGCGGCCGTCTCGGCCAGCTTTAATGCCCCCATCGCGGGTGCGCTTTTTGCGCTGGAGGTCGTCCTGCGCCATTTCGCCGTGCACGCCTTTGCTCCTATCGTCATCGCCAGCGTGGCGGGCACGGTGATCAACCGTCTGGAATTCGACGGCATGACGGAATTCGCCCTGCCCACCACGGGCGAGCTGCAATTCTACGTCGAACTCCCCGCCTTTTTGCTGCTGGGCCTGACCTGCGGTATCGTCGCGGCGGCGCTGATGCGGGCGGTGTTCTGGGCCGATGACATCGGCAACCACATCCAAAGCCGCACCAATTTGCCGCGCTATCTGCGTCCCATGGTGGCGGGCGCGATGCTGGGCACCATCGCGCTGTGGTTTCCGCATATTATCGGTGTGGGGTACGAAACGACCTCGCTTGCTTTGACAGGTGAGCTGGCTCTGCATGAGGCAACGGTCTTTGCTGTGCTCAAGGTGATAGCCGTAGCGATCACGCTGGGCGGTCGCATGGGGGGCGGCATCTTTTCGCCCTCGCTGATGCTGGGTGCGCTTGTGGGGCTGGCCTTTGGCCTGATCGCTACGGGGATATTCCCCGATGTTTCCGGCTCTACCTCGCTTTATGCGCTGGCAGGCATGGGCGCTGTGGCGGCAGCTGTGCTGGGGGCACCTATTTCGACCACGCTGATCGTGTTCGAGCTGACAGGCGATTGGCAGACTGGTCTGGCCGTGATGGTCGCGGTCAGCATGTCGACGGCCTTGGGCTCAAGGCTGGTGAACCGCAGCTTCTTCCTCACCCAGATCGAACGGCGCGGCATTCATCTGGCGGCAGGACCGCAGGCCTATCTGTTGGCGATGTTCTCGGCTGCGAAAACCATGCGGCCGATGGATCACCCCCGCGCCGCGGATGAGGCCCGCTGTTGGGAAATGATTGGTGAAGGCCTCTATATCGATGCCGCCGCCACGCTGGAAATCGCCATCCCGATTTTCGAGAAGACGGGCGCGCAATTCCTGCCCGTCGTCATGCTGTCAGCCGACGCCGCCCCGCCCGAGCTGTTGGGCGCATTGTTCCACGTTGATGCCCTACGCGCCTACAACCGCGCTTTGGCCGCCACCGCAGCCGAGGAACATTCCTAAATCTGTTCCACCGTGACTTCGTCGACCTTGTGAAAGGCGACATAGTCTTTGATCTGGGCCACAGCTTCCTTCGGCTCCTCATAGGACCAGACCACATTTTCCAATGTTGTGCTTTTTGTCACGACCGAGAAGTAGCTGGCGTCGCCCTTGTGCGGGCAATGCGATGTCTTGTCCGTAGCATCCAGAAACGCCATGGCGATGTCACTGCGCGGGAAGTAGATCACAGGGGGGTAGTCGCCCTCGACCAGCTCAAGCGCCGCGTCGCTCTCCCCCAAGACCGCGCCGCCTGCGCGAACTGTCCAAGTGCCTGCTGCTTTGCGAATTGTGATATGGTCCATGAATTCTCTCCCCCCGAACGCCATGCGCGCCCTAGACGGGCGCAGTTGCCCTATCTAACCACTCTTTCGCGGCGGGCGTAACCCGTGGGCCGATCTTTGCTGCGACCTGCGCGTGATAGTCATTGAGCCATGCGCGGTCATCAGGGGCCAGCATGTCTGGCACAATCAGGCGGCGATCAATCGGCGCAAAGGCCAGCGTGCGCCAATTCAACATATCGCGGTGCGCATCGCCTGAGGGCAGGGCAGGCGCTTCTTGCACAACCAACAGGTTTTCGATGCGAATGCCAAAGGCCCCCTCGCGGTAATAGCCAGGCTCATTACTCAGGATCATGCCAGGCATTAGCGGCACATGGCTGACACGGCTCAGACGCTGGGGGCCTTCATGCACGCTCAGATACGCGCCCACACCGTGGCCCAGCCCGTGGTCGAAATCCTGCCCCGCCAGCCAAAGCGGCATGCGCCCGATGGCTTCGATATGGCTGCCCGCAAGGCCACGCGGCCAGCGCAGGCGGCTCATCGCGATCATGCCAGACAGAACACGGGTGAACGCCTCGGCCGCTTCCGCAGGAGGCGTGCCAATCGCGATGGTGCGGGTGATGTCGGTGGTCCCGTCCAGATACTGCCCGCCACTGTCGAGCACGATCAGATGTCCGTCTTCCAGCGTGCTGTCTGTCTCTTCGGTGACGCGGTAGTGCATGATGGCGCCGTTGGGACCAGTGCCTGCAATCGTCTCGAAGCTGATGTCTTGCAGGCCATTGTCCCGGCGGCGCAGGGTCTCCAGCTGCGAAACTACCTGAGTCTCGGTCAAGCTCCCGATTGGTTGCGCATCCAGCCAGCACAGCATCTCGACCATGGCGGCCCCGTCGCGCAGATGTGCGGCAGCAGCGCCCTCGACCTCGGCGGTGTTCTTGCACGCTTTGGGCAAGGCGCAAGGCTCTGCTCCCGCCACAGCCGCATCGCCCAAGGCATCGGCCACAATCTGCGGCACGGTAGAAGCATCAATGCGAACGGGCCCTTGCAGGTCGGCCACAGCGTCCAGAAACCCGTCCGGTGCATGCAGATGAACATCCCCGCCCAAATGCGCCTCAAGCCCTGCGTATTTTGACGGCTCCGAGAACAGATCTACCGCGCCATTGCTGTGCAGAATGGCAAAGCCGTGCAGCACAGGGTTGCGCTCGATATCCGCGCCGCGCATGTTTAGCAGCCAACAAATGCTGTCTGGCAGGGTAATGATGGCCGCAGCCTCGCCCGCTTCAACCAGCGTACGTGCAAGCCGCACACGCTTGTCGTCATGGCTCTCGCCCGCGAATTCAAGCGGATGCACCTTGGCGGCAGACATCGGCGGGGCAGGCTGGTCGTCCCATATCGCATCCACCAGGTTGGCTGATTGCACCAGCTCGATCCCCGATCCTTCCAGCGCCTTTTGCGCTTTTGCTATCTGCTCAACCGTATGCAGCCACGGGTCAAACCCCACACGTCCGCCTGTGGGCAACTGCTCCAACAGCCACGCCGCCATAGAGACTTCGGGCCATGGGACAGGGGTATAAACATCCGCCACCTGCGCCTTGACCTGCGTGCGGTAACGCCCGTCGATGAACACACCCGCCACATCGCCCAAGACCACACAAAAGCCCGCAGACCCCGTAAATCCTGTCAGCCACGACAACCGCGCATCCCGCGCCGCCACATACTCACCCTGATGCGCATCGGCACGCGGCACAATAAACCCGTCCAACGCCGCAGCGCTCATCTGCGCACGCAAAGCGTCCAACCTAGGGGGGCCTTGCTCAGGCCGCGCCGTTACCTCAAATGATTGAAACACGCCCGCTCCCCCTTCTTTATTTTGCCCTTAAACTCAATCCCGCACTCTCAACCAGCGCGTTTCATCCCCATGACGCGCGCCCGTTTCCGCGGGTCACTGTCGAACAAAGACGCCAGTTGCTCGGTCATCGCACCCGCCAACTGCTCGACATCGGTGATCGTCACCGCGCGTTCGTAATAGCGCGTAACGTCATGGCCGATCCCGATTGCCAACAGCTCAACTGCTTTCTTCTTTTCCACCATCTCGATCACATCGCGCAGGTGCTTTTCCAAGAAGTTCGCAGGGTTCACCGACAAGGTGCTGTCATCCACAGGCGCCCCGTCCGAGATCACCATAAGGATTTTGCGCGATTCCGAGCGGGCGATCATGCGGCGGTGCGCCCATTCCAGCGCCTCACCGTCGATGTTTTCCTTCAGCAACCCTTCCTTCATCATCAGCCCCAGATTGGGCCGCGTGCGGCGCCACGGCGCGTCAGCGGATTTATAGATGATGTGGCGCAGATCATTGAGACGGCCGGGCTGTGTGGGGCGGCCATCGTTCAGCCAAGCCTCACGCGCTTGGCCGCCTTTCCACGCACGAGTGGTAAAGCCAAGGATTTCGACCTTCACGTTGCACCGCTCCAGTGTGCGGGCCAGAACATCGGCGCAGATCGCGGCGATGGAAATCGGCCGCCCGCGCATCGAGCCGGAGTTGTCCAGCAGCAGCGTCACAACCGTATCGCGGAATTCGGTATCTTTTTCCACCTTAAAGCTCAGCGGCGTGGTCGGGTTCGCCACAATCCGTGCCAGACGACCCGCGTCCAACGTGCCTTCCTCCAGATCAAACTCCCAACTGCGGTTCTGCTGCGCTTGCAGGCGGCGCTGCAATTTGTTGGCCAAACGGCTCACGGCACCTTTCAGCGGCTCCAGCTGTTGGTCCAGATAGGCACGCAGACGTTCCAGCTCGACAGGTTCGGCGAGTTCTTCAGCACCCACAACCTCGTCATGGTCGCTGTTGTAGACGGTGTAATTGGGATCAGCGTCCGAGACAGGCTGCGGGGCAGGCGGCTCCATCGGGGCTTCGCCCTCGGGCATCTCTGCCTCTTCGCCCAATTCCTGATCGGCCATGTCATCCATGCTGACCTGCGCCTGTGACGCGTCCTGCTGCTCCTCCTGCGACTGCTCGGGTGAGGCCTCTGCATCCTCGTCCTCTTGGTCGTCGCTGCCTGTGCTGTCGGGATCGTCCTGTTCTTCGCTGCCTTCCTCGGCCTCGTCTTCCTGATCTTCGTCCAGCCCGTCAGGGTCATCGCCCAGCTGATCGGCATAGCCCAGATCGGTGATCATCTGCCGCGCGAATTTGGCAAAGGACGCCTGATCCTCCAGCGCGTTTTCCAGATCCTCCAGCGTGCCACCGCAGCTGTCTTCAATATAGCCGCGCCACAGCTCCATCACGTTTTCCGCGCCCGCAGGCATGGGGCGGCCCGTGGCCAGATGGCGCACGAGGTATCCCGCAGCCACCGCCAGCGGCACGTCCGAGGCAGATTTCGCCTGATCGTACCCTTTGCGCAAAGCCTCGTGCTTTATCTTGGCGTCGATGTTGCCGGCGGTGCCGGGCATGTCGCGGGCGCCTACGGCCTCGCAACGGGCTGTCTCCATCGCCTCATAAAGGTCGCGGGCCATTTCGCCCTGCGGCTGATAGCGGGCGTGTGTCTGGCCGTTGTGATAGCGGCGGTTGAGCGCCAGTGCATCCGCCGTGCCACGCGCCAACAGCACCTCGTCGCGGGTCATCCGCCGCGTCACCTGCGGCAGCCGCATCGCATCGCCTGACAGGCCCGAGGGGTCCACCGAATAGCTGACCGTTAGATCAGGGTCATTGGCCATGACCTTGGAGGCTTCGGCCAGCGCCTTCTTGAACGCGTCGGCGGGATTGTCTGTGGTGGTCATGCAGCCCTCATCCTAATTTGGTCCGTCATATTTCGCAGGTTTTGTCGGTAGGGTCAAAGGCAGGCAGGCCATAAACGACAATCAAAACGTCCTCGGGGCACCTTTGTCGCAATGCGGCTTACCTTTCGCATATGCTGGTCGGCCAAATACCGATATGTGCGGCGCTCACGAAGGCGTTACCGGACAAGTTTGAAAAAAGCGGAACGCTTGGCCGTGTTCGCCGTTGTCCCTGCATACAAGGAAGCGCAACACGGACGACGCCGCTTCCAAGCAAACTAAGGAGAACTACAATGACCAATCTGAAGAAAAACGCCAGCATCGCACTTATTGCTCTTTTCGCAGCATCACCCGTTGCAGCGCTTGCCGAACCGATGGGCAGCTCGCCGGAGCTGGGTGTGAAAGAAGACCCACAAGAGAACGTCGAAGACAACGCCGTAAGCAACACATCAAGCGGTTTCAACACACTGCCACTGTACGAGTCATATGACGAAGCCGACGTGGTCGACGAAGTCAAAGGCTCAATTCACAAGGGCGACGCAAAACGCGACCAATAAACTGCCTGACTATAATAAAAAGCCCCGGTGCGCTGCACCGGGGCTTTTTTTATGCGCTGATAAAAAGTGTTACCCAAGGCTTACGCTTGCGGCGCTCTCCGGCAGCTCTTCGTCGAACAAACGCTGGTAGAATTCCGCAACCGTCTGGCGCTCCAGCTCGTCACACTTATTCAGGAACGACAGGCGGAAGGCGTAGCCCACGTTGTTGAAAATAGACGAGTTTTGCGCCCATGCGATGACGGTACGAGGCGACATCACGGTAGACAGATCGCCATTCATAAACGCCGTGCGCGTCAGGTCCGCGACAGTGACCATCTGCTTGACCGTCTTGCGGCCAGCCTCGGTGTTGAAATGCGGGTTCTTGGCCAGAACAATCGCGCTTTCTGCGTCGATGCTGAGGTAGTTCAGCGTCGAGACAAGCGACCAACGGTCCATCTGACCTTGGTTGATTTGCTGCGTGCCGTGGTACAGACCCGTCGTATCGCCAAGGCCCACAGTGTTGGCGGTAGCAAAGATGCGGAAATAGGGGTGCGGGGTGATCACTTTGTTCTGGTCCAGCAGCGTCAGCTTGCCGTCTACTTCCAGCACACGCTGGATCACAAACATCACATCGGCGCGGCCCGCGTCATATTCATCAAACACAATCGCAGTGGGCGTGCGCAGCGCCCAAGGCAGGATGCCTTCCTGAAAGTCGGTGACCTGTTTGCCATCGACCAGCTTGATCGCGTCTTTGCCGATCAGGTCGATCCGGCTGATGTGGCTGTCGAGGTTCACGCGCACAGTGGGCCAGTTCAATCGGCTTGCCACCTGTTCGATGTGGGTGGATTTGCCCGTGCCGTGATACCCCTGCACCATGACGCGGCGGTTGTGCGAAAACCCTGCAAGGATCGCCAAGGTCGTGTCGGCGTCGAACTTGTACGTGCTGTCCAGTTCCGGCACGCGGTCTGTGCGCTCTTCGAACCCCTTGATGGTCATGTCGGTGTCGATGCCGAACACCTCCCGTACCGAGATTTCTTTGGTCGGGGTCGCGTTCAGGTCCAGTCCGCCGTCAGCCATGTTTATCAATCCTAATTCTATCGCGCCCTCTCACAGGGCTTTATCTGTTTATCTCGTGCAACATATCGCGGGCAGGCTCAAGGGAAAGGCCTAAATTCGCCCTGCCTTTGAGGCCAGTTCTGCGCAGCGAAAGGCGGGGTGTGCCGCCTTTGCCCTGCTTTACCCGTTTGCGAGGGGTAAGACAGGGGAAACGTGCCTGCTGCGCGCCCGTGCGGATGGCTCAGTCCTTGAAATTCCGGCTGGATTTAAGCTGGTCCCACGCCCAGACGACCTGTTGCAACTGCTCTTCCTGGCTGCGGTCGCCGCCGTTCATGTCAGGGTGAAGAACCTTGATCAAGCCTTTGTAAATTTTGCGGATTTCCGGCTTGGTCAGGTTGTCCTTGGCCTCCAGAATATCCAGCGCCTTACGCTCTGTGGGGGGCAGACGGCGGCCCGCTTGGGGGCCTTTTCCGGGGTTTTGCGTGGCGTTCGCACCCAGCACCTGATGCGGGTCCTCGATGCCCAGACGCGCCCATGCGCGGGCTTCGGGATCGCCCATCGGCTTGGTCGGGCGGTCCCAGACTTTGTCTTCGGACATTTGCGCGTTCATCTCGGCCTCGGTGGTGCCATGGAAGAAATTCCACTTGGTGTTGTATTCGCGCACGTGCTGCTGACAAAACCAGAAATAATCATCCAGAACGTCGGGCGCTTTGGGGGCGCGATACTTGCCCGCCTCGTCACAGCCCTCGTGATCGCAGACCCGCGTCGACGTCTCCGACGCGCCGGACATGCCACGACGACCCCGAGGATTCTTCTTCTTTGCAGAAGAGACCGACATATCAAAACCAAAAGGATCGTTTTTTTGCATGGCTACACCTTTCCGAGCAGAGGCGGCCATACTAAACATGTGGCTGACAGAGGGAAGGGGGCGGCGCAAAAAAAATCGCTCTCATTGGAGGGTTTATGGCCGTTAAAATCGAGATCGAAGAGGCGCTGCGTGCAGCCTTTACCCCCGCCGTGTTGGTGGTAGAGGACGTAAGCGAGGCGCACCGCGGCCATGCAGGCTTTCGTGAGGGGGGCGAGACGCATTTTGACGTGAAGCTGGAGGCGCCGGAATTTGCGGGGCTAAGCCGTGTGGCAAAACACCGCGCCGTCCACAGTGCGCTGGGGGCGGATCTGATCGCCCGTATTCACGCGCTGTCGCTGGACCTGACGCCTTAGTCTTTGGCTGTGTCCTTGGGCGAGTCGTCTTCGTCCGCTGCCGCGTCGGGGGCGACGGTGACGCTGCGGGCACGCGCAAGGATGCTGAGCGACGCGCCGATTTTGCTGTCGATCTGAGTATCCTCGACCCCGTTGTCAGGCAGCGGGGCAGCGGCCGTGCCGTCGCTTTCATATTCCAATTCAACGGCTTCGCTGTCGTCGTTAAAGTCGTCGACGGGCGCGGGCAGCAGCTCTGGCTGGAACTCGGACGCGTCGCCCGTGCGCGGACGCCGAAACACCAGCACATTGCGCCATTCGGTGGTGGAGCCTGTAATGCCCGAGCGCTCGATCGAGGGCAGCGTCTCGCTGCGCTGGTATTCCCAGCCGTATCCCGCCATGCCGTTCATCAGCTCCTGCAAGGCAAAAGAAAACCGCGCCTCCGCCCCGCGCACGCCTTTGCCTTTGATCCCCTTGGAGGGGGCAGGCACGACTTTGTATTCATAGCGGGTCATTGGCGGCTCTCATTGGTTCGCGCCGTTTTAGCGCGGCGTGCTGCGAAAGGGAACAGGGTGTCTGGCCAAGTTTTGCCTGCCCCATTTGCAGGCATCCAGAAACCGGTGGCATGGCTGTCGCAGCGCGTATCTGCCTTGTTTCCGCAGTTTTGACGCAATACAGGGCAAGCCGCCTTTCATTTACACTCATCTTGCGTAGGCTAGACGCCATATTTTACGAAGGAATTATTGTGTGCAATTCAAACCTTATGAGCGGTTTGGGCGGTAGTTCGGATTACGGCGAAGTCACCATGACGCGCGGTGACAATAATTATCAGCTATTTGATTTTACGTCTGTCCTTGGGGAGACGCTTGATTTGGGCGGGCAGCGGATCGGGCTGGACGACGATTATTGGATCGCGCCAAGTTATGATGATTATACGTCTTTTGGCAGTATCGGAACCGATCTTTCACTGGTCCATATCGGGCGTGATGCGGCTGCGGAGGCGACCAATGTGACGTGGGACAGGATGCCGTGGCAAGACTCTCACAGTCCGTTTTTTATCTCAAGTTATTTTGAGCTTAACAGCTTTCAAGTTCAGTTGCAGCGGGCCGACGATGGCAGCTTTGATATTAGCACACGGTATGGAGATAGTGCTGGGCTCGGATCTTTGGTGGGCTACAGCATGGGTGACGGCTATGTCGCGGACATTGTAGGTGCGGTTAGCGATTGGAGTGTGAGCATCACCCGAGATACGCGCATCATTGGCACCCTAAACGATGACGACCTGCGTGCTGAAACCCGTGTGGTTGTGGATGAACTCATGTTCGGGGGGCAGGCAATGACAGGATGCGGGGCTATTGGGGCGAGGATACGTTGCTGGGCGGTGCAGGCGGCGACCTGTTCATCGCAGGGGCTGATCTGGTGATTGGCGGCGACCTCGATACGACCAACGATGTCGACACAGTTTCCTATGCCGAGATGGACGGCGCGGTGCGCGTGACCCTCGCCATTTTTTTCCAGAACGCGGCTTTGTTGCACAAATCGGCTGATGGGATTCACTGTATGAATCCAGCGTGATAGCTAACGTGTATGAGCAGTTGGACACCGACGACGTATAAGACCACGAACTGGTCAGATTATAACAAGGCCTTGAAGCAACGTGGTTCGTTATCAATCTGGTTTGATGCTGAGATGGCTTGGGAAGCGAAGCCTTCAGGTAAAAGGGGTCGTCAGCAGGCCTACAGCAACGCTGCGATCCAAGCCTGCCTGACGATCAAAGTGCTGTTTGGCTTACCTTTGCGGCAGACCACAGGCTTCGTTGAAAGTCTGTTGGCTTTAACAGGTCTTGAGTGGTCCGTGCCTGACTTCAGCACCTTATGTCGGCGGCAAAAGACATTGCCGGTCAGCATTCCGTATCGCGGCTCGTCTGGTCCGCTACACTTGCTCATTGACAGCACAGGTATCAAAGCTGAAGGCGAAGGCGAGTGGAATGCGCGCAAGCATGGTGGTCCCAAACGCCGTCTTTGGCGTAAGATACATATCGGGATCGACGAAGAAACACTGGAGATACGCGCAGTTGAGGTGACAACCAGCAGTATCGGCGACGCCCCGATGCTTCCTGATCTTCTCAACCAAATCCCAGCCGACGAAGACCTCGGCAGCGTCACTGCAGATGGCGCATTCGACACGCGCAAATGTCATGACGCGATTGCCGCCCGCAATGCCCATGCGGTCATCCCACCGCGCAAGAATGCAAAGCTCTGGAAAGCATACACACCAGGTACCATTGCGCGAAACGAAGCGGTGCGATCCTCAAAATATCTGGGACGTGCATTGTGGCGGCACCTGACCGGATATCACCGCAGAAGCCGCGTCGAAACGAAGATGCATTGTTTGAAATTGCTTGGTCAACGCCTCTCAGCTCGGGACTTCGATCGGCAGGTTGCCGAGATCCAGATCCGGGCCGCCATCCTCAATGGCTTCACCGCGCTTGGCATCCCGAAAACAGTGCCCGCAGCATAAATCCGTCTGGGGTAAGGGGAGCTCTAGCCTGCATTTGAATCGTGCAACAAAGCCCCAGAACGCAGACAAACGGCCTTGCGGTCGAGGGCGATGTTCTGACCAATATCGAGAACGTCATCGGGACAGGGTTCAACGACTATTTGCGTGGGAACGCCGATGCCGATGAAATGACGGGCGGCGATGGCAACGACTACATCGCGTCCTTTGAAGGCAACGATCTGCTGATCGGCGGGATTGGCAATGACCGGCTCTTTGGCGGGGTGGGCGAAGATTCGCTGCGCGGTGGTGACGGCGATGACCTGCTGGTTGGCGGTTCCGAGCTGTTCGACGAAAGCGAAAGCGACGTGTTCAATGGTGGTGCGGGCGCGGACACGTTCGAGCTTTACGCCGATCGCGGTTCTGACGTGATTGAAGACTTTGCGCTGGGGGTCGATACACTTCGGATCGGTTGGCAAATTGCGGGCAATGGCGGGCGGCTGTCGGGCGATGAGCCCGCTTCGGCTGCCGAATACCTGAGCGGTGCAACAGTGGTCGACGGCAATCTGGTCATCTGTTCAGGCGCCACCTTGCCGCACAGCTTTACCTTTGATCATCCGGGCTATGCCAATACGCTGACGCTGTTGGGCGTCACGGATGTTGTGGCCCTTGCCAATGATATCGAGCTGTTCTGATTTGGGGTGTTCCTACTCGTTTCGCCGCCGTTGAGAGGCGGTGAAACTGGTTGCGCGTTATTTGCGCACAATCCCGATCTTGCGGCCCACCCGCTCGGGGATGGCCAGCCCTGTCTGCGCCTCTTTCATCGTGGCAAGGTTGTTCAGGATCGCTTGCGGCATCGGGGCGACCTTGGGTTTCTCGCCTGATTGATCCACATGCAAGGTCAGCGCTTCACCTGTCGCTGCGCACCAGCCGTCCTCGTGCCAGAGTTCTTGGAAGACGTGGAACCGCTTTTCATCATAGTCGATGAGGTGGAAGGTGGTCGTGACGCGGTCGCCTTCATGCAATTCGCGCAGATAACAGACGTGAAATTCGGCCACATAGGTCGTGCATTGTGTGGTGTCGCGATAGTTTGGCCCGAACCCCAGTTGGGGATAGACCTCATCCGCGCCCTTATCCATCAGAACAGAGTAGTAAGCCATATTCAGATGGCCGTTATAGTCGATCCATTCAGGCAGAACGGGCATGGGCGAGGAGCGGAGTATTTGTTTCATAGGCTCTGGTTAGCACGGGAAACCGGTCGGGGCGAGAGGCTAAAGCTGTAGGTGAATGTGGTCGTCGTGACGTGCAGCGCGGCAACCTTGGAAACGGATCTTCGGTTCATTGGGGGCAAAGCGTTGCTTCAGGTGCGGCTCGATGAACACCTTTCCCACACGCGGGTCGGCGGACAGCAGGCGCAGGGCGGTGCGCATGCGCGCAGGCTCAAGCTCGTGATTGGGCCACAAGGGTTGCAGCCACGCCAAATCCCAGCGCATCGTCAGGTGGCGCTTGGGGCAGGGGGTTGGCCCGTCCTCGAACGCGAAATACCCCAGCGGAGATCGGGCGCTTGCGCCCAGATACCCGTCCGCGTCGCGGTAATAGAAGGCGATGTCGGCCTTGGCCCCGTCATTGTGGGACAAATGCGGCAGCAGGGGAAACCCGTCGAAAAAGGGGAAATTCGCATCAAGGATCAGTGTGGTTGTGCCGTCATGCACCGCCGCCATCGCATTCGCGTAATCGGTCAGCACCTGCGCCAGCTCCGGCGTGACATAATGCCGGTTCAACGCGCAATAGAGCGGTGATTGCATCCGAATCGCCCCGTCCGAGGCGCAGGGCAATGCAACGCGCCCTGCTAGTGGTGCAAGCCAGACCGCGCCCAGCGAAAGCGCGATGTAGACCGCGCCAAAGACCAACCACGGGCGGCGAAACCACAAGGCCACCGCCCAAGCAAGGCCGCCCAATTGGGTCAGGATAGTCAGACCCACAATAGCCGCGACATGAAGAATGGCGCGGATCATGGGCGTGCCTTCGCCTTAGGTCTCTTGCAGCTTGGCCGCGACCAGTTGATTCACGGCCTTTGGATTGGCCTTGCCGCCTGTGGCTTTCATCACCTGACCCACAAACCAGCCTGCCAGCTTGGGGTTCAGCTTCGCCTTGGCGACCTGATCGGGGTTGGCGGCAATGATCTCGTCCACGGCGGCCTCGATGGCGCCCGTGTCGGTGACTTGCTTGAGACCTTCGGTTTCGACCACTTCGGCAGGGTCGCGGCCCGTGGTGTAGGTGATTTCGAACACGTCTTTGGCGATCTTGCCGCTGATCGCTTCAGAGGCGATCAGATCCACAATCCCGCCCAACATGGCGGGGGTCACGGGGCTGTCAGAGATGTCTTTTTCGTCTTTCTTGAGGCGGCCAAACAGCTCGTTAATCACCCAGTTGGCGCACATCTTGCCATCACGACCTTGGGCGGTTTCCTCAAAATACGAAGAACTGTCCAAGTCGGCGGTCAGCACGGATGCGTCATAATCGCTGAGACCGAAGTCGTTGATAAAGCGTGCCTTCTTGGCATCAGGCAGTTCCGGCAGATTGGCGGCAATCTCGTCCACCCACGACTGCTCAATCTCCAACGGCAGCAGATCGGGGTCAGGGAAATAGCGGTAGTCATGCGCTTCTTCCTTGGACCGCATGGAGCGTGTCTCTTGCTTGTCGGGGTCAAACAGGCGCGTCTCTTGGGTGACTTCGCCGCCTGCTTCTACGATTGCAATCTGGCGCTTGGCTTCGACGTCAATCGCCTGCTGGATGAACCGCATCGAGTTCATGTTCTTGATCTCGCAGCGCGTGCCAAGGTGGCCGAAATCGCCTGTGGCTTTGTATTTCTCGTACTGACCCGGTGCGCAGATCGACACGTTCACATCGGCGCGCATTGCACCCGACTGCATGTCGCCGTTGCACGTCCCCAGATAGCGCAGGATCTGGCGCAGTTTGGCCAGATAGGCGGCGGCCTCTTCGGGGCCGCGAATGTCGGGGCGGCTGACGATCTCCATCAACGCGACGCCTGTGCGGTTGAGGTCCACGAAAGACATATTGGGGTCCATGTCGTGAATGGATTTTCCTGCGTCCTGTTCAAGGTGGATACGCTCAACCCCCACCATCCGTGCCGTGCCATCGCCAAGCTCGACCAGCACTTCGCCTTCGCCCACGATGGGGTGGTAAAGCTGCGAAATCTGGTAGCCTTGGGGCAGGTCGGGGTAGAAATAGTTCTTGCGATCAAAGGCCGACCACAGGTTGATCTCGGCCTTGAGGCCCAGCCCTGTGCGCACGGCCTGTTCGACGCAGAATTCGTTGATCGTGGGCAGCATCCCGGGCATGGCCGCGTCCACAAAGGCGACATTCGAGTTAGGTTCGGCGCCGAATTTGGTCGAGGCGGCAGAGAACAGTTTCGCATTCGAGGAAACCTGCGCGTGGACTTCCATCCCGATGACCAGTTCCCAGTCTTGCTTGGCCCCTGCAATCGTGCGGATTTTCGGCTCGTCGTAGGTGAGGTCAAGCATGGGATGCGCCCTTTTTGGATGATGTCAAACGGGGTTTAGCCTCGGGCGCGGTCCTGTTCAAGGGGGCCGCAGCCCGCAGGTAATCTCTACGCATCCCGTTGCCCGCTATTTCTGCAAAGTCTCGAGGTAATCAAGCAGCGCGGTCATATCCTCAGAGGACACCTGGGCCACGTCACCCGCCTTTTGCATATGCGCCAGCCCCACGGTGCCGAAATCGGGCATCGCGGCGTCTACGTCTTCTTTTTCCACCTTGCCCAGCACAAAGCGCTGCACAAAGGCCCGCGGGAAGACGCCGTCATTACGGGCAGTCAATCCGGCAAGTGTGGGCGGCGGGGCGCCAAGGCCGAGGGAGGCGTCGCCGCCGCCCATGCCCGTCGCACCGTGGCATTGTGCGCATTCGGCCGCATAGATGGCTTTGCCCCGCGTGACGGATGCGGTGTCAAAGGCGGCCGTCTGGGCGCAGCCTGCCAACGCAAGGGCGCAGGCCGTCAGGGAAAGGGGGAAGCGGGAAAACATGGGCCAGTCTCCGATCTGTTCTGGATACATCCCCGCAGAACGGGGTTGGGTCAGAGTAAGGTATGGGGAAGGGCGGTCAATGACATAGATCAAACTAGGCGCGCCGTTCGCATGATTGGCAGGGCGGCCAGAACATCGCTGTGCCTGTTTGTGGCTCTTGTCGCGGTTGGGGCGTTCGGGGGCTCCTCGATTATGGCGGGTGAAAACAGGAGTGCAGCGGCAACATTGGCACCTTTCCGCGATGCTTTTGGCATAAAGCAGAGACCTGACGCCGCCCAGCTGTGTTCCGTCCATCAGATGATTCGGCTGAAGTCCCGTTTCGTCAAAGTCGTTGACAGATCACCTGATCCGCAAGGATGCTGGGCAAAATCAGGAAGGACAGAATATGGCCTTGATAGACCTCGACCATACCGTCACGCTGAGCATGACCGTATCAGACAGGCACGCAAGCGCGCAGTGGTACGCCGACATGCTGGGCTTTTCGCTGCTGTTTCACGCGGATGACGCAGGCTGGACCGAGATGGCGACCAATACGCCCGGTTTGACGCTGGGCTTTGGCACGCAGGCTCCGGTCGCGACCAGCAGCACGATCCCTGTGTTCGGTGTGGCAGATATCGCCACAGCCCGCGCCGCACTGGAAGCGGCGGGCGTGGCCTTTGACGGGCCGACCGAGACGATGGAGGGGATGGTTGCCCTGAGTACGCTGTTTGACCCCGACAACAACAAGCTGATGCTGGCGCAGAACCTCATGCAAGGGGCGTAAGGGGTGCGCCAGCTTTGGCGCAGCGCACCCCGAAAAAGCGGCTCTTAGCCCATCGCTTGCGCTTTGAGCACGCGGCGCAGGATTTTACCGCTGGCGGATTTGGGGATTTCATCCACAAAATGCACGGTGTGGACCTGTTTGTAGGACGAAAGCGTCTTGGCCAGATGTGCCTTGATCTCTTCCTCGGTGGGGGCGGGGTCGCCTGCCACCACATAGGCCACAGGCAGCTCGCCCGCCTCGTCGTCGGGCAGGCCGATCACGGCGGCGTCGATGATACCGTCATGGGCGTTCAGCGTTGCCTCCAGCTCTGCAGGGGCGACTTGGAAGCCTTTGAATTTGATTAGCTCCTTCAGGCGGTCCACGATGAACATATACCCTTCGTCGTCGATATAGGCGATGTCACCTGTCTTGAGCCAGCCATCGGGCGTCAGCGTCTCGGCGGTGGCTTTTTCGTTGTTCAGATAGCCTTGCATCACCTGCGGGCCTTTGATCCACAGCTCTCCCTCGCTGCCTGCGGGCAGGTCTTCGCCGCTGTCCGGGTCAACCACACGGCACAGAGTGTTGGGCAACGCCACGCCAGACGAGCCCGACTTGGGCCTATCGGACGGCGTGGTATGGGAGACGGGGGAGAGTTCGGTCATGCCGAACCCCTGCAACGAGATACAGTTAAGCCGTTTTGCCACTGCATCCGAAACTTCGGCCCCAAGGGGGGCGGCACCCGAGAAAATCTGCTCGACCGAGGAAAGGTCGTAGTTGTCCACGATCGGGTGTTTCGCCAGCGCCAGCGCCACAGGCGGGACGATCCACATGCGGCGGGCTTTGTGGTCCTGGCTGATCTGCAAAAACAGCTCCAGATCGAACCGCGGCATGGTGACCAGCGCACCACCACCCGCAAGGTGGACGTTCATCAGCACGTTCATGCCATAGATGTGAAAGAAGGGAAGGAAGGCCGCGGCCACTTCGCCGCTGCGCACGTCACCGCCAGCGATGACCTGATCGACGTTGACCACAAGGTTGCGGTGGCTTAGCCGCACGCCTTTGGGCAAGCCTGTGGTGCCCGATGAATAGGGTAGAACAACTGCATGGGTATCAAGGTCGACGGGCGCTTGCGCCTCTTGCGCTGCGCCGTAAAAGGCGGACAGCGGCTCGGCCCCGTTCTGGGCATCGCCCATCACGACAACGGGCTGGTCGGCGGCGTCTTTTGCCGCCGCTTGGGCGGTGTCGAGGAACATCGGAATGGTGATCAGAAGGTCGGCGCCGCTGTCGCGCAGCTGATGTGAGACTTCGGCGGTGGTATAGGTGGGGTTGATCGTGGTGATCGTACCGCCCGCCCAGGCAACCGCATGGAAGACAACGCAATAATGCGGAATATTGGGCGACATCAGCGCGACGGTTTTACCCGCGCCAAACCCGCGCTCCGTCAACCCGCCTGCAAGTGACTTGACCTGACCCATAAATTCGGCGGCGGTCATGGTCGCACCTGTCATCCCGTCGGTCAGCACGACCTCGTCGGGGCGCTGTGCAAGGTTTTCAAAAACGCGTTCTGTAATGGATTGATCGCGCAGCGCGATGTCTGCGGCGGCGGTGTGATATGTCATGGTAATTCTCCCTCAGGCGCGAAGCCTAAGGCAGAGATGGCGGGACTGTCCAGAGGGGGTGTTCAGGCGGGAGTGGCCACGACCCCTTGATCGGTAAAGATAATCTGTTTGCCTTCCGCGATCTCCCTGCGGAACAGGCCTGCGATGATGCGCAGGGCATCGTCCTGACCTGCGGCTGCAAACCGTGTGGCCGATGCAACCCGCAGGTTGTTGGCAAAGCCTTGGGCCGCGTGGGCCCAGATCATCGGGTGCAGCTCTGTCAGATGTTCGCGCACAATCCAGTCCGCACAGGCCGCGATCTGGGCGCGGATGTGGTCGGCGTCGTCGTTGCCCGAAAACGCCTGACCCATGGTGTTGGCGCAATAGGCGGCCAGCAGGTTGATGGTGTGCGGCTCGGGGCGGCGGGCGACGATGTCGTGCAGCCCTTCGATAAAGAACGGCAGGTCCAGTTGCGCGCAGGCCATGTCATCCACGCTGATGGCATCGAACATCACCCACGCATATGCGCCAGCACCCCAGACATCCTGCGTACGGGCAGCCGTGCGGCGGGCTTCCAGTTCCAGCTGGGCGTGGCTGCCGTACCAGCGCGGCAACATATGGGTGCCAAGGGCGCGCAGCGGCGCAATGTTGAGCGGGTTAAGATCAATCAGCGCCTCATAGCGGTCGGCCACCGATTTGGTCGAGCATTTGTCCCCGCGCATCAGCGCACAGCCGGTGCTGGCCATCAACGCGGAAGTCTCGTGTCGGCCTGCAAACCCGGCGACGATGTCACGTGCGCGCGAAAAATGCGCGTCAAAGGCTTCGCGGTTGCGCGGCGCAATCTCGACGTCCCAGCCGATGCCACGCCATGACCATGCCATATCCATATGCGTTTGCGCCACAATGCAGCCGATCACGTAGTCATCGCTGTTCTCGGCCAGCACATACTCCAACGCCTCGATACCCCGCAGCAAGGGCGCGTCCCGTTCGGGCGTTCTGTCCAGCAGGGCGTGTTCCACCGCCAGCACAACATCGGCGCGGGCGCCAAAGGCCATCAGCTCGGCCACGGACATGCCGCCCGGTGTCATTTCGTTTGATTGGTCTGCCGCACGGATCAGACCTGACAGCGCTTCCCAATCCTCTTGCCGCGCCAGTTTGAGGGCGCGGTTCTGGTGGTGGTCGCGGGTGCGTTCCTCGCCCGTGGGATCGGGGCAGGGGATCGACAGGTTTGTGGGGGCTGCGTTGTTTGTGGTGGTCTTGGGGGGGGTGGTCTTGTGGGGCTTTGGCGTCGGCGCAGTGGTCGGCTGATAGGCTGGCTTTGCGTGAAAGACACGGCGGCCAGAATCGCACGGACGCAGATCGGGGAAAACGGAATGGGTGTGCGGCGCGTCACTCACGGCTTGCTGTGGGGCAGCGTCGGTCTGCGCATACTCAGAGGCAAACGACCGGTCAGCGGCCTTTGCCTTTGGCGCGTCTTGTGTCTGGCCAAAGCCTGACAATTTGCGGAACAGCGATGTGAAGTGCGTCATGCAACCATCCATTTCGTTTCGTGTTAAGGCAGTTTTGACCCGCATTTGGGGCGCGAACATGGCCTGCGCGGGGTGATCTGTGGAAATATGCTGCCGAAAGGACGTCGAATGCGGCAGTTTGTAGCGCCAACCCCCCCAGATTAACTTTTGCAGCGCCCAGTGTTGCGCAACGGGGAACAATCATTGAGGCAGCGACGCGCTGATCGCTTGTCAGGGGCGACAGAGACGTATCATACTGCGCTGATGAAACAGGTATCTTTATACAGGCAGCTCGCAGGGCGGCTGTTTGCGGCCGCGGGTCTGGCTGTGGCATTGGGCGTTGTCGCGGGCGCTATCCCCGCTAAGGCGCAACTGCCCGAGCTGGTGCGCCCCCCGATTAAGGCAGGCATTGTTGCGCCCTCAGTCGCTGCCGCATCCGCGCACATCGCCGCACCTGATCCTGCCTTCATCGGCCCCATGCGCCCCGCGCAGGCACAACCAGCGCCCGATGCCATTCCTTTTGACGTCCGCCCGCCTGTGCGCAAGGCAGGCATACCGCGCACGCGGTGGCAGCATATGAACGGCCACGCCGTCTGGACGCGGGCCGCGCTATCGGCGCTTAAATCACATGGCAAGCCGCTGGTCGATCTGGTGCCGCGTGACATCGCCAACTGGTGCCCTGCCTATCCCGAAAACCCCGACGCACAGCGCCGCGCCTTCTGGGTCGGCTATATGTCCGCCTTGGCCAAACACGAAAGCACGTACAAGCCGTGGGCCGTGGGCGGTGGGGGCAAATGGTATGGCTTGCTGCAAATCCTGCCTGCCACGGCACGCGGGTACAAATGCCATGTCGGCACGGGCGAGGCGCTCAAGAACGGGGCGGCGAACCTGTCATGTGCGGTGCGGATCATGACCTATACAGTGCAGCGTGACGGTGTGATCCACGGGCGCGACCGCAAATGGCGCGGAGTCTCGGCGGATTGGGGGCCGATGCGCAGCCCGTCCAAACGCCGCGACATGGCGGGCTGGCTCAAACGGCAGACCTATTGCCAATCGCTTAGCACCCTGCGCCCCAAACCGCGCCCCTGAGCGTTAACCCATCAACGAGAAATGGTGCCGCTGCGTGCGCAGGCCTGCGTCTTTTGCCGCTTGCTCGATCACGTCCACAGGCGGGGTGGCCGCATAGGGCACGCGGATTTTCACGCCAGAGGGGCGTACCACGCTGAGCCGCACGGACAGATCAAGGCGGGTGTCAAAGCGCAGGTGGTCAATCTCGCTCAGGGCGATCTGGGCAGTCTGGCGACCCGCGTGCCAGCGCAGATGCGTGGCGTCCAGTGACAGACCACTGCGCGGGTTGGCGCAAAAGTCATAAAGCGCGGGCAGGGTGAACAGTCCGACAAGGGCAAGGACTATCGGCGCGGCATCAAGCCAGACATGGGCCGCCAGCAAGACGGCCCAGAGGGCCAACACGATCACAGCGGTCGCAGGCTTGCGGCCCTGCGCCTCAAACCTGTAATCCACGCTCATGCGGTGCGGAATATCCGTGCCAAGGCACCCATGGCATCGGCCTGCGCCGCGGTTGGCATGCCTTTGGTGCCTGCGGCGGTGACATCGCCCAACACGCGCATCAGCTTGTCAAAGCCCATCCCGTGGTCCAACTGCTTGAGCCGCTTTGTCAGCCGCTCGAACGCAGGTGTGGGGCCGCCGCCTTGTGCAACGATCCACGGACCAAAGACGGCCATATCCTCGGCTTGTTGGGGCGTCAGGCCCAGATGCTTTCGGAACGCGGGCCGCATATCAGGCATATCGCTGGCCGCGTCCATCTGCGCAAAGGCGCTGGCCATGGCGGTCACGCACAGCTCGGGCGAATGCAGGCTGACGATAGAGTGGACATTGGGCTGGGCGCGAAACTCCAGCCGTTTGGCCGCGGCCCGCACATCCGCAGGGGCCGAAATCGCCCCCGAGACCAGATAGGCCCCGCGCTGCACCCTGCGCCAGACGAAATAGCCACCAAACACGGCGGCACATAGAAGAAGTATGAATTCCATAGACGTTTTCCGTAGTCTGGAGGGGGGGGCTATCTGCCGCCTGTCACATCAAGGGTAGAACCCGTGATATAGCTGGCTTGATCCGACATGAGCCACAACACAGCCTCGGCAACCTCGAACGCGCTGCCCGTGCGCTGCATCGGCACCATGCCCGACAGGCGGGCGGCGCGGTCGGGATCGCCGCCTTTGGCGTGGATGTCAGTGTCGATCAACCCCGGCGCGATGCCCATGACGCGCAGGCCCTTCGGGGCGACCTCGTCCGACAGGCCCTTGGTGAAAATGTCCATCGCGGCCTTGGTCGCGGCATAGTCGACGTATTGATTGGCCGAACCCAGCCGCGCCGCCGCAGAGGTGATGTTGATGATCGTGCCAGCCCCCGCAGGCTCCATCCGCCGCACGGCGGCAGCGGCGACCAGCATGGCACCGATTACGTTGACGTCGAACATCTGGCGCAGCCGCTCGTGGGTCAGCGCACTCACGCGGGTGGCATGGCCCACGATGCCCGCGTTGTTGATCAGCGCGTCCAGCTGGCCAAAAGTTTCGTCCAGTTGAGCATACATTGCGTCGATCTGCGCGGGGTCGGCGACATCTGCTTTGATCACCGCAACCTTTGCCCCCGCATCACGGGCGGTGGCCGCAGTGGCCTCGGCCGCCGCA
Organism: Sulfitobacter aquimarinus; assembly: GCF_040149565.1. Classification (NCBI taxonomy): domain Bacteria; kingdom Pseudomonadati; phylum Pseudomonadota; class Alphaproteobacteria; order Rhodobacterales; family Roseobacteraceae; genus Sulfitobacter; species Sulfitobacter aquimarinus. The sequence continues at coordinate 79,270 of NZ_JBEFLO010000005.1, forward strand.
GCGTCCGAGTTATAAGTGAGCGCGATGTCATAGCCGCGCTGGGCCGCGAGGATGGCGCAAGCGGCCCCAATGCCGGTAGAGCCGCCGGTGATCAGGCAAACAGGTCGGGTCATGCGTTCGATATCCTTGTCAGCATTTCGGTCGTGTCGCGGCTCAGGCCGTCCGTGGCGAGAATGCGGGCGACTTGCGCTTTGATCAAGGCCTGACGGTCCGTGTCATAGCGTTTCCACGTCTGGAAGGCCGAACACATCCGCGCCGTGGTCTGGGGGTTTACGGGGTCGAGCTTGATCAGCCAGTCGGCCAGCAAGCGGTAGCCCGCGCCCGACGGCTGGTGAAAGCCTGCGTGATGCATGATGAGCGAGCCGAACACCGCGCGAAAGCGGTTGGGGTTCTGCCAGTTGAAATCGGGGTGTTTGGTCAGGGTGGCCGCGATCTCATGGGCGTCTTCCGGATCGGCCTCGATGACTTGCAGGCCGAACCATTTGTCCATCACCAGACGGTCGTCTTTCCACTGTGCCTCAAACGCGTTCAGCGCGGCCTCACCACGGCCAGCGCGGATCAGGTTGGCAAGGGCGGCCAGTTGTTGGGTCATATTGTCGGCAGCGTCGTATTGCTGTTGGGCCAGCGTGCCGCCGTCGCTGCGGGTCAGCAGGGACAGCGCCGCATTGCCAAGCGCACGCATACCCGATTGCATGGCGTCAGGGGCGTATGCCTCGATCACAAGGTTGTCTTCGTAGAGGTCCGGCAGCACCTCGGTCAGTTCGGTCGCGATGGCATCGCGCAGCGCCTCCAGGGCGGCGTGGATGATGTCAGGTTCTGGCACATGGCCCGCGTCATGCAGCGCGGTGGCCATGTCAGACTGCGAGGGCAGGGCCATCATCAGGCGGCGGTAGGCGGGATCGAGGCTTTTGTCGCTGACCACGGTGCGCAGACCGGCCAGATAGGCGGGATCGGGGCGGGTGCCTTTCAGCATCATCGCGGTCAGGGTGTTGCGGGCCAAGGTCCGCCCCGCCTCCCAACGGTTGAACGGATCGGTGTCATGGGCCAGCAGATGCGGATGGTCCGCGTCATGCTCCAACACCACGGGCGCCGAAAACCCCCGCAGGATCGAGGCCACGGGCCGTGCGGCCAGCCCCTCGAAGGTGAAGCTTTGGGTGGCTTCGGTCATTTCCAGAATACGGGTGGGCGCGACTTCTGCACCGTCTGCGCCGATCAGGCCCACGGCAATGGGAATGACATGCGGCTGGGGCGCAGGCGTGGCCGCGCTGGGCGGAGTGTGCTGGGTAAAAGTGAGGGTGAGCGTATCGCCCGTCCACGTCTCTTCGGCCTTCAGGCGCGGTGTGCCTGCCTGCGAATACCAACGTTTGAACTGCGTCAGGTCACGGCCTGTGACCTCCTCGAACACGGCCAGCCAGTCCTCGATGGTGCAAGCCTGCCCGTCGTGGCGGTCGAAATAGAGCGTCACGGCCTGCGCATAGGCGTCATCACCCACCAGCGTTTTGAGCATGCCGATCACCTCGGCCCCTTTTTCATATACGGTGGCGGTGTAGAAGTTGTTGATCTCCTGAAAGCTTTCGGGGCGTACGGGATGGGCCAGCGGGCCTTGGTCCTCGGCGAACTGGCGGCCGCGCAGATCAATCGCATCGCCGATGCGTTTGACGGGCGCGCTGCGCATGTCGGCGGTGAACTGGCTGTCGCGGTAGACGGTTAGCCCTTCTTTAAGGCACAGCTGGAACCAGTCGCGGCAGGTGATGCGGTTGCCGGTCCAGTTGTGAAAATACTCATGCGCGATGATCGCCTCGATCCCCTCAAAGTTCGTATCGGTCGAGGTTTCCCGCGAGGCCAGCACAGCAGAGGAGTTGAAGATATTCAGCCCCTTGTTTTCCATCGCGCCCATGTTGAAATCATCCACGGCGACGATGTTGAACAGGTCCAGATCGTATTCGCGCCCGTAGACGTCCTCGTCCCATTTCATCGACGCCTTCAACGCCTGCATCCCGAAGGCGCATTTGCCCTCGTCGCCCGGACGGACATAGAGGTTGAGCGTGACATCGCGGCCGTTCATCGTGGTGAAACTGTCGGTGTGGGCGACCAGCTCTCCTGCGACAAGCGCAAAGAGATAGGCGGGTTTGGGCCACGGGTCGTGCCATTCGGCGTGATGTGTAGTGGTGCCGACAGGGTTGCCGTTGGACAGCAGTACAGGGTGCGGGCCGTCGATGGTGACGCTAAAGACCGACATCACATCGGGGCGGTCGGGGTAATAGGTGATCTTGCGAAAGCCTTCGGCCTCGCATTGGGTGCAATACATGCCGTTCGACATATACAGCCCCTCAAGAGCGGTGTTGTTGGCGGGGTCGATCTCGACCTCGGCCTCGAACACGAACGGCGTGTCCGGCACGGCACAGGTCAGCCCCTCGGGGGTGAGCGTGGCCTGCGCATCCTTGCCGTCGATCGTGGCCGAGATCAGCTTGAGCGCCTCGCCGTGCAAAAAGAACGGCTGCGCGGGCGCATCCCTGTCGGGCGCAAAAGCGATGCGGCTTTTTACGCGGGTTTTATGCGGATCGAGGCTGAAATGCAGTGCCACGCTTTCGACCTGCCATCCAAACGCGACATAATCTTTAAGGTAGATGGTTTGGGGGGCCGCATCGCGCATGGAAAAACCTTATTCTGGAACTTTATCGTTGCGCGGCACGTTAGATACCCAACACAGCGTCTGCAAGGCGTGCATCACTAAAGGAGTAGCGATATGTCAGCCCCCGACACAAACATTGAAAAGCAAGAAGCCGAACACCGCCCGTCATTGGTAGGGATCAGAGGGGCCTTGGCGTTCGGCGCGCTTATGATGGTCCTGCTGGGCTTCTACAGCCTGTTCAACGGTGACGATGCCTCGGCCTATTCGGACGATGGCGAGGCCCCAAGCGAAACCGCACCGATTGCCGCCGATGTCTACGTCCCCGGCACAAATGACAGTGCGACACCAACCGCCACGGATTAATCCGCAGGCAGACTTCGCAAAACGACATCCGATCGGGCGCCCCCGTAACAGGGCGCCCTTTTTTGTTGCGCGGCGCGACCTAGATCGTCGACCATGCCAAAACACATCAAAAAATCCGACCTGCCGCAAAAGATCTGCGCAACCTGTGACAAGCCGTTCACATGGCGCAAGAAATGGGCCGCGGTCTGGGACGAGGTCCGCTACTGTTCGGAGCGGTGCAAGAGGGCGCGGCCCAAGGGAAAGGGCTGATGCATGTGAACTGGTAAGATCATTTTACCAAAACCGCTTGCGGCGTGACGGGGTTGGGATTATCCGTGGGGAAACAGGATTTCCTATCGGAAATTTTTGACCCAGACGCAAGGAGAAGAAACATGCAACGAACTGAGCGTAACGGACTGCAAGTCGACCAGCAGTTGGCTGATTTCATTGAAAAACGCGCTCTTGAAGGGCTAAGCGTTTCTGCCGACACCTTCTGGAAGGGGTTTTCGGATCTGGTGCATGAAATGGGTCCGAAGAATCGCGCACTGCTGGAAAAGCGGGCCGATATTCAGGCCAAAATCGACGTCTGGCACAAAGCCCACGCCAATCAGCCGCATGACGTCACCGCCTATTTCGCGTTTCTCGAAGAGATCGGCTATCTGATCCCCGAAGGGGAGGCGTTCTCGATTGATACGGCCAATGTCGATCCCGAGATTGCCACCATCGCAGGCCCGCAGCTGGTGGTGCCGATCACCAATGCCCGCTTTGCGCTGAATGCAGCCAATGCCCGCTGGGGCAGCTTGTATGACGGATTCTATGGCACCGATGCCATGGGCGTGCAGCCGCCGAAAGGTCCCTACAATCAAGGGCACGGGGCGCGAGTTGTCGCCCGTGCGCGGGTGTTTCTGGACGAGGCGTTTCCGGCTGAAGGTGTCAGCCATGCCGATGCCCGTCGCTATAGCGTGAAAAACGGTGCGTTGCAGATCGACGATTGCCCGCTGATGGAGCCAGCAAAGTTCGTGGGCTACCGCGGCCACCCAAAAGCGCCCGATGCCGTGCTGCTGCGCAACAACGGGCTGCACGTCGAGCTGGTTTTTGACCGCACACACCCTATTGGCAGCCGCGATCAGGCGGGTCTGGCAGATGTGCAGATGGAAAGCGCCGTCTCCGCGATCATGGATTGCGAGGATTCTGTCGCCTGCGTAGATGCCGAGGACAAAGTGCAGGCCTATGGCAACTGGCTGGGCCTGATGCGCGCTGATCTGGAAGAAAGCTTTGAGAAGGGGGGCGCGCAGATGACGCGCCGCCTGAACGGCGACCGTGAATTCACCACACCCGATGGCGGGGCGATGACCCTCAAGGGCCGTGCGCTGATGCTGGTGCGCAACGTGGGTCACCTGATGACCAACCCCGCCGTGCTGGACCGTGACGGCAACGAGGTCTTCGAGGGGCTGATGGATGCCATGTGCACCACGCTGATTGCGATGCATGATCTGGGCCGCGAGGGCGGCAACTCGGTCCATGGTTCCGTTTATGTGGTGAAGCCAAAGATGCACGGACCCGAAGAAGTCGCCTTTACGGACGAGATTTTCACCCATGTGGAAAAGGCGCTGGGCCTGCCTGCCAATACGGTCAAGCTGGGCATCATGGACGAGGAGCGTCGGACGTCGGCGAACCTCAAGGAATGTATCCGCGCGGCCAAGTCGCGTGTGGCGTTTATTAATACGGGCTTCCTTGACCGCACAGGCGACGAGATTCACACTTCGATGGAGGCGGGCCCGTTCTCGCGCAAGGACTTCATCAAGAACAAGACGTGGATCAACGCCTATGAGCTGCAAAACGTCGACATCGGGCTGGAGTGTGGTCTGTCTGGCAAGGCGCAAATCGGCAAAGGCATGTGGGCCATGCCCGACCAGATGGCCGCGATGCTTGAGCAAAAGATCGGGCATCCCAAATCAGGCGCGAACTGTGCGTGGGTGCCATCGCCCACAGCCGCCACGCTGCACGCGCTGCATTACCACAAGGTTGACGTGTTCGCCATACAGGACAAGCTGCGCAAAGGCGGGCGGCGGGCCTATAAGGAGGCGCTGCTGACCATCCCGCTGGCCAGTTTCCGCAAGTGGTCTGATGCCGAGATTGCCCGCGAGGTCGAGAATAACCTGCAAGGGATTTTGGGCTATGTGGTGCGCTGGATTGATCAGGGCGTGGGGTGTTCGAAAGTGCCGGACATCAACAATGTCGGTCTGATGGAAGACCGCGCCACCTGCCGCATATCCGCGCAGCACGTGGCCAACTGGCTGCGCCACGATATCGTGAGCCGCGATCTGGTGATGGCCTCGATGGAGAAGATGGCGGCAGTTGTGGATGCGCAGAATGCGGGTGATCCGTTGTATCGCCCCATGGCGCCGTCTTTTGACGGGATCGCCTATAAGGCGGCCTGTGATCTGGTGCTGGAGGGGGCCGTGCAGCCTTCGGGTTATACCGAGCCTGTGTTGCATGCGCGTCGACTGGAGCTGAAGGCCGCCGGCTGAGGTTTGTTGTTCTACCTGCGGGACTGAAGGGCCAGCCCTTCGGACTTCCCGGAGGATTTATGGCCAAAAAAATAGGAGTTTGGAATGAAACTTGGGCTGAATAAATCGCGGTTGATGATCCGCAAGACGTTTGAAAAAGGCGCGGAGATGGGGTTCAAGCCGCTGTCTGCTGTTGTTCTGGATGCGGGCGGTCATGTTGTGGCGTTTGAACGTCAGGATGGCGCGTCGCCGGGTCGTTTTGCGATTGCGCATGGCAAGGCTTACGGCTCGGTCATGTTGGGCATGGCGGGAACGGCGCAGATGGCGCGGGCAGAGGCGCAGGCATATTTCATGTCCGCGATGAATGGCGCGTTTGGCGGGCAGGTCGTACCTGTGCCGGGCGGTATTTTGCTGCGATCGGCCAAGGGCGAGGTGATCGGCGCGCTGGGCGTGACGGGGGACACATCGGACAATGATGTGATTGCTGCGATGGCCGGCGTGGAAGCTGCCAAAATGATCGGCGAAGCGTAAAGCTGCTGCCTTTTAGGGCGGGAATGTCTGTTGTGTGGGCAATCCCGTCTTGCGGTGTTGAGGCTTTGTTCTAACCGCGCTAGGCTGCTTGGAATGAATTCTGAGTGAGGCAGTATGATATGGGTCGTCCCGTCATTGGCATTATCGGCAATAGCTATCTTTTGAACGATCAGTACCCTGTGCATGCAGGTGGGGTGATGAACAGTCAGGCTGTGGCCGAAGTCTCGGGGTGTATGCCGATGCTGGTGCCGGCTGATCCCGCGCTTGTTTCGGTGCCCGAGCTATTGGCCTGTTGCGACGGGTTCTTGCTGACAGGGGGGCGGCCGAATGTGCACCCCGAAGAATACGGCGAAGAAGAGACACCGGCGCATGGCGATTTTGACCGTGCGCGTGACGCTGTGGCGTTGGAGCTGACGCGCGCTTGTGTCGAGAGCGGGCAGCCCGTGTTCGGCATTTGCCGCGGCTTTCAGGAAGTGAACGTCGCCATGGGGGGCACGCTCTACCCCGAGATCCGCGAACTGCCAGGGCGGATGAACCACCGGATGCCGCCAGACGGCACGATGGAAGAGAAGTTCGAGCTGCGCCATGACGTGCGTTTCTCCGAAGGCGGGGTGTTTCACCGCGTGATGGGGGCGCAGGTGGTGCGGACAAATACGCTGCACGGGCAGGGGATCAAGGCAGCGGGGGCGCGGATTGTCGTCGACGGCTATGCCGATGATGGCACGCCCGAGGCGATTTACGTCGCGGACGCGCCCGGCTTTACGATGGCTGTGCAATGGCATCCCGAATACGAGGCCGCGAAGGATCCCGTTTCGCGCCCCCTGTTCGAAGCGTTCGGCAAGGCGGCGCAAGATTGGGCTGCGGGCAAACGCCCCGCACCTGTGGCCCGCGCCAGCTAAAGCGAGGAGCGGTTAAGCCCGTAGCGTAGCAAAGGGCCAGCGAGGAGCGCGGCTCTACATCATGCCGCCTGCAATCTCGATGCTTTGCCCGTTGATCGAGCCTGAATCCGGCCCGACAAGCCAGGCGGCGGCGCTTGCGACTTCCTCTACCGTGATCAAACGTTTGTGACGGTTTGCGTTCACCATCATATCGCGTGCGTCCTCTGTCGAAATGCCTGCCCGCTCTGATATGGATTGCGTGTTGCGGGTCACAATCGGCGTATCCACATACCCCGGGCACAGCGAATTGAATGTATAGGGCTTGCCCATATACTCCTCGCTGAGCGAGCGGATCAGACCGATCATCCCGTGCTTTGACGCGGAATAGCACGCAGCCCCCGGCAACCCGCGCAAGCCCGCCATCGAGGACACGGCAATCACGCGACCCCAGTCGGTCTCACGCATCCCGCGCAGGCTTTCGCGGATGGTCAGGAAGGCGCCATCCAGATTGGTCGCCATCATATCGCGCCAGAAATTCATGTCGGTTTTATGAGCCGCCTTGCCAGTGGCCAGCCCCGCGTTGGGGACGCAAATCTGGATCGGCCCACGGGCCGCAACGGCAGAGGCGATCTTGGCCACGACCTCGTCCTCGTTGCGGACGTCCATGGCCATGGGGGTCATGCCATCGGTCGCGACCTGCTCCAGCACGTCCTGCCTGCGGCCGGTGATTGTCACATGCGCGCCGCGCTCGGTCAGCATTTGCGCAATGCCCAGACCAATACCTGTGCCGCCACCCGTAACCAGCGCGTGTTTTCCCTGAAGTGTCATTGTTTTCTCCTTTGTTTGGCTGAATCCTAGGCAAGGCGATCTGACAGCGGTAGGGGGCATCGAATTTACGTCACGGCAGTAAAAGTGATTCTTTGCACGGTTGGGGGTTTTAATCTTGCGTGTGCAATTGCATGGAGGAAACAATGTTACCTTGCGGAAAACTGCACAAAATCCGTCTTAAACTTGCGTAAATCGCTGGCAAAAGCTGAACTCTATGGCACATTGTAAGGCGCGGTGCTTGTTTGTCTGGGGTCTGCGCGATAGGGCAGACGTTCATCTACGACACGCCAGTTTCGGCACCAAACGCACATTTGGGAGATTTTGAGTGAAGATCGGGACACCTACAGAGGTATTTGAAGGCGAGCGCCGCGTGGCGATGACGCCCGACAGTGCTGCACAATTACAAAAACTGGGGCACACGTGCCTTATTCAAAGCGGCGCGGGGCTTGCCTCGGGCTTTGACGATGCAGCTTATGCAAATGCCGGCGTTGAGGTGGTCAAAACCGCCGCAGCCCTCTGGCGAGAGGCCGATGTCGTCGCCAAAGTGCGCGCCCCCGATACGGCAGAGATGAAGAAGCTGCGCGAGGGGCAAACGCTCATCTCGTTCTTCAGCCCCGTGGCGGACGAAGCAAAGATGAAGGCGGCGGCCAAAAAGGGCGCCACTGTTGTCGCGATGGAGATGATCCCGCGTATCAGCCGTGCGCAAAAGATGGACGCGCTGTCGTCCATGGCAAACATCGCGGGCTACCGTGCGGTGATCGAGGCGGGTAACAACTTTGGCCGCTTCTTTACCGGTCAGATCACGGCGGCAGGCAAGGTTCCCCCGGCCAAGGTTCTGGTGATTGGGGCGGGTGTTGCGGGTCTTGCCGCGATTGGCACCTCCACCTCGCTGGGTGCGATCACGCTGGCATTCGACGTGCGCCCCGAAGTGGCCGAGCAGGTCGAGAGCATGGGCGCTGAATTCGTCTACCTTGATTTCGAGGAAGAGCAGACAGACGGTGCGGCGACAGGTGGCTATGCCTCTGTGTCGTCCCCTGAGTTCCGCGAAGCGCAGCTGGCCAAGTTCCGCGAGTTGGCCCCCGAGGTCGACATCGTCATCTGTACTGCGCTGATCCCCAACCGCGAAGCGCCCGAGCTTTGGACCGAGGACATGGTTGCGGCGATGAAGCCCGGCTCGGTCATTGTGGACTTGGCGGCAGAGAAGGGCGGCAACTGCAAGCAGACCGTCATGGACGAAAAGATCGTGACCGAGAATGGTGTTACCATCATCGGCTATACCGATTTTCCAAGCCGGATGGGGACGCAGGCCTCGACGCTTTATGCGACCAACATCCGCCACTTGATGACCGATCTGACCCCTGAAAAGGACGGCCAGATTGATCACAATATGGAGGATGACGTGATCCGTGGGGCGACCATCGCCCACGCCTCGGCCGTGACCTTCCCGCCGCCGCCGCCCAAAGTGGCCGCAATTGCAGCGCAGCCCAAAAAGCCCGCCGCAAAAGAGCTGACACCCGAGGAAAAGAAAGCCGCCGAACTGGCCGCCTTCAAGGCACAGACCAAGAATCAGGTCATGCTTTTGGGCATTGGTGGCGCGTTGCTGTTGTTGGTGGGGCTTGTCGCTCCGGCCAGCTTTATGCAGCACTTTATCGTGTTTGTTCTGTCGGTCTTTATCGGCTTCCAGGTCATTTGGGGCGTGGCGCACAGCCTGCACACACCGCTGATGGCGATTACAAATGCGATCTCGTCGATCATCATACTGGGGGCGCTGATGCAGATCGGGTCCGGCTCTGGTTTGGTCATCCTCCTTGCGGCCTTGTCGGTGTTCATGTGTGGCATCAACATCTTTGGCGGCTTCCTTGTGACACGGCGCATGCTCGCCATGTTCCAGAAATCTTGAAGGGAGCCTGAGAAATGGATTTTGGTTTCACAACAGCGGCTTATGTAGTTGCCGCTATTCTATTCATCTTGTCGCTGGGCGGGCTTTCGGGCCAAGAAAGCGCAAAGCGTGCGGTGTGGTACGGCATTGTCGGCATGGCGCTGGCCGTTGCGGCCACGCTGGTCGGGCCGGGTTCGGGATACTGGCTGCTGTCGATCCTGCTGATCGCGGGCGGTGGTGCCATCGGGTATCAACTGGCCACAAAGGTCCAGATGACCCAGATGCCAGAGCTGGTTGCAGCGATGCACAGCCTTGTGGGTCTGGCGGCGGTTTTCGTCGGCCTGATCGCACATTTCGAGATTGGCCGCGTGGCGGGTATTCTCGAAAGCGGTGGCGACACCAAAGAGCTGGGTACTTTCGCAGCATTGATCGCCAAGAAATCAGTGGTCGAGATTAACATCCTGCGGGTTGAGCTTTTCCTTGGTGTGTTTATCGGCGCGGTGACCTTCACCGGTTCGGTGATTGCCTATGGCAAACTGGCGGGCAAAGTCACCTCGGCCGCGGAAAAGCTGCCAGGTGGGCATATGCTCAACATTGCCGCGGCGGCGATTTCGGTCATTACGCTGATCTGGTACTTCAACACCGGCGGTTTCTTCCCGCTGTTCCTGATGATGCTGGCGGCGCTGTTTATCGGCTACCACCTGATCATGGGCATTGGCGGCGCGGATATGCCCGTGGTTGTCTCCATGCTTAACAGCTATTCAGGCTGGGCTGCGGCGGCGATCGGCTTCTCGCTGGGCAATGATCTGCTGATTGTTGTGGGTGCGCTTGTCGGCTCGTCCGGTGCGATCCTGTCCTACATCATGTGTAAGGCGATGAACCGTTCGTTCGTCTCTGTGATCCTCGGCGGCTTTGGCGGCCCCGCGGGTGAGCAGATGGCCGTTGAAGGCGAACAGATCGCGATTGAAGCGGACGGCGTTGCGCAGGCTTTGAATGAAGCCGACAGCGTTATCATCATCCCGGGTTACGGTATGGCGGTGGCGCAGGCGCAGACTGCGGTCAGCGATCTGGTCAAAAAGCTGCGCGCGCAGGGCAAGAATGTGCGTTTCGCCATTCACCCCGTTGCGGGCCGTTTGCCTGGTCACATGAACGTACTGCTGGCCGAAGCCAAGGTGCCCTATGACATCGTGATGGAGATGGACGAGATCAACGACGACTTCCCCGAAACGGATGTTGCCATCGTCATCGGCTCCAACGACATCGTAAACCCTGCGGCGCAGGACGATCCAAACAGCCCCATCGCTGGCATGCCGGTGCTGGAATGCTGGAAGGCCAAGACTGTGTTCGTGTCCAAACGCGGGCAGGGAACAGGCTATTCCGGTATCGAGAACCCGCTGTTCTTTAAAGAGAACACGCGCATGTTCTATGGCGATGCAAAGGCGTCCTTGGACAAACTGCTGCCGATGATCGATTAACGCTCCTTCGGTGCGATTAACGCTCCTTCGGTGCGATGATCGACTGACCTGTCGGCGGGCGCGGTTTTTTCGAAAAAACCGCCACGGAATTTTCAAAAATTCCGGCCCCCGTTGAAACGAAACGCCCCACTGGAAACGGTGGGGCGTTTTGCGTTTGGAGCCCTTTCGTTTCGCGCTGCGTGAATGACATGCGCTGCAACTGGCGCATGACAGGAGCGATTTGCGTATCGCGGCTTTTGGGAATGCCACCCTTGGGCCAGACAAGTGGCACCAGCTTTTCATCACGTAAAGGAACTTTGATATGGCCGCTTTTCTCACAGGGATTTTCACGGGGGCACCGCTGTTTGTATGGCCGCTTTTGGCGGGGCTGGTTTTTCTTGGGCTGCGGGCGCGGCAGGCGCGTAGCGTGCCTGTGGCCGCGTTCTATGCCTTGCCGTTGATGGTACTTCTGGGGGTGCGTACCACCTCTGCTTTGCCCGCGGGGGTGTGGATATGGGCCGTCTTTGCGCTGGCGTACGGGGCGGGGGCTGTAGCGGGGTTTCTGCTGCAAGCCCGCTGGACGCTGGGACGTGAGGGCACCCGCGTCCGCCTTTCAGGAGAAAGCCTGACGCTGTTGGTTGTTATGGTGCTGTTCTGGGCTAACTTCGTGAGCGGTGCGTTGGAAGCCGTGGCTCCAGCGGTCTATCTGCATCCCTTGTTCCAAGCCGCCTTTGCCGCGCTATTGGCGATGGGCAGCGGTAGCTTTGCGGGCCGCGCCCTGCACGTGCTGCGCCTTGCGTAATCTCCGATAGGTGGAAAAATATACATCTGTATCCGCAGCTTGCCGCCCTTATGTGGTATCCTGCGTTGCGGCTTGGATCGGGATGGAGGCAATCACAGTGCAGAACCGCCCCGAAGGACGACCTTATGCCGCCCATTACCGATTTCCGCTGCGCTATGCTTTGACAGGCGAGTCGCACGTCCTCCCGTTCCCGACTGTCAAAGCGCCGCAAGTGGTGGCGTTTCTGGCGATCAAACAGGCAGGCGATGCCGCTGCGCGTGACCGTGACCGCGCCGAGGATATGGCCCATCTAACGGCGCTCTGGAAGCACTATGGCGCCCCTTTGCCCGATGCGGGGGCCACGCATTACTATGGCGCGATGGGGCGGTTCCACCTCATGTGGGAGCAACACACCGAGTTTGTGGCTTTTAACGCCTTTGGCGAAGACCTGAGCAATCGCCCGTTTGATCCTGCCGACTTCGATGTCTTCCCTGCAGGCTGGCTTGAAAACGCACCGAGGCAGCGGCTGACATCAAGCTTGCTGCGGTTGATGCCGATGCCGAAAGGGCCTGATGACATCCTTGAGAAACTGCGTGGGTGGTTCGTGCCCGAAAGCCTTGCGGCCGCAGATGTGCTGGAGGGCGCTGCGGTTGTGGCAAGTGATTTCCGCATTGATCCCGCTGGTCATTCGCGCTTTGCGGTCTTTGTGCCCGAGGCCACGGGCAACCGCCGCATTGGCCGCATCATTCAGCGTCTGCTGGAGATTGAGACTTATAAGACCATGTCGATGCCGGGCTTTGCCCTGACGCGGGAGATTGCCGCAGATGTAGGCAAGATTGACCATCAGGTCAGCGATCTGATGGCACAGATGCGCACGCAGGAATCCAAGCCCGAGGAGACGCTGGACGCGCTGCTGGATGTCTCTGTCGAGTTGGAGAATATGGTGGCGCAAACCGCGTTCCGTTTTGCAGGAACTGCCGCTTATAAGGCCATCGTCGATGAAAGGATCGCCTCCCTGCGCGAGACGCGGTTCAGGGGGCGGCAGGGGTCTGGCGAGTTTATGGTGCGCCGCTACGAGCCTGCGATGCGGACCGTTATCTCGATGGAGCGGCGGTTGGAGCGGTCGTTTGCGCGGGCATTGCGGGCGTCTGATTTGTTGCGAACACGGGTGGACGTAGAACGCTCGGCCCAGAACCAGGCGATTTTAAAAACTATGGATAAGCGGGCAGATTTACAGCTGCACTTGCAGAAAACTGTTGAGGGGCGTTCGGTTGTGGCAATCAGCTATTACGCCGTCTCGCTTGCTGGATACTTGCTGTATCCGCTGGCGGAGATGCTGGGGACCAGCAAAGGGGTGTTGCCGGCCTTGGTGACGCTGCCTTTTGTTTTACTCAGGTGGGGGCCTACGCGGGCGGGAACGTTTGTGGTGTTTGTGGGATTGAGTTTAAGGGCAAAATAAAGAAAAGGGGCTGCGCTTTTTTGTCGGGCGCAGCCCTGTTTTGTTAGCGGCCGCGGATGCGGGGGTCGAGCGCGTCTCGCAGGCCGTCGCCCAGGTAGTTGACGCTGAGCACGGTGAGCGAGATCAGGATACCCGGCAGCATGACGCGTTCGGGGTACTCTTGCATGCGGTCAACGGCGTCTGACAAAAGCTTGCCCCATGTGGGGAAGTCGGACGGGAATCCCACGCCCAGAAAGCTGAGCGCGGATTCGGTGATGATCGCGGTGGCGAGGCCCAGTGTGGCCGAGACCATGATGGGCGAGATGACGTTTGGCAGCAGGTGGCTGCGGATGATCTTGCCGTTGCTGGAGCCGATGGAGCGGGCGGCGAGGATGAACTCGCGTTCCTTGAGCGCCAGAATATCGCCGCGCACGATGCGTGCGGTTTGCATCCATGATGTCAGTGCGATGACCGATACGATGAGGACGAACATGCCGCTCTCGGGGCTGCCGAAGAAGCTGGTCAGTGGTTGGCGGAAAAGGGTCACGGCCAGCAGTACCAGCGGCAGGATGGGTAGGGACAGGACAAGATCGGTAAAGCGCATCAGCAAAAAGTCGGCGCGTTTGAAAAAGCCCGAGGCCACGCCGATGGCTGTGCCGATGAGCAGTGACAGCAGCATCGCAGCCCAGCCCACCGCCATAGATACGCGGCCGCCATAGATCATTTGGGCGAGGATGTCGCGGCCCAGTTGGTCGGTCCCGAAAGGATGCGCCCAGCCTGCTTTGGCACCGCTGTCCCAGATCAGCGTATAGATCGGACGCCAGTTCTTGTTGCGGATGTCGAGTTTGGTTGGTTCAAGATCCCAGAGGAACGGGCCGAACAGCACCCCGAGGGTAATGAACAGCAAGAAGCCGCCACCGAACACAGCGCCTTTGTGTTTGCGGAACTGGTCCCAGACGTCGCGCCATTGGCTGCGCGGGGGGGAGGCGGGTTCTTTGTCTTGCAGGGCGCCGAAGACTTCGACCGGAGGGGATTGATCAGTCATAGCGGATCCTTGGGTCAAGCAGGCCGTAGAGGATATCGGCGATAAGGTTAAACAGGACGATGAGGATGGCGAAGATGAACGTCAGTGTCATCACCATCGGCAGGTCGTTGGCAAATAGCGCGGTCAGCAGGAGTTGCCCGATGCCGTTCACCTTGAACACGTTTTCGGTAATGATCGCGCCGCCAAAGATGGCGGGCATCCCCAGCGCAATCACCGTCACCACAGGGATCATCGAGTTGCGCAGCACATGCACCATGACCACAACGCTTTCGCCCAGACCTTTGGCCCGCGCGGTGCGCACATAGTCCTGATTGAGGTTGTCGAGCATGGCCGAGCGCATATAGCGGCTGATCTGGGCCGTGGTTTGCAGGGCCAGCACCATCACGGGCATGATCATTTGCAAAAACTGCACCTTAAAGCTGGCCCAATCGGTGACCACATGGGTGGTGTCATAGATAGAGGGCAGCCAGCCCAGCGTGACCGAGAAGATTACAATCAGCAGCGGGCCGGTAAAGAACGGCGGGATCGAGAAGCCAACCATCGTGATGAACGTGCCCGCTTGGTCAAAGACCGAATAGTGGCGATAGGCGGAATAAACGCCGATGGGAATCGCGATCAGGATGCCCACAATATACGACAGGCCCACGACCCAGAGCGTCTGCGGCATACGTTGCAGCACGATCTCCATCACGGGGCTGCGGGTCTGCCAGCTGATCACACGCTGTTTTTCGACCAGCGCACCGGTGACGGAATCCAGCTCCATGCTGAACTGCGTATCGGGCAGCCAGCCAAACAGGAAGCTGTTGGCGGTCAGGTGGTCGATCAGCACTTGTGGTTCAACCACAAAGAACTGGACCAGCCATTTGTAGTATTGAACATGCACAGGTGCGCCGAGGCCAAGCGCCTCGCGCATTTTCTGCTTTACCTCGGGCGGCACGGTCAGCGGGACCTGTGCCATCGGATCACCGGGGGCAAGTTGCAGCAGCATGAAGATAACAAGGCTGATGAAAAGAAGCGTCGGGATAGAGAGCAGCAATCGACGGATGGTGAAATTCAGCATCAAGCGGCGCCTTTATTGATCAGTCTGGTTGGGTTTGAGAAAGGGCGGGGGATAATCCCCGCCCTTATGACACTTAACAGGTCTGGTCAAAGTATTCCGTAACCAAACCCGCGGCCTTAGTTTGCGCGGTACCAGTCTGCGGCATTCCACAGCTCTGAGTCCCAAACGTTCAACACAACACCGCCAAGGCTGTTGGAGTGTGCAGAGACACGGGCACGGTTGACCAATGGCACGATGGTCATTGTGTCTTTTGTGATCATGTCGTTCAGCTTGCGACCAAGCTCACCACGTTTGTCCAGATCGGCTGTGCCTGCCAGCTCGTCGAGCATGGCGTCATAGGCCGGATCACAGAAGCGGTTGATGTTCTCACCCTGCCACTGGCTGTCTGGCTTTGGCTCGTTGCCGCAACGATATGCCGACAGATACGCCTGCGGGTCTGTGCCGTTGAAGGTGTTCGCATACATTTCTACGTCTGCGTAGAACTTCTGGAACGTGTCAGGCGAGCCGGGGTCGCCACCAAAGAAGACAGAACCCGAGAGGTTGCGCAATTCGGTTTCAACACCGATCTGCTCCCACCAGTCTTTGATCAACGCCTGGAAATCCTGACGGACGGCGTTGGTGGAGGTTTGGTACAGGATGGACAGCTTCACGCCATCTTTTTCGCGCACGCCGTCGCCATCGCTGTCAACCCAGCCTGCTTCGTCCAGCAGTGCTTTTGCGCCATCAAGGTCTTGCGTCAGACATTCGGTGTTGTCCGAGTTGTAGAGCGCAGGCGCAGGCACGAGGTTACAGGTCGGGCGACCCGCTTTGCCGTAGCCTACTTCGGTCAGCAGTTCGCGGTCGATTGCCATGGACAATGCTTTGCGTACGTTGAAGTCGGACAGGAAGGGGTGTGGTTCTGCCACGGTGGAGCGTGTCTCTGGTGGAAGGTCGGCTGACGGGTTGGTCAGGTTCATTTCCAAACGCTCAACCAGCGGGCCGAAGCCTGCGATGGCGACGCCTTTGCCTGCTTCTTCCATCTTGGCGATCACGTCGGGTGCCAGCTGGAGGTTCCATGCGTAGTCAAACTCGCCTGTTTCCAGAACCGCACGACCTGCTGCTGCTGCGTCGCCGCCGCCTTTGAAGGTCATGGTGGCGAAGGCTGGCTTGCCTTCGATGCGGAAGTTTTCGTTTGCGGCCAGTGTGATCACGTCATTGGGACGGAATTCTGTAACCGTGAACGGGCCTGTGCCGATCGGGTTAAAGTTGGCTTCTGTACACTCGGGCGCTTTGGCACCAAGGCAGTCTGCGAACTGGGCCGCCTGGATGATGGGGCTTTCGCCGCCAACAAACGGGCCGTACGGGTTTGGTTTGGGGCTGTCAAAGGTCACTTTGACGGTCAGTTCGTCAATCGCCTCAACGCTTTTCACACCGTCGAATTTTGCGCCCTGCGCACAGCCACCTTCGGGGTGCATGCAGTATTCCGCGGTAAAGCGTACGTCCTCGGACGTGAAGGGCGTGCCGTCGGACCATTTCAGGCCTTCGGTGATTTTCCACGTGATGCTCATCAAATCTTCGGAGACACCACCGTTTGCCACGGTTGGTACTTCGTCAACCAACCACGGCACCATTGCGCCGGTTTCGGTATAGCGCGCCAGCGGCTCAACGATCAGGGATGCTGATTCGACGTCCTTGGTGCCACCTGACAGGAACGGGTTCAGGATGGACGGTGCCTGCCAATACAGGACCTTGACGTCGCCATCGCGGCCGCGTTCGCCTTTGTGGGCGTCTGCGAAAGCAACGGGCGCAAATGCGGTTGTCGCAATCGCACCCAAAAGAAGGGCTCTCATTTTCATTGTATACTCCATGTTGACCACGCATGCGCGTGGCGATTCACCCCACTGTCGGGGGCATTGTAGTGTCACGCGCGAGGGTAAGAACGCGTCGCAAGTTTATGTTTTACAGCGTAAAACGGAAACAGTCGGCGGTCACCCTCTTGGTGCGGATGGTTAACAGTGGCGCAAATTTATAAGCAATTGCAAGCCTTGTCGCGTTAGAAAATCGATGAAATTGCGGGCAGCGCCTGCAATCGTGCGCACAAGTGGCCAACACTGTTTGACGCCCGCCCAATCCGCGCATAGCGTGGCGCAAACGCACGGACATGGTGTGCGACGCAGCGAAAGGACGCCGATGCTTGATCAAACCGACAAAGCCCCCATCGCCCAGATCGAGGGCCTGCGGGTCGAGTTCCAGACCAAAGACGGCCCCGTTGTGGGCGTCGAGGATGTCTCGTTCAATATCCACCCCGGTGAGACGGTCTGTGTTGTGGGCGAAAGCGGCTCGGGCAAGTCGGTGTCTTCGCTGTCGCTGATGCGTCTGGTCGAATTCGGCGGCGGTGAGATCGCTGGCGGCAAGCTGATGTTCAGCTCGTCTGACAGCGGGGTCGTCGATTTGGCCGAAACCGCGCAGGACAAGATGCGCGGCATTCGCGGCAACGAGATCGGGATGATTTTCCAAGAGCCGATGACCGCGCTGAACCCCGTGTTTACAGTGGGCAAACAACTGACCGAAGGGTTGCGCCTGCACAAAAATATGAGCAAATCCCAGGCCGAGGCGCGTGCGCTGGAGCTGATGACCCAAGTGCGTATTCCAGAGCCGGAAAAGCGTCTGGCCCAGTTCCCGCATGAACTCTCTGGCGGGATGCGCCAGCGTGTCGTTATCGCCATGGCGCTGGCCTGTGAGCCGCGCCTGCTGATCGCGGATGAGCCGACAACCGCGTTGGATGTGACCATTCAGGCCGAAATTCTGGCGCTGATGGATCGTCTCAAGCGCGAGACGGGCACCGCCGTGATGTTCATCACGCATGACATGGCCGTGGTCGCCCAAATGGCCGACCGCGTGGTCGTCATGTTCCGCGGCAACAAGGTCGAGGAAGGCACCGTCGAGGAAATCTTCGAGAACCCGCAGCACGCTTACACCAAGGCGCTGCTGGCCGCCGTCCCAAAACTGGGTGAGATGACGGGCAAGGATTATCCCGAACCGATGAAGCTGCTGGGCAGCGAGGACAAAGAGATCGCGCCGATCAAAGGCACCGACGAGGTGCTGCTGACCGTCAAAAACCTGACCACCCGCTTTCCCGTCACAGGCGGCTTCCTGCGCCGCCGCGTCGCCAATGTGCATGCGGTCGAGGACCTGAGTTTTGAGATCAACAAGGGCCAGACTCTCAGCCTTGTAGGCGAGAGCGGCTGCGGCAAATCCACTGCGGGCCGCTCGATCCTGCGGCTGGTTGATCCGCTCTCGGGCGAGGTGAATTTGGGCGGTAAGGACATCATGGCCTTGAGCCCGCAAGATCTGCGCACCGCGCGACTTGATATGCAGATGATTTTCCAGGACCCCTTTGCCTCGCTCAACCCGCAGATGGGGCTGGCCGATCAGGTGGCCGAGCCGATCCATAATTTCGGCACGCTCAAAGGGGCGGCGGTGAACGAGCGGGTCGAGATGCTGTTTGACCGTGTCGAGCTGCCGCGCAGCTTCATGCGTCGCTTCCCGCATGAATTGTCAGGCGGGCAACGCCAACGGGTCGCCATTGCGCGTGCGCTGGCGCTCAACCCCAAGCTTATCATCGCGGATGAGGCGGTGTCGGCTTTGGACGTGTCGGTGCAGGCGCAGGTGCTGAACCTGATGATGGAGCTTCAGGCCGAGATGGAGCTTAGCTTCCTCTTTATCTCGCACGACATGGCCGTGGTCGAACGCGTCAGCCACCACGTCGGCGTCATGTATCTGGGCCGCATTGTCGAGCTGGGACCGCGCCGCGCGGTGTTCGAGAACCCCGCGCACCCTTATACCCAAGCTTTGATGAAGGCCGTGCCTATCGCCGACCCGCGCCGCCGCAAGGCCGAGAAGGATTTGAACTTTAAACCGATCCCGTCGCCAATTCATCCAACCAGCTACCGCCCCGAGCCAAGCGTTTACAAGGACTTGGGCGGCGGCCACAAAGTGCTGATCACCGACAGCGGGTATTGAGGTCCTGGGGGCGTGGCAGATCTCATTCAGGTTGTGCGTGCGCTGAGTGGTGCTAAGCCGCAGCAAGTGCAAGACACCAAACACGCGGTCCAAGGCTTCGCCATGCTGTTTTGTCTCTTTGCAGTGTTGCTTTTCGTGCTTTGCGCTTTCTTCTTTGTGCTACATCAATTGGGACTGGTTGAAATAACAGTCTCGTCTTTTCTGGAGTCCTAATCATGACCCCCCGCATGACCCCGCTTGAGCTGATGACCAAGCTTATCAGCTTTCCCACCGTCTCCCGCGATACCAACATCCCGCTGATCGACTGGGTCGAGGGCTACCTTGCCTCCCACGGGATTGAGAGCCACCGCTATATTGATCCAGACCAGCCAAAACATGGCCTCTTTGCCCATGTCGGCCCGCAGGTCGAGGGGGCGGTGGTGTTGTCGGGCCATACGGATGTGGTGCCGGTCGATGGCCAGCCGTGGGATACGGACCCCTTTGAGGTGGTCGAGAAAGACGGCAAATATTACGGCCGCGGCACCTGCGATATGAAAGGGTTTGACGCGCTGGCGATCTGGGCCTTGGTCGAGGGGCAATACGCCGATCTCAAGCGCCCGCTGCAAATCGCGCTCAGCTTTGACGAGGAGGTCGGCTGCCTTGGTGCGCCGCCACTGATCGAGGCGATGCAGGGCGTGGTGCCAAAGGGCAATGCCGTGATCGTTGGCGAGCCTTCGATGATGCAGGCCGTGACGGGGCATAAGGGCGGGTCGGGCTTTAACACTCATGTGATTGGCTTTGAGGTGCATTCCTCGCTGCTGCACACAGGCGTAAATGCGATCATGGCAGGGGCCAAGCTGATCGAATGGGCCAACCAGATGAACACAGAAAACATGGCCGCAAAGCCCACCGAGCTGGCCGCAATGTTCGATCCGCCTTTTACCACGCTGCACGTGGGCATCATCAGCGGCGGCACGGCCCATAACATCACCGCCAAAGACTGCCATTTTGCCATGGATTTCCGCGTGGTCCCGGGGGAGGACAAGGACAAGTGGAAGATCGCCTATCTTGAAAAAGTGCGCGAGGTCGAGGCCGCGATGCAAGCCGTAGTACCCGAAACACGGATCGAGATTTCGCCCCGTTTTGACGTGCCCGCCTTGCAACCCGAGCAGGACGGCCTGGCCGAAACGCTGGTGCGCCAGATCACAGGCGACAACGCCAGCCACAAGGTCAGCTACGGCACCGAAGCAGGCCAGTTCCAGCAAGGCGGCTATAGCGCCGTGATCTGCGGCCCCGGTGACATTGCGCAGGCGCACCAACCCAATGAGTTCATCGAGGTGGCGCAGTTCAACGCGGGCCATGACTTTATGACCAAACTGGTGGCGCGCCTGTGCGACTGACGCCTGCTATATGACGCAAGACTTTCCTTTCCGCCTCAGCGACCCTGCGCGGTTTGCCGATGCCTTGCCCGATGCGGCGGATATGGTGGTGATAGGCGGCGGCGTGATCGGCATTTGCACCGCGCTTTTTGCTGCCCGCGCAGGTCAGCGCGTTGTCGTTTTGGAAAAAGGCCGTGTCGCCGCCGAGCAATCAAGCCGCAACTGGGGCTGGATCCGGCAACAGGGCCGCGACCCCGCCGAGATGCCGATCATGGCCGAGGCACAGCATATCTGGACCGAGCTGTCGCGTGAGACGAACGAACAGATCGGGTTGCAGCAGACCGGCACAACCTATCTGGGCTACGGTGCGGCGGCGATGGAGCGCTACAAAGACTGGCTGCCGCACGCCGCCCCCAATGGTGCTGACAGCCGTCTGTTGTCTCGGGCGGAAATCGCCGCGATGTATCCCGACCTTACCGACAGGCCCGTGGGCGCGCTGCACACGGCGTCGGACTTTCGGGCCGAGCCGTGGGTCGCCGTGCCCGCTTTTGCCCAACTCGCCCAGAGGGCGGGGGCGCAGATCATCGAGGGCTGCGCCGTGCGCTGTCTTGATATCGCAAACGGCAAGGTCACGGGCGTGATGACGGAGCGCGGGCGAATCCGCGCCGCGCGTGTGGTGTTGGCGGGCGGGGCGTGGTCCTCGCTTTTCTTGCGCAATCACGGGATTGGGTTGCCGCAGCTTTCCGTGCGCTCTCAGGTCGCGGCGACGGAAGCTTTGCCCGACATCGGGCAGGTCGCGGCCTCGACCAAGCGGTTGGCGTTTCGGCGCCGCGCCGATGGCGGCTACACCCTCGCGCCCAACACCATGTCCGAGCTGTTCGTCGGCCCCGATGCCTTCCGCGCTTTACCGCATTTTCTGAACCAGCTCAAAAGCGATCCGTTCGGCTGTATGATCAAGCCCTATGCGCCGCAGGGCTTCCCCGATGCATGGGGGACACCGCGCAGTTGGGGCGCGGATGACGAAACGCCGTTCGAGCGGATGCGCATCCTTGATCCCAAACCCCAACCGCGCCGCATTGCTAAACTGGCCCGTGATTTTGCCGCCATGTTCCCGCATCTGGGCACGGTAAAGATCAAGAAGTCCTGGGCAGGTATGATCGACACCATGCCCGACATTGTTCCCGTGGTGGATCACGCCCCGCTGGAGGGGCTGATCGTAGGCACGGGGATGAGCGGGCACGGCTTTGGCATTGGTCCCGCCATGGGTCGCATTCTGGCCGATCTGGCCATGGGCCACGGTGCCGGCCACGACATGGGCCGCTTTCGTTTCAACCGTTTCACCGATGGCACCCGCATGGTGCCCGGACCTGACGTTTAAGGAGAGATACTCGATGCCGATCAAGAACCGCTTTGCGCAGATGCACGCCGAGATCACAGGCTGGCGCCGCCATCTGCACCAATACCCCGAGTTGATGTTCGATGTGCATGAGACCGCCAAGTTCGTCGAGGAGAAGCTGCGCAGCTTCGGCATCACCGACATCACCACGGGCATCGGCCAGACGGGCGTGGTTGCGGTGATCGAGGGCCGCGAGGGGGGCTCGGGGCGCAGCATTGGCCTGCGTGCTGATATGGACGCGCTCCCGATCGAGGAGGATACAGGGCTTGAATATGCCAGCAAGAACGCGGGCAAAATGCATGCCTGTGGCCATGACGGACACACGGCTATCCTGCTGGGCGCGGCGCAATATCTGGCCGAGACGCGCAATTTCGACGGCCGCGTCGTGCTGATCTTTCAACCCGCTGAAGAAGGCGGCGGTGGCGGTCTTGAGATGTGCCGCGACGGCCTGATGGAGCGTTGGAGCATCGACGAAGTCTATGGTCTGCACAATATGCCCGGTGCGGAAGTGGGCAGTTTCCACATCCGCGAGGGCGCACTGTTGGCCGCAACGGATGAGTTCGACATTACCATCACAGGCAAGGGGGGCCATGCCGCAGCCCCGCATGAGGCGGTTGACCCCAATCTGGCGGCGGCCCATGTGGTTGTGGCGCTGCAAGCGATTGCCTCGCGCAATGTGGATCCATTGGCGCAGGTTGTTGTTTCGGTCTGCGTGATCCGTTCCGAGAACGAGGCGCATAACATCATCCCGCACCGCGTGGTCCTGCGCGGCACCGTGCGCACGCTGGACGGTGCTGTGCGCGATCTGGCCCAACAGCGGCTGGAGGAGATTGTGGACCTGACCGCACGCGCCCATGGCTGTGCGGCGGAAACGCTCTATCACCGCGGCTATCCCGTCACTGTGAATGACGCGGACAACACCAGATTTGCCGCTGACGCAGCCGAGGCCGTGACACCCGGCGTGGACCGCGCCACACCGCCCATCATGGCAGGCGAGGATTTCGCCTATATGCTTGAAGAGCGGCCCGGTGCCTATATCATGCTGGGCAACGGCGATGGCGCGACCGTACACCACCCGAAGTATAACTTTAACGACGATGCCATCCCTGCGGGATGCTCGTGGTTTGCCGAAGTCGTCGAGCGCCGCTTGCCGTTAGCCTGACATTTAAAGAAACAAGGAAGACCCCCATGCCCGTAAAGAACCGATTTGCCGAATTGCACGCCGACATCACCGCATGGCGCCGCGATTTGCATGAACACCCAGAAATCCTGTTCGAGACACATCGCACCGCCGCCACCGTGGCCGAAAAGCTGCGCGCCTTTGGCTGTGATGAGGTGGTCGAGGGCATCGGGCGCACGGGCGTTGTGGGGGTGATCAAAGGCAAGAGCACCGCCTCGGGCAAGGTGGTGGGCCTGCGGGCGGATATGGACGCGCTGCCCATTCATGAGGCGACGGGGCTGGAGTATGCCTCCAAAACCGACGGGGCGATGCATGCCTGCGGGCATGACGGGCACACGGCGATGCTGCTGGGGGCGGCGCAATATCTGGCCGAGACGCGGAACTTTGACGGCACGACGGTGGTGATCTTTCAACCCGCCGAAGAAGGCGGCGGCGGTGGCAAGGAGATGTGCGACGACGGGATGATGGACCGTTGGGGCATTCAGGAAGTTTACGGCATGCACAACTGGCCCGGCATGGCACCGGGCAGCTTTGCCATCCGGCCCGGCCCGTTTTTTGCCGCGACCGACCTGCTGGACATCGAGATTGAGGGACTGGGCGGCCATGCGGCCAAGCCCAACGAGACGGTCGACCCCACCGTGATTGCCGCGCAAATCGTCACGGCGTTACAAAGCATCGTCAGCCGCAATGCCGATCCTGTTGGCAATATCGTCGTGTCCATCACTTCGTTCGAGACATCGTCGAACGCCTATAACGTGATTCCGCAGAAGGTGCATTTGAAAGGCACCGTGCGGACGATGTCGTCCGAGCTGCGTGATCTGGCCGACAAGCGCGTGAACGAGATTTGCAGCGGGATCGCCACGGCGATGGGCGGTGTTGCGCGGGTCACGTATGAGCGGAACTATCCCGTCATGGTCAATCACGACGCGCAGACAGAGTTTGCCGCAGACGTAGCGCGCAGCGTGTCCGGCGATTGCGCCGAGGCGCCTTTGGTCATGGGCGGTGAGGATTTCGCCTTTATGCTGGAGGCGCGACCCGGGGCATATATTCTGGTCGGCAATGGCGATACGGCGATGGTGCATCATCCGCTCTATAACTTTAACGATGATGTAATCCCTGCGGGATGCAGCTGGTGGGCAGGAATTGCCGAGCAGCGGATGCCTGCGGGCTAAACGCTGATTGCCGTGCTGGATGAGAGTACGGGATTGAGTTTAAGAGCAAAATAAAGAAGCGGGCCGTTGTGGTCCGCTTTTTAGCTTTGTGTAAGGAGGCGGCGGTAAAGGGTTGTAAGCTCGTTCGCTTCGCGCTGGATCGAGAAGTGTTCCGCCACGTGGGGGCGGGCGTTTGTGGACCACGTTTTGAAGGGTTCGGGCGGTGCGATGGCTGTGTCTATTGCCGCGGCGAGGGCGTCTATTTCGTCAGGCGGGACCAGTAGCCCCGTGTCGGGGGTGACGATTTTTTCGAATGCGCCGACGCGGGTCGCGACGACGGGCACGCCGCATGCCATTGCCTCAATCGGGGTGAGGCCGAAACCTTCCCACCTTTGGGGGGCGACATAAAGGTCGAGGATCCTGTACCAATCGGCCATGGCTTCGACGTTGGCTTCCGGAAGGAAGTGGACGCGTGCGGCGAGGTCGCCTTGGGCCGCGACGCGGGTCTTGAGCTCGGCGAGGTAGTTTGCGTGTTTATCAGTCGCACGGCCCATGACCAGCGCGTGCAGATCGGGGTGTTGCCGCATTGCGGGCAGCATCGCCTCGATAAACGCATCGGTGCCTTTCTGGTGACGGATGCGGCCATAGCAGCCGACGAGCGTGCCGTTTGGCAGCCCCAGCTTTGCACGCAGGGCCGCACGGTCGGGGCTGGGCGCGTAGTCATCCAGATCAATGCCATGCATGATGACTTGGGCGGGGATTTCAAGATACTTGGCCGTCCGGTCCGAAGTGGCGACCACGGCGTCCATTTGCCGGATCAGCCAACGTGTCAGCCCTGTTTGCTGGCGTTGCGAGGCAGAGGTGAAGACCAGTTTGAGCCGCTTGCGCAGCAGGTGTTTGAGCGCGAGCCCCGCGATCATTTCGACGTTGCGGCGGGCGTGCCAGACGCGCAGCCTGTCGCGCGGCATCGTGATCAGCGCGGCGAGCGGGATTTGGGGCACGTGATCGGGCAGCACGGGGCCTGTTGCGACGATGCCGATCTCGCGGGCCTGTATCGGGACAAGGCGCACTACGGTTGCCGTGACACCCGACAGGCGTTTTTTGAAATTTGGCGCAATCACGTCGATGGTGGTGAAATCTGTCATGCCAGCTCCAGTGCATTGATCAGCCGCGCAGCGATGGTGTCGAGCTTGCCCGTCTCGGCGCTGGCAAAGCGTTTCGCGGCTTCGACTGCCTTGGTGCGTGTGGGCGTGTCGCGTAATAGGGTATCGATGCGGGCGGCCAGATCATCCGCGTCCGCGACGATGCGCGCCCCGCCCGTTGCCTCCATCGCGGAGAATGTCTCGGCGAAGTTGAAGACGTGGTTGCCCGATAGAATTGTTGCGCCGGCTTGGGCCACTTCGAACGGGTTATGCCCGCCGATGGGCAGCAGTGAGCCGCCCAGGAACACGATATCGCTGAGCGCGTACCAATTGCCCAATTCGCCCAATGTATCGGCCAGATAGACAGCTTTGCCCGGCTCTTCGGCGCGGCTGCGGCGGGTGAATTCCATCCCTGTGTCGGCGATGTGTTGCACCACCTGTGGCCCGCGTTCGGGGTGGCGGGGGATAAGGATCAGATGCAAGTCGGCGTGGGTTTCGCGCAGTGTTTTATGGGCGTCCAGAACGATTGCTTCTTCGCCTGCATGGGTCGAGGCCGCGATCCAGACAGGGCGGTGGCCAAGGGCGGCGCGGGCGGAAAAGATAACATCCTCGTCCTGCGGCAAGGGGCCTGACAGGGATTTGAGGTTCTGTCCACGCGCCACACGTGGGGCAGGGGCGTGGATGCGCACCATGGCTTCGGCCATCGCGTCATTCTGGGTCAAAATTAGGTCAAAGACATCAAGGACATAGGCGGCAAGACGGGGGCGTTTGCCCCATGACCGCAAGGACCGCTCGGACAGGCGCGCATTGACCAGCGCCATCGCGGCACCGCTGCTGCGGGTGCGGCGCAGCATTTGCGGCCAAAGCTCGCTTTCGACAAAAATCGCGGCGTCGGGGCGCCAGTGTTTCAGAAACCGCTTGAGCGGGCCGGGCGCGTCCAGTGGCGCGAACTGGTGTACACAACGCGGTGGCATCCGCTGCGCAATCAGCTTGGCCGAGGTGGCCGTGCCAGAGGTGATGAGGAAATGTGCATGGGGCAGGGCCGCGCCCATGCGACCTATCAAAGCCAGCACAGACAGGCTCTCTCCAACCGAGGCCGCGTGAAACCAGATCAGCGTGCCCTCGGCACGGTCGGCGGTGGCGTGGCCCAATGTCTCATGTGCGCGGTGCGCAGGCTCGCCCGCTTTCATCAGTTTGCGAACGGTGAACCGCGCCATGAAAGGCACCAGCAGCATGGTGAGCGCGACATAGGCGCGGTACAGGAATGGTACGCGCATCGGCTGCGCTACCCGCCTGTGTGGCTCATGTGGCGGGGCATCTGACCGTCGAGCTTTTGGCGCGAATAGTCAAAGTCATGGCCCCTGGGCTTCATCGCGATTGCCGCACGAATGGCGTCTTCCAGCGGACCGTTGTCGTCGGGGTGCAGGCGCAATGGCTCGCGCAGATCGGCGCTGTCTTCCTGGCCCAGACACAGGTAAATCTCGCCGGTGCAGGTGATGCGCACGCGGTTGCACGACTCGCAGAAATTATGGCTCAGCGGCGTGATAAAGCCGATTTTCTGGCCCGTTTCTTCCAAACGGACATACCGCGCAGGCCCGCCTGTGTTCTCGGCCAGATCGGTGACGGTGTAATGTTCGGCGTATTTGGCGCGCACGTCTTTGAGGGACCAATACTGTTCCAACCGGTCCTCGTTACCGATGTCGCCCATGGGCATGACCTCGATCCACGTCAGATCCATATCGCGCTCGGCACACCACTGGGTGATCTGCGCCAACTCGGGCTCGTTAAAGCCTTTCAAGGCAACGGCGTTAATCTTGACCCGCAGGCCCGCCGCTTGCGCCGCATCAATTCCGCGTAAAACCTGCGGCAGACGCCCCCAACGGGTGATGTCGGCAAATTTCCCCTCATCCAGCGTATCAAGCGAGACATTGACCCGCCGCACACCCGCTGCATACAAATCCTTGGCGTATTTCTCTAGCTGACTGCCATTGGTGGTCAACGTCAGCTCCTTCAGCGTGCCCGCATCCAGATGCCGCTTCATCCCGTCAAAGAACGACATGATCCCGCGCCGGACCAGCGGCTCCCCGCCGGTGATGCGCAGCTTTTGTACGCCCAAGCCGATAAAGGTGCTGCACATGCGGTCCAGCTCTTCCAGCGTCAGCAACTCGCGCTTGGGCAGGAATGTCATATTCTCGGACATGCAATAGACACAGCGAAAATCACACCGGTCCGTAACCGAGACGCGCAGATATGTGATGGCGCGGGCGAAGGGGTCAATCAAAGGAGCATTCATGCACAAGGGGTACAGGTCAGGCGGAAAAGGGGCAAGCGTGATTTGAAGGCTTGGAGACACCGCCTTGGTGCCATAAAAGAGGAGTCATGAAACGTATTTTTGCCCCCACCGCTGTCTTGCTGTTCCCCCTGACCCTTGGCGCTTGCGCCCAACTGGGGCTCGGTCAGCCGAATGATGTCGGCGCACCGCCCGCGCTTGCCACCGAAACCACGGCAGAGGCTGCTGGCACGGTCACCACCCCCTCGGACTTGCCAGAGGCGACAGCCGCTGATGTCGCAAAGGTAAAAGCTGATCCGGTGCTTACATCTGCACCGCCCCCCCCAAAAGCCGCCAAAACCCAAGATAGTCTTGATACCACGACGCAAGAACAACGCGCCAAAGCCGCCGCACCTGCAACTCCTGCTGCCGAGAGCAAACTGCTCGGCACGACGGTCGCGACCTTGGGCAGCCCGACAGAGCCAGGGTTCTGGCTCAAGACCCCGCTGGTGAAAACCGAAACAGCAGGCCGTGTGACCAATAAATCCAACGGCAAATCCTCCGCCGTGACCCTCATCCCCATCGACGGCCCCGCCACCGCAGGCAGCCGGATGTCACTCCCCGCCATGCGCCTGATCGAAGCCTCGCTCACCGATCTTACCGAGGTCGAGGTCACACTCGGAAGCTAGCCGCCTCCAGTTTCTTTATTTTGCCCTTAAACGCAATCCCGCACCCTCAACGGGTGCAGGGGCTTGCGTTCAGCGCAAATGCCGCAAGGCTTCCTTGCGCGCAAAGGGCTTCATGGCGTCGCCATGGGCATCGACAAAGGCAATAACGCGCTCAGGGTCATGTCGGCTCAGATCGCGCAACCACCATGCGACAGCTTTCTGGATGAACCACTTCTGGTCCACCGTATAAGACGCAGCCCAGCCCAATATTCGCTCCCGCGCGGCGATCTCTTCTGGCTTGGGATTGTTCTGTTTGGTCCACGGCAGGGTAATCACCAGCGCCGCACGGCGCGTCCACATATGGTCCGAGCGTGTCCACGCTTCGACCGCGTCCAGCCGCGTAGGGTCTGCCACCAGACGTTTCTGCCCTGCCATACAGGCATGATCGGCAATCGCCCAACTGTCGAAATCAGCACACCATGACGCGATCAGCGCCCAAGCTTCGGCGTCGTCAGGGCGCAACCGTGCTTGGGTCAACAGTTTGGCGGCGGCGACACGCGCCTCGTAAATATCCGTGCGCCAAAGCGCGTCTGACACAGCCACGCGGGATGGAACGTCCAATTCGCTCCGCCATTCTTTGCACAGCGCATCAATCTGCGGGTTTCTCAGCCCCAGATAGTCGCGTTCTATTTTGTGATAGGCCCGCATCCCCGCCGCACGCTCGGGGTCGGCCAAAGCTTTCAGGGCGTCCAGATAAGGCTCATGCATCGGTCAATATATCCGTCGGGTGGCCATCTAGCGTTGTGCGGTTTTTGTCGTGCCAATATTGCGCAATGCCTTCGGGGCCTTTGGTTTCCGTCCATGCGGTCAGCACTTCACGGTCCTGCGCAAAGTCGAACTGTGGCACGGCATAGCCACAGCTTGTCTGCATCATCTCAACGGTCATATCATAAATCTGCCGCGCCCCGTCAGAGGGCGGGAAGGCGGCGTTCAACCCGGCAAATTCGGCGTCACGCGGATGCAGCGTGCGGGCGGTGCCATAGGCCCGCAGGATCAGCGGGCGCACCTCGAACCCGCACCACATCAGCGTCATGCGGTTGACCGATTTCAAATGGCCCGCCGTCTCGTTCCCCGATCCGGTCAGGTTGCGCCAGACAATGCGGTTCGGTCCCATTACACGCAGGCTGTCCATCCCCTTGGGTGAGACATTGACCCGCCCGTCCACCGCCGCCGAGCCGCAAAAGAACATGTGCTGCGCTTCGATGAACTGGCGGTGGTCGTCGGTGATGGTGTCGAACTGTTTTGCCATTATTCCACCGTGACGGATTTGGCGAGGTTGCGGGGCTGGTCGACATCCGTGCCTTTTGCCACAGCCGTGTGATAAGCCAGCAGCTGGGCGGGGATCGCGTATAGGATAGGGGCCACAGCATCCGAGACATCAGGCATCTCGATGGTGTCCCACACGCCGATGCTGGCCTCGGAAAGCCCTTCGCGGTCTGACACAAGGATGACCTTGCCTTTGCGGGCCATCACTTCTTGCATGTTGCTGACGGTCTTATCAAACAGGCGGTCCCGCGGGGCCATGACCACCACAGGCATGTTTTCGTCAATCAGCGCGATTGGCCCGTGCTTCAGCTCACCCGATGCATAAGCTTCGGCGTGTATGTAGCTGATTTCCTTTAACTTCAGCGCACCCTCATGCGCCAGCGGATAGAGCGGCCCACGGCCAAGGAACAGCACGTCACGCGCGCTCGACAGTTTGCGGGCGGTCTCTTTCACCTTGGCGTTCTGGTCCAGCGCCTCGGCCATCAGCGCAGGCAGGCGGCGCAGTTGGGCGATGTGGTCTTGCAACTGTGCGTCCGTCAGCTCCCCGCGCTGCGAGGCGGCTTTGAGCGCCAGCACAAACAGCACCGTCAACTGGCAGGTGAACGCTTTGGTCGATGCAACGCCGACCTCAACCCCCGCGTAGATCGGCAGGGCCAGATCACTTTCCCGCGCAATCGAGCTTTCGGGCACGTTGACCACCGACACGATGTTGTCCGCCTTGCCCGCGCAATAGCGCAGGGCCGCCAGCGTGTCGGCTGTCTCGCCCGATTGGCTGACAAACAGGCTGACCGAGCGGGCAGGGATCGGCGGTTCGCGGTAGCGGAACTCGGACGCGACATCGACCTCGACAGGCAGGCGGGCGATCTGTTCGAACCAGTATTTGGCGGTCAGGCAGGCCAGCGATGCGGTGCCGCAGGCAACCATTGTGATCCGGTCAACTTTCGAGAAGTCGATCTGCGGGTCGGGCAGGCGGATCTCGCCTGATTTGGAGATGTAGTTGGCCAGCGTTTCGGCAATGACTGTCGGTTGCTCGGCGATTTCTTTGGCCATAAAGTGTTTGTGGCCGGCCTTGTCGATGCGCGTGGCACCCACTTCGATCTTGCGGATTTCGCGGTCCACGGCCTTGCCGTCAGCGGTGAACACAGACGCCCCTGCGCGGGTCAGAATGGCATAATCGCCTTCTTCAAGGTACGAGATGCGGTCGGTCATGGGCGACAGGGCAATCGCGTCCGAGCCCACGAACATCTCGCCATCGCCATAGCCGATCGCGAGGGGCGAGCCTTTGCGCGCGGCGATCATCAGGTCTTCTTCGCCGTCAAACAGGAATGCCAGCGCAAAAGCGCCGTGCAGTTTGCCCAACGTGGCAATGGCGGCATCGGTGGCGGACATGCCGCCGTCCATAAAGTGCTGCGCCAACATGGCCACGGTTTCGGTGTCGGTATCGGTCTGTGGCGTCAGGCCGTGCTGCGCCAGTTCGGCGCGCAATTCGCGGAAGTTTTCGATGATCCCGTTATGCACAACAGCGACGGGGCCAGAACGGTGGGGGTGCGCGTTAGTGGCATTGGGTTCGCCGTGGGTGGCCCAGCGGGTGTGGCCGATGCCCGATTTGCCTGCCAGCGGCTCATGCACCAGCAAATCGCCAAGGTTCACCAGCTTGCCCACCGCACGGCGACGGGCCAGTTTGCCCGCGTTCACCGTGGCGATGCCTGCGCTGTCATAACCGCGATATTCCAATCGTTTGAGCGCTTCTACCAGAATGGGCGCTGCTTCGTGGTTGCCCAAAACCCCTACAATTCCACACATCTTAGCTGCCCCGCTGCTGTTTGGCCTTTTTGGCCCTTAACATATCCATCAATTTTTGCGCCATGCCCGGTTTTTCGACCTGCGGCGCACGCGCCAGTGCCAGCGCGTTCTCCTCGACATCCGATGTGATGACCGAGCCTGATCCCGTCATCGCGCCATCCCCGATCTGGACAGGTGCGACCAGCATCGTGTTCGACCCGATAAAGGCGTTTGCGCCGATGTGGGTGTGGTGTTTCATCACGCCGTCATAGTTGCAGGTGATCGTGCCTGCGCCGATGTTGGCCTTGGACCCCACAAAGGCATCGCCAACATAGCTGAGATGGTTGACCTTGGCCCCTTCGGCGAGCGTGGCGTTCTTGATCTCGACAAAGTTGCCGACGCGGGTGTTCTCTTGCAATTCGGCACCGGGGCGCAAGCGGGCATAGGGGCCGACAACGCTGCCGCGTGAGATGTGACAGCCCTCAAGGTGGCTGAACGCACGGATATGTGCGCCCGACTCAACGGTGACACCTGTTCCGAAAAACACGTTCGGCTCGATATAGGCGTCGCGCCCGATAAAGGTGTCACGGGCGAGGAAGACTGTCTCTGGGGCTTGCAGGGTCACGCCGTCTTCCATCAGCTTGACGCGGGCGCGGGCCTGAAACGCGGCCTCGGCCTGCGCCAGTTGCGCACGGGAGTTCACGCCCAGCGTCTCGGCCTCGGCGCAGGTGACGGCGGTGGCTTTCAGCCCGCGCGCGCGGGCCAGCCCGATGATGTCGGTGAGGTAGTATTCGCCAGAGGCGTTTGTGTTGTCTACAGCCGAGATCAGATCGAATAGCAGGTCGGATTTACACGCGATGACGCCACTGTTGCACAGGGTCACGGCCAACTCGTCCTTGGTTGCGTCTTTGAATTCGACAATGCGCTCCAGCGATGCGCCGTCCATAATCAGGCGGCCATAGCGGCCCGGATCAGCGGCTTCGAAGCCCAGCACGACCACATCCGCGCCCTCGGCCGCGCTCAGCATATCCTCCAGCGTGTGCGGCTCGACAAAAGGCGTGTCGCCGTAAAGCACGATGGCCGTGCCGTCAAAGCCTGCCAGCGCGTGTTTGGCCTGATCGACCGCGTGGGCGGTGCCCAGCTGTTCGGACTGCACGACAACGGTAGCCGTTTCGTCAAAGGCGTGGGCGGCGGCGGTGACTTCGGCGGCGCCGTGCCCCGCCACAACAACGGTGTGTTGGGGGTCAAGCGTGGCCCCTGCGGCCATTGCATGGACCAGCATCGGGTCGCCAGCGATAGGGTGCAAGACTTTGGGCAAGTCCGAGTTCATCCGCGTGCCCATGCCTGCGGCAAGGATGATGAGGCTGGTATTCATGTGCTATCCGCTCTGCTTCTTTTGTTTTGTCCTGTTTAACGCAAGTGGCCCCCCGTGCAAGGTGGGGGCGATCACTAAGGGTTGCGGCTTGCAACACGTTTGCCTGCGGGGTAGGCGGATTATGGCGCGAATGGCGGCAATTGCGGGGGAGAGACGCATGAAGACGGTGGTTTTTGATCTGGACGGCACCTTGGCCGATACAAGCGGTGATTTGATTGCGGCGGCGAATGCGTGTTTTCGCGATATGGGGGCGGGCGATTTGCTGGACCCTGCGACAGACGCGGGCACGGCGCTGCGCGGTGGGCGGGCGATGCTGCGGCTGGGAATGACGCGGATGGGCAAGCCTGCGGATGACCCGCTGATTGACCAGTACTATCAGGCGCTGCTGGACCACTACGCCCGTGACATCGACACGCATACGCGGCTGTACGACGGGGCGATGGCGGCTGTGGCCGAGCTGAAGGCACGCGGGTTTATCGTGGCGATCTGCACCAACAAGCCAGAGGGGCTGGCCCGCGAGCTGCTCACGCGTTTGGGGATACTGCAAGAGTTCGCCGCGATGCTGGGCGCAGATACGCTGCCCGTGCGCAAACCCGACCCCGAACATTTGATCGAGACCGTGCGCCGTGCGGGCGGGGACCCTGCGCAAAGCCTGCTGGTGGGCGATAGCGATACGGACCGCAATACATCGGCCAATGCAGGTGTGCCTTCGGTGCTGGTGACATTCCGGCCTGCGGGCGGCGATATGGCGGCGCTGAAGCCGGAGGCGCTGTTGGAGCGGTATAGCGATCTACCCGATCTGGTGGAACAGATGTTGGGAAAGGCCTGAGCCATGAGCGACATCTTCAAAGGCAGCTTCACCCAGCAAGAGCCGATCCCCGAAGCGGGCATCGAGGCGGCAGTGGCGGTGATGCGCCACGGGCGATTGCACCGCTACAACACGGTTGAGGGCGAAGTGGCCGAAACGGTGCTGCTGGAGCAGGAATTTGCCGCAAGCGTGGGCGCAAAATATTGCCTCGCCGTGGCCTCGGGGGGCTATGCAATGGCGACGGCCCTGCGCGCTGTAGGGGTAAAAGCGGGCGACCGTGTGCTGACCAATGCCTTTACCCTTGCCCCTGTGCCCGGCGCGATTGCGGCGGTGGGCGCGGTGCCTGTGTTTGTGGGCGTGACGCCAGAGCTGGTGCTGGACCTCGATGATCTGGAGGCCAAGGCGGACCAAGCGGACGTTCTGCTGCTGAGCCATATGCGCGGGCATCTGTGCGATATGGAGCGTCTGATGGCAATCTGTGATGCCCATGGCATCAAGGTGATCGAGGATTGCGCCCACACGATGGGGGCCGCGTGGAAGGGCAAACCCAGCGGGACATGGGGCATTGTCGGCTGTTACTCGTGCCAGACGTATAAACACATCAACTCGGGCGAGGGTGGATTGTTTGTCACAAACGACGCAGAGGTCGCGGCCCGTGCGATCATGTATTCCGGCAGTTATATGCTCTATGAACGCCACCTTGCGGGGCCGCCAGCAGAGACTTTTGAGACGATCCGCTACGAGACGCCCAACATCTCGGGGCGTATGGACAACCTGCGTGCCGCGATCCTGCGCCCGCAGCTGGCTGACCTGGCCACCCAATGCGCGCGCTGGAACGAGCGGTATTTTGCGATTGAGGAGGCCGTGCGCGGCACAGCGGGCCTCAAGGTGATCGAGCGTCCGCAGGCGGAAACCATCGTCGGCTCCTCGATCCAGTTCTTGCTGGAAGGGTGGAGCGGTGAGGCCGTGACCGATCTGGTGGCGCGATGTGCGGCACGCGGGGTCGAATTCAAATGGTTCGGCGGGGCGGAGCCTGTGGGCTTTACCAGCCGCTATGACAGCTGGCGCTATGTGGACGCGCCCGCCATGCCCGACAGCGACCGCGTATTGGCGGGGATCATCGACATGCGGGTGCCGCTGACATTCACGTTGGAAGATTGCGCCTTGATCGGGCGGATCATTCGCGAAGAAGTCGCACGGGTCGGCTCATCCATAGGGTGATCTGACGGACCGCTGACGCGGACACGGTATTTCCGGCGCATATCTCTCACCCGAGCGGTCCGCAGGTCGCAGTCTTTGCAGGCTGCGGCCTCGTGGCGCTTGACCTGTGGGGGCGGCTCTGCCAATAATGAACAAGCGTTCAATAAATGCGGTTCAGGGAGAGATTTATGTTCAATGCCACTATGCAGTTCGATCTGGGTGAAGATGTCGGCGCGTTGCGCGACACGGTGCACCGCTGGGCGCAAGAGCGGGTGCGTCCGATGGCTAAGGATATCGACGCGGACAACCTCTTTCCCGCTGATCTGTGGCAGGAGATGGGCGGGTTGGGCCTGCTGGGCATGACCGTGGATGAGAAATGGGGCGGCACCGGCATGGGCTATCTGGCCCATACCGTAGCGGTGGAGGAGATTGCGCGGGCCAGTGCCTCGGTCTCGCTGTCTTATGGAGCGCATAGCAACCTGTGTGTGAACCAGATCAGCCTGAATGGCTCGGACGAGCAGCGGGCGAAGTTCCTGCCCAAGCTATGTTCGGGCGAGCATGTGGGCGCGTTGGCCATGTCGGAGACGTCAGCAGGGTCGGATGTGGTTTCCATGAAGCTGGGCGCCGAGAAGCGCAATGACCACTATCGCCTGAGCGGCAATAAATACTGGATCACCAATGGCTGTGATGCCGAGACGCTGGTGGTTTATGCCAAGACGGACAAGGACGCAGGCTCCAAGGGGATCACCGCGTTTCTGATCGAGAAAAGCATGAAGGGGTTCACCACCACCCAGCATTTCGACAAGCTGGGGATGCGCGGGTCCAACACCGCCGAGCTGATCTTTGACGATTGCGAGGTGCCGTTCGAGAATGTGCTTGGCGAGGAAGGGCGCGGGGTTGCCGTGCTGATGTCGGGGCTGGATTACGAGCGTGTCGTGTTGGCTGGCATCGGCCTTGGCCTGATGGCCGCCTGTCTGGATGAGATCATGCCCTATATGGCCGAGCGCAAGCAATTTGGGCAACCTGTGGGCAGCTTCCAGCTGATGCAGGGCAAGATGGCTGATATGTATACGGCGATGAATTCGGCCCGCGCCTATGTGTACGAGGTCGCCAAGGCCTGTGACCGTGGTGAGGTGACCCGTGCAGATGCGGCGGCGTGCTGCCTTTATGCCTCCGAGCAGGCTATGGTGCAGGCGCATCAGGCCGTGCAGGCAATGGGCGGTGCGGGCTATCTGTCCGACAACCCCGTGGCGCGGATTTTCCGTGACGCCAAGCTGATGGAGATCGGGGCGGGTACCTCCGAGATCCGCCGCATGTTGGTGGGCCGTGAGATGATGGCGGCGATGGCCTGATGGAACGCTTGCCCGGCCTTGACGCAGAGGGGCGCTGGGATATCCCGGCGCGGCTCAATATGGCGCGGCAGTGCCTGAGCCAGCCTGCGGACGGTCTTGCGGTGATTGATCTGACTGGCGCTGGGCGGGTCGATGTGAGCTTTGGGCAACTGGGCGAAATGGTCGATGGCCTCGCACGGGCGTTGATGGTGCGCGTGCGGGCGGGTGACCGTGTTGGCGTGTTGCTGGGCCAAAGCCCATGGTGCGCTGCCTCCCATCTGGCGATCTGGAAAATCGGTGCCATCTCGGTTCCGTTGTTCAAACTGTTTAAACATGACGCCTTGGCGTCGCGGATCGGCGACGGCGGAGTCGGGCTGGTGCTTACCGATGTCGATGGGGCCGCGCTGGTCGGTGATTTGGCCGAGGTCTGGCGGGCCGATGAGGCGGGCATCGCGGGCGATCCCGTGCCGTTTGCGGATACGGGCCGTGATGATCCTGCGGTGCTGATCTATACCTCTGGCACCACCGGCACGCCCAAAGGGGCGCTGCATGGGCACCGGATATTGACGGGACATTTGCCGGGGGTCTGCGTCAGTCATGATCATCTGGGGCAAGAGGATGATTGCCTGTGGACTCCTGCGGATTGGGCGTGGATCGGCGGGCTGTTTGATGTGGCCATGCCTGCGCTGGCGCTGGGCGTGCCGGTAGTGGCGGCACGGATGGCGAAATTTGATGTGGCAGAGTGCAAGCGCATTATCGAGGCGGGGCAGGTGCGCAATGTCTTTTTCCCGCCCACTGCTTTGCGGATGCTCAAGGCGGCGGATGCGCGGATTGACGGCTTGCGGTCTGTGGCGAGCGGGGGGGAGCCTTTGGGCGCGCAGATGTTGGACTGGGGCCGCAGCGCGCTTGGCCTGCGGATCAATGAGTTTTATGGGCAAACTGAAGTAAATATGGTGGCGAGCAGTTGTGGTGCGCGGTTTGCGCCGCAGGCGGGGTGCATCGGCAAGCCCGTACCTGGGTTCGAGATTGCCGTGCTGGATGCGGATGCCGAGGGCGAGGGCGACATTGCGGTGAAACGCGGCGCGGCCTCGATGATGCTGGGTTATTGGAACCGCCCCGAAGAGACAGCGGCGAAGTACCGTGGCGACTGGATGCTGACGGGCGACCGCGGTGTGTGGGAGGGCGACTTCCTGCGCTTTGTGGGCCGCGAGGATGATGTGATTACCT
This sequence comes from Sulfitobacter aquimarinus, assembly GCF_040149565.1. Classification (NCBI taxonomy): domain Bacteria; kingdom Pseudomonadati; phylum Pseudomonadota; class Alphaproteobacteria; order Rhodobacterales; family Roseobacteraceae; genus Sulfitobacter; species Sulfitobacter aquimarinus. Next base: position 116,863 of record NZ_JBEFLO010000005.1, read on the forward strand.
CAAGCGGCTATCGCATTGGGCCTGCGGAGATTGAGGACTGCTTGCTGACCCATCCGGCGGTGGCGACTGTGGGCGTGGTGGGCAAACCCTGCGGGCTGCGGACCGAGATTGTGAAAGCCTATGTGGTGGTCAAAGACGGTGGGCAGGTCAGTGCCTCCGAGTTGCAGGATTGGGTCAAGGAACGGTTGGCAAGTTATTCGTATCCAAGGGAAATCGAGTTTCTGGAGGCGCTGCCGATGACGGTTACGGGCAAGGTGATCCGCCGCGAATTGAAAGCGCGGGCGGCGGCGGAGTAATCATGATCTCATCTCGTAAACTAGCACAGCTTAAATGTCCTAACTGTTCCGAGTTGCAAGTGCCCGGACCGGTCTTGCGAACAATCAAGGGAGATGACGATTGGGTTCGTTCCGTCGCTTGCAATTCTTGTGGGGTAGCATTGCGCGTGATGTCGGGAGACGGTTTGTCGTTCTACGGGTCTTTGCTCGCGACGGTACTGGCGGCCGCGTGGATAACTGCAGCTATCCAAGATGTTAGGGAAACTAGAATGACGGAATTTGAAGTTATGGCGTTTTTTGAAGCAGCACTTCGGTACGTTGTGTTTCTTTACATGGTTTTCTGGATTGCTATCCCGCTTTCCTCTCAGTTTCTGACATTGGAGCAAGACACATGAAACTTTCCTCCCAAGCACTCCCCTCCTCGGAAGCGTTCAAAACCAATACTGCCGCGCATCTTGATGCGTTGGCTGTTGTGCGCGAGGCGGCGCAGGTCGCAGCCTTCGGCGGTGGTGAGAAATCGCGTGACCGTCACATCAGCCGTGGCAAGATGCTGCCGCGCGAGCGGGTGGCGAATTTGCTGGATGCGGGCTCGCCCTTCTTGGAGGTGGGTGCGGTTGCGGCGCATGGGCTGTATCGCGGTGCAGCCCCTTGCGCGGGCGTTATTGCGGGGATTGGGACGGTGCAGGGCCATGAAGTCATGGTGATCTGCAATGATGCCACTGTGAAGGGCGGCACGTATTTTCCGATGACGGTCAAGAAGCACCTGCGTGCGCAGGAGATCGCGGAGGAGAACAACCTGCCGTGCATCTATCTGGTCGATAGCGGCGGGGCGAACCTGCCGCAGCAAGACGAGGTATTCCCCGACCGCGATCACTTTGGCCGGATTTTTTATAACCAAGCGCGAATGAGCGCCAAGGGCATTCCGCAGATTGCTGTGGTGATGGGGTCGTGTACGGCGGGCGGGGCCTATGTGCCTGCCATGTCCGATGTCACAATTATTGTGAAAGAGCAGGGCACGATCTTCCTTGCCGGTCCGCCCTTGGTCAAGGCCGCCACGGGCGAGGTGGTCAGCGCCGAAGACCTCGGCGGCGGCGATGTGCATACGCGCCTGTCGGGTGTGGCCGACTATCTGGCCGAGGATGATGCCCACGCGCTGGCGCTTGCCCGCCGCGCCGTGAGCCACCTCAACCGTGCCAAACCCGCTACTGTGCAGTGGGAAAGCGTCGAAGAACCCGCCTATGACCCCGACGAAATCCTCGGTGTGGTGCCGGGTGATCTGCGCACGCCCTATGACATCCGCGAGGTGATTGCCCGTGTGGTCGATGGCAGCCGCTTTGACGAATTCAAACCCCGCTTTGGCGAGACATTGGTGACGGGGTTTGCCCATCTCAAAGGGTGCCCTATCGGGATCGTGGCCAACAACGGTGTGCTGTTTTCCGAGGCTGCGCAGAAGGGCGCGCATTTTGTGGAATTGTGCAGCCAGCGCGGTATCCCGCTGGTGTTCTTGCAAAACATCACCGGCTTCATGGTAGGCCGCAAATACGAGAACGAGGGCATTGCCCGCCACGGGGCCAAGATGGTCACCGCCGTTGCTTGTACCAATGTGCCGAAGATCACGATGTTGGTGGGCGGCTCTTTCGGCGCTGGCAACTATGGCATGGCGGGGCGGGCGTATTCGCCGCGGTTCTTGTGGACATGGCCCAATAGCCGCATCAGCGTCATGGGCGGCGCACAGGCGGCGGGCGTTCTGGCCACCGTCAAACGGGACGCGATAGAACGCGGTGGCGGGGAGTGGTCGGCCGAGGAAGAGGCGGCGTTCAAGCAACCCACCGTGGATATGTTCGAGGAGCAGTCGCACCCGCTCTATGCCTCTGCGCGGCTGTGGGACGACGGCATCATCGATCCGCGCAAAACCCGTGACACGCTGTTCCTGAGCCTGTCTGCCAGCCTGAACGCCCCGATCGAGCCGACGAAATTCGGCGTCTTCCGCATGTGAGGAAAGTGATATGACACAGACACTGCAACAGATCATCGATGCCAATCCCGAGGCCGAGACTTTCCGCTTTGGCGACTCCCCCGAACTATGTGCCGAGATTTTGGCGCTGGTGCGCAGCGGGGTCAAAACCGCTACCTGCGATGCGGCGGCCAGTTACGGCGCGGGCAAGGATGCATGGCCCGAAGTCGGCCGTCGCAATGTCGCGCTTAATTGGGACGGCACGCCTGCGGTGATGGTCGAGACGGTCGAGGTTTTCACGCGGCGGTTTAACGAGATGGACGAGGCCTTTGTCGCGGCGCAAGGGGAGTTCCGAGATCTGGCCCATTGGCGCAACGGTTATGAGGCGTATTTCCGGCGTGCGGGTCTTTTTGCGCCCGACATGAAGCTGATGTGCGAGCGGTTCAAGCTGGTCGAAGACTTCTGCCCGTCCGCCTGACGGGACCGTGGTGCAATGAGTTTTAAGGCAAAATAAAGAAGGGCCGCAGCGCCCTGACAGGAAGGTTTTTGCATGTTTGATACGATATTGATTGCCAACCGTGGCGAGATTGCCTGCCGCGTGATGGAAACAGCGCAGGCCATGGGCGTGCGCTGTGTCGCCGTGTATTCGGATGTGGACGCAAGCGCCAAACATGTGGCGATGGCGGATGTCGCGGTGCATATCGGGGGCAATGCGCCAGCCGACAGCTACTTGCGCGGCGATGTGATCATTCAGGCGGCTTTGGATACTGGCGCACAGGCCATTCACCCCGGCTATGGTTTCCTGAGCGAGAACCCCGATTTTGTGGATGCGGTTGCGGCAGCGGGGTTGGTGTTTATTGGTCCGTCGGCGGATGCGATCCGTGCGATGGGGCTGAAGGATGCGGCCAAGGCGTTGATGGTCGAGGCGGGCGTGCCTGTGGTGCCCGGCTATCACGGGAAGGATCAGACGGATGACCATTTGGCTGCTGAGGCGGACAAGATGGGCTATCCTGTGTTAATCAAAGCCGTGGCGGGCGGTGGCGGCAAGGGCATGCGCATGGTCGAGGCGGCTGCGGGGTTTGCCGACGCGCTGGCCTCGGCGCGGGCTGAGGCTGCGGCGGCCTTTGGCAACGCGGATGTGCTGGTCGAGAAATTCGTGAGCCAGCCACGCCACATCGAGGTGCAGGTTTTTGGTGATGGCACCCGTGCGGTGCATTTGTTCGAACGCGACTGCTCGCTCCAGCGGCGCCACCAGAAGGTGATCGAGGAAGCGCCAGCCCCCGGCATGACGCCCCAGATGCGCGATGCGATGGGGGCGGCTGCCGTCAAAGCGGCAGAGGCGATCGGGTACAAGGGCGCGGGCACGGTTGAGTTCATCGTTGATGGCTCGGACGGGCTGCGGGCCGACGGTTTCTTTTTCATGGAGATGAACACGCGTTTGCAGGTCGAACACCCTGTGACAGAAGCGATCACCGGCGTTGATCTGGTCGAATGGCAGTTGCGCGTGGCTGCGGGTGAGGACTTGCCAAAGGCGCAAGAGGAGTTGTCGATTGAGGGGCACTCCTTTGAGGCGCGGCTCTATGCCGAGGACGTGCCAAAAGGGTTCTTGCCCGCGACAGGGACGCTGACGCATCTGGCGTTTGATCCTGCTGCCCGTGCCGATAGTGGGGTGCGCAGTGGTGACACGATCAGCCCGTTCTACGACCCGATGATTGCCAAAGTGATCGTGCATGGCCCCACCCGTGACGTGGCCTTGGCGCGTTTGCGGCAGGCTTTGGCGCGTTGCGAGGTGGCGGGCACGGTCACGAACCTTGCGTTTCTGGGCGCTTTGGCGGGGCATGGTGGCTTTCGCAAGGGCGAGGTGGATACAGGGCTGATTGCCCGCGATATTGACGCGTTAACGCAGCCGCCGCAGGTAGAGCCGCGTCATGCCGCTCTTGCGGGGATGGCCGCCGCTGGCGTGCTGGACGCAGGGGGGCTGAGCGGGTTCAGCCTTTGGGATCCGCTGTTGCAGCAGGTTGCGCTGGCGTGGGACGGGCAGGCGCATTTGCTCAAATACGAGGTGCTGGGCGCGGATGCACAGCGCTGGCACGTGGGCGAGAAGGTTGTAGAGGCGCAGCGTATTGGCGGCCAGTGGCAGATCGGCGGGCAGCTTGCGCCGCAGGTCGCAGTTGCGGGCGATACGGTCACGGTGTTCGACGGCTATGGCTTGGTGTTCGAGCTGGTGGACCCGCTGTTGCAGGCCGCGGGGGCGCAGGGCGACGGCAATCTGGTCGAGGCGCCGATGCCCGGACTGGTGCGCGATGTCTTTGCCAGTGTTGGCCAACAGGTCAGCGCGGGCGACAGGCTTGCCGTGCTGGAGGCGATGAAGATGGAACATGCCTTGCTTGCCGCCCGCGATGGTGTGGTAGCCGAAGTTTTGGCCGTGGCGGGGGATCAGGTTGAGGCGGGGGCCGCGTTGGTGCGGCTTGAGCCCGAGGACGCCGCATGATCACGCTGCACCACGTGCCGCAGACGCGGTCCATGCGCAGTCTGTGGTTGTTGCATGAACTGGATGTGCCGTTCGAGGTGCAGACCTATCCCTTTGACAAGACATTGCGCAGTCCCGCCTTTCTGGCACGCAGCCCTGCGGGGCGGGTGCCCGCGCTGGAGCTGGACGGTGAGGCGGTGTTCGAGACGGGGGCGATTACCGAAATCTTGTGTGAGCGGTATTCGCCTGAAGGGTTAGGTCGCTTGGTCAGCCACCCCGAGCGCAGCCAGTGGCTGATCTGGGTGCATTTCGCCGAGACGATTACCCAGCACGCCGCAGCACTCACGCAGCAGCACGTCGCCTTGCGCGATGACGCCATGCGCAGCCCCATCGTGATGAAGCTGGAAGCGGCGCGTATTCATAAATGCTTTGCCGCGCTTGAGGCGCGCCTTGGGGGGCGTGACTATCTGCTGGATGGCGGATTTTCGGCGGCGGATGTCTCGGTCGGGCAGGCGGTCTATCTGGCGCGGTTCTTTGCGCATCTGGAGGGGTTTGACGCGGTGGCGGCGTGGTACGACAGGATCACGGAACGGGGCGGGTTTCAGGCGTCATTGCCCAAGGCAGGCGAGCATTTGTTTGACGCCGAGTTTTTCGAGCCATGGCCGCTGCCCGCCTAAGGGTGTGTGAAAAAAGGTGCAAGGTGCCGCGATGTCGTGCAGTCTGGGCGCAGCAGCGTCAATGAAAGGGAGAGAGTGATGGATCTGGGACCATGCGAGATTTTTGAGGTCGGCCCGCGGGACGGGTTGCAGAACGAGGCCCGCGATATTCCGGTGGCAGAGAAGATTGCGCTGGTGGACAAGCTGACAGAGGCGGGGTTTTCACGGATTGAATGCGCCAGCTTTGTCTCGCCCAAGTGGGTGCCGCAGATGGCGGGCAGTGGCGATGTGCTGGCGGGGATCAGTCGCAAGGCGGGCGTGCGCTATGCCGCGCTGACGCCGAACATGCGCGGCTATACGGATGCGGTGGCGGCGGGCGCGGATGAGATCGCGGTATTCGCCAGCGCCTCGGAAGGGTTTTCACAAAAGAACATCAACGCCTCTGTGGCCGAGAGTATCGAACGCTTTGCCCCGATTCTGGAGGAAGCGCGGCAGCGCGATGTGCCTGTGCGCGGCTATGTGTCTTGCGTTGTTGAATGCCCCTATGACGGGGCTGTGTCGCCCGATGCGGTGGCGGCTGTTGCGGATCAGTTGTTTGCGATGGGCTGTTACGAGGTCTCGCTGGGCGACACGATCGGCGCGGGGACGCCAGACAGCGTGGCGCGGATGTTGCTTGCGGTGCGTGATGTGGTGCCTGTAGGGCGCCTGGCGGGGCATTTCCACGACACGGGCGGGCGGGCGATGGACAATATCGACGCCAGCCTGAGCCTTGGCGTGCGGGTGTTTGATGCCGCTATCGGTGGTTTGGGTGGATGCCCCTTTGCGCCCGGATCATCCGGCAATGTCGCAACCGAAGCTGTGGCGGCGCATCTGGCGGCGCTGGGGTACACCACAGGGCTGGATGCGGATGTGCTGCAAGAGGCGGCCGCTTTGGCCAGATCCATGCGCGGGTAACGGAATTTTTCGAAAATTCCGGCCCGAAATTTTTGAAAATTTCGATGAGAGACGCTGATGTTCGAGACGATAACCATTGAGGTGGACGGGCGCGGGGTTGCGACCCTGAGCCTTGCCCGCGAAGAAAAGCATAACGCGATGTCCGCACAGATGCTGGAGGAGCTGACGCAGGCGGCGGATGATCTGGCCCGCGATGACTCAGTGCGTGTGGTAATCCTTGCTGCCAAGGGGCGCACGTTCTGTGCGGGCGGTGATCTGGCGTGGATGCAGGCGCAGATGGGCATGGATGCCGAGACCCGTGCCGCGGAAGCGGGCAAGCTTGCCACGATGCTGGGCGCGCTTAACCGGTTGCCCAAACCTTTGATCGGGCGGTTGCATGGCAATGCCTTTGGCGGCGGCGTCGGCATGGCTGCGGTCTGTGATGTGGCTGTGGGCGTGGACACCCTCAAGATGGCGCTGACCGAAACAAAGCTGGGCATTATCCCCGCCACCATCGGCCCCTATGTCATCGCCCGCATGGGCGAGGGGCGGGCGCGGCGTGTATTCATGTCGGGCCGTGTCTTTGACGGGGCAGAGGCGGTCGAGCTTGGCCTGCTCTCGCGTGCTGTGCCCGAGGCGGAACTGGACGCAGCGGTAGAGCGTGAGGTCGCGCCCTATCTCGCCTGCGCCCCCGGTGCGGTGGCCGCGGCCAAGAAGCTGGCACAGGATCTGGGCGGTGCGGCGACAGAGGAGGCCGTTGCCATGTCCATCGCCGCCCTTGCAGCGCGGTGGCAGACAGAAGAGGCGGCCGAGGGCATCGGTGCATTCTTTGAAAAGCGCAAGGCTGCGTGGGTCGTCTAGACCCTGCGGCCTACCGCGATGTGCCAAACCACTTTACTCTGAGCGCGTCATAGGTCCCGTCCTCCCGCAGCCTAAGCAGGCTTTGGTTGAGTTGCTCGCGCAGCGGGCTGCCCGTTGGCAGGGCAATGCCATAGCTTTCGGGGTTGAATACCCGCTCGACCAGACGGCCAATACCCGCCCCACGGGTCGAGACGTAGTAGGCCAGGATCGGTTTGTCGAAGATCACAGCATCGAGATCACCGTTCTCGAACTTTTCAAAAAGCGTTTCCAGATCGTCAACTGCAATAAAGGCGACGTCGCGGTTTTCCATGAATTGAGCGGCTGTGGATTGCGAAATTGTGCCCACCCGTTTGCCTTCGAGATCGCTAAGACCGGTGATGCTGGATTGCAGCGCATTGACGGTCATCGCAGAGGTGATCGTCGCAACAAAAACAGAGACGACGAACAGCGACGCGACCACCAGCAAAACGGCAAAGCCGCGGCCGGCACGCGAATTGGGCATCCGTTCTTCGAACCCGCCATTCACCACCAGATTTAGCGCCCACCAGAACGCGGGAAAGGCGGCCTGCCTTGCGGGGCGTCGGAAGTAATCGGAGGCGTTGCGCTCAAACACCCACATCAACATTCCACCCCCAAACAGCAGGACAATGGCGATCACGATCGCAAGAAGAATGTCACCGGTAAACAAGGCTGAGAAAACCGAGACATCTTGATCCTCATAGGGGATCAAAATCTGCAAGCCGCTGTCAAAAATCGGCTGGGTAAAGTCCATATCTGCTTCGCGCGCAGCTGTAATGGAAATATTTGCAATCGCCCCATCGGCAACACCGTTCTTTACGGCGTCCAGCATCTCGGAAAAACTATCAGTGCGCAGGAAAGTGGTGTTGAGATCCAGCTGGGTCCCGAGCTCTTCCCACAGCTCTATGCTGAACCCCACATCCCGTCCGTTTTGCTCCATCGAGAAGGGCGCACGGGTGACGGTCGCTATGGTGATGTCCTGTGTCTGTGCCCAGATCTGGGTTGCGAGTGAAACAATTGCCAGAGCGGCCAGCACAAATACGTTTTTCACATTCAGTTCCTTAAGGTTATGATGCGCCTAGCACATTCTAACCTTAAGAGAACAGTTTTTTCGGGGGTATGCACCCTGCTGCCCGATGCTTGCCTGCGCAGCCCGTTTTCAGGATGGAAGGGCGCAGTTTGCCACGTCCACTTGAATATGCAGATCAGGGGGCAGTTCATGCCCGTCAATTTTTGACGATTTGTCAAATGCCTACAAAGGTATCCTGAGCCGCCTGTATCGGGATGCAGGCATTAGGGCGCAGACATTAGCACGGTCTGCCGGCGCCCCATAGCATTCCGGTAAAGGTGTGTGTGTTTGTAGGCTTCCTCCCGTTGACCCCAAAGGCGCGCAGCGATAAACCCTGTGTAAAGCTGCGCACGGTATATGCTGGCCGTGCATTCCAAGAAAGGAGCCACCCTTGGACGATATGCTTAGGGAATACCTGCCGATCCTCATTTTTCTGGGCGTTGCCATTGTGTTAGGCCTTGCTTTGTTGCTTGCCGCTGTGGTTTTGGCCGTGCGTAACCCCGACCCTGAAAAGGTCTCGGCGTATGAGTGCGGGTTCAACGCCTTCGATGATGCGCGGATGAAGTTTGACGTGCGATTCTATCTTGTTTCGATTTTGTTCATCATCTTCGATCTCGAAATCGCCTTCCTGTTCCCTTGGGCTGTGGCATTTGGCGACATTTCCATGGCGGGCTTTTGGGCCATGATGATCTTCCTTGCGGTGCTGACCGCAGGCTTTGCTTATGAATGGAAGAAAGGGGCGCTCGAATGGCAGTAACCCAGACAAATATGCCTGCAACCGCGGGTATGGACCGCGATGTGGCAACACAGCAGTTGAACGCCTCCTTGCAGGACAAGGGCTTTTTGCTGACCTCGACCGAGGATTTGATCAACTGGGCGCGCACCGGCTCGCTGCACTGGATGACCTTTGGTCTGGCGTGCTGCGCGGTTGAGATGATGCACACCTCCATGCCCCGCTATGATCTGGAGCGGTTCGGCACAGCGCCCCGCGCATCCCCGCGCCAGTCGGACCTGATGATCGTGGCGGGCACGCTGACCAACAAAATGGCGCCCGCGCTGCGCAAGGTTTACGATCAGATGCCAGAGCCGCGCTACGTGATCTCGATGGGATCCTGCGCGAACGGCGGCGGCTACTACCACTATAGCTATAGCGTTGTGCGTGGTTGTGACCGCGTTGTGCCTGTGGACATCTATGTACCGGGTTGCCCTCCGACTGCCGAGGCGCTGCTGTATGGTATCATGCAGCTGCAACGCAAAATGCGACGCACGGGAACGATTGTACGATGAATGGGCCTGCCATGAACCGTACTGTTGAAGGAACACTACTATGAGCGATGCACTGACGGAACTGGGCGGCTATATCGAAGCCAAACGCCCTGATTGTGTTCTGGGGTGGGATGTCACCCACGGTGAACTGAATTTGGACGTGACGCTGGCGAATATCGCGGGTCTGGTCGAGTTTTTGAAGGGCGATGCAACCTGCCGCTTCACCTCGCTCGTGGATATTACGGCCGTTGACTACACAGGGCGGGCCAAGCGGTTCGATGTGGTTTACCACTTCCTGAGCATGTACCAGAACCAGCGCATTCGCATCCGTGTGGCCGTGCGGGAGGAAGACATGGTCCCCTCACTGGTCGACATTCATCCCAGCGCCAACTGGTTCGAGCGTGAAGTTTTCGATATGTTCGGCATCCTGTTCAGTGGACACCCCGATCTGCGCCGCTTGCTGACCGATTACGGCTTCCGCGGCTACCCGCTGCGCAAGGATTTCCCGACGACGGGCTATACCGAAGTGCGCTATGACGAGGCGGAAAAACGTGTTGTGTACGAGCCTGTGAGCCTTGTGCAGGAATACCGCCAGTTTGATTTCATGTCACCGTGGGAAGGGGCCGAATATATCCTGCCCGGTGACGAGAAGGAGGCCGCGAAATGATGGACGGCACCAAAGGTTTCGAAGACGCTCTTACGGGCGAACAGAAAATCCGCAATTTCAACATCAACTTTGGTCCGCAGCACCCTGCGGCCCACGGCGTTTTGCGTCTGGTGCTGGAGCTGGACGGCGAGATTGTTGAGCGGTGCGACCCGCACATCGGCCTGCTGCACCGTGGCACCGAAAAGCTGATGGAGAGCCGGACGTATCTGCAAAACCTGCCGTATTTCGACCGGTTGGATTATGTGGCCCCGATGAACCAAGAGCATGCTTGGTGCTTGGCCATTGAACGCCTCACCGGCGTCGAAGTGCCGCGCCGTGCATCGTTGATCCGTGTGCTTTATTCCGAGATTGGGCGCATCCTGTCGCACCTTTTGAACGTCACCACGCAGGCGATGGACGTGGGCGCGCTCACCCCGCCGCTGTGGGGCTTTGAAGAGCGTGAAGACCTGATGATCTTTTACGAGCGTGCCTGCGGTGCGCGTCTGCACGCGGCCTATTTCCGCCCCGGCGGCGTGCATCAGGACCTGCCCGAGGCGCTGCTCGATGATATCGAGACGTGGACGCATAAGTTCCTCAGCGGCTTTATGGTCGATATCGACACGCTGCTGACTGAAAACCGCATCTTCAAACAGCGCAACGTCGATATCGGCGTAGTGAGCGAGCAGGATATCTCGGACTGGGGCTTCTCTGGCGTGATGGTGCGCGGCTCTGGCCTCGCGTGGGATCTGCGCCGTGCGCAGCCTTATGAGTGTTATGACGAGTTTGACTTCCAGATTCCGACAGGCGTGAACGGTGACTGCTATGACCGCTATCTGGTTCGGATGGAAGAGATGCGCCAATCGGCCAGCATCATGTTGCAAGCCATTGAAAAGCTGCGTGCGCCGGAAGGCAAAGGCGACATCCTTGCCCGCGGTAAGATCACCCCGCCCAAGCGCACCGACATGAAGCAAAACATGGAAAGCCTGATCCACCATTTCAAGCTTTATACCGAAGGGTTCCACGTGCCAGCGGGTGAGGTTTACGCCGCTGTCGAAGCGCCCAAGGGCGAGTTCGGTGTGTATCTGGTCGCGGATGGCAGCAACAAGCCTTACCGCGCCAAGCTGCGTGCGCCGGGCTATCTGCACCTTCAAGCGATGGACTATCTGGCCAAGGGTCACCAGCTGGCGGACGTCGCTGCGATCATCGGTACGATGGACATCGTGTTTGGTGAGGTGGATCGGTGATCCGCCTTGCGGCTCTTGTTTTCTGTGTGGCGGCCTCGGGGGCTGCTGCGTCGGATCAGAAGGCCGCGCTGATTGATGCGATGAACGCCAATGGGTGTCAGATGACCACCGCGCAGGCGAACGTGCAGATGCCGAAGCTGAAGATTGACCGCGAAGCAGCCATCGCGCTGTCGCGGGAGATGATGGCCGAAGGCATCGCCAAGTTCGCAGCGGACGAAGAGACACTGTTGCTGTTGCCACCGGCGTGTAAAAGCTGATGCAAAAAGGACAAGAGAGGGGAGGCGCGATGCGTTCCACATCTTTGAAATACGTTGCTGCGGCCTCTGCGCTGTTGTTGTTTGCCTGTGATGACGCGGCAGGCCCGACAGCATCCGGTGCCGCCACAAATGCAGCAGTTGCCACAGGCGGCCCCAAGAAAGCAGGCCAGATTTGCCTGCTGCAAGCAAGCCAGTGCGAAGCCTTCAGCAAAAGCGAGGATGTTTTGCTGCGTGTGCTGAACATGGACCCGAAGACTCGCAACCCGATTGATGAACAGTCCTTTCAGGTAATCCTGAAGGCGCTTGTCGACGGGCAGGCGGCAGCCGACCAAAACTGCACGCCCGCCTCGGGATCGTTGACCCGAAAAGCCAAGCTGGTGTCAAAGACCGGCCAAACCGCATTGTTGATGGGCAAGGGCGCTTCTGTTTGTGCCCTGATCCCCGCAAAATAGAGAAGATTATGCTGCGTAGATTGCACCCAGACCAACCCGACGCCTTTGCCTTTACCCCTGCCAACCACGCGTGGGCCGAAGCGCAGATTACCAAATACCCCGAGGGCCGTCAGGCCAGCGCGATCATCCCGCTTTTGTGGCGCGCGCAAGAGCAGGAAGGCTGGCTGACACGCCCCGCGATCGAGCATGTCTCGGAGATGTTGGGCCTTGCCTATATTCGCGGACTTGAGGTGGCGACATTCTACTTCATGTTTCAGCTGCAACCTGTTGGTTCCGTGGCACATATCCAGATTTGCGGCACAACGTCCTGCATGATTTGCGGGGCCGAGGATCTGGTGAGCATCTGCAAAGAGAAAATCGCGCCGAACCCGCATCAGATTTCCGCCGATGGTAAATTCTCGTGGGAAGAGGTTGAGTGTCTGGGCGCGTGCTCGAACGCGCCGATGGCGCAGATCGGCAAGGATTATTACGAGGACCTGACAGGAGAGCGGTTCACCGCGATGCTGGAAGAGCTGGCGCGCGGCGAGGTTCCGACACCTGGTCCGCAAAACGGCCGCTACGCCTCTGAGCCGCTGAGCGGGCTGTCGTCGCTGACGGAATACGAAAGCGGCAAGACGCAGTACAACGCCAGCGCGCAGCTTGCGACAGACATCGGTGATACGGTTAAACGCATTGACGGGACCGAGGTGCCGCTGCTGGCACCGTGGCAGGGCAAGGCCGCGAATACGGGCAAAAAGCCTGCGGCCAAAGCCGCACCAAAGGCAAAGCCCGCTGCAAATGCCAAGCCTGCTGCCAAGGGGCCTGCTGCCAAGGCAGGTGCTGCACAGCCTGCGGCCGCACGCAAATCTGTCCCATCTGATGCGGCTGCCACAGCGCGTCCAAAAGCGGATGCGCCCGCCGCTGCTGGCGCGGGCAAAAAGCCCCGCACGATGAAAGCGCCGCGCAAATCGGGTGCCGACGATCTCAAGCTAATCAAGGGCGTTGGCCCCAAGCTTGAAGTCATGTTGAATACCATGGGCTTTTTCCATTTTGACCAAATCGCAAAATGGGGGCAAGATGAGCTTGCCTGGGTTGACCAGAACCTTGAAGGGTTCAAAGGCCGCGCATCGCGCGACAATTGGGTAGATCAGGCGGGCCAGCTGGCGCGGGGGGAAGAAACAGCGTTCTCCGCAAAGGCCAGCAAGGACGGGCGCTATTCATAAGGCGCTGCGCAGTCGATTTGGGGGATAGGTAAGACATGCCGTTGGAAACGAATAACAAAGAGTGCACGACGACGTGCTGGGGCATTGCCGCGCTTGTTGGTTTCGTGTCGATGGTCATGTTGTATGCTTTCGCCGGTTTCGGCGTGATAAAGGCGATCCTTTTGGGCGGTTTGTTAGGGGCGGTCTTGGGACTGTTGCTGATCATGACGGTCTGCCGCACCCAGACGGCGGCCGATGATCTGGCGGCGGATGACAAGCCCACAACGCCAGATGCAGCGGAAGAGACAAACGCGGCGCATGTGTCGGCCTCGCAAGGGGGTACTTCATCGACGGTCGACGCCTCTGCCTCCACCACGGCAACAGCCGACGCGACATCATCTGCTGCCTCCACAACGGCAGCAGCCGACGCGACGACATCCGCTGCCGCGAGCACGGCACCGTCAGTTGGGTTCACCATACAGCCCTCCAAACCGCTTAAAGGTCAGGAAGAACTGGCCGCCCGTAAGGGGGAGTGGAAGTACAAGGCCCCTGTGAACGATACCGTAAAGACGGCGCCCGCTGCCAAGGTGAAGCCAACCGCCAAACCTGCTGCGTCAAAAGCGGCCCCTAAGGCCAAGCCAGCCGCCAAGGCGAAAGCCGCCAAGGCTGGTGACGACGCGGCGCCCGCAATTTTGCTGAGTGCTGCGCGCCCCGAAGGGCCGGACGATCTGAAACGGATCAGCGGCGTTGGTCCCAAGGCAGAGCAGACTTTGAACAATCTGGGCATTTATCACTTTGACCAGATCGCAAAGTTCAAGAAGAAAGACATCGCGTGGGTCGATGCGCGCTTGCGTTTCAAGGGGCGGATCGAACGGGATGACTGGATGTCTCAGGCCAAGATTTTGGCCAAGGGCGGCGAGACTGAGTTCTCGAAAAAGAAAAAGAGCTGAAGGGTAGGGGCTGTTCGTGGCAGGTAACGACGACAAACTGTCACGGGACGGACGGCGCCTTGCTTTGGTAAGTGTTGCCGCGGCGTTTACCTTTATCGGGGTAGAATTCGCGGGGGCCACCCTGGGGTGGTCAAACCAGACAATGGGCCTGTTGGAGCTTGGCGTAGCTGCCGTGTTTCTGTGGGTCTTTATACAAGCATACCGGATGTGGCGCGCGCGTCAGTCCGGACAAGACGGGTAAGCACCATGTTGCAGGACAAAGACCGGATTTTCACCAACATCTACGGCATGCATGATCGCACGCTGAAGGGCGCGCAGCAGCGTGGCCATTGGGATGGGACAGCGGCGATCATCAAAAAGGGACGCGACTGGATCATCGACGAGATGAAAGCCTCCGGCCTGCGCGGCCGTGGCGGTGCGGGTTTCCCGACCGGCCTGAAATGGTCTTTCATGCCCAAAGAATCCGATGGCCGCCCCAGCTATCTGGTGGTGAACGCCGACGAATCCGAGCCGGGCACATGCAAGGACCGCGAGATCATGCGCCACGATCCGCACACGCTGATCGAGGGCTGCTTGATCGCGTCTTTCGCGATGAACGCCAACGCCTGTTACATCTACATTCGCGGCGAATACATCCGCGAAAAAGAAGCGCTGCAAGCTGCGATTGACGAGGCCTATGACGCAGGCTTGGTCGGCAAGAACGCGGCCAAGTCGGGCTGGGACTTCGATATTTACCTGCACCACGGGGCGGGCGCCTATATCTGCGGCGAAGAAACCGCGCTGTTGGAAAGCCTTGAGGGCAAAAAGGGTATGCCGCGCATGAAGCCGCCGTTCCCTGCAGGTGCGGGCCTTTATGGCTGCCCGACCACGGTGAACAACGTGGAATCCATTGCCGTTGTGCCCACGATCCTGCGCCGTGGCGGCAGCTGGTTTGCAGGCTTTGGTCGCCCCAACAATGCGGGCACCAAGCTGTTTGCGATCTCGGGCCACGTTAACAACCCTTGTGTCGTAGAAGAAGCGATGAGCATCTCGTTCGAGGAGCTGATCGAGAAGCATTGCGGCGGTATTCGCGGCGGCTGGGACAATCTGAAGGCCGTGATTCCGGGTGGGTCCTCGGTGCCGATGGTGCCGGGTGCCGCGATGCGTGATGCGACGATGGACTTTGACTATCTGCGCAACGAATTGCAGTCGGGCCTTGGCACGGCGGCGGTGATTGTCATGGACAAACAGACGGATGTGATCAAAGCGATCTGGCGTCTTGCCAAGTTCTACAAACACGAATCTTGCGGCCAATGTACGCCGTGCCGCGAAGGCACGGGTTGGATGATGCGCGTCATGGACCGCTTGGTCAAAGGCGATGCAGAGCCCGAAGAGATCGACATGCTGCTGGACGTGACCAAACAGGTTGAAGGGCACACGATCTGTGCGCTTGGCGATGCGGCGGCCTGGCCGATCCAGGGCTTGATCCGTCACTTCCGTGGCGACATCGAAGAGCGTATTGCGCACAAGCGCGGCGGCTCCCCAACTCCTGTAGCGGCGGAATAAGCCATGGAAATTTTTGAACCCTACTCACACTCCATCGCCGTCTTGGCGCTGTGGGGGCTGATGGTGCAGGTCCTCGTCATGCTCACAATGAAGGGCCGCACAGACGAAGACCGTGCGATTTGTGGCAATATCATCCGCGACTATAGCAACCCTGTGTATCGCCAGTCGCGGGCCTTTTGGAACGCGATGGAAATTTCGCCGCTTTTTGTGACCGGTACAATTGCGTGTATCCTTTCGGGTGCTGATCCGCTACGCGTGAACATCCTGACGTCGGTCTTTTTGGTCGCAAGGATTGTCATGGCTTTTGTCCACATCAAGACCGAAAACCAAAAGCTGCGCTCGCTTACTTTTATGGTTGGTTGGGTCGCGGCGCTTGCGCTGGGGATCACGGGTTTTGTGAACGCGGTTTTGTAATCGCGCTGCCGCAACCAGGGACGCATTGATGGGTTTTTTCCGAAATATTCTGGACGGGCTGCTCAGCTTTGTGGCGTTTCTTCTGACGGTTGCTGCCTTTGGCGCGCCTGCTTGGGCGACTTATGCGGCGGTGACTTACGGGTTGGTCACGGCATGGATCTATGTGCCGACGGTGGGCATGTTGTACGTCGGGGCCAATCTGGCCATCGCATTTTTGCGCAAGGCGTTGGACGGGGTATCCCCCTTGCGGACGCGCAAACGCAGCTGATGCACGAAGCGCTGGCCCTGCGGGCAAAATTGCGCAATAACAGGCGCCAAGCGTTCTACAAATAGCCGCAGGCAAACTGCGCAGGAGACGGTGATGAGATTTTTGATTGGGCTTGGCCTATGTGCTGCACTTCTGGCGGGGTGTACCTCGTCCGAGGATCGTCAGTACTTTGACGGCCAATTGTACAATGCAAAGCTGCGCAAGGTTGATCGCAAGATGGACCAGTTCCAGGTCACCGTGCGGCCTGTGTCAAAATCCCTTCTGGGGGCGCGTGAGGCGGGCCGCTATGAGGCGACATCCTATTGCATCAACCTGCTTGGCAGTTCCGACATCATCTGGACCGAAGGCCCCGATGTGGAAGAGGGCGCGCTGACCATCGACAAAGATACGCTTGTTTTGCAAGGGCGTTGCCGCGATGCGCGGTAGCTGTACGGGGCAGTGATATTGCATAACAAGGGGCCAAATCACCACATGCACTCAGGGGGCAAAACCCCCAAAAGCATTTGAGGAGAGTAACATGCGTAAAGTCATCCTAAGCCTGAGCATCCTTGCCCTGTCGGCAGGGGCGGTCGCCGCAAAACCCAAGTTGCGCGATGTGCCACGTATCGACGACGCCGTTTTTGATGTGGCCGTTGCAGACCGCATCCGGAAAAAATGTCCCAGCATCAATCCCCGCGTGGTCAAAGCCTACGCACTGTACCGCGAGACCCGCAAACACGCCCGTAGCCTTGGCTATACCGACGACGAGATCGAAGCCTACGGTGACTCGGACGCGGAGAAAGCGCGGATGCGTGCAAAAGGCGAAGCATATTTGCGCGCCCAAGGGGTTGTCGCGGGGGACGCCCAAAGCTATTGCGCGGTAGGGCGCAAAGAGATTCAAAAAGCGAGCCGCATCGGCTCATTGCTGAAAGAAAAGTGACACCATGAGCGACATTCGCAAGATCATCATCGACGGGAACGAAGTTGAGGCCGAAGGGGCGATGACGCTCATTCAGGCGTGTGAGCAGGCGGGCGTGGAAGTGCCGCGCTTTTGCTATCACGAACGGCTGACGATTGCGGGCAATTGCCGGATGTGTCTTGTCGAGGTTGTGGGCGGCCCGCCCAAGCCTGCGGCCTCTTGCGCGATGCAGGTCCGCGATCTGCGCCCCGGTCCCGAAGGCCAGCCGCCTGTTGTGAAAACCAACAGCCCGATGGTTAAAAAGGCCCGCGAGGGCGTGATGGAATTCCTGCTCATCAACCACCCGCTTGATTGCCCGATCTGCGATCAGGGTGGTGAGTGTGACTTGCAAGATCAGGCGATGGCCTACGGCGTTGATTTCTCGCGCTACCGCGAGCCAAAGCGCGCGACCGAAGACCTTGATCTGGGGCCATTGGTTGAAACCCACATGACGCGCTGCATTTCCTGCACCCGCTGTGTGCGCTTTACCACCGAGGTGGCTGGCATCACGCAGATGGGCCAGACGGGCCGTGGCGAAGATGCCGAGATTACCGCCTATTTGGGTGAGACGCTGGACAGCAACCTGCAAGGCAACATCATTGATCTGTGCCCCGTGGGCGCGCTGGTCTCCAAGCCTTATGCCTTCACCGCCCGCCCGTGGGAGCTCAACAAAACCGAGAGCATCGACGTGATGGACGCCCTTGGCTCCAACATCCGCGTCGATACCAAAGGCCGCGAAGTCATGCGCTTCTTGCCGCGCAACCATGACGGCGTGAACGAGGAATGGATTTCCGACAAGACGCGCTTTGTCTGGGACGGCCTGCGCAAGCAGCGTTTGGACACGCCCTACATCCGTGAGAACGGCAAGCTGCGCAAAGCCGACTGGCCCGAGGCGCTGGCCGCTGCGGCTGCGGCGATGAAGGGCAAAAAGCTGGGCGGTCTGGTCGGTGATCTTGCGTCGGTCGAGGCGGCCTTTGCTTTGAAGCAATTGATCGAGGGGCAGGGCGGTGTTGTTGAATGCCGCACCGATGGCGCCAAGCTGCCTGCGGGCAACCGTGCAGGCTATGCAGGTACCGCGACCATCGAAGATATTGATAGCGCGGAATCGATCATGCTGATCGGCACAAACCCCGCCGTTGAAGCACCCGTGCTGAACGCCCGTCTGCGCAAGGCCTGGACACGCGGTGCAGGCATCGGGGTTATCGGCCCGAAGGTCGATCTGACCTATGAGACCATGCACATTGGCGACAGCTTGAACGTGATGGGTGATCTGCTCAAACGCGATCATGCGGAGGTGGCTGAAAAGCAATCGTTGATCATCATCGGCATGGGCGCATTGGCCCGCGAAGATGGCGCGGCGGTTCTGGGCGCTGCGATGGCGCTGGCCGAAAGCACCAAGTCCAAGTTCATGGTGCTGCATACCGCCGCTGGCCGCGTCGGCGCGATGGATGTGGGGGCTACGTCTGAAAACGGCATCGCGGACGTGCTTGCCGCCGAGGTGATTTATAACCTTGGCGCCGATGAAGGCGACATTCCCGCAGGTCCGTTCGTAATCTACCAAGGGTCGCACGGCGACCGTGGGGCGCACCGCGCCGACCTCATCCTGCCTGCCGCGGCCTATACCGAAGAGGGCGGGCTGTTTGTGAACACCGAAGGCCGTCCGCAACTGGCCCTGCGTGCGGGCTTTGCGCCCGGTCAGGCCAAGGAGAACTGGGCCATCCTGCGTGCGCTAAGCGCCGAGTTGGACGCGACATTGCCATTCGATTCGCTGGCCTCGCTGCGCACAGCGCTGGTTGCGGCGCATCCGCATCTGGGCGCTGTTGACCACGTGGCTGAGAACGAATGGGTATTGGCACCGGCGGGCAAGATCTCGGACGCGCCTGTGTCCTATGCCATCGCTGATTTCTACCTCAGCAACCCGATCGCCCGCGCCTCTAGCCTGATGGCGGAATTGTCGGCAAATGCCGCTGCCCGCCGGACGGAGGCAATGGCGGCAGAGTGAAACATCTGGGCTGGATAGGGCTGATGGCGCTTGCCGCCTGTGAGCCTGCCACGCCAACAGCCGAGGATTTCATCCCTGAATACAAAGGGGTGGAGACCGTGCTGCTGGATGGTGATCTGGTGCAGTTTAATGTTGCGATGACCAAGGCGCAGGCGCCTGATAATGTCGCGTCCTATGCTGAATGTGCTGCGGCGCAATATACCTTGATACGTGGCTATGGATTTGCACGTCATGTTAGGACAAATGTGGCAATTGAGGGTGGCATTTGGCGGGCCGATGCTGTTTACACGATCTCGCCAAGCCTGCCGAAAGGCTTGAAGACTATTGATGCTGAAGTTGTTACAGAAAACTGTCGCAACAAAGGCATACCTACGGTGTGAGGACCTATGGCTGACTTCTTTTTTAACACCACGGCGGGAATGATTCTGCTGATTATCGGACAGATTTTCCTGGTGGTGATTCCACTGTTGGTGGCGCTGGCGTTCCTCATGTACTTGGACCGCAAGATCTGGGCGAGCGTTCAGCTGCGGCGCGGCCCGAACGTGGTGGGGGTCTATGGCCTGCTCCAGTCGTTTGCGGATTTCGGGAAATACATCGTCAAAGAGGTTGTCGTGCCTGCGGGTGCCGACCGTCCTGTGTTCTTTATGGCCCCGATGGTGACGCTGGTGATGTCGCTGATCGCTTGGGCGGTGATCCCGTTCAACGATGGTTGGGTTTTGTCGGACATCAACGTGGCGATCCTGTTTGTTTTCGCGGTCTCCTCGCTTGAGGTGTACGGCGTGATCATGGGCGGCTGGGCCTCGAACTCGAAATATCCGTTCCTTGGCTCGCTGCGCTCTGCGGCGCAGATGATCTCTTATGAGGTCTCGATCGGTCTGATCATCATCGGTGTGATCATCTCGACCGGCTCAATGAACTTTAGCGGCATCGTCGCGGCGCAAGACGGCAACTTTGGTTTGCTGAACTGGTATTGGCTGCCGCACTTCCCGATGTTGATCCTGTTCTTCATCAGCGCTTTGGCCGAAACCAACCGCCCGCCGTTCGACCTTCCCGAGGCCGAATCGGAATTGGTTGCGGGTTATCAGGTTGAGTATTCATCGACGCCATTCCTGCTGTTCATGATTGGTGAACTGGTGGCCGTGGTGCTGATGTGCGCGCTGATCTCGCTTATGTTCTTTGGCGGCTGGTTGTCACCCATCCCGGGTCTTCCCGATGGTATCTTCTGGATGATTGCCAAAATGGGCCTCGTGTTCTTCTTCTTCTCGCTGATCAAGGCGATCACACCGCGCTACCGCTATGACCAATTGATGCGTCTGGGCTGGAAGGTATTCCTGCCGTTCTCACTCTTCTGGGTTGTGTTTGTGGCCTTCGCGGCGAAATTCGAATGGTTCTGGGGCGTCTATGCACGCTACACCGTAGGGGGCTGATATGAGTACGACTGACTATACCCGCCACGCAAAATACTTCCTGTTGCAGGATTTCTACCAAGGCATGAAGCTGGGCATCAAATATATGTTCAAGCCGAAGGCGACGCTAA
The DNA here is from genome assembly GCF_040149565.1 of Sulfitobacter aquimarinus. Taxonomy (NCBI): domain Bacteria; kingdom Pseudomonadati; phylum Pseudomonadota; class Alphaproteobacteria; order Rhodobacterales; family Roseobacteraceae; genus Sulfitobacter; species Sulfitobacter aquimarinus. The sequence continues at coordinate 137,798 of NZ_JBEFLO010000005.1, forward strand.
ACTACCCGCATGAGAAGGGGCCACTGAGCCCGCGTTTCCGCGGCGAACATGCGCTGCGCCGTTATGCCAATGGCGAAGAGCGTTGCATCGCGTGTAAATTGTGTGAAGCTGTCTGTCCCGCGCAAGCGATCACCATCGACGCCGAACCGCGCGACGATGGCAGCCGCCGCACCACACGCTATGACATCGACATGACCAAATGCATCTACTGCGGTTTCTGTCAGGAAGCCTGCCCCGTGGATGCGATTGTCGAAGGGCCGAACTTCGAGTTCTCGACCGAGACACGCGAAGAGCTGTATTACGACAAGTCGAAGCTTCTTGAGAACGGCGACCGCTGGGAAGCCGAGATTGCGCGCAACCTCGAGATGGATGCGCCTTACCGATGAGCAACACAAATCCTTGGGAAGATATGATGCGACAGGCGCAGGAAATGGCAAAGACCTTTCCGGCGATGGACGCGTTCACGCCCGAAGGGTTTGAAAAGATGGCGGGTGTCATGTCCAAAGACATGATGGAGACGTTCTTTGGCAAGACTTACAATGCAGATGGTCTCGATGCCAAAACGCGGCTGCTGCTGACCTTGGCAGGGTTGACCATGCAAGGTGCGCAAAACGAAGCTGCGTTGCGCCAGACTGTGCGCCACGCTGTCGAAGCAGGCGCCCACAAGCAAGAAATTATCGAGACGATTGGCCAGATGGCTCTGTTTGCGGGCATTCCTGCCATGCAGCGCGCCACACAAATTGCGCAGCCCGTGTTGGACGAAATGTCGGATGGGACGAAGGCTGGGGCCCAGACTAAGGAAGGTGACGCATGAGCGTTTTTTCATTCTATCTCTTTGCAGTATGCGTGATCACAGGGGGGCTGTTCACCGTGATCAGCCGCAATCCTGTACACTCCGTCTTGTGGTTGATCCTGTCGTTCTTGTCGGCTGCGGGTCTGTTCGTGCTGCTGGGGGCTGAATTTGTCGCCATGCTGCTGATCATTGTCTATGTCGGCGCGGTTGCGGTGCTTTTCTTGTTTGTGGTCATGATGTTGGACGTCGACTTTGCCGAGCTCAAGGCCGAGATGGCCAAGTATCTGCCACTGGCACTGCTGATCGGCGTTATTATCCTGATGCAGTTCGTTATGGCCTTTGGCGTCTGGGACGCAAACGAAGCGTCTGCGGGTTTGCGTCAGCAAGTGATCGATGCGGATGTGCCAAATGCAAACGCGCTTGGGCTGATCCTGTATGACCAGTATTTCCTGTTGTTCCAACTTTCTGGTCTGATCCTGTTGGTTGCGATGATCGGTGCGATTGTGCTGACCCTGCGCCACCGCGGTGATGTGAAACGACAGGATGTGGTTGCGCAGATGATGCGCGATCCGGCCAAATCCATGGACCTGCACGACGTAAAGCCGGGCCAGGGCCTGTAAAGTTTAGTGTTCCGCGTCCGTCCGGGCGCGGAATTTTCGAAAATTCCGATCCGTTTTCTTCCAAAGAAAACGGCTACCGGATGACAGAGTACCGCAAGCCAGCAGCGCCATGACGCGTTGATGTCTTGTGAAACACGGCACGATGGGCTCGCCACCAGTGCCAAGACTACCGCCCCCAAAATGTGGGGGAGAATTTGAGGGACGACCATGATCGGACTGGAACACTATCTGACAGTAGCGGCGACGCTGTTTGTCATCGGCATCTTTGGCCTTTTCCTGAATCGCAAGAACATCATCATTCTGTTGATGAGCATCGAATTGATGCTGCTTGCCGTTAACATCAATCTGGTAGCCTTCTCCAGCTTCCTTGGCGATCTGGTGGGGCAGGTGTTCACGCTTTTCGTCCTTACGGTTGCGGCTGCCGAGGCTGCGATTGGTCTGGCCATTCTGGTCTGTTTCTTCCGGAACCGCGGCACTATCGCCGTGGAAGACGTCAACGTGATGAAGGGGTAGAGACATGGAAATTACGCTTCTCTTCGCCCCGCTGGTTTGTTCGCTGATCTGCGGCTTTGGCTGGAAAATTATCGGTGAAACAGCGGCTTGCTGGATCGCCACGGGCGGTTTGTTCCTTGCGGCTTTGTTGTCGTGGATCACCTTTCTGACCTTTGATGGCACGACCGAGACCATCCAGATCCTGCGCTTTATCGAAAGCGGGTCACTCAGCACCGATTGGTCGATCCGCATGGACCGTCTGACCGCGATCATGCTGATCGTGATCACTACCGTGTCCAGCCTCGTGCATCTGTATTCCTTTGGCTACATGGCCCACGACGATCACTTTGCCGAGGGCGTCAGCTATAAACCGCGCTTCTTTGCTTACCTGTCGTTCTTTACCTTTGCGATGTTGATGCTGGTGACTTCTGACAACCTTGTGCAGATGTTCTTTGGCTGGGAAGGGGTGGGCGTTGCGTCGTACCTGTTGATCGGCTTCTACTACAAAAAGCCGTCCGCCAACGCCGCCGCGATTAAGGCTTTTGTCGTCAACCGTGTGGGTGACTTCGGCTTTGCGCTGGGTATCTTCGCGCTGTTCCTGCTGACCGACAGCATCAACTTCGACGACATCTTTGCCGCCGCGCCTCAGCTGGCCGAGACGACGCTCAGCTTCCTGTGGACCGAGTGGAACGCGGCCAATCTGATTGCCTTCCTGCTGTTCATCGGTGCGATGGGTAAATCGGCGCAGCTGTTCTTGCACACCTGGCTGCCCGACGCGATGGAGGGGCCGACGCCTGTGTCTGCGCTGATCCACGCGGCGACCATGGTTACCGCCGGTGTATTCCTTGTCTGCCGCATGTCGCCCTTGATGGAATTCGCGCCCGAGGCAATGGTCTTTGTCACCGTTCTTGGGGCGACAACTGCTTTTGTCGCGGCCACCATCGGTTTGGTTCAGACCGACATCAAACGCGTCATCGCTTACTCCACCATGTCGCAGCTGGGCTATATGTTCGTTGCCGCAGGTGTTGGGATGTATTCGGCGGCGATGTTCCACCTGTTCACCCACGCGTTCTTTAAGGCGATGTTGTTCCTTGGCGCGGGCTCGGTCATTCACGCGATGCACCATGAGCAGGACATGACCAACTATGGCGGTCTGCGTAAGAAAATCCCATACACCTTCTGGGCGATGATGATCGGCACGCTGGCGATCACAGGCGTGGGTATTCCGGTCTGGATCATCACCTTGGGTGAAATTCCGATTGGCTTCGCGGGCTTCCAGTCAAAAGATGCAATCGTGGAAAGCGCCTTTGCTGCGGGCTCCATGTACGGGTTCTGGATGCTGATTATCGCGGCCATGTTCACCAGCTTCTACAGCTGGCGGCTGATGTTCCTCACCTTCTACGGTGAGGCGCGCGGCGACAAACACACGCATGAGCACGCGCATGAAAGCCCGATGGTCATGTTGCTGCCACTTGGTGTCTTGGCGCTTGGGGCCGCACTGGCCGGTATGGTCTGGTACAGCTCGTTCTTCGGGCACACCGATCAGGTCGCGAAGTTCTACGGCATCCCTTACGCCGAAGAAGCCGCCAACGGTGACGACAAAGTCGACGGTGCCGAAGACGGCCATGGCGGTGATGCAGATCACGGCGGCAAGGCCGAGCATCACTATATGTTTGCGGGCCAGCCGGGTGAGGGGGCGTTGTACATCGCGCCCGACAACACGCTGCTGGATGACGCCCACAAGGTGCCGTACTGGGTAAAGACCTCGCCGTTTATCGCAATGCTGATCGGCTTCTTCTTTGCGTGGCTGTTCTATATCAAGAACCCGTCACTGCCCGGTCGTTTGGCGACGAACCAAAGACACCTGTATCAGTTCTTGCTGAACAAATGGTACTTTGACGAGCTTTATAACTTTGTCTTCGTCGGCCCCGCCAAAGCAATCGGCCGCTTCTTGTGGAAGCGCGGCGATGGCAATGTGATCGATGGCGGTCTGAACGGGCTGGCCATGGGGATCATCCCTTTCTTCACCCGCCTCGCTGGTAAGGCGCAATCGGGTTATATCTTTACTTATGCCTTCGCCATGGTGATCGGCATCGCTGTCCTCGTCACATGGATGACGATGAGCGGAGGAGCAAACTGATGGAAAATAACTTGCTGTCCATCGTGACCTTCATGCCCGCGTTTGCGGCGCTGATCCTCGCGGTTTTCCTGCGCGGAGAGGACGAGGCCGCGCAGCGTAATGCCAAATGGCTGGCGCTGATCACGACCTCGGTGACCTTCATCGTGTCGATCTTCCTTTATATGGAGTTCGATCCCTCTAACACGGGCTTCCAGCTGCTGAACGAAGCAGACTGGCTGTTGGGCCTGAAATACCGCCTTGGCGTTGACGGGATTTCGATCCTGTTTGTTATGCTGACGACATTCATGATGCCGCTGGTGATCGCTGCATCATGGGACGTGAACACGCGCGTCAAAGAATACATGATCGCGTTTCTGGTGCTTGAGACGCTGATGATCGGCGTGTTTGTCTCGCTCGATCTGATCCTGTTCTACCTGTTCTTCGAGGCGAGCCTGATCCCGATGTTCCTGATTATCGGCATCTGGGGTGGGGCGAACCGCATCTACGCGAGCTTCAAGTTCTTCCTGTATACTTTCTTCGGTTCGGTCCTGATGCTGATCGCAATGGTGGCGATGTTTGCGGATGCGGGCACCACATGTATCGGTGGCTGCGACGTGAGCCTGCTGACCCATACGTTCGGCTCTGAATCGTTCAGCGTGATGGGCGTGCAGGTGATCGGGGGCATGCAAACGCTTATGTTCTTGGCCTTCTTTGCCAGCTTCGCCGTGAAGATGCCGATGTGGCCTGTGCACACATGGCTGCCAGATGCGCACGTTCAGGCGCCTACGGCAGGCTCTGTCGTGCTGGCGGCGATCCTTTTGAAAATGGGCGGCTACGGCTTCCTGCGCTTCTCACTGCCGATGTTCCCTGTCGGCGCCGAGGTGATTGGCCCGATGATCCTGTGGATGTCCGCGATTGCGATTGTTTATACCTCGCTGGTGGCGCTGGTGCAGGATGATATGAAAAAGCTGATTGCTTATTCATCGGTAGCACACATGGGGTTTGTGACCATGGGCATCTTTTCGACCAATCAGCAGGGGCTGGATGGGGCGATCTTCCAGATGATCAGCCACGGGTTTATCTCGGGTGCGCTGTTCCTTGCGGTTGGCGTGATCTACGACCGGATGCACACGCGGGAGATCGACGCATACGGCGGTCTGGTGAACCGGATGCCGATCTATGCGCTGCTGTTCATGCTGTTTACGATGGCGAACGTGGGCCTACCGGGCACCTCCGGCTTTGTCGGTGAATTCCTGACGCTGATGGCTGTGTTCCAGGTGAACACTTGGGTGGCCTTTGTGGCGACGACGGGTGTGATCTTCTCGGCGGCTTATGCGCTGTGGCTGTACCGCCGCGTGATCATGGGCGACCTGATCAAGGAAAGCCTGAAGGCCATCACCGATATGACCGCCCGCGAGAAATGGATTTTCGCGCCGCTGGTGGTGATGACGCTGCTGCTCGGGGTTTACCCCGCACTGATACTGGATGTGATCGGGCCGTCTGTTGCGGCTTTGGTTGAGAATTATGACACGGCTGTGGCCGCAGCGGACGCAGCAATGCAATCCGCTGAATCCTCGAACTGAGGGGAATACCGATGAGCAACGATATCATGCAAATCCTGCCAGAGATCATTCTGGCGCTCTTTGCCATTGCGGGGCTTATGGCCGGCGCATATGGCGGCAAGGACGCGATTGCGCGCCCGCTGCTGTGGGCCACTTCGCTGGTGATGGTGGGCGTTGCCGTGCTGGTTGCGACCAGCGGCGGCACCACGGTTGAGGCGTTTGGCGGCATGTTCGTGAACGACGGTTTTGCGCGCTTTGCTAAAGTTGCGATCCTCGTCTCGGCGGCCTGTGTTCTGATCATGTCCGAAGGATATATGAAGTCCCGCGACCTGCTGCGGTTTGAATATCCCGTCCTTGTCGCGCTCAGCGCGGTTGGCATGATGATGATGGTCAGCGCGGGCGACCTGATGGCGCTTTACATGGGGTTGGAACTGCAATCCCTGGCGCTTTATGTCGTCGCGTCCTTGCGCCGCGACAGCGTGAAATCCACCGAAGCTGGCTTGAAGTATTTCGTGCTGGGCGCGCTCAGCTCCGGTTTGCTTCTTTATGGGGCGTCGCTGGTTTACGGTTATGCAGGGACCACGCTGTTTTCGGGGATCATCACCACTGCCCAAGCGGGGGAGACCTCTATCGGGATGCTGTTCGGGATCGTTTTCCTGATCTCGGGCCTTGCGTTCAAAGTATCGGCTGTGCCGTTCCACATGTGGACGCCGGACGTCTATGAAGGCTCGCCCACACCCGTCACGGCCTTCTTTGCCACGGCTCCCAAAGTCGCTGCGATGGCGCTTTTTGCCCGTGTTCTGCACGACGCATTCGGCAATGCCGTCAGCGATTGGAGCCAGATCGTCGCGCTGCTGTCGGTCCTGTCGATGTTCCTTGGCGCTGTGGCTGCAATTGGCCAGACGGATATCAAACGTCTGATGGCGTTCTCGTCGATTGCACATATGGGCTATGCGCTGATGGGCTTGGCGGCGGGCACGGCCTTTGGCGTGCAGGCGATGCTGGTCTATATGGCGATCTATGTTACGATGAATGTCGGCATCTTTGCCTTCATCTTGTTGATGGAGAAAGACGGCGCGCCAGTTACAGATATTCGGGCGCTTAACATGTACTCCAAATCCCACCCGGGCCGTGCGCTGGCGCTGCTTGCGCTGATGTTCAGCCTTGCGGGCGTGCCGCCGTTCCTTGGCTTCTTTGGCAAGCTTTATGTGCTGCGCGCGGCTTATGATGGCGGCCTTGCATGGCTGGCGATTGCGGGCGTGATTGCTTCGGTGATCGGCGCGTATTACTATCTGCGGATCGTGTTCTTCATGTACTTCGGTGACGACAATACCGAAGAGTTGGACAGCAATCGTGGTGGTATTCTGGGCGGATTCCTGATCGCCTCGGCGGTGATCATGGTTGTCGGCATCATCAATATGTTCGGTGTTGAGGGGGCTGCGGCTTCGGCGGCGGCGACGTTGGTGCAATAGAGCATCCCGTGACGGATTGGCCGCAAGGCTACGGGCGGCACGTCTTTGACAGTATCGATTCGACCCTGTCTGAGGCGGCCCGCATGGCCCCCACATTGCGCGGTTCTGCGTGGATTTTGGCACAAGAGCAAACTGCCGCACGTGGCAGGCGCGGGCGGTCGTGGTCCACACCGCGCGGCAATTTTGCTGGCACGCTGATCACCCCGCGCACAGGCTCGCCTGCGAATGCCGCCTTGCGCAGCTTTGTCGCCAGCCTTGCCCTGCACGACGCCTTTGTCGCGCTGACGGGCAAGCCGGAGGCCTTTGCGCTGAAATGGCCCAATGATGTGTTGCTGAACGGTGGCAAGGTCGCGGGCATCTTGCTGGAGACGCATGGCGATCATCTGGTCATCGGCATTGGCGTGAACCTTGCCCATGCGCCCGATCCCGCACAGCTAGAGGCGCGGGCGCTGGCCCCCGTCAGCGTCGTTGGTGAGACGGGCGTACAGATCGCGCCCGAAGCCTTCCTCGATGCGCTGGCCGCTGCTTATGCCCGCTATGAGACGCAATTCACCACATACGGCTTTGCGCCCATTCGCAGCGCTTGGTTGTCCCACGCGGCCCGCATCGGCGAGGTCGTGACGGCACGTACCATGCGCGACGAGACGGTTGGCGTGTTCGAAGATGTGGACGCGGATGGCAACCTTATATTAAGCACACCCAAGGGCCGCGTGGCGATCACGGCGGCAGATGTGTATTTTGAAGGCTGAGGAGGGCGCACATGCTCTTGGCGATTGATTGCGGCAATACCAACACCGTGTTCTCCATCTGGGACGGGTCCGAGTTTATCGCTACTTGGCGCACCGCCACCGAATGGCAGCGCACGGCGGACCAGTATTACGTCTGGCTTAGCACGTTGATGAAGCTGCGAAATATCGATGCCGAGATTACGGATGTGATTGTGTCCTCTACAGTGCCGCGTGTTGTGTGGAACTTGCGGGTGCTGGCGGACCGTTACTTTGACACCCGCCCCATCGTGGTGGGCAAGCCCGAATGCGCATTGCCGGTCGAGATGCGGGTAGATGCGGGCACGGCCGTTGGGCCGGACCGTTTGGTGAATACCGTTGCGGGGTTTGACCTCTATGGCGGCGATCTGATTATCGTCGACTTTGGCACCGCGACCACCTTTGATGTGGCAGACGCGGATGGGGCCTATATCGGGGGGGTGATTGCCCCCGGTGTGAACCTCAGCCTTGAGGCGCTGCACAACGCTGCGGCCGCTTTGCCCCATGTCGATATCTCGAAGCCGCATCAGGTGATCGGTACGAATACCGTTGCTTGTATGCAATCTGGCGTCTTCTGGGGTTACATTGGCCTCGTCCGTGAGATATGTGCGCGGATAAAAGCGGAGCACGGACGCAATATGCGTGTGATCTCCACTGGCGGGCTCGCGCCGCTGTTTCAGCAGGCCGAAGCCGTCTTTGATGAATATCATGATGATCTTACGATGCACGGCCTGACCGTGATACATAAATATAACAAGGAAAATGCTTTAATATGAGCAGTGAAAGATTGATCTACCTTCCCCTCGGCGGGGCGGGTGAAATTGGCATGAACGCCTATGTCTACGGATATGGCAAGCCGAACAAGGAACGCCTGATTGTCGTAGACATCGGCGTGGCCTTTCCCGATATGGATACCTCGCCCGGCGTTGATTTGATCATCGCCGACATCGACTGGCTGGTGCAGCGCAAAGACCGCATTGAAGCGGTGTTTGTGACCCACGCCCATGAGGACCACGTGGGCGGCATCGCCCATACCTATGACCGGCTGCAAGCGCCCATTTATGCGCGCAAGTTCACCGCCAACATTGCCAAGCGCAAGATGGGTGAATACAGCCACCCCGATGACGCGGTGAATGTCGTTGGCATCTTCCCGCATCAGGTTGACGCGGGCCCGTTCAAGGTTGGCTTCCAGCCGATCTCGCACTCGATCCCCGAAAGTTCGGCGCTGGTTATCGACACGCCTGCGGGCCGCATCGTGCACTCGGGCGATTTCAAAGTGGATCTGACTCCCGGTGTGGGCGAACCGTTCGACCCCGCAGCCTTTGAGGACATCGCAAAGGACGGCGTCAAAGCCTTGGTCTGCGACAGTACAAACGTCTTCTCCAAAGACAAAGGCCGCTCTGAGGCGACATTGCCCGACGCGATCACCGAGCTGGTCGCGGGCGCTTCCGGCATGGTTGTGGCCACGACATTCGCCTCGAACGTGGCGCGGGTGAAAACCCTTGCGGTTGCTGGCCAGAAAGCAGGCCGTTCTGTTGTGCTGCTGGGCCGCGCGATGAAGCGGATGGTCGAGGCCTCGGTCGAGACAGGTGTGCTCAAAGATTTCCCGCCCACGGTCAGCCCGGAGCAGGCGCGTGACATCCCGCGTGAGAACCTGTTGCTGCTGGTCACCGGATCGCAGGGCGAACGGCGTGCGGCCTCGGCGCAACTGGCGCGAGGCAAATATATGGGTCTGACGATGCAAGAGGGGGACATGTTCCTGTTCTCGTCCAAGACCATCCCGGGCAATGAAAAAGGCGTCATTCGCATCATCAACCAGTTCTCTGAAATGGGTGTGGATGTGGTCGATGACAGCTCTGGCAAGTACCACGTGTCGGGCCACGCGAACCGCCCCGACATCGAGACGCTGCATGACCTGATCAAACCGCAGGTTGTGATCCCCATGCACGGCGAACATCGTCACCTGCGTGAACATGCCAAGATTGCGGACAGCAAAGGCTACACAGGTGTGTTGGCCGTGAACGGTATGATGATTGATCTGTCAGGCAACGCGCCTACCGTGGCCGAATATGTCGAGACAGGGCGCACCTATATCGACGGTTCTGTTCAGGTCGGCGCGCTCGACGGGGTGGTCCGTGACCGCATCCGCATGGCGCTGAACGGGCATATGACCGTGACCGTGCTGATGGACGAAAACGACGAGCCGTTGGGCGAGCCATGGGTTGATGCCATGGGCCTGCCAGATATGGGCATCTCGAAGGCGTCATTGGTGGATGTGGTTGAGCAGGACCTGAGCCAATGGCTGGGCCGTGCAAAGGCCGCGACGTTGCGTGACGACAAGGCGCTGGACGACGGGCTGCGCAAAGCGGCACGTCAATCGGCGCAAAACGAGATCGGCAAAAAGCCAGAAGTAACAGTAGTGGTCAGCCGTCTGAGCTGACCACATTTGGGGTCATTTCAGGTAACCGTAGAAACACGATACGGCGTCCTGGAATGACACATCCCTGCCGCGCTTGTTATAGGCGCGTTCCGCTTTTGTGGTCACACCGCCTGCATCCATAACCGCAAAAGCGGCCAGCGCCGCGGGGCTGTCGGACGCGTCTGCGCCGCGCTTGGCATAGCTTTGAGCGATGTCTTTTTTGGCGGCTTTGATCGCTTGGTTGCGGGTGTAAGTCTTGCCTTTCCATTCAACCTTGGCGCCGCGGTCCGGCACGCGGTCGATCCAGCTTGCCAGCCATTTGTCACGGTCGGGAATGGAGTTGTAACAACCAGCATGGGCCGTCCCCGCAAGCACGAGCACTGCCGCCGTAGCGCAGGACAGCAGTTTGGACATCTTGGTCATAAAAACTCTCCTAAAAGGAGAGTTTTTATGACCAAGAAACCTTTGCAAGCAAAAACTGATCAGTCCTTTGGACGATCCGCAAAGCTCAGCTCGATGAACGTGGGCGTATGATCGCCAAGACCGACGACTTTGTTCCCACCGCGGTCATTGTTGCTGTTGGAACTGCGACCGCCACGCGAGCGTGAAGAGCGGCGCTCGGAGGTGTCTTTGGGCGCGTTGCGCTGCTGCTCTGGTTGCTTCGGGGCAGGGGCTTTCGCGGTCTCTTGCTGTGGTGCGTCCTGCTTCGGGGCTTCGGCCTGAGGGGGGGCCTCTTTCGGGGCTTCCATCGCACGAGAGTTCGCCTTGGGCGGCTCAACTGTGCGGGCCTTGGCTTCGGGCAAATCTGCGGTTGCCGCATCCGGGGCAGGCGTGGCGGCAGGTTTGCGGCTGCGCGAACGGGTGCGCTTTGGCTTGTCCTCGGTCGCGGTGGGGGCGGCCTCCTCGCTGGGCTTCGCCCGCTCCTCGGCGGGTTTACCGACGCTTAGCAGGTTCTCAAGACGCGGGATTTCCTTTTGCACAAGGCGTTCAACGTCTTCAAAGTTCTTTTCGTCACGCGGCACGCAGATCATGATGGCTTTGCCATCACGGCCCGCACGGCCGGTGCGCCCGATACGGTGTACGTAGTCTTCGGCGTGGCTTGGCACATCAAAGTTGAACACGTGGCTCACGGACGGCACATCAAGGCCCCGCGCCGCCACATCAGAGGCCACAAGGAAACGCAGATCGCCTGCGCGGAACCCGTCAAGGGTTTTGGTCCGCTGGCTTTGGTCCAGATCACCGTGGATCGGGGCCGCGTCGTAGTTATATTTCTTGAGCGATTTTGCCACCGCGTCCACATCCATCTTGCGGTTGCAAAAGATGATCGCGTTGGTGCATGTCTCGCCTTCGGCGTCGATCAGCGCGCGCAGCAGCTTGCGCTTTTCAGTGGCTTCACGGTCTTTGCGCGATGCTTTGAACATCACCACACCCTGTTCGATATTCTCGGAGGTGGTCGCCTGACGCGCCATCTCGATCCGCTCGGGGTTGGAGAGGAAGGTGTTGGTAATCCGCTCGATCTCGGGCGCCATGGTGGCGGAGAAGAACAGCGTCTGGCGGGTGAAGGGCGTCAGGCCAAAGATGCGTTCGATGTCGGGAATGAACCCCATGTCGAGCATACGGTCGGCTTCATCTACAACCATGACCTTCACGTCCGTCAGGATCAGTTTGCCACGCTCGTGGTGGTCCAGAAGGCGGCCGGGCGTGGCGATCAGTACATCGACGCCTTTGTCGATCAGCTTGTCCTGTTCCTTGAACGAGACGCCACCGATCAGCAGCGCCTTGGTCAGTTTGGTGTATTTCGCATAAGTGTCAAAGTTTTCAGCCACCTGCGCGGCAAGTTCGCGTGTGGGGCAGAGCACAAGGCTGCGCGGCATCCGCGCCCGTGCGCGGCCCCGCGCCAGCATGGTGATCATCGGCAGCGTAAAGCTGGCGGTTTTGCCGGTGCCTGTCTGGGCGATGCCCAGAACGTCGCGGCCCTCAAGGGCGGGGGGAATGGCGCCCGCCTGAATCGGTGTGGGGCTGGTATAGCCGGCTTCGTCAATGGCTTTGAGAACCTTTGGGTTCAAGCTGAGGTCACTAAATTTTGTCATGTGTATCCGTTAGTTGCGGACACAATCTGGCCCGCGGCAGCATCTACGTCGGCCCGATTGGCCCAAAGGGCGGCACCTGCCGCGACATATCTGCGTAGCGCATACCAATTTGTGCGTGCAGCGTCAAATATAAGGGATGTCGGGGAAGTGTTTGACGATATTTGTGTCAAAATTGAACGTAGCGCACATCAAATGCCCCGCGTCTTCCAGCCGCGCACGCAGGGCAGGGGTATCGGCGCAGACTTCGTCGAAAAAGGCGCGCAGGCCTGCATCGCCTTCTTCCTCGGCAATCGCGGTGAAAAGCTCGTGCATGGTGATGCCGCCACGGTCGCGGGCGCGGGACGGTCCCAGATCCGCACGGTAGGACCCCTCGCGGTGGCGATAGGCGAAATGGGCGTGCCATGTCTCCCAATCGGTGGCGTGGAAATGGGCCAGATGCAGCTCTGGCAGCTCAACGTGGTTGGGGTTCGTCTCACCGTGCAGAAAGGCGTTGTGGATGCGGAATTTGAGGCCCTCAAGCCCCGTGCGTACAAATATCTTGCCCGCGATATGGCTGAGAAACCCGCCCTTCAGATGCTCCCCATAGGTGGGGTAGAGCCGCGCCACGGTGCGTTCGCGGGCTTTGCCTGCGGGGATGAACGTCTTGAACGCGGCCTCGGTTTGCGGGTCGCCACCTGCCAGCAGCTCCATGGGGCGCGCACGCGCACATTGCACCGTGTCGGGCAGGGTGCCCAGCAAGCTGGCGATCTGCGGGCCGCTCACCAAAAACTCGTCCACATCCATATGCATCAGCCAGTCCACGTCCCCGGCGCGGGCATAGGCGCGGGTGGCGTTAAAGGTTTGGCGCGGCTGGTGCATGTCGGGGCGCGAGCCGTTGTGGCGCTTCCAATAGCCTTCGTCGGTGCGCACTACACGGCAACGCGGATGGGCGCGCAGGGCTTCCTGAGCGCTTTCATTCGGCGCGTCGAGGTAGATATAGACGCGGTGGGCACCCAATTCGAGGTGATGGGCAACAAAGCGCAGGATGGCGGGCGTGTCCGCCTTGATCGTCGCTATGATGCCCCAAGTGGTCACTAGACCATCATCTCTTTGGTCGCGGTCAGCTTTACATCGGGGTAGTCGCGGTCGACGCGGTCAATGTCCCACTGAAGGCGGGTGAGGTAGACGATATCACCGTCATGATCGTGGGCGATATGCTGTTTGTTGGCCTCGGTAAATTTGTCCACCGCCGTTTTATCTCCTGCGACCCAGCGGGCTGAGGTGAATTGCGACGGCTCGAACCGCACGGGCAGGCCGTATTCCAGCTCGATCCGCGACGCCAGCACTTCGAACTGCAATTGACCCACAACGCCCACAACAAAGCCCGACCCGATGGAGGGTTTGAAGACCTTTGCGGCACCTTCCTCGGCAAACTGCATCAGCGCCTTTTCGAGGTGTTTCGATTTCAACGGATCACCCGCACGCACCCCTTGTAGCAATTCAGGTGCAAAAGAGGGGATGCCCGTCACGCGGATCGCCTCGCCCTCGGTCAGCGTGTCGCCGATGCGCAGCTGTCCGTGATTGGGGATGCCGATGATGTCGCCGGCCCATGCTTCCTCGGCCAGCTCACGGTCAGAGGCGAGGAACATGACGGGATTGGTAATGCTCATCGGTTTCTTGGAGCGCACATGGGTAAGCTTCATCCCCCGCGTGAAGTGCCCCGACGCCAGCCGCACAAAGGCCACGCGGTCGCGGTGCTTTGGGTCCATATTGGCCTGCACTTTGAACACAAAGCCCGCGACCTTCTTTTCCTCGGGCAGGATTTGGCGCGGCTCTGCCTTCTGGATCTGCGGTTCCGGCCCGAAAGTGGCGATGCCGTCCATTAGCTCTTTCACGCCAAAGCTGTTGATTGCAGAGCCGAACCAAATGGGCGTGAGCGAGCCTTCGGCCATGAGTTCGGGGTCCAGCGGCGGCATCAATTCGCGCACCATTTCAAGGTCTTCGCGCAACTTCTCCAGCAGCTCGGCAGGGACATGCTCGGCCAGTTTCGGATCATCAAGGCCGTTGATCTCGATGCTTTCCGCCACTTTGTTGCGGTCGGCGCGGTCCATCAGTTCCAAACGGTCGCGCTGGATGTCGTAACAGCCGACAAAGTCGCGGCCCACGCCGATGGGCCAGCTGGCTGGGGTCACGTCGATCGCAAGGTTTTGCTGGATCTCGTCGATGATCTCGAACACATCGCGGCTCTCACGGTCCATTTTGTTACAAAACGTCAGGATCGGCAGGTCGCGCATACGGCAGACTTCAAACAGCTTTTGCGTCTGGCTTTCCACGCCTTTTGCCCCGTCAATCACCATCACAGCCGCGTCCACAGCCGTCAGCGTGCGATAGGTATCTTCCGAGAAATCCGAGTGACCCGGCGTGTCCACCAGATTGAAACGAAAGTTCGTGCCCTTGTTCATGAAATCAAACGACATGGCCGAGGCAGAGACGGAAATGCCGCGGTCTTTCTCCATCGCCATAAAGTCGGAGCGCGTGCGCCGCGCTTCGCCTTTGGCCCGCACCTGACCCGCCATTTGGATCGCCCCGCCAAAAAGCAGGAACTTTTCCGTCAGCGTCGTCTTGCCCGCATCGGGGTGGCTGATGATCGCAAAGGTGCGGCGGCGGGCGATCTCCGCAGGCAAGTCGGGGCGATTGTCATTGCTGTCCAGCATGTTACGGGTCAAACCTTATGTAATACATCAACTGCGTTACGCGCAGCATATCATTGGCCCGCATACATACCTTACTGCGCCCCCAAGGCAAGCCTCAGCGGCTGGAGGCTTTTTTCAGCATGGCCGCCGCATCGGGCCGCTTCAGCAGCCCTTCGGAGACATCAAGGCCCGCGTGCGGCAGATCAGAATGGCCAGGCACGTGGGCCCCAAGGCTTTGCGACAGATCGCTGGGCAGCACGGCGCGGGTGCGGCTGGTGATCAGCATCGATTCCGCCGCGATCCCTTCGGCATAAATGATCTGGTGGCTGTCAAACAGCAGTTGGAAGTAGTCGACAAAGCCGCCCTCGGCCACGGTCACGGTCTCGCCGTTGACCAGATGACGCGCCTTGACCAGCAGCTCGGACCGGCCCGCGCCCAGTTCATCCGTGCGTTGATAGATGAACAGACGGTGGTCGGGGCTGACCAGCAGGTCGGCATCATTGTTCAGCGTGCCTGCGCGGATGCGAATGGGGGCGAATTCGCCCACCGCACGGGTGGTCGAGGAGCCGACCCAGCGCAGGGTTTGCACACCGTCATCGCGGGTCAGCACGCGGTCGCCCTCGGCCAGTTCCTCAACAGGTTTTTGCGCGCCTGATGCCATGGTGATATGGGTGCCACGGGTAAAGCTGACGCAGGCCACTTGCGCGAATTTCGCATGGGCCTGATCGCGGTCGATGCCCACAAGGCGGTATTCCACGCCCGCGTTCAACGTGCTGAAGGGCAACAGGTAGACTTCGGCCACATTGCCTTCGGTATCGACCTCTACCATCACCAGAACATCGCAGGTCGACCCGTCGGGCGACATAAACATCAACGCGCTGTCCAGATGCACCGCCCCATCGGGCGTGCCGATGCTGGTGTCATGCCCGATGCCAAAGCTCGCGTCATCGCGGGCGGTCAGCGACAGGCGGGCAGGCTCTGCCCCGAAATCCAGCTCATAGACATCGTCCATGATAAGCTCGCTCGAGAACGAGATCACATCCCCCATATTCGCGCCATCGGTCGCGCGGATCTGGCCCGCCGTGTAGACGGGAACGCTTTGGGACGAGAGGGAGCCTGTGGTCATGAGCGGGTGCCTTTTGAGGTCTGGTTTTGCGCGTGGCTATAGTAGAATTGTGGCGATGCGTGGTCAATGACGGGGTGTTTTGCTGGCGGTTGGTTGCGGTCTGCGGTAGCACCTGTGCAAGCTTACAATAGGGAGAGTTGTTATGGATCTTGGCATCAAAGGGAAAAAGGCGCTGGTCTGCGCGTCGTCAAAGGGCTTGGGCCTTGGCTGCGCAGAGGCATTGGCCGCTGCGGGCGTAAATCTGGTGATGAACGCACGCGGGGCCGAGGCGCTGGATGCCTCTGCTGCGCGTTTGCGCGAAACATACGGCGTGGACATCACCACCGTTGCCGCTGATGTGGCGACCCAAGAGGGGCAGGCGGCCGTCATCGACGCGGCACAGGGCGTTGATATTCTGGTAAATAACGCGGGTGGCCCGCCTCCCGGCATGTGGAGCGATTGGGACCGTGATGATTTCATCGCAGCCCTCGATGCAAATATGCTGGCCCCCATCGCGCTGATCAAAGCGTTGATCCCTGCGATGATGGATCGCGGCTGGGGCCGTGTGGTCAACATCACCTCGCAGTCGGTGCGTGCGCCTATTGGTGTGTTGGGCCTCAGCAACGCGGCCCGCACGGGCCTGACCGGATATGTCGCAGGCACCAGCCGTCAGGTGGCGGGCAAGGGCGTGACAATCAACAACCTGCTGCCCGGCATCCATGCGACCGACCGCGCAGATGCGCTGGACGGGGCCGTGGTCGCCGCCCGCAACATCACGATTGAGGACGCCCGCAACGAGCGTGCAGCCACGATCCCTGCGGGCCGCTATGGCACCCGCGACGAATTCGGCGCCGCTTGTGCGTTCCTGTGTTCGACACATGCGGGGTTCATCGTGGGGCAGTCGATCCTGCTGGATGGTGGTGCTACGAATATCACCATGTAATGGCTGATAAAACCCTGATGAAAGACCAGCTGTTCAATGCCACAAGCGTCGGGCAGTTGGCGGATGAATTTGCCGCAGGCGTGGCGGGGTTTGATCCCGCCCGCTTTGCCCGCGACAGTCTGGCGGGCTTCGCTGAGCGTGAATTGATGGCGCGGATGGAGTGGATGGCCGATTGTCTGGAGACGCAGTTGGCCGCTGATTTCCCCACCATGGCAGACCAGCTGGAGGCCGCGATGCCTGCGCCGCTGGACCCTGCGTTGCGCGACGATGACTTTGGCCATTTCATCCACGCGCTGCCCGGTATTCTGGCCGCACGGCACGGGTTGGAGAACCACCGCTCCCGTGCGATGGAGTTGCTCTATGCCGCCACGCAGCGTTTCTCAATGGAGTTCTACATCCGCGCTTTCCTCAACCGCTGGCCTGACGAGACATTGGCGCAGCTGGCCCTCTGGGCGGGCGATACGAACTATCACGTGCGCCGATTGGTGAGCGAGGGGACGCGCCCGCGTTTGCCTTGGGCCGTGGGAGTCGGATTGACGCCTGCGCAAACGCTGCCGCTGTTGGATATGCTGCACGCCGATCCTGCGCGCTTTGTCACGCGCTCGGTGGCGAACCACCTCAATGACCTCAGCAAAATCGCGCCCGACAAGGTGCTGGACCGTTTGGCCCGTTGGCAGGCCGAGGGCCGCCAAACCCCGAAAGAGCTGGCATGGATGCGCCGCCACGCATTGCGCACGCTGATAAAACAGGGACATGCGGGCGCGATGGCGGCCTTGGGCTACCGCGCGGATGCCTTTGTTGAGGCGCAGATCACGCTGGGGGCCGTGCGTGTGCCCATCGGCGGGGCGCTTGATCTTCAGATCACCCTGACCAGCGCCGAGGACTTGCCCGTTCTGGTAGATTACCGTCTGGAATTTGCCCGCGCAGGCGGCAAGACAGCGCAAAAGGTGTTCAAGTTGAAGGCCGCCGAGGTGAAGGCGGGGGTGCCGCTGGCTTTGCGCAAGGCGCACAAGCTCAAGGGCGGGGCCAGCACATTTACGCTTTATCCCGGTGCGCACCGCGTGACGGTGCAGGTGAACGGCCGCGATGTCGGGACAGCCGCGTTTGACCTGACCGAGGGGTGATCCGCCCGCTCATAGCGGCCATTCTCACTTTTATGCGAGCCGCAGCATTTTAAGATGGTGCGACAAGGCCATGCGCGGTTATCTGCCGCGAAACAGACCCAATAGAGAGTAAGCCCCATGTCCCCCGTCCTTCTGATCGCCGCCTTTGGCCTGATTATCGCGGCCTCTGTCGTCGCAGCCCCCCGCCGTGCCAGCGTCGAAGGGTTCTTTGGCGGGCAAGGGGCGGCGGGCGCCGCGCCTGGCATGTGGGTTTTGGTGCTAAGTCAGGTCACCACATGG
This sequence comes from Sulfitobacter aquimarinus, assembly GCF_040149565.1. NCBI lineage: Bacteria > Pseudomonadati > Pseudomonadota > Alphaproteobacteria > Rhodobacterales > Roseobacteraceae > Sulfitobacter > Sulfitobacter aquimarinus. The sequence goes on from NZ_JBEFLO010000005.1 coordinate 156,252, forward strand.
ATTTTCGCCCGCAGCCTGATGAATGCCGCGATCTTGGGCTATTACTATGGCATCGCAGGCACGTTGGCCTACGCGGGATATTACGCATCCTTCCTGACGGGCGGCTTTATCGTGGGCCATTTGCGGCAGGGCGGCGCGACGTCGGTGCAGGACTGGCTGGGCGCGCGCTTTGGCAGCATTGGTAACGGGTGCTATAACTTCGTGATCGCCTTGCGACTGTTGTCCGAAGTTTTTGCCAATCTGATTGTTGTCGGCCTCATCTTTAACGCGGTTCTGGAGGGCAGCGGCACGGCGGCGATCTGGATCGTCGCGGTTGTGGGGCTTGGGTATTCCGCGTGGGGCGGCCTGTCGGCGGCGCTGCGCACGGATGTTTTGCAGATGGCGGTGTTTGTTGTTGTCTTCGGCATCGCCTTTGTGGCCTTGGTTCTTGGGCCTGCTTTCGATCTGGGCGCGGTGCTGACGGCCTCTGGCACCGCGGGCAGCTATAACGGATGGGTCTTGCTGGCTGTGGCCGCGTTGCAGGTGTTTTCCTACCCTGCGCATGATCCGGTGATGATGGACCGCGGCTTTATCGCCGACAAGGCGACGACGCGGGCGTCCTTTTTGCACGCTTTCTGGATCAGCACGCTGTGCATTATCGGTTTTGGCTTCTTTGGCATTCAGGCGGGGCTGGTGGGCGCCGCCTATGAAGGGCAGCTCATCGGCACTTGGGCCACGATGTTCCCTGCGTGGGTGTTTGGCCTGCTGATGATCTCGCTGCTTGTCTCGGCGCTCAGCACGCTTGATTCCGCGCTGTCATCGGCCGCACGTCTGGTGGTGGTCGAGGGCGGGTTGCCGCGCAGTCTGGGCGCGGGGCGGGCCGTGATGGTTGTCTTTATGCTGGCGGGAACGCTGCTGACGCTATGGGGTAATGCGACGCTGTTTGATGCGGTGGCAGTCAGCGGGACGGCCTCGATGTTTCTGACGCCTGTGCTGGTTGTGGGGCTGGTGATGGGCCGCCGGATCGCGCTGTGGTCCTATCTGGTGGCCTTTGCCGCCGCGATTGCAGGCGCGTTTGTCTACTTTGCCCGCGGGTGGGACAGTGTCACACCGTGGCTGATGGAAGGGCACAAGTACGAGCAGTTGCTGCTGATCTGCATCTGCGTGCTGGTCACAGGCTTTGCGGCGGTGCTTGCGGGGGGCAGCCGCCGCTGATAGCAGGTATCCGACTGAATTAATCGGATACCCCGCCGCATGCAGAACGAGACGCCCCGTCTGGAAATCCGCAACCTGCGCCGCAGCTTTGAGGGCCGCGCCGTGGTCGACGACGTGAGCCTGACAATCATGCCGGGGCAGGTGACCTGCCTGCTGGGCCCGTCGGGCTGTGGCAAGTCAACAACCCTGCGGATGATCGCAGGCGTCGAGATGCAGGACAGCGGCACAATCCATGTGGATGGCAAGCTGATTTGCGACACGGTGTTCCGCGTCCCGCCCGAGCGGCGCGAGATTGGCCTGATGTTTCAGGACTTTGCTCTGTTCCCGCATCTGAGCGTGGCGCAAAATGTGGCCTACGGGCTGCGCGGCACCAAGGCCGAGAAACGCGCAAGGGTCGAGGAATTGCTGGCCCGCGTCGACCTCACGCGGTTCATCGACGGCTTCCCGCACCAGCTGTCGGGGGGCGAGCAGCAGCGCGTGGCGCTGGCCCGCGCACTGGCCCCGCGTCCGCGGATCATGCTGATGGACGAGCCGTTCAGCGGTCTTGATAACCGCCTGCGCGACGGTATCCGTGATGAGACGCTGAGCATCCTGAAAGAAGAAGACACCGCCGTGCTGCTGGTCACGCACGAGCCGGATGAGGCGATGCGCATGGCCGACGAGATCGCGCTGATGCGCGACGGCAAGATTGTGCAGCAGGGCGCGCCCTATAATGTCTACACGCGGCCCTTGGACCGTGCGGCGGTCTCGTTCTTCTCGGATGCCAATGTGCTGCGCGCGCGGGTCGAAGGGGCGCTGGCGCAAACGCCGTTTGGCAGGTTTCTGGCACCCGGTGTGCCCGATGGCACTGACGTCGACATTGTGTTCCGCCCGCAGCATGTGCGGATTGATTTTGACCGTGCGGGCAAAGGGCCACTGCCCACTGCCGCCGACGGCACGCCTGCACGCGCCGTGGTCGAGCGGGCGCGGTTTATGGGCAACGAAAGCCTGATCGAATTTCGCATGGACCATGACGGCAGCGTGCTCAAGGCCACGGTGCCCAATGTGTTCATGCCTGCCGCAGGCACCGTTATGTGGCTGACAATCCGCCGTGATCGGTGTTTTGTATTCGGCAGGGACGCGCATTGATCGGGTTCGGGGCAACTTTGTAAAAGGGGACGTGCTATGCAAAAGCTGTTGGTGGAATTCGGGATGGGAACATCCCTGCGGCGGGGCGACTATACCCAAGCGGCCAGCCGCGCGGTGCAGGACGCGCTGTGGCATAACTCGATCAATCTGGCGGAGGTTTTCGGCTTTGACAAAGAGGACATGCGCATCACGCTGGACGTAGGCGTGGCCAAGCCCGAGGAGGTGGACGCAGAGGCGTTGCGCGCTGTCTTTCCCTACGGACAGGTGACGGTGAACGTGACCCGCGGCGGTCTGGACGTTCCGCGCCCCGAAGGTACGGGCAACCCCACGGTGATGGCCAATGTCGCCCTGTCCGTCGGCTTTGATATGGAGCGTGCAGATGGCTGAACAACGACTTATTATCGAGATGGGCATGGGCAACGATCTGCACGGCATGGATTACACCAAAGCCGCCAAACGCGCGATTGAGGACGCGTTTCGCCACTCATCCCTACCGATTTTCGGTGTAATCGACCTGCCGCATGATGCGATGCGGGTGCAGGTCACTGTCGGTGTGCAAGAACCCGACCAGCTGGATCTGGACGCCCTGCGGGCGACATTGCCACGCGGCCGCGCCGAGGTGCGTGCGGTGTTGGGCGGGTTGAATGTGCCCTCTGGCGACGAGACGATCGTGGTCGCGCAGGCCAGCGTCGAAGCGTTCCTGCCCCGGCAATCGGGTTGGACGCTCAAGCCCTGATATAGTCGGCCAGCGTCTTGCCTGCCTCATCGGTGAAAAGCTCGGGCAGGGCCTGTGCCGCGCTGATGTGATCAAGGCGGAAGTCGCGGTGGGCATTGGCCGTTTCACACCATGCGGTGAGCGTCCAGATGCGGGCGAAGTATTCCATATGCAGCGGGCGAATGGTGCGCGATGTTACGGTGCCGTTACGGTCGGTATAGGTGATGTGCAGCTTTTGACGCGCTGTGATGGCCGCCCGCACCGTGGGCATATGCGCAAAGCCCCGCGCCCTGTCGGCGAAGGGTGAGGCCGCGAATTTCCACGCATCCCGCTGCGCCACTGCCGTTTGCGGCAACACGGCATCCAGCTTCTCCGTCAAACTGTCTGTCGCGGTCCTCAGCGCGGGGTCGGCCACCTGCGCCGCAATGGCAAGCCCGAGGTTGAGCGCCTCAACCTCCGCCTCTGTCAGCGACAAGGGCGGCAGGGTCGTCACCTGCGCCAGCCTATAACCCGTGCCCCGTGTGCCCTGCACAGGCACGCCCGATGCGGCCAGCGTCTCCATATCGCGGTAAAGCGTGCGGGTGCTGACGCCCAAACGGCGCGCCAGCCTGTCGGCGGTATGGGTCTGCCCATCGCGCAACAGGGTCAACAAATCGAAAAGACGGTCACTGCGGGCCATGCAACTGACATAAACCTGTCAGGAGTGGCTGGCAAGGCCCGCGCAGTGCTGCTTTTTCAGGATCACGCCGCCTGACGTGCGGCTTTGGTATTCCTGCGCAGCGCCGGCTTTGCTACGCAGATGACCGACACTCTGCCGATTTGGGGCAGAACACATGCTTTAGGAGAATGACATGTTGAATAATATTGGTCTGCCCGGTCTGCTGCTGATTGCGGTTGTGGTTCTGGTTCTGTTTGGCCGCGGCAAAATCTCGTCACTGATGGGTGAAGTCGGCAAAGGCATCACCAGCTTCAAAAAGGGCATCAACGAGGGCGAAAAAGAACTGCTGGAAGAGAAAGCCGACGATGTGGCCGATATTCCACAGCCCGAAGTCGACGCAAAAGACAAGGTCTAAGACCCTATGTTCGATCTTGGCATGACCGAAATGCTGGTGGTGGGGGTTGTGGCGTTGATCGTCGTCGGCCCCAAAGACCTGCCCGTGATGTTTCGCAAGGTGGGCCAGATGGTCGGCAAGGCCAAGGGAATGGCGCGGGAGTTCTCTAGCGCCATGAACGATGCGGCCGATGATACAGGCGTGCGCGACATGGCGAGCGGCCTGAACAAATCGCTGAAGGCCGCGACAAACCCTGTCGGCACAGCGATGGACGGCGTGAAAGAGGCGGCGTCCTCGATCACCGATCTGGAGCCTGACAGCGAAACGGCCAAGCTGGCCGCGAAACGGGCCGAAGACGTCAAACGCATTCAGGCCGGCACCGCCCGCGCCGCAGCCGAGCGCAAAGCGCGTGAGGCGAAAGAGGCGATGGAGAAGGCAGAGGAGCTTGAGGCGGTTTTGAACGAGTCTCTGGCCGCCAAGAAAGCAGACACATGAGTTCCAGTGACAACACTATCGACGACAGCGCCGCCCCGCTGATCGAACATCTGGCAGAGCTGCGCACGCGGCTGATCCGTTCGGTTCTGGCGTTTGTCGTGGGCATGATCATCTGCTTTTCGTTTGGCAGCATGATCCTCGATTTCCTGCTGGTGCCGATTGAAAAGACCATGCGCAATCTGGGCAACCCCAACCCTGTGATGCAATACACCGCCCCGCAGGAATATTTCTTTACCCTGATCCGCATCTCGATGGTGGGCGGGCTTGCGATCAGCTTTCCCGTGATTGCCACGCAGCTTTGGCGGTTTGTAGCACCGGGACTGTACAAGAACGAGAAGAACGCGTTTTTGCCATTTCTGGTTGCCTCTCCTGTGCTGTTCCTGATGGGGGCCGCGTTTGCGCATTATGTGGTTGTACCGCTTGCGATGCAGTTCTTCCTGGGGTTCTCGGATGCGGCAAGCTATCTGTCTGCGCTGATCATCGAAGGTGACGTCCGCGAGAGCGGGATTGATATTGTGTTCAACGGTAAGGTGAATGAAAGCCTTGATATCACACTGAAAATGATCGTGGCTTTTGGGCTGTGTTTCCAATTGCCTGTTCTGCTGACCCTGATGGGCAAGGCGGGACTGGTCAGCGCCGAAGGCCTGCGCAATGTGCGTAAATACGCTCTGGTGGGCATCTTGCTGCTGGCCGCTTTGGTGACGCCACCCGATGTAGTGACGCAACTGATCCTGTTTGTCGTGGTCTACGGTCTGTATGAGATTTCGATCTTCCTTGTGGCCCGTGTGGACGCCAAGCGAGAAAAGCAGCTGCGCGAAGACGGGTTCTACGACGAAGAGGACGAGGCCGATTTCGACGCAATGGCGGAAGAAATGGACCGCGAAGACCCGATTGTCGAAGAACGCACGGATAAAGACACATGATTGACGATCCTATGGACCGGATTGCAGCGGCGCTGGAGCGGATGGCTCCCGCGCCGCTGGGGGCGCCTGATTTCGACGCGGCCTCTGCCTTTGTGTGGCACACGGGGCCGGACCGGTTGGAGCCTGTCGAGCAGGTCAGCCGTGTCGATATATCCTTACTGCTGGGGGTGGATCGGTCGCGCGATACCTTGCTGAAGAACACCGCACAATTCGCGGCGGGATTGCCTGCGAATAACGCCCTTTTGTGGGGCGCGCGCGGGATGGGAAAATCCAGCCTTGTCAAAGCAGTACACGGCGCTGTTCACGCGGAATACGACGCGCTGAAGATCGTTGAGTTGCAGCGTGAGGATTTGCCATCGGTCGGGCGCTTGCTCAACCTGCTGCGCGGTGCGCAGGCGCGGTTTATCCTGTTTTGCGATGACCTGAGTTTCAGCAATGACGACGCGCATTATAAGTCGCTCAAGGCGGTTCTGGATGGCGGGATTGAAGGGCGGCCCGAGAATGTCGTGCTTTATGCTACGTCCAACCGCCGCCATCTGATGCCCCGTGACATGATCGAGAATGAGCGCGGATCAGCGATCAACCCAGCCGAAGCGGTGGAGGAGAAGGTATCGCTCTCGGATCGTTTTGGGCTGTGGCTGGGGTTCCATCCCTGTGATCAGGACCAATATCTGGCGATGATCCGTGGCTATTGCGATGCGCATGGCGTCGTGATCGACGAAGACACGCTGCGGGCCGAGGCGATCGAATGGCAGGCCACGCGGGGGAGCCGCTCTGGCCGTGTGGCATGGCAGTATTTTACTGATCTGGCCGGGCGTCAGGGTGTGGCGTTGCGCCGTTAGGGGCGCTACCCCATTCCCGCGCCTTGCGGCGCAGGAATTCCCCGTAGGATTTAGGGCCAGAAAAAATCGGCGTCTGGTCAGTTAGTTCAGGAAAGGATTGGGGTCGACGCTGTCGGTGCCTTTGCGGACCTGAAAGTGGACGAAGGAATCGTCGCCGCTGCGCAGTTTGGCAATGCTTTCGCCGCGCTGTACTTTTTGGCCTGTTTTTACCGATACATCGTCGACGTTTGCATAGACCGTGATCAGCTGATCGGGGTGGCGCACAATGATGATCGGCACGCCTTCGGGGCTTTTGGTCAATGCGATGACGGTGCCTGCTTCGGCAGCTTTCACCGCCGAGCCGGGTGCGGCTTTGATGTTGATACCTTCATTCCGCCCTTTGGCGTAATCGCGGATGATCGTGCCCGCCACGGGGCGGACCAACCTGCCTTTGGCGGCGGGTTTGGTTGTTTTGCCGACGTCTGCGACGGGTTTAGGCGCAGGCGCAGGCGCGGGTTTGGGGGCCGCTGCAGTTTGCGTGGGCGCGGTTGGCGTCGCGGCGGGTTTGGCCGGTGCCGCGGCGGGTGCGATCTTTTCATCGGGCAGGGGTTTGGTTGCCGACGGCGGCGTTGGCGTGGCCGAGCCTTGGCCCGGTAGGGGTGGCTTGAGCGTGGCAGTCGCCGTTTTCGCAGGTGCGGTTTTTGGCGGGTTCTGGGAGGCGACGGGGATCAGCAGGAATTGCCCTTCGCGGATCGCAAAATCGGCGGCCAAGCCGTTCCATTCGGCCAGATCCTTGACCGGCACCGAATAAAGGCGGGCGACGGTAAAGGCTGTCTCGCCCCGCTCGACCTTGTGGCGGGTGGGTTCGCGGCCTGTTTGGGCGGCGGGTTTCAGGGCAGTGGTTTGCACGCCTGGTGTGGCGGGGGCACGCTCAATCGCGCCGCCTGCGACTGCGGTGACATCCACGGGTTTGATCGGACCCGTGGTCGTGGCACCTGTGGCGGGCGAGGGTTCGGCCACGCGGCTGGGCAGGGCGATGACCTCGTCCTTGCGCAGGGTGACTTTGGGGTCGATGCCGTTAAATTTGGCAAGGGCGGCGACGGGCAGGCCCACGCGATTGGCAACAGAGACCAGCGTATCGCCACGGCGCGCCACAGCCACCTGATAGTTGGGATAAGAGATGACGCCACGGTCATCAGGTTTGGGCCGTTCGGCAAGCGGTGCCTGTGCTGCATTTGCGGTTGAAAACCCGCCGCCAAGGCCACGCAAATCGAAGTCTAGCGGGTCACTGCATCCGGCCAAGCCCACGCAAGCCACGCCTGCAAGAAGCGAAATACGCATCGGAATGCGCTTGTTAAATACTGTCATCGAAGTGGTCCTTGTCACTGCCCATTCCGTGTGCCCGGAATTTTCAGCACTGTTACCACATTATGTGTCTTTGCCCAACCCTTCGAGCAGCGGAACAAAGCGAACGGCCCTCATTTCGTCATATTCGAGCCCATCGGCGGTTTTTCGCACACGGATCAAGTGCTGCACGGCATCCGACTGGCCGACGGGCACCACCATGATGCCCCCTTCCTTGAGCTGCGCAAGCAGTGGGCCGGGAGGGTCTTCGGCTGCGGCGGTCACGATGATACGGTCAAACGGCGCCTGTTCGGGCAGGCCAAAGCTGCCATCTGCGGTCAGCGCAGTGATGTTGGTCAGGTCAAGCGCGTCAAAGACAACGCGGGCTTCTTGCACAAGGCGGCGGTGGCGGTCGATAGTATAGACGCGCCGCGCCAGCTTTGACAGGATCGCGGCCTGATAGCCCGATCCTGTCCCGATTTCGAGCACTTTGTCACGCGGGCTGATCTCCAACGCTTGGGTCATCAACCCGACAACCGAAGGCTGGCTGATCGTTTGGCCACAGGCGATGGGCAGGGGCATGTCCTCATAGGCGCGCTCAGCAAAGAGGCCACGGATGAAGGGGCCGCGGTCCACGGCCTCCATCGCGCCCAGCACGGCATTGTTTGTCACCCCCTTGGAGCGCAAGGCGTAGAGGAACTGCATCTTGCGCTGCGCAATGCTGTCGTCGTCGTCCATATCGGTCATGTGTTGAGGCCCGCCAGATCGCCAAAGACGTCATGCGCCGTCAGGTCCGCACGCATCGGCGTGACCGAGATATAGCCCTCAAGGTTGACCGCCGCGTCAGAGCCAGCGGCGGGCGGGATTTGCTGGTTGCCGCCCGCGATCCACAAAAACCGCCGCCCGTTGGGCGCATCATGGGGGATGGTCGAGAAATTCACGCCCGGCCTGCGCCCTTGGGGCGCCGTGCGGATGCCTTTTACGTCTTTCGCGGCGACGGGCGGGAAGTTCACGTTCCAAAAGACGCTATAGCCGTTTGCATCGGCGCTTTGTTGATCCAGAATGCGGCGGCAGACGTCTGCGCCGTGCTCGACTGCGGCTTCGAACGGGTCATCAAGGTCGCGGTTGGCGGGGCCGTAGAATTGCGAGAGGGCGATGGATGGCACACCCTGAAGCGCACCCTCGATCGCGGCACCGATGGTGCCTGAGTAAAGCGTGTTCTCAGCGGCGTTGTTGCCACGGTTCACGCCCGACAGGATCAGATCGGGGCGGGCGTCCTTCATCGGGTCATAAAGCGCGCACAGAATGCAATCGGCGGGGCTGCCCTCGATCATATAACGCCGCTCGGAGAGTTGCGTGATGAGGGTGGGCTTTGTGTAATTGATACAATGGCCTACGCCAGATTGCTCAAACGCTGGCGCGATGGTCCAAACCTCGCCCTCGGGGCCGGCCAGCGTGGTGGCGATCCCTTCGAGAACGGCCAGACCAGGCGCGTTGATACCGTCGTCGTTGGTGATGAGAATACGCATATGACTGCCCCTTTGCGCCTTGATAAGCGAGCAGCGCTATGCGGGCAAGCGAACGCGGCGTTATTTCTGGAGTGTTGCCAAGAGGCGTGCCGCCTCGGCGTGGATGTCGTGCAGTGCATCGCGGTCTTCACCGGGGAAGAAACGGGCACGGGTGGCCGTGGGCATGGGCTGCGGTGTCACAATCGCAACCTGCGGGCCGATGCGGGCGGTTTCGGTTTGCCAACTGCGGGCAAGCGCGATTTGCGCGGCTTTGGTAGCGCCGTAGCTGCCGTAGAATTTCTCGCCCACGATCGGGTCTTCAAAGAACACGGCCTTACCGTCCGTGCCCAAAAGCGGTGCTACATAGTTGATCAGGGTCGAGGTGGCGGTGATGTTGCCCGCAATGGATTTCTCGAGGTCTTTGGCGTCGATATGGTGGCTTGGCGTCAGGGGGGCGGCATGCACGGCGGTGTGCAACCACAGATCGAGGCTGCCCCAGCGGTCATGGATGCCGCGGCACAGGGTTTGCATCGCACCAATGTCGGTGATGTTCATGGGGGCCAGCGTGGCTTGGCCGCCCTTGGCCTGAATGCGGTCGTCAAGCTCTTCCAGCGCGCCGACGGTGCGGCCCACGGCGATGATGTGATGCGTGGGCGCAAGCGCCTCGGCCAATGCAGCGCCAAGGCCGCGTGACGCGCCGGTGATGAGTGCGGTTTTCTGTGTCATGGCCTTCGTATGCGCGGGGCAGGGCATCGCGTCAAGAGGGGCGCGGGGCCTCAGCTTTTGCGGTGGTAGGTAAAGGTCCGCTCGGCCAGATAGGCGATCGCCTGCTCGGGCAAGGGCGCGCCTAAGTGCAGGCGCAGGCCACGGTTGGATTCATACATGAAATCATAAGGGTAGGCGGCGAACATCTCAGCGGCGATGGTGGTTTTGCAATCCACAAACAGGGCGATTGTATTTGGCGCGCCTGCATCCCAGTTGAGCCGAAGGGTGCTGCCCGTGCGGGGTTTTTGGGGCCGCCATGCAGGTTGGTGCCACTTCAGGCTTTCCTCAAGTGTGCCGACGCCCGCCGTTTGCGCGGTCTCAAGGATCAACGCCCGAATTTTGTTGAAAACTGCGCAGGCCTGCGGGGGCCATGCGCTCAGCGTTTGGTCAAATGGATCTGTCATTGGGCGACCGTACCACGAAGCTGCTGACAGTTTGTGACAGTATGCTACTCGGCCGCCGGTTTCATGACAAAGCCGTCTTCGACCTTATCCGCAGGGATCACCGGATATTCGCCCGAGAAGCAAGCGTCGCAATACTGCGGGCAGGATTTCTTGCGGCCTTCGGCCTCACCTACGGCGCGGTAAAGCCCGTCGAGCGAGATGAACTTGAGGCTATCAACACCCAAATGGTCGCGCATCTCTTCCTCGGACATGGTGGCGGCCAGCAGCTTGTCACGGTCGGGCGTGTCGACGCCGTAGAAACACGGCCACGCGGTCGGGGGCGAGGCAATGCGGAAGTGAACCTCGGCAGCACCTGCGTCCAAAATCATCTCCTTGATCTTGCGGCTCGTGGTGCCGCGCACAACGCTGTCGTCGACCAGAATGATGCGTTTGCCTTTGACCAACGCACGGTTCACGTTGAGTTTCAGGCGCACACCCATGTTGCGGATCTGCTCGGTCGGTTCAATGAACGTGCGGCCCATGTATTGATTGCGGATGATGCCCATCGCATAGGGAATCCCCGATTCAAGGCTGTAGCCGATCGCGGCGGGGGTGCCTGAATCGGGCACAGGACAGACCATATCGGCCTCAATCGGGTTTTCCTTGGCCAGCTCGCGGCCAATCGCTTCGCGTGTCTCGTAAACCGAGCGGCCGCCCAAGATGCTGTCGGGGCGCGAGAAATAGACATGCTCGAAGATGCAGAACTTGGACGGCTGCGGGCGGAAGGGGAAATGGCTTTGCACGCCAGCTTCGGTGATGACAACCATCTCGCCGGGTTTGATTTCGCGCACGAATTCGGCACCGATGATGTCCAGCGCACACGTCTCGGAGCTGAGCGCCCAACCGTCACCGATTTTACCCAACACCAGCGGCCGCACGCCGAGGGGGTCGCGCACACCGATCAGTTTTGTGCGGGTCATGGCGACAACAGAGAACGCGCCTTCGACGCGGCGAAGCGCGTCTTCCATCCGCTCGGGGATGGTGCGTTGCAGGGAACGGGCCATCAGGTGGATGATACATTCACTGTCCGATGAGGACTGGAAGATCGAGCCACGCTCGATCAGCTCACGGCGCAGGGCGTTGGCGTTGGTGATGTTGCCGTTATGCGCAATCGCCGCGCCGCCCATGGCGAATTCGCCAAAGAAGGGCTGCACATCGCGGATCGCGGTCTGCCCCTTGGTGCCGGCGGTGGAGTAGCGCACATGTCCGATGGACAGCGGGCCGGGCAATGTCTCCATCACTTTTTGCGAGGTAAAGTTATCGCGGACATAGCCAAAGCGGCGGGCGGATTGAAACCCGACCTCGGGGCAGTGGGTGACGATGCCGCCAGCCTCTTGTCCACGGTGTTGCAAGGCGTGCAGGCCAAGGGCTACGAAATTCGCGGCGTCGGACACGCCGACAACACCGAAAATGCCGCATTCTTCCTTTAGTTTATCGTCGTCGCCTACATCAGACAGATAGGACGTATCAAAGGGATGTGCGGGGGGCATTGTCTTGGGCGGGGTGTGGGACAAGGGGGGCGCTCCTGATACCGACAAAGGTTAAAGGCGTCATACGAGGTCAGCCATCAAGAGTCACGCAGTGAGTTAGATTTTTCGGCACGTTTCCGACTGGGGCCGTTCTGCGTTTGCGGGTTGTGCCGGATCGCTGGGCGGAAAATGCTCCTCTAGGCTGGTCTTAACTGTGACGTGTTCGCCGGGAAGGGTGAAGATAACGCAGCTGCCGCCCGTATCGTCGTCGTTTTTCGCTTGGATCGTCCCACCGCGTGCCAGGATGAGGCGGCGCACAGCCAGCAGGCCATAGCCGCTGTCGACGCGAAAATCGCCGCTGTCCAAAAAGACGACACCAGGATTGGCAAAGCCTTTGCCGTTGTCACACAAGGTGACTTTCACAAAACCGTCGGGCTGTTGCGTGACCGTACAGCGCAGCAGCAGGTTGGCAGAATTGCCGTGTTTGATGCTGTTATCAATCAGATTACGCAAGACGACCTGCATCACGGTCTTTTCCCCTGAGAGGGACACGGCGGTGCTTTGCAGGGTGTGGTTTCCCTGCGGGTCCACCGTTGCCATGATGTCGTCGCACAAAGTGTCAAACCGGTACAACGTGTTGCCCGAATTAACGCGGGGAGTGCTGGCGAAGGACAAAACATCCGTAATCAGCACCATTGATTTGTCTGCTGTATGCCGCAGCAAATCGATCAAATCCCGCTTTCCGTCGCCGTGATCTTCAAAATCTTCCGCAAGCATATCTGCCAAGGCGATCACATTGCGCATGGGGGTGCGCAGGTCATGGGCGGCCATGGAAACGAATTGCTCGACCTCGGTGTCGATGGCCCGCAGCTTGGCCTTTACAGAGGAGGCGATCCATTCGGTCGAGACATCGGCAGCGCTGCCGATCAAGCGGTTCACGGCGCCGTTTTCGTCCAGTTGTGGCCACAATGTGGTGCGCACCACGCGGAGGTCTTTCCCGGTGGGGAGTTGGAATTCGTAAGTGTGGGGTTTGCGGGTCTGGATGGCCTTGTACTGCTCATCGTAGGCAGGCGTGCCGAACTCTTCTCCGAATACCTCGATCGCGGTGTGGCCCACGATTTCCGACAGCTCGCGCCCCACGTTGCGTAGCGCAGCCTTGTTGAAATGCGCATAAACGGGGGTGCCTTCCGGCGTCACATCCAACATGAACACGGGGGTCGGAATACAGTCGACCAGCGCAAACAGATCGTTCAAGGCATCATCATACATTCTATATGCTTCCTATCGTTTGGGAAGCGATACCAGTGTTGAGTTACCCGAAGGTTAAAGCGGCCTCAGCTGGCTGTGCAGCTTGAAACGAGCTCTTCGTATTTGCCGGTAATCCAGCCCAATGCCTGATCGGGATCCGAATTCTGGATGTCGTCGGCAAAGCGCCCGAACACCTGCGCCGAGCGGCTGTCGTCGACCATTGTAAACTGCTGGCCGGTGATGACGGTGGAATAGACAAAAAAGCCGATCGCCACCAACAAAACTCCGCGTGCGACGCCAAAGATAAAGCCCAAAGCCTGATCAAACCCGCCAAGGATTGACCGTTGCACCAGCGAGGAAAACAGCGGCGTGAACAGCGACACAACGACCAGCGTGATCGCCAGCACCAAGGTAAAAGCACCGATGATCGACAATTCACAACTATCCGCAAGGAAATCACCGACAACGGGGATTTCGCGGACCAGCGGTTCAACCTGCGGCGCAAACAGATAGGCCAGCACAGCGGCCGCGATCCAGCCGACAATTGCCATCATCTCGCGCACAAAACCGCGCCCATAGGCAAGCAGCGCCGACATCACAATTACCAGCGCCACAACGCCGTCTATGATGGTAAAACCTTCCATGCTCGTCTCGCTTCTTGCTGATGCGCGTTAACCCGCGCCGAATATTTCACCCACAAACGCCGTCAAATCCGACATGGGGCGCGTCGAGATACCCTCGACCACCACCGCTTTGCCGCCTTTGGGTGCGATTGCGGAGGTAAAACCAAGTTTTTGCGCTTCTTTCAACCTGTTTTCTGTCTGCGTCGCAGGACGCAGCGCACCCGACAGGCTAAGTTCCCCGAATACAACGGTTTCGGCAGGAAGGGCCGTATCTTCGCGGGCAGATAAAAGTGCGCAGGCCACGGCCAGATCGGCCGCAGGTTCCGAGATCTTCATCCCGCCCGCAACATTTAAATAGACATCGAGCCCGGCAAAGGGAATCCCGCAACGCGCCTCCAGCACCGCCAGTATCATCGCCAGACGGCCACCATCCCAGCCCACAACCGTACGGCGGGCCTGCGAATGGGGCGATGGCGCGACGAGGGCCTGAATTTCGACCAAGACGGGGCGGGTGCCCTCGATCCCTGCAAATACGACTGATCCTGCGGCGGGTTGGCCGCGTTCGCTGAGGAATAGCGCCGAAGGGTTGGTGACCTCCGACAGGCCGCGGCCCGTCATCTCGAACACGCCGATCTCGTCGGCGGGACCAAAGCGGTTCTTGACCGAACGCAGGATGCGGAAAGGGTGGCCGCGCTCGCCCTCGAAGTAAAGCACCGTGTCGACCATATGTTCGACCACACGGGGGCCTGCGATCTGGCCTTCTTTGGTGACGTGGCCCACCAGCACAATCGAGGTGCCGGTGCGTTTGGCGAAACTGGTTAGTTCGTGGCTAGCCGCACGTACCTGAGAGACAGAGCCGGGCGCGCTTTCTACGTTATCGGCCCACATGGTCTGGATCGAATCGATGATCGCCAGCGCGGGGCGCTCGGCGTCCAGAGTGGTGAGAATGTCGCGCAGGTTCGTCTCGGCGCCCAGTTTGACGGCGGCGTCGGACAGGCCAAGGCGCTGCGCACGCATCCGCACCTGTGCCGAGGCTTCCTCGCCCGAGATATAGACAACCTTGAGGCCGCGATTGGCGAAGGCGGCGGCGGCTTGCAGCAGCAGGGTGGATTTCCCGATGCCCGGATCACCGCCGACCAGAATGGCAGAGGCGGCAACCAGTCCGCCGCCCAACACGCGGTCCAACTCGTTCAGACCCGACAAGGTGCGCGGCGGGGGCGCTTCCTCGGTGGCGAGGTCCATCAGCGCCATGGACGATCCGCGCCGCGCCCCGAGTGATTTGCTGGGCGGGCCTGCGCTGATGCCCTTATCTTCTTGAATAGTATTCCATTCGCCACAATTATCGCAGCGACCCGACCATTTGGGGTAGGTTGCTGCGCATTTTGTGCAGGTGAATTGTTTGATCGGTTTTGCCATGACGCTTTAGTGCCTTGGGGCGCGGACAGGTTCAATGGGAAACGACGGTAGAGTGGTATAGATGATAAAACGACTGGCCTTGATTATGGGCTTTTTGATGGTGGCAACGACGGCCTTGGCGCAGACCTATACCGCGCAGGGGATGTCGGATGGCTATCTGAACCTGCGTGCAGGACCGGGCACCAGCCACGGGATTATCACGCGGCTTTATCCCGGCAACGAGGTAGAGCGTTTGGGCAAGCGGGGCAACTGGCTGAAGGTGCGCCTGTCTAACGGCGAAATCGGCTGGGCCTAACAGAATTTTCTGGTGCGGGTACAGGCCAACAACGGGCCGCTGTTGTATGTGCAGCCTACATCGGACGGGTTTTTGAACATGCGCCGCGGCCCGGGAACCGAATACAGCATCCGCTAGCGTCTTTATACAGGGACCGAAGTGCGGATGGTCGGGCGTTCGGGCAACTGGATCAAAGTGCGCAGCGCGCAGGGCCGCATTGGCTGGGCCTATTCCAAATATCTGAAGTGATCAAAGGCGGGGCGCTTTCTACGCGTCCCGCACTACTCCGCCGCTTTGGGCAGCTCGTAGACGCTGTTATCAAGAGCGGTGCTGTCGAGCGGCGTTTCCTCATCACCCGTCTGTTCCGCCGCTTGGACCTGTAGAACGGTCTCACGACCCAGTTGGGGCAGGATTTCGTTCATTTCCTCGGACAGGCGCGCCAACTGTGCCGCTGCGACGCTTTCTTCCAACTCAACCTCGTGCAGCCAGTGTTTCATCTCGGTCGAGATGGATTTGGCTTGCTCCAAACGGTCGTTGAACAGGTTGATCTCTTCCTGACGCTGTTTCAGGAAGTTACGGGCGCGCAGGATCTTGTCGTCTGAATAGACCTCGGCCAACTCGCGGCTGATGTGGCTCATCTGGGCTGCGGCCTCCAGTAGGGCGGGCTCTAGTGTGCTGAGGTCGGGGTGGTCGCGCAGGTAGGCGAGCCGTTCGCGCACGGCGTCAAACTCCGAGCTGAGCTGGAAGGTGCGGCCACGGTCGGCGGCATGTACGGCACCGTAGGCCCGCGCCACATCATCCATCGAGACGGAAAAGCGGCGGTGCGAGTTTTCAAGCTGCATGATGCGCGCATTGGCGGGCAGGAAAAAGCATATGCCAGCGGCCAGAACAGTTGCGGCAATTTGCAGATACATGCCTGCGGCCTCAACCGGCTCGCCTGCGAAATTCATCGGTACTTCGATCCATGCCCAGAACCCGAGGGATGCCATGATGGTCGCTGCCGTCAGCCCAGCCGCACAGACCGCAAAAAAGAACAACGCGGCGCGTTGCATCATATACTGAATGAAAAAGCCGATGGCTCTTAGCTGTTGCATTGCGTTCCTCAGGTGGCAGCCCAAGCAGAAATCCGCTTAACGATGCTTGTAATCAGGATAAAGGGCGGTCGACCACTTGCAAAGGGAAATTTAACCACGAATCCTCAGCAATAATCGGGATTGTTTCCTGAAAGGCACTCAATTCGCTGTGCGAAACATTAATTGTTGTGTTTTCCAGCTGATAAGCATCGACGCAAGGATGCAAAAGGTAAACAAATATAACCCCCACGCGACCTCGATCCGGCCCACACCGATTCCCTTTGTGAGGGTAATAGAGAGGGCAATCAGAAAGATGTCGGCCATGGCCAGCTTGCCCAGAACCTCCAACGGTTTGGACAAACGCGGGCTGAGCAGGCCGAATTGCAGCAGCGCCAGACCCATTGTTTTCAGATAAGGCGCAAACAGTGCAAAGACCGTGACGACAAGCGCCAGAAAAATGTCAGAGGCCCAAAGCGATTGCAGCCCCGTCATCACCGAAATCTCGGACAGACCAAAAAGCGGCAGCAATCCCGCCCGCATCAAGGGCGCAAACCACGCGATGGGGTAGAGGACAAGAAGCGCCAGATTGGCGACGCGCAGCGCCTGCATCAGGTGGTCCATGTCCGCGCGTAACGGTGGCCAAGGCTGGTCAGAATTTCGTATCCGATGGTGCCTGCGTAATCCGCCACAGCGTCGACGCCTTGGTGGGGGCCGATCAATTGCAGGCTTTCGGGGGCGTTGGGCAGCGCCGAGATGTCGACAGTGATCGAATCCATGGAGACACGGCCCACAACGGGCACCGTAGCACTGCCCGCTTGCAGTGTAGCGCCAGCGCCCATGGCGCGGATTAACCCGTCGGCATAGCCTGCTGCGATGGTTGCGATGCGGGCAGGGGTTTGCGCGGTCCATGTGTTGCCGTAGCCCACCGTTTCGCCCGCCGCGACTTCGCGGGTTTGGATGATCGGAATATCCAGCGTGACAACGGGTTTTGCATCGGCAAAGGGCATCCCTCCATAGAGCCCGATCCCCGGACGCACCAAATCATAGTGATAGTCCGGGCCCAGCAGCGTGCCGCCCGTCGCCGCCAGCGAGCGCGGGATCGACAGCCCTTGTGTCATGTCGTCAAACTGTTTGCGCTGTTGCTCGTTCATCTGGTGCGCAGGTTCGTCCGCGCAGGCCAGATGCGACATGACCAGCACAGGGTTTTGCGACAGGGCAATCTCGCGCAGGGCGGTCCATTCGGATGGCTCCATGCCCAGACGGTTCATACCTGTATCAAGTTGCAGGCCAAAGGGGTGGCCGGGCAATGCCTCGACGTGGCGCAGCATTTGGTCGAGCGAGTTCACCATCGGCGTCAGCTCGGCCCCTGCAATAACTTCGGCATCTCCCGCCATATGCCCGGAAAAGACCGAGATCACCGGCCCCGTGCCAATGGCCTTGCGCAGGGCCAAGCCTTCTTCGGCCATCGCGACAAAGAACTGGCGCACGCCAGCTTCTGCCAGATGGGCGCCCACGCGGCCGATGTCACACCCGTAGGCGTCGGCCTTTACCGTGGCCCCCGTCTCAACGCCCGCGATTTTCGCCAATGCGCGCCAGTTGTCGGCAATCGCAGCCAGATCAATTGTCAGTTTTCCAGTACTCATACCGCAGGTTTGTACAGAGGCGCAGAGGAGGTCAAGCACGCGATGCGCCTTGGCTTGTGGGGGACGTCGAAAAAGCGGCGGGTTGCGGGCGGTGTTCGGGCCATCCCGCAGGACGCGGCCCGCCTCGCGCTGAGTTTCACCCAGTAAACGGGCGTTACGTCAAAGCAACTTTAGCTTGTGGGATGGGTGTCGGCCTCTAAACTGTTCGCAAAAGAGGAGGAGACGACCATGAAAAAGATACTGACACCCGTTCTACCGCTTGCTTTGATCGCGGGCGGGGCCGCTTTGGCCAACCCGATTGATACCCAATTGCCCGACGCGCCCGAACTGGCCGCATATGGCCCGATGCCCGTGGGCGTGCGCCAGCTGGAGATGGTGAACCCCGACCAGATCGACATTCTGTCCATCGACCCCACCGCTGAAAAACCGGCCGAGTTTCCCCGCTATGACCGTCCGCTGACGGTCGAGATGTGGTACCCCGCCGCCGCAGACGCGACAGGCAGCACCGAAATGCGCGCCTTTCTGCGGGACGGCACCACCGAAGTCACCCTGACCGGCAAAGCGATGCGCGACGCGGTGCCTGCGGGCACCGATACACCCTATCCGCTGATCCTGATCAGCCACGGCTACCCCGGTAACCGCTTTTTGCTGAGCCATCTGGCCGAAAACCTCGCGTCCAAAGGCTATGTCGTGGCGTCGATTGACCACACTGACAGCACCTACCGCACGCAGGCCGCCTTTGGCTCGACTTTGGTGAACCGCTCGCTGGATCAGCTGTTTGTGCTGGAAGAAATGGCGGGCCGCGCCGCAGAGGGCGGCGAGTTTGCGGGGCTTTATGATGCGAATAACACAGGGCTGATCGGCTATTCGATGGGCGGTTATGGTGCTATCATCACGGCAGGTGGCGGCGTGACCGAAGCCTCGGTCGCGTACAGCTGGGGCGGGCCGCATGGCACGCTGGGCATCCACCAAGCAGGCTCCGACACCCACAACGCGCTGCCTGATCCGCGGATCAAAACCGCCGTGGCGTTCGGCCCTTGGGGCATGAACACGGGCTTTTGGGACGCCGAAGGACTTGCTGGCGTGCAAATTCCGATGCTGTTCATCGCAGGCTCGCAGGACGATGTATCACTGTATGAGAACGGCGTGCGCGCGATCTGGGACAACGTGAGCGGGGTCGAGACCGCGCTGCTGACCTATGAGAACGGCGGCCATAACGCAGGCGCGCCCATGCCTGCGCCTGCCGAGAGCTTTTACTTCAACGAAGATAAAGGCTCCTACGTATCGGACCACTATACCGATCCGGTCTGGAACACGGCGCGGATGAACAACATCGCGCAGCACTTTGTGACTG
The DNA here is from genome assembly GCF_040149565.1 of Sulfitobacter aquimarinus. Lineage (NCBI taxonomy): Bacteria > Pseudomonadati > Pseudomonadota > Alphaproteobacteria > Rhodobacterales > Roseobacteraceae > Sulfitobacter > Sulfitobacter aquimarinus. The sequence continues at coordinate 175,740 of NZ_JBEFLO010000005.1, forward strand.
CGTGGATGGACGATGCGCTGAAAAGCAACAACGAGGCGGGCAGCTATCTGGAGCTGACACCCAATTCCAACGATGGTGTGTGGTCGATGAACGAAGACGGCACCGCAAAGGAAGACCACAGCTATTGGAAAGGGTTTGCCAAAGGCACGGCCAAGGGGCTGCGGTACGAGGTGAAGTCGCCGCAATAACGCGGGCTGGCTGTTGATAAATCAAAAGGCCGCGTTGTAAACAACGCGGCCTTTTCCGTTTCAAACCTGATTTGAAACACACATGAATTAAGGCTTTTATCTATTTGGTCTTAAATAAAATACCGTGGCGGAGGTACACCTTTGCACAAGGTTATACACACCCCCTAGAACTCTTCGTCGTCGCCGTCCTGCTGCCACGGCTTCGCCAGATTGCCGAAACGGGTGAACCTCCCCTCAAAGCTCAGCTCGACCGTGCCGATGGGACCGTGACGCTGCTTGCCGATGACGACTTCGGCGCGGGCGTGCAGGCGCTCCATCTCTTCTTGCCAGATCGCCATTTTATCCAGTTCGTGATCGCCCGGCTTTTCGCGTTCTTTATAGTATTCCTCGCGGAACACGAACATCACCACATCGGCGTCCTGTTCGATCGAGCCGGATTCACGAAGGTCCGACAGTTGCGGGCGCTTGTCTTCGCGGTTTTCAACCTGCCGCGACAGCTGCGACAGGGCGATAACAGGAATATCGAGTTCTTTTGCGATGGCCTTCAGGCCCATCGTGATCTCGGAAATCTCGTTCACGCGGTTTTCGCTCTTGCCCGTGCCGCGGACCAGTTGCAGGTAGTCGATGATCAGCACATCCAGACCATGCGTCCGCTTCAGGCGCCGCGCACGGGCGGCAAGCTGCGAAATCGGCAGGGCAGGCGTGTCGTCGATATAAAGCGGGCAGGCCTCCAGCGCCTTGGCAGCATCGACAAAGCGGCGGAACTCGGATTCGGACATGTCGCCAGAGCGGATCTGCTGGGACGGGATTTCGGAGGCTTCCGAGAGGATACGCGCGGCCAACTGTTCGGCGCTCATCTCGAGGCTGTAGAACCCGACCACGCCGCCATCTACCGCCCCTTCGGAGCCATCGGCCAGCGTGCCGCGTTTGTAGGCCTTGGCGACGTTGAACGCGATGTTGGTCGCAAGCGAGGTTTTGCCCATAGACGGACGCCCCGCAAGGATCAAAAGGTCGGAGCGGTGCAAGCCGCCCAGCTTTTTATCCATATCAATCAAACCGGTAGAGACACCAGACAGGCCACCGTCACGTTGGTAGGCGGCGTTGGCTACGTTCACCGCATCGGTCACAGCCTTGAGGAAACTTTGAAAGCCGCTCTCGACCTGACCTTGTTCGGCCAGTTTATAGAGTTGCTGTTCGGCTTCCACGATCTGCTCACGCGGCTCGGAGGCGACATCGACGGTGGCGGCTTTGGCGGCGATGTCGCGGCCAAGGGCGATCAGATCGCGGCGCACGGCCAGATCATAGATCATCTGCGCATAGTCGCGCACCGCAAAGGCGGAAATCGCAGCCCCTGCGAGACGCGCCAGATAGGCGGGACCGCCCAGTTCTTGCAGGCCCTCGTCGTCCTCCATAAACGCCTTGAGCGTTACAGGGCTGGCGAGGTTGTTTTTCGCAATACGTGCAGCTGCGATTTCAAAAATACGGGCGTGCACGGGGTCGTAGAAATGCTTGGGGCTGATGACAGAGGCAACGCGGTCGTAGATGTCGTTGTTCGTCAGGATCGCGCCCAGCAGTTGTTGTTCTGCCTCGATGGAGTGGGGCATGGTTTCGGCCGCCTGCACTGCGATACCGGACGTGTTTACGGATGAAATTTCATTCATATCGGACCCCTTGTTACCCCGCCGCTGTCATAGCGAAGGGGAGTTGGGTGCGCAAATTGTATGTTTTTGTGGATAACCCTCGGCGGAGGGTTGCGCACCCAAATCTTGCGGTATGGGGTTGTGCTGCGTCAACCTGTGGTATCAGCTTTTGCGGGCATCTTGCCATTCGCGGGGAGAATTTAGGAACTTTTCCACCTCGGCCAGGGTCGCCTCGTCAAAGGCACCTTGGGCGCGGGCCTCGGCCAGAACATCCCACCATGTGCACAGGTGGTGCAGAGTAACGCCGTGATCGCCCAGCGTCTTTTCGGTTTGGGGGAAGATGTCGTAGTAGAAGATCACAGCCGTATGGCCACAGGTCGCCCCCGTTTCACGAATCGCATCCACAAAGCTGAGCTTTGATCCGCCATCGGTGGTGAGATCCTCGACCAGCAGCACGCGCTGGCCTTCGCTCATGTCGCCCTCGATGCGGGCGTTGCGGCCGTAACCTTTCGGTTTTTTTCGGACGTAGGTCATGGGCAGGGCCATACGCTCGGCCACCAAAGCGGCAAAGGGGATGCCAGCGGTTTCGCCGCCTGCGATGTTGTCGAAGGCCTCAAAGCCCGCGTTGCGCATCACGGTGATGGTCAGGAAGTCCATCAGCGTCGAGCGGATGCGCGGGTAGGAGATGAGCTTGCGGCAGTCGATGTAGCTGGGGGATGGCAGGCCGGAGGCGAGGGTGAATGGGGTGTCCGTGTTGAAGTTCACGGCGCCGATTTCCAGCAGCATACGGGCGGTGAGGCGGGCGATTTCAGAGGCGTCTGGGTAGGTCGTGGGGATCATCGCGGGCGGTCCTTTGTGTGGCAGGCTGCGGGATTGAGTTTAAGGGCAAAATAAAGAAGGGCTTCAGGCCGTCCAGTTCAACGTCATCTGGGGGTCGAAGATGGTGACGGGCCCTTCGGGGGTGTCGAGATGTGCGGGATAGGTGGCTTCTTCGCGGACGAGGGTCAGCGTTTCGGTGTTCACGGGCAGGCCGTAGAAGGCGGGGCCGTTGCGCGAGGTGAAGGCTTCGAGTTGGTCGAGTGCGCCGTCTTGTTCAAACACTTCTGCGAGGATCGACATTGTGTTGGGCGCCGTGAAACAGCCCGCGCAGCCGCAGGGCAGGAGTTTGTTTTCGTCCGTGTGCGGTGCGCTGTCTGTACCAAGGAAGAAGCGGGCATCGCCCGAAGTGGCAGCGGCGCGCAGGGCGAGGCGGTGCTCTTCGCGTTTGGCGACAGGCAAGCAGTAGTAGTGCGGTTTGATGCCGCCTGCGAGGATGTGGTTGCGGTTGATGACCAGATGGTGCGTGGTGATCGTAGCGCCGAGGTTTTTATCGTTGGCTTTAACATAGTCCACGGCGTTGGCGGTGGTGATATGTTCCATCACCACGCGCAGGTCGGGGTGTTTGCGGCGGATCGGGTCGAGGATGCGGTCGATGAAGACGGCCTCGCGGTCGAAGATGTCCACATCTGCGTCGGTGACTTCGCCGTGGGTGCATAGGGGCAGGCCGATTTCGGCCATTTTTTCCAGCACTGGCGCGACGTTGTCGAAATTGCTGACGCCCGAGGCGGAGTTTGTGGTGGCCCCTGCGGGGTAGAGTTTGACGGCGGAAATCAGACCTTCGGCGTGGGCTGCGGCCATGTCTGCGGGATCTGTGTCTTCGGTCAGATAGAGGGTCATCAGGGGCGTGAAGTCATGGCCTGCGGGCACGGCGGCCATGATCCGGTCGCGGTAGGCGCGGGCATCGGCGGCGGTGACCACCGGCGGCACCAGATTGGGCATGATGATCGCACGGGCGAAGTGTTGGGAGGTTGCAGGCAGCACAGCGCGCAGCATATCGCCGTCGCGCAAATGCAGGTGCCAGTCATCGGGGCGGGCGATTGTGTGGGTTTGTGTCATGGGCCGCGTGCTAGCACGCGCAGGCGGTCCGCGCTAGTCGTCTTTGGGCGCGGCAGCGGCGGCTAGCCTGCGGGCAAATCGTGGGGCGTGCATTCGGCTGGTCACATTGCGGGCCAGCATCAGGGCCAGCGCCTCGCGGCCATCCGCGTCCAGTGCTGTCAGCAGGTTGCGCAAATAGGGCGGGTGCATCCGCCGCGCCCGCATCATGCGCGCAAAGCCAAGTGTATCGAGGCTGCCTTCGGCTATTGCCAGCAGCAGGGGGGCCAGTTGGTCCATCTCTAACAGGTCGGTCTGGATCGCGGCCCCCATATGACGCAGGCGGAGTTTTTGCGTGTTGGGGCGGGTGAACAGGGCTGCGTGCATCGCATCAAGCTGCTCACGCGGATCATAGACGACATAGGCCGCATCGGCCCCGTCCAGCATATCGGGCGCATAGCCATAGCGTGAGGTGAAGTCGGTCCTGCGCATATCGGTAAAGCGGTCGTCCCATTCGGTGATGCGCGGATCAAGCGTGGCTTGGGGCTGCACCGCCAGCACGCGCGATCCGGGGGCGGCGACAGAAAAGGCCGCAGCGGCATAGGCGCAAGGGCCTGCGCCGTAAAAGATGATCTGTTCGAATTCGTCAAAGAACCCGTCGTCGATCAGGCGGTCAAAGTAGCCATAGACCGCCTTTTCGCGAAACCATGTATCGCCGTTGGAGGCGACGCATAGAGAGGACCAGCCATGGTCTTGCATTATCTCCCAACCAAAGGGCTGCGCCAGCGAGGACAGCGCGGGGATGCCTTGCAGTGTCTCGAAGGAGACCAGCAGCGTGTCCGAGCGTTCGATAAACGCGGCGTAGTGGCGTTTGCCCAGCCGCTCCAGATAGCCGTCTTCGTCGCACAGTTCTTCCACCGCTGCCAGCCAGTCGGCTTTTTTCATACCGGCAAGCGATGTCTCGAATGTCAGGCTGTCGTCGGCCATGGCGTCGTCCTCAATTGGCCGCACGATTGTAGAAGGTGTGCGGTCTTGAGGGGGGTGTAGCGGCGCAATTGGGCAAAATTACGCAAAATTCGCGCTAGATTAAGGCGTGACGTTATTGAGAAGGAGTTTGGCGGTTGCGGCGGGCGCGGTTGGCGTAGTTGACCATGAAATGCGCCGCCGCTTGTGGCACGGGGTGTGAGGGCGGCGTCATCATCAGGCGGCCGAACAGGGCGCGAAACGGCTCTTTTTGCATCAGCGCGTCGAAACGGGCGTGGCGCCATTCGACGGCGGCTGCGTGCAGCTGTGCCAGTGTTTTATCGGCGTGCAGCGCGTCCAGTGCCGCCTTGCGCGGGGTGCGCAGGCTTTGAATACTGGTGTCTTCATCGGTGTTGAAATTCCGCTCGACCCAGTAATCCACGCCCAGCATGTGGTCGCTGTGCACAGCGCGGCCACGGTCGGCCTTGAGGATATAGCTCTCCATCGCGCCGAGGGGGTAATGATTGAGCTGGACCAGACCGTAGTTGTCCTTGCCGTAGTTGGAGAAGATGCGCTTGTGGACAAAGGGCTCGGGCAGGGGGGCGCCATTGCCGTCGAACCATCGGGCCTGATCGATCTTCTTTGGGTTTTCGTCGCGGGGGCGGTGTACGCCCGGTTTGCGGTAGATGTTGTTGTTGCGGTAAAGTGTCTTGAACATCGCGGCCCGCCACGGCCAATGCATCACGGCGGGGGCTGCGCGGGTGAATGTCTCAAGCACGGGCGCATCGGTATAGCGCACTTGCGACGCTGCCCCGAACAGCCGCCATGTCAGCGTGATTGCAGTGGCGTCGGGGACGGCGGCGTGCAGCGCGTCAAGCGTGTGATCGCCGCAGTGGATGTTGACAAATTCATCTACATCCAGCGGCAAGATCCATTTGGCCTTTTTCACCGCCGGATGTTTGGCCGCGGCCTTGAGCGCGGTGAACTGGATCCCGCCTTTGTCATAGGGGCCGTCATTGCGGATGTGCGTGATCTGGCCCATCGCATCCAGACGGTCCAGAATGGCATCCGTGCCGTCCTGACAGTCGTTGGAAAAGACCAGAAAGTCGTCGAACCCCACAGCGCGGTGATGGGCCAACCATTCAAGGAGGAACGCCCCCTCGTTGCGCACGCATAGGATGGCAAGGTGGCTCATCCTACCACGCGCGTCTGAAACAGACGACCTTGTTGGTCGAGCCGCGGGCGTAATAGGCCAGCCCTGCGTCCATCATAGCGCGGAAGACCGCGTTCACGCCTTCGGGGCCGATGTATTGGGGGTGCAGTTCGATCATCGCGCCGCGCAGGCCCGTCAGATCCATAGCGGGCAACAGATCCGCCTCTGCGCCCTCGATGTCGGCGATCAGGATGTTCGGCTTGATCTCTTTGAGGACATGGGACGCGTTGAGGACGTCCACCTTCACCTTCTCGCAATTCTCGGGCGTGTCACCCTCCAATGGGGCCATTGACGACGACAGCAGGTTCTCACGCACGTAGAAACTGGTGCTGCCGTTGCGTTTGCCCAAGATTCCGTGGGTGATATGCGCGTTGGTCAGATCGTTGGCTTTGTGCACCGACTGGATATAGGGGATCAGGGCGGGGTTTGCCTCAAACGCGAAGACATTGTGGATTTTGCGCCGCGTGGCCAGCAGGGTGGACATGAATCCGATGCCCGCGCCCAGCTCAATCACAGTATCTTCGTCTCGTACCAGTTTCAGAACATTGTTGGCCTCTTTCGCCTCATAGCGGTTGTCGCGCAGGGCTGTACGCAGCTTTCCGGTAATGAAATGCCCGTCTTTCGGGAACTTCATGCCTTTGGACATCACATAGGGGCTGGGGCCGTCGGTCGCGTCTTTCATCTAACTCTCCATATCAAGGGCGAGGGCATAGGCCACGCGCTCTGTCTCGGTCAGTTTTACCGCCAAAGCGTCGCGGTAAAGATCGGCGAATTCGGGGTTCTTATGCAGCTCGGCGGCTTTGGCGCGGTGCCAGTCAAGGCCCGTCTCGTGCCACTGGCGCAGGGTGGGGTCTTCCATCAGCCGATCATATTCGGCCCGCAGGCGCGGCACATTACGTTTGATGGTGATGTCGCGGAAATCCGACCAGTCCATGCGAATCCAGTAGTTGATCCCGATCGAGCGGTCGACATGCAGCGCACGCCCCCGCTGGCGTTTGATCAGAAACGATTCCGCCGAGCGTAGGGCATAGTGGTTGAGCTGCAAAAGGTCATAGCCGATGTTCTTCTTGGACGAGCGCCAGCCGTTGGTGGCCACATCCTTGGTCATGTCCTTACCCGACCCGTTGACCCATTTCACTTTGTTTTCAAACCCTTCATCGAGCTTGTTGGGGCGGTGGCACGAGATTTTCTCATAGGCGCCGATGTTTTTGAACATCGTCTTGAAGCCCCAGACCGTATGCGGCTTGGGACAGAACTTCGGTGCACAGGTGTCGAACTGGTCGATCACAAATTCATCGCTCAGCTTGGTCACGCCGTTATGGCCGAACAGCCGCCATGTCATGGCGACATTTGTGGCATCGGGCACGGCTTCGATAAAGTCCTGCACGGTGCCATTGCCGCAGCGCACGTTCATGAACTCGTCCACGTCGATGTGAATAATCCATTCGGCGTTTTTGATCACCGGCTCTTCGAGCGCACAATTCAGCGCGTATTGCTGGGGCGAGTTGCCTTTCCAGTCGTCGTTGTTGCGGTGTTGCAGCACGCCCATCTCTTGCAAACGGTCCAGAATCTCGGTCGTGCCGTCCTCGCATCCATTTGTATAGATGAGGAAATTATCCACCCCCATGGCGCGGTGATAGGCGACCCATTCGGTGATGTAGGGGGCTTCGTTTTTCATGCAGCCGACGATCACGTTGCCTGAATTGCCCTCGGGCAGGTCACGCGGGGTGATGGGGGTATAGGCAGCGGCCAGTTCTTCTTCGTTGACCGATCCCATCTTGTTGTGCGGCGCAAAGGTCGAGGTCCGCAGCTTTTCAAAGTTCTGCACGGCCAGCGGCGGCATCAGATCACGGGCGGTCTGCGACAGAGCGGCGGGCGCATCGCTGGGCGTGCGTGCGGGGGCGTCTGGACGGGGCGCGTCGGGTGTTTTCCCCACGGTGCCCGCCAGCCGCGCCAGATCATCGGCGCGTTTTGCCTGCTCTTCACGGGTCGCTTTGTCGATCCGCCACATATAACCCAGTAGGTATTGCGAGGGGCGATAGCCGTACATCGGGTCGGCCTCGGCCCATTGGCCCTTGGCGCGGGGGGCTTTGAACGTGTCGGCGTGCAGCCCTTTGTGATCCTTTAGCAATTTCTTCAACCCGGGCGCAAAGTGGCGTGTGATCGAGTGTAAGCTCGCCAGATTAAGGGGCGGGCCGTCCACGGCCACATCCTGCACAAAGCTGCGCCACAGCTGTCGTGGGAGGATACGCAAGCGGCTGGCAAGAACCTGAAGGATCAGCGCGTTGAGCTGCCGCCCGCGGGCCAGTGCCGCCTCGGGCATCATGGGGGCGGGAACGGTAGCCTCGGCTTTGCCGATGCTGTCTGTGATCCCGAAAGCAGCGGCGATTTCGTCTGTAATGTCTGATTGGGCAAACCGGTCTTCGTCATAGCTGTGCAGATGCACGCGGCCCTCGCCGAATGTCTCTTCCCAAAAGGCCACCAGCGCGGGCAGGTCCAGCCACGGCATCGGGCCTTGGGTCTCGGCAAAGACACCGGCGGCGGGGTCGATCTGGGGGGCGGCCTCAAGTGCGGCCTGCCGCCAGTCGGGGGCTTCCACCAACGCCAGTTCTGCCTCCAGCGAGATGCCGCGCCCTTCAAGGATTTGCGCGCCGTAAGCCCGCGCCATCATGCGGGTGGGCAAATCAACATGGGCGACAATGCGGATGTCATCCGACAAAGGCGCCAGCATATCGCGCAGGCGCGACAACTCGGACGCCGCGTGCAGGTTTGCGCCCAGTTGCGCGCACGACAGGATTAGGGTGTCAGGCGTGTGCTGTGCCACCTCGCGGGTCAGATCATCAATGACGGCCTCGCGCAGAACGGCCTGTTTTTGCGGCGTAATATAGCCACGGTTGAACCGCAGCGGGTCCACATGGGCGGGATCACTGGCCGCCATGAACAGCCGCGTGTGGTTCTTGTTGCCCGTGCTGCGGGCATAAAGGATACCCTTGCGGATCAGCTGTTCACGCTTGTCCGACAGGACCGATTGCACGCGCTCTGCGCTGGCCTCTTCCGGTCCGATATGTAGGTAAATGCGCATCAGCTTGCCTTGTGTTCAGAGTTGGCGTTGGCCTGTCCCCACCACGGCAATTCCAGCCCGAGGTGTCCGGCAACTGCCGCCCGTGCGCCATCATCGGCGACGTTGAATTCCAGATAGGCGGGATCACCCGCAAAATAACGGCGCAGGTTGGCGGTGTGGCCCTCGATCCATTTCACCCGCTCGGCCGATGTTTCGCCATAGCCTGCGGGCAGCCCCGGGATGTCCGCCTTGACCAGACGGTCGGTGCCCAGATCGGACCACGCCAGCATGGATTGCGAGACATCCCAACTGTCGCGGATCGAGGCCACAAACCGCACATCGGGGTGATGTTTGCGGATCGCGTCGATCATCGCAAAGTCCATCTGCGGCCACAGCGATTTGCCTTTGCGCAAACAGCTGACTTCGGTCAATGCGTTGAAATCCTCAAAGAACTCGGCGGGATCGCCGCTTTGGAAATAGCCCTGATACAGCAGATCGGCGACAAAGGCGTCCTGCAAGGCGGGCGTATTGGTCTGGCGCGGCCTGATGCGGTGATCGGCCACCCGCATTCCCGCAATTTTCAGCGCACGCGCCAGCGTGGTCGTCCCCGTTTTGGGCAAGCCAAGGTTCACCAGCTTAAGGCTGCTCACGACACGGCCTCCAACAACCCCAGCCCGCGCAGCATGTCCTCTTCCTGCGGTGGCAGTTTGGAGGCGCTGCGCAGTTGCTTTTGCATCTCGCGGTAGTCTTTTTGCTCCAACAAGGCATCGCGGCGGGCGATATGCGCAGCCACGCAAGCGTCATGCAGCGCACCAATTTGGCCTTGCGCCTTGAGCGCGGCCATCTGCTTTTTCAACGCAGGCAGATAGCGCCGGATCGAGGTATCCTCCCACGCGGGGTCGTTGCGCTCGCGCCAATAGGTATCGTCAAAAGCGCGGTTTTCGCGGTTCACATCGCCGCGGTCGTTCTTGACCAGATAGCTATCAAGGCTGCGCAGGGCGTAGTGGTTCAGCGTGGCGAAATTGCGCGACCCTGCGGCGGGAAAGCGGCGGATGCGGCGCGGATTGGCCGCCACCAGAAACCTGTGCTGCACATCACGGCCAGAGCCGTCTGTCCATGTGGGGCGGTTTTTCTTCTTTACCTTGGGTTTAAAGAACGGCCGGTGCGCGCCGTAATACTGCAAGGGAAAATCACTGCGGATCAGGGACTTCACCTCAATCGCGGCCTCGCCACACCACATGTCGGGGTTGTGGCTGTGGCTGAACTGTTCGATCACGGGGCGGTCTTCGAAAGCGTCCACGTCGTTGTTGGCGAAGAACTGGAAATTCAGGCTGATCGCGTGCGGATCACCGCAGGCCTCAATCAACGCGGGCAGGCTGTGGTCGCCCACATGGATGTTGGGAAACTCGTCCACATCCGCAATCCAAACCCAATCGGCATCCTGCACCAGCGGGTGCTTCTTGGCAGCCTTCAGCGCTTCCATCTGGTAATTGCGCCCCTCGGCAGGGTTGGGCAAATGCGTCACATGCCCCAACTCAGCCAATGCATCCAGCAGCGTATCGGTGCCGTCATCGCAATCGTTCGAGTAAAACAGGAAGTCGGTCACGCCGATGCATTGGTGAAACGCGATCCACTCCAACAGAAAGGGACCTTCGTTTTTCACGCAGGTGACTGTGGTAATGCGCAGAGGCTTTGTCATAGGACGTATCCCGCGACAGCCCGTGCAAATTGCAGTGGGTTAAACATATCCGCCTCGTTACGGGTCGCAGTGCCTTTATGGCCCGCCACCTCTTTTTTGCTCGTTAACAGGATGCCATTTTGGGCGAATCACGTCAATCTTTGCCTCGGGTGGCCGACGGGGTGCGTGACATATCTATCATTGATGGCTTGACCCTGCGCCCCAGCAATGCCCTTGTGAGAGGGTATGACCCAATGACAAAGGTGCCCCGCATGGCCGACACATCCTCAATCGACGCCGTACAGAAAATGCTGGCAGAGCAGGGTTATGTCTGTGGTAGGCCTTTGGCCACGGTGGTCTTTCTGAGCCTGTCACTGGGCCGACCGCTGTTTCTGGAGGGCGAGGCAGGCGTCGGAAAAACCGAGATCGCAAAAGCCATGGCCGCTGCCATGGGCCGCCGCCTGATCCGTCTGCAATGCTACGAAGGGCTTGATGCCTCTACTGCTGTTTATGAATGGAACTTTGCCGCGCAAATGGTCGCGATCCGCACGGCCGAGGTCACAGGCAGCGCCGACCGCAACGCGCTCAACGCCGAACTCTTCAGCGAAGACTTCCTGATCGAGCGTCCGCTGCTTCAAGCGCTGCGCCCCGACGAGAACGGCGCGCCGATCCTGCTGATAGACGAGCTTGACCGCACAGATGCCCCCTTCGAGGCTTTCCTGCTTGAAGCACTGTCCGATTTTCAGGTCACCATCCCCGAAATGGGCACGATCAAAGCGCCAGAGCCGCCCATCGTGATCCTTACCTCCAACCGCACCCGCGAAGTACACGACGCGCTCAAACGCCGCTGCCTGTACCATTGGGTAGACTACCCCGATTTCGAACGCGAGATGGACATCCTCACCGCCCGCGCGCCTCAGGCTGCGGCAGAACTCAGCCGCGAGGTCGTAGCCTTCGTCCAACGCCTGCGCACCGAGGATCTGTTCAAAAAACCAGGCGTCGCCGAAACAATCGACTGGGCCAAATGCCTGCTCGCCCTCGACGTCCTCACCCTCAGCCCCGAAGTCATCGCCGACACCCTGGGCGCCGTGCTGAAATACCAAGACGACATTGCAAAACTCCAAGGCTCCGAGGCCAAGCGCATCCTGGATGAGGCCCGCGCTTCGCTCGCCCCATGACGCGCTTCTTTATTTTGCCTTTAAACTCAATCCCGTACCCTCCACAAACGCAAGGGGCAGATTTTGGTTGAATACGCCCCCCTAGAGCTGCCCGAAAACCCCAAGCTTGCCGGAAACATCACCCATTTCGCCCGTGCACTGCGCCGCGCAGGTCTGCCCATCGGGCCGGGCCGCGTGATCGACGCTATAAAGGCCGTGCAAGCCGCTGGCTTCACCGGCAAGCGCGACTTTTACTGGACCCTGCACGCCTGTTTTGTGAACCGACCCGAGCATACGCGCATTTTTGCGCAACTCTTCCGTCTCTACTGGCGCGATCCGCGCTATCTGGAGCATATGATGGCCGCCATGCTGCCCGCCATTCGCGGCGTGCAGGAAGAACGCCCCGCCCAAGCCGCAGAGAAACGCGCAGCCGAGGCACTGCTGGACGGGGCGGAGGCCCCGCCAAAGGACGAGGCGGATGTGCCGAAAGAAGAAGACGCGCTGATCGAGGTGGATGCTTCCCTGACCATGTCGGCGTCCGAACGGCTCAAAACGCTGGATTTTGAATTGATGAGCCTTGCGGAGGTCGCCGAGGCCAAGCGCATGCTGGCGCGGCTCAGCCTGCCGATCCGGCCGCTGCCCTCGCGCCGCGCGGCGCCCAGTGCGGGCGTAGGCCGCGTCGATGGCGCGCGCTCGATCCGTGCTGCGTTACGGCGGGGCGGCGAGATGAACACTCTCGCGTTCAAAACGCCCAAGCCGCGCTGGCCCAATCTGGTGGTGCTGTGCGACATCTCGGGCTCGATGAGCCAATACAGCCGGATCATCCTGCATTTTCTACATGCGGTCGCGAATGAGCGCGGCGCCGGCTGGGCGCAGGTGCATGCGTTTACTTTCGGCACGCAGCTCACGAACATCACCCGCCATCTGCGCACCCGTGATGTGGACGCGGCGCTCAAGGCCGCAGGGGCCGAGGCGCAGGATTGGGAAGGTGGCACGCGCATCGGGCAATCGCTGGAGGCGTTCAACCGCCACTGGTCGCGGCGCGTTTTGGGGCAGGGGGCTGTGGTGTTGTTGATCACCGACGGTCTGGACCGTGACGACCCCGACGCGCTGGCGCGGCAGATGCAGCGGCTGCATTTGTCGGCACGCCGCGTGATCTGGCTCAACCCTTTGTTGCGCTGGGACGGGTTCGCGCCCAAGGCGGCGGGTATTCGCGCAATGCTGCCCCATGTGGACAGCTTTCGCGCAGGCCATTCCATTGCGTCGTTAGAGGCGCTGGCAGCCGCGATTTCCAAACCCGATGATGTGGGCGAGAAAACGCGGCTGATGCAGATGGTCGAGGGCGGGTAGGGGCCAGCCCCCTTGGCGCTGCGCGCCAATTCCCCCGGAGGTTAAGGGCAAAATAAAGAAGGGTTTTTACGTTACCGTTTGGGCGAAGCTGCTGGCGTGGAGTGTGCTGAGATCGGTCAGGGGTGCGGTGTGTTCGCCGAACGACAGATCGCTGCCGCCGAAGATGCCGACATGTGACAGCACGAGCCCTTGTTTTTCCGCTGTTTGGCGCAGGGCGTCTACGTCTGCGGGGGTCACGGCGATCAGATAGCGGGCCTGGTCTTCGCCAAACAGATGTGCGGTGCTGTCTGTTTCCAGCGCGAGGCCGAGGTTTGCGTGGTCGGCCATCTCGAAGGCGGCCAGGGCCAGCCCGCCGTCTGACAGGTCGCAGCAGGCGGCGATTGCGGCGTGGTTGGCGCGGATGAAGTTGCCGTGCGCGGCTTCGGCCTCGAGATCAACACTTGGCGCGTCGCCGTCCGCGCGGCCCATGGCTTCGGCCAGCAGGGCGGATTGGCCGAGGTGGCCTTTGCTTTCACCGAGGACGAGGGCGATGTGGCCCGCGCGCACGTCGAAGCCGATGATCTCGTTGCTGTGTTTGATGAGGCCTACGGCGCCGATGGTGGGGGTAGGCAGGATCGCGGAGCCGTCTGTTTCATTATAGAGTGATACGTTGCCCGACACGATTGGCATGTCGAGCGCTGCGACTGCTTCGCCGATGCCTTGGATCGCGCCGACGAATTGGCCCATAATCTCTGGCTTTTCGGGGTTGCCGAAATTGAGGTTGTCAGTGGTCGCAAGCGGTGTGGCACCTACGGCGGTGAGGTTGCGGTAGGCTTCGGCGACGGCTTGTTTGCCGCCCTCGACAGGGTTGGCTTTGACGTAGCGCGGCGTCACATCTGAGGTGAAGGCCAGCGACTTGTCGGTGCCGTGCACGCGCACGATGCCTGCACCCCAACCGGGCGTGCGGGCGCTGTCGGCCATGACCATTGTGTCATACTGCTCATAGACCCATGATTTGCCGGCATAGTTGGGCGACGCGAGCAGGGCGCGCAGGCCGTCCATGGGGGCGATGTCCGGCACCTCGGTCAACGGCTCCGCAGCGGGGGTTGCCACCCACGGGCGGTCGTATTCGGGGGCGGTGCCAGACAGCGCTTTGAGCGGCAGGTCACCTTTGACCTCCCCATTCAGGCGGATGATAAAGCGGTCCTCGGCGATGGTTTCACCTACGATGGCGAAATCGAGGTCCCATTTGTCGAAGACGGCTTTGGCCTCTGCCTCCAGCTCCGGACGCAGGACCATGAGCATACGTTCCTGGCTCTCCGAGAGCATCATCTCATAGGCGGTCATGTTTTCTTCACGGGTGGGGACTTTTTCGAGATCAAGGATCACGCCGAGATCGCCTTTGTCGCCCATTTCCACGGCCGAGCAGGTTAGGCCCGCAGCGCCCATGTCCTGAATGGAAATCACGGCACCTGTGGCCATCAACTCCAGCGTGGCCTCCATCAGGCGTTTTTCGGTGAAAGGGTCGCCGACCTGTACTGTGGGGCGCTTTTCCTCAATTGTGTCGTCGAATTCGGCGGAGGCCATCGTGGCACCGCCCACACCGTCGCGGCCTGTTTTGGCACCAAGGTAGACGACGGGCATGCCGAGACCGGAAGCGGCGGAATAGAAAATCTTGTCTGCGTCAGCGAGGCCAGCGGCAAAGGCGTTCACAAGGCAGTTTCCGTTATAGGCGGGGTCAAAGCGCACTTCGCCGCCCACGCAAGGCACACCGAAGCAGTTGCCGTAGCCGCCTACGCCCGCGACAACGCCGTGGACCAGTTGTTTCGTCTTGTGGTGCGCAGGCTCGCCGAAGCTGAGGGAGTTCATGGAGGCGATGGGGCGTGCGCCCATTGTAAAGACGTCACGCAGGATGCCGCCGACGCCTGTGGCCGCCCCTTGGTAGGGCTCGATGTAGGAGGGGTGGTTGTGCGATTCCATCTTGAAGACGACCGCTTGACCGTCGCCGATGTCGACCACGCCTGCGTTCTCACCCGGGCCGCAGATGACCTGGGGGCCGTCGGTCGGCAAGGTGCGCAGCCATTTCTTGGAGGACTTGTACGAGCAATGCTCGTTCCACATGGCAGAGAAGACGCCAAGCTCGGTAAAACTGGGGGTGCGGCCCATCAGGTCCAGAATGGTCTGATACTCGCTCTCGCTTAGCCCGTGGGCGGCGATGAGGTCTTGGGTGATTTCCGGCTCTGACATGGTGGCATCCCTTGGCGCTATAAATCTTGGCCCCTCTCATAGGGCAGACGCGTGCAAGGGGGAAGGGTGGATGCGACCTGTCGCAAGACAAAAAAAGACCGGGCACAAAGGCCCGGCCAAGTCCAACAGGGAGGTATAAGGGCTGGCCCGATGAAGGGCCGCGCGCCTTATGAAGTCCAGATAGGATGCGTATTGATTACAATCAAGGCAGATTCAAAACAGAATCAGGCATGTCCGCTATGCACTGTGTGCATGGCTCAGCCTTCTTTTCGCTGCCTGCGGTATGTAATAATTTCGTCTTGCACAAAGTCTTTGAAGGCCGCGACGCGCTGCGACTGGCGCAGCTCTTCGGGGTAAGCAAGGAAAACGGGCACCTCGGCAGAGGCGGAATGCGGAAGCACGCGCACCAGATCGGGGAAGTCCTGAATGAGGTAGTCGGGCAGGGCGCCGACGCCCAGATGGTTCAGCACCCCCTGCAACACGCCAAAGTAGTTGTTCACCGTCAGCAGGGATTTGATGTCATACATCATAAGTTGCTGGGTCAGGTTCAGCCCCGCGCCCACCTGCGCGCTAGAGGTGCTTTGACAGATCAGGCGGTGGTTCTCCATGTCTTCCATCGTCTCGGGGGCGCCGTGTTCGGCAAGGTATTCGGGGCTGGCAAACAGGGCCATCCGCACGGTCATCAGACGTTTGCGCACCAGATCGGCCTGTGACGGCTCTTTAAACCTGATCGCCACGTCTGCCTCGCGCATGGGCAGGTCCAGCACACGCTCTTCGAGCATCAGATCGACCTTGAGGTCGGGGTATTTGTCATAGAGCTTGGACAGGCGCGGCGCGAGCCATAGGGTGCCAAAGCCCGTGGTCGTTGTGACGCGCAATTCGCCGAACACTTCTTCTTCGCTGTCGCGAATACGGGCCGAGGCCGCATCAAGGCGTTTGGACATCGCACGAGTGGCGTCAAACAACAGCTCGCCCTGTTCGGTCAGGATCAGGCCGCGGGCATGGCGGTGAAACAGATTGGTGTTCAGCTGTTCCTCTAGCCCGCGCACCTGACGGCTGACCGCAGATTGCGACAGGTTCAACTTGTCCCCCGCATGGGTCAGCGATCCGGCATCCGCCACTGCGTGGAAGATTCTGAGTTTGTCCCAATCCATGATCCATCCCTTTTTCTTTGCAGGCCATCTAACCCAAAGCGCCATGCAAATACGAGAACAACCTTAGGGGAAAAATATGAAAGTTGCGTTAGGCTCTATACAGGTCAGCATTTGTGACCTATTGTGTTGAAAAGGGAGGCATGTAGACTCGATCTATTGCCGCTTTGGTTTCTTGGGAGGGATACCATGACAACGCAGAAAATTTCACTGAACGACCGTTTCGATCTGGAAAAGACCCAGGTTTTGCTGAATGGCACTCAAGCTTTGGTGCGGGTGATGATGATGCAAGCCGCGCGCGACAAGGCGGCGGGGCTGGATACCGCAGGGTTGGTTACGGGGTATCGCGGCTCGCCGCTGGGTGCTGTGGACCTACAGATGAGCCGCGCTGAAAAGCAGTTGACCGAATATAACGTGACCTTTCAGGCGGGCCTGAACGAGGATCTGGCCGCGACTGCCCTGTGGGGCGCGCAACAGGCAGAGGTGCGCGGCGAGGGCAAATACGATGGCGTGTTCGGTCTGTGGTACGGCAAGGGGCCGGGGGTTGACCGTTCGGGCGATGTGATGCGCCACGCGAATATGGCGGGCAGCTCCAAATACGGCGGCGTAGTGATGGCGATGGGGGATGACCACACGGGCGAATCCTCGACCGTGCTGCATCAGTCGGACTTTGCGATGGTCGACACCTACATGCCAGTGCTGTCGCCTGCGGGGGTGCAGGAGGTTCTGGATTACTCGCTGTATGGCTGGGCGCTGTCGCGGTTTGCGGGCGTCTGGGTTGGCCTCAAGACGATGAAGGACACGGTCGAGGTGACATCCGTTGTCGATGGTGATCCGCACCGCATGCAATTTGTCGAGCCCGAGTTTGACATGCCCGAAGGGGGCCTCAACATCCGTTTGGTGGATGAGCGGATTGCGCAAGAGCGGCGTCTGATTGACTACAAACGCTACGCGGCCGAAGCCTTTGCCCATGCCAACAAGATCGACAAACGCATGTGGGGCAAGGCAGGCGCCAAGATCGGCTTTGTCGCGGCGGGCAAGAACTACCTTGATCTGATCCACGCCATGTCCCTGCTGAACATCGACGCGGCGGAGGCCGAGCGGCTGGGCATTACCACCTACAAGGTCGGGCAGGTCTGGCCGCTCAACATGCGCGGGTTCAACGAATGGGCCGAGGGTCTCGACCTGATCGTCGTCGTTGAGGAAAAGCGCAAACTGATCGAGGTGCAGATCAAAGAGGCGCTGTTTGACCGCGACGCTCGCGTGCGGGTTTATGGCGGGCGCAAAGGGATGGAGGAACTCTTCTCTGCCGCTTGGGCGCTGGATCCTGTGGATATTGCTGAAAAGCTGGGGCAGGTGATTTGCGAAGAAGGGCGCGGGACGGACCGCATCACGGACGGGCTTGCCGATCTGGCCGATGCCAAACGCGCCGACAACACCGAAGAGCTGGCAGGGCGCACGCCGTATTTCTGTTCGGGCTGTCCGCATAACTCCTCCACCAAAGTGCCAGAAGGCAGCCGTGCCTATGCGGGCATCGGGTGTCACTTTATGGCGCAATGGATGGACCGTGAGACGCTGGGCTTTACCCATATGGGGGCCGAAGGCGCGAACTGGATTGGCGAAGCGCCGTTCTCGAACACGCCGCATGTGTTCCAGAACCTTGGGGACGGGACGTACAACCACTCGGGCGTGCAGGCGATCCGCGCGGCAATCGCTGCGGGCACGAACATCACCTACAAGATCCTTTATAATGACGCGGTTGCCATGACGGGTGGCCAGCAGAACGAGGGCGATCTGGACGCGCCACGCATCGTGGCCGAGCTGAAGGCGATGGGGATCAAGAACCTCGTCGTGGTGTATGACGAGAAAGAAGATGTCGACGCGTCCCGCTTCCACGGGGTCGAGATGTTCGAGCGCGCAGAGTTGCAAAACGTGCAGAAGCGGTTGTCGAAGGTGGAGGGCGTCAGCGCCATTGTCTACGTGCAGACCTGCGCCGCCGAGAAACGTCGCCGCCGCAAGCGCGGGCTGTTCCCCGATCCCGACAAGCGGATGTTCATCAACACCGATGTCTGCGAAGGCTGCGGCGATTGCGGCGTGCAATCCAACTGCGTCTCGCTTGTCCCGGTGGAGACAGAGCTGGGCCGAAAACGCGCCATCGACCAATCCTCGTGCAACAAGGATTTCTCATGCGTGAACGGCTTTTGCCCGTCCTTCGTGACACTGGAAGGGGCGACTGTGCGCAAGGAAGCGACGACAGAGGTGACTATCCCAGACCTGCCCCTGCCTGAACTGCCCGCGATCAACGGCACCTATAACGTCGTCATTACCGGCGTCGGCGGTACAGGCGTTGTGACCATCGGCGCCGTGCTGGCCCAAGCCGCCCAGATCGACGGCAAAGGCGCAGGCATGATGGAGATGGCGGGCCTTGCGCAAAAGGGCGGTGCGGTGAACATCCACTGCCGTCTGGCGATGCGTCCCGAAGATATCAGCGCTATCCGCGTGGCAACGGGCGAATGTGATGCGCTCATCGGCGGTGACCTGGTCGTGTCGGCGGGCAACAAGACGCTTGGCCTGACTTCGACCGGGCGCACAGGTGCCGTTGTGAACAGCCACCAGATCATCACGGGTGAATTCACCCGCGATACGGAATTCAACATGCCCTATGATCGGTTGGAGCTGGCCCTGCAGGCGCGGATCAAGGATGCACTGTCGCTGTTTGATGCCTCCGATCTGGCGAAGGCCACGCTGGGGGATTCGATTTTCTCCAACATGATGATCTTTGGCGGCGCATGGCAGCGCGGGCTGATCCCGCTGTCGCTAGACGCAGTGCTGGACGCGATCCGCCTGAACGGTGCGGCGGTAGAGCGGAATCTGCGCGCGTTTGAGATCGGGCGCTGGGCGGTGATGTATCCTGCCGAGGCGCAGGCGGTGCTGACGCCGAATGTGGTGGAATTGCCCAAGTCGCTTGAGGATAAAATCACCTTCCGCAAAGAGCATCTGACCGCCTATCAGGGCAAAGCCCTCGCCAAACGCTATGGCAAGATGCTGGACGGGATTGCGGATACGGACCTGCGCGAGGCCGTGGCCAGCGGCTATCACAAGCTGCTGTCTTATAAGGACGAATACGAAGTGGCGCGGCTGTTGCTGAGCAGCCGTGACAAGGCGCGGGCCGAGTTTGAGGGCGATTTCAAGATGTCGTTCAACCTTGCTCCGCCGATGTTGTCCAGGATGGGTCCGAACGGCCGCCCGATGAAGCGTGAGTTCGGCCCGTGGTTGGAGCGTCCCTTGCGGGTGATGGCCAAGCTGAAGCGTCTGCGCGGCACGCCGCTGGATGTCTTTGGCTACACCGCCGAACGCAAGATGGAGCGCGCCTTGATTGCGCAGTACGAGGCCGACATGCGCGAGGTGCTGCCCAAGCTGACGGCGGACACCCGCGACGCGGTCATCGCATTGGCCGCCCTGCCGCTGCAAATCCGCGGCTTTGGCCCCGTGAAACAAGAGGCCGAGCAAAAGGCCGCCAAACGGCGCGAAGAACTGCTGGCCACCATCCGCGCTGGCGGCACCCAATCCGCCCGTGCGGCTGAATGATGTAGCAGGGCTGCTCCATTGACGCGATAGGGGGCGGTGTCTTCCTTGGCGCGACAGTCAGCACGGGGATTGCGCCCTGCGCCCCGCCATACGGTCCTGTATGGTGGGGGATGACTGCGTAGGGTCGCAGGTTCGCGGGCGAACCTCTCTCTGCCCGCCGCTGGGAGGTGCCGATCTAGTCCCGTGTGCCACTGTCCCGAAACGGGTGATGGATTTCCTGCGCAAAGCCACGTATGAGCTTGGGGGAAACCGCTCAGCCCTTTTGAGACGGGACATAATTGTGAGGACCGGCACCGCCGGAAACGGATATGGCAGTAGGCATTTTTGACAGCGGATTGGGTGGCTTGACGATTTGGGACGCCGTGCAGGCGCGCCTTCCCGATCAGGAGTTCGTGTATCTGGCCGACAGCGCCCATGCGCCTTATGGCGTGCGTGATGCCGATGATATCTATGATCTGACCGTGGCCGCCACGCAGCGCCTGTTTGATGCGGGCTGTGATCTGGTTGTGCTGGCCTGTAATACCGCCTCTGCCGCTGCTTTGCGGCGGATGCAGGAAGGGTGGGTGCCCTCCGACAAACGTGTGCTGGGCGTGTTTGTCCCGCTGATCGAGGCGCTGACAGAGCGTGAGTGGGGCGACAATTCCCCTCCGCGTGAGGTGGATGTGAAGCATGTGGCGCTGTTTGCGACGCCCGCCACTGTTGCGTCGCGGGCCTTCCAGCGGGAACTTGCCTTTCGGGCGATTGGTGTCGACGTCGAGGCGCAGGCCTGCGGCGGTGTTGTCGATGCGATCGAGGACGGCGATATGATACTGGCCGAAGCCTTGGTGCGCAGCCATGTGGACGCGCTGCAACGCAAGATGCCAAAGGCTGACGCGGCCATTCTGGGCTGCACACATTATCCCCTGATGAAGGACGCCTTTCAGGCCGCCTTGGGCGAAGACGTCAAAGTCTACAGCCAAGCCGACCTTGTGGCCGAAAGCCTCGCCGATTACCTGACCCGCCACCCCGACAAAACCGGCAGCGGTGAGGCGGCGTTTCTGACCACGGGCGACCCTGCGCGGGTCAGTGACCGCGCCACGCAATTCTTGCGACGACAGATTTCGTTTACGGCGGCCTAAGCGGCCTGAACCTTCACGAAATTTAATATATCACGGACGACATACATGACCTACAACATCGCAATTCTTGGCGCTTCTGGCTATACGGGCGCTGAACTGATCCGCCTGATCGCTGGCCATTCCTCTATGCAGATCAAAGCCTTGGGTGGCAATTCTAAAGCGGGGCAAAGCATGGCCTCGGTGTTCCCGCATCTGCGGCATCTGGACCTGCCCGATCTGGTAAAGATGGAGGAGATTGATTTCTCGACCATCGATCTGTGCTTTTGCGCGCTGCCGCATAAAACCTCGCAAGAGGTAATTGCAAAGCTGCCTGCGGATCTGAAAATCGTGGACCTCTCTGCGGATTTCCGGCTGCGTGATCCAGAGGCGTATGCGCAGTGGTACGGCAACCCCCACTCAGCTTTGGAGCAGCAGGCAGAAGCTGTCTATGGCCTGACCGAATTCTACCGCGATGCGATCAAATCGGCGCGGCTTGTGGCGGGCACGGGGTGTAACGCGGCCACGGGCCAATTCGCGCTGCGCCCACTGATCGAGGGCGGCTTGATAGACCTCGATGACATCATCCTCGACCTCAAATGCGCCGTGTCGGGCGCGGGCCGTGCGCTCAAGGAAAATCTGCTGCATGCAGAATTGTCCGAGGGGTATCACGCCTATGCATTGGGCGGGACGCACCGCCATCTGGGTGAGTTTGATCAAGAGTTTTCCGCGATTGCGGGCCGCGAGGTGAAGGTGCAATTCACCCCGCATCTGGTGCCCGCCAACCGCGGCATCCTTGCGACATGCTATGTCAAAGGGGATGCGGGCGCGATCCACGCGGCGATGGTTGCGGCCTACGAGGCCGAGCCCTTCATCGAGGTGCTGCCCATGGGCGAGGCCCCCTCGACCCGCCATATCCGCGGCTCGAATTTTTGCCATATCGGCGTGGTTGCCGACCGCATTGCGGGGCGCACAATAGTTGTGGCGGCCTTGGACAATCTGACAAAGGGGTCGTCGGGCCAAGCGTTGCAAAACGCCAATCTGATGTTAGGTATCGAAGAGACAGAGGGGCTGATGATGGCTCCGCTCTTTCCGTAAGATATAGGGGGACCCGATGAAAAGCCTCAAGAAACAGCGCCGTATCCAGCTGATTGCGGTGGCGGTTGTGGCCTTGATCGGGTCCACCGCGCTGATCGGCTATGGCATGCGCGACGGCATCAACTTCTTCCGCGCCCCTGCGCAAGTGATTGCCGCGCCGCCCGCCCCGACAGAGGTGTTCCGCATCGGTGGTCTGGTTGAGGAAGGCACGCTGAAGCGCGGTCAAGGTGAGCAGATAAGCTTTAACGTGACAGACGGCGGGGCCAGTGTTGCGGTCACCTATACCGGCGTGTTGCCCGATCTTTTCGGTGAGAACGAGGGCATGGTGGGCACGGGCCGCTACATTAACGGCGTCTTTGAAGCTACTGAAATCCTTGCCAGACATGACGAGACATATATGCCCAAGGAAGTCGTTGATGCCCTGAAGGCGCAAGGCGTCTATCAAGAGCCGGACAGCTAAGGCCGCACGCTCCGGTGTGGGGGTGTTAACTAAATTGTAGCGTGATGTCCCCAGCAACCAAAGGGGGCGCCATGCACAGTGTCAGACAGATAGCGCAAGAGATCGTCGCCCGTGAGGGCGGCTATGTGAATGATCCCGACGATCCGGGCGGGGCTACGAATTTTGGCGTGACGATCCATACGATGCGCAGGTTGGGCCTTGATCTGGACCGTGACGGCGCTGTGACAGCGCGGGACGTGCGCAAGCTTTCCCGCGATCAGGCGGTCGGGATTTTCCTAGAGCATTACTTTGACCGTCCGTTGATCGCGGACTTGCCGCAGGCGTTGCAGCCCTCGGTCTTTGATATGTATGTGAATGCGGGCGGGAACGCGGTGAAAATCTTGCAACGGTTGTTGGTCGAGATGGGCTATGCGGTCTCGGTCGACGGCGCGTTGGGGCCGCAGACGCTGGCCGCGGTGCGGGCAGCGCATCGGAAGTCGCCGGATGATCTGGTCGATGCTTACGGGATCGCACGGCGCAACTATTATTTCCGCCTTGCCGACCGCCGCGTGGCCAGCCGAAAATACGCCCGCACGCGGGCAGGCGGCAAAGGCGGCTGGATCAAGCGGGCAGAGGAGTTCATTTCCCCGCGCTATCACCTCACCAAACAGCAATTCAAACAAAGGACAGCGCAATGGGGCTGATCGAGCGGATGTTTAATGTCGTCTTTGGCGGCGAACGCAATATTGTGCGCGACACCGTCGAGGTGTTTCGCGAAAATGCCGAAAGCAGTGCGGCACGCAGTGCGATGGTGCAGGGACAGGCGATGGACCAATACGGTGCCGAATTCAGCGCCCCCGCCAAGGGCAGCTTTGATCGCTTTATGGACGGGATGAACCGTCTGCCGCGGCCTGCTTTGGCGCTGGGGACGCTGGGACTGTTTGTCTCTGCTATGGTCGCCCCCTTGTGGTTTGCGCAGCGGATGCAGGGCATTGCGCTGGTGCCCGAACCGCTTTGGTGGTTGTTGGGGGTCATTGTGTCGTTCTATTTCGGGGCGCGGCATCAGGTAAAAGCGCAAGAGTTTCAGCGCAGTATCGTGGACACCGTCCAACACTTGCCGCAGGTCACCGCCAATATCACCGCCATTGAAAAGCTGCGCCATAACACTGTCGGCGTGGCCGATGTGGGCACTGATGCACGGCTCGCGGCGCAAGCTTTGGCCTCCGACGGGAACCCCGCACTTGACGCCTGGCGTGCGGCCGCCTAAGCGCTGCGGCTGTTTGTCCACTCTTGGGGCGGCTGGTCCGATTGTGATTGGAAGGGGCGTGGATACATCATATGTTCACAAACATGATTACAGAACTCGGACATTTCGCCCTGCTGCTCGCCTTTGGTGTGGCGCTGATTCAAATGATAATTCCTATGGTGGGCGCGGCCAAAGGCTGGTCGGGCTGGATGGCCGTGGCCGAACCTGCGGCGACAGTGCAATTCTTGCTGATTGCGGCCTCTTTCGGGGCGCTGACGTGGGCGTTTGTCACCTCTGACTTCAGCCTGTCACTGGTCGTGGCGAACAGCCATTCGATGAAACCGATGATCTACAAAATCTCGGGGACATGGGGCAACCACGAAGGCTCGATGCTGCTGTGGGTGCTGATTGTCGCGCTGTTCGGCGCGATGGCCGCGTGGTTTGGCACGCAATTGCCCGCGACCTTGCGCGCGCGGGTGCTGAGCGTGCAGGCCGCGATTGGCGTGGCGTTTTTGGCGTTTATCCTGCTGACCTCTAACCCGTTTGAGCGTTTGGCCGTGCCGCCCTTTGACGGCCAAGACCTCAACCCGCTGTTGCAAGACCCCGGTTTGGCCTTCCACCCGCCGTTTCTGTACCTTGGTTATGTGGGCCTGAGCATGGCGTTCAGCTTTGCCGTCGCTGCCCTGATCGAGGGGCGCGTGGACGCGGCATGGGGCCGCTGGGTGCGGCCTTGGACGCTGGCTGCATGGGTTTTCCTGACCATCGGCATCGCGCTAGGATCATGGTGGGCCTATTACGAATTGGGCTGGGGCGGGTTCTGGTTCTGGGATCCGGTGGAAAACGCGAGCTTTATGCCATGGCTTTTGGCGGCGGCGCTGCTGCATTCGGCCATTGTGGTGGAAAAGCGCGAGGCGTTGAAAAGCTGGACAATCCTGTTGGCGATCCTTGCTTTTGGGTTCTCTCTGATCGGGACATTCATTGTGCGCTCTGGCCTGCTGACCTCGGTACATGCTTTCGCCAATGACCCGGAGCGGGGGGTGTTCATCCTTGCGATTATGGCGTTCTTTATGGGCGGTGCGCTGATCCTGTTCACGCTGCGGGCAGGCGCGATGGAGGCGAAGGGCGTCTTTGGCCTTGCCTCGCGCGAGAGTGCGCTGGTGCTCAATAACCTGTTGCTGGCCGTGTCGTGTTTTGTGGTGTTTGTCGGCACCATGTGGCCGCTACTGGCCGAGATGTTCTTTGACCGCAAGCTGAGCGTGGGGCCACCGTTCTTTGACGCTGCCTTTACGCCCTTTATGGTATTGCTGGGCATTGCCTTGCCGATCGGGTCATCCATGCCGTGGAAACGCGCCTCGATGCGCCGTGCGGTTTACCCGCTGCGGTATGCGTTTGTGGCCGCTGTGGCGGTTGGTGGCCTTGCGTGGTCCATGCAGACGGGGCGCAGTTTGATCGGGCCTGTGGGCATGTTCCTTGGGGCTTGGGTGCTGATGGGCGTGGTCATTGATCTG
This sequence comes from Sulfitobacter aquimarinus, assembly GCF_040149565.1. Classification (NCBI taxonomy): domain Bacteria; kingdom Pseudomonadati; phylum Pseudomonadota; class Alphaproteobacteria; order Rhodobacterales; family Roseobacteraceae; genus Sulfitobacter; species Sulfitobacter aquimarinus. The sequence continues at coordinate 201,251 of NZ_JBEFLO010000005.1, forward strand.
GCGCAGCGCACGGGGCGGGGGCCGAACCGTTTGGGCCGTCTGTTCCGCCTGCCTGGCGCGGATTGGGGCAAGGCCACGGCGCACGCAGGGCTGGGCATCACCATGTTGGGCGTTGCGGGCATCTATGCCTGGACGGTGGAAGACATCCGCGTGGCGCAGATCGACCAACCCTTTGAGGTGCACGGCTATGAGATGACTTTGCGCAGCGTGACGCAGGGCAACGGGCCGAATTATGTCGCCACCACGGCGGTGATCGACGTGGCGCAGGACGGCGCATTCATCGCTACCCTTGCGCCCGAAAAACGCTTTTACCCCGTCGCCCAGATGCCCACCACCGAGGCCGCGATTCACCAGAACTTCAAACGTGACCTTTATCTGGTGATCGGGGACGAGCAGGAAGGCGGCGGTTGGGCCGTGCGGACCTATATCAAAGTCATGACCAGCTGGATCTGGATCGGCTGTGCGCTGATGGCATTGGGCGGCATATTTAGTTTGCTGGACAGGCGGTTCCGCGTGGGCGTCACAGCGCGAAAAACGCGCCAAGCAGCGGTGCCGGCAGAATGAAGCGTCTCGCCCTGATATTCGCCCTGCTCGCCACGCCGCTGGCAGCTGTCGAGCCCGACGAGGTCCTGTCGGACCCTGTACTGGAACAGCGTGCGCTGAACCTGTCCAAGGGGCTGCGCTGTCCCGTGTGTCAAAGCGAAAGCATTGATGAAAGCAACGCACCCATCTCCAAAGACCTGCGTCTGCTGGTGCGCGAGCGTCTTGTCGCGGGCGACAGTGATGCGCAGGCGCTGGAATTTATCGTGGACCGCTACGGCGAGTTTGTGTTGCTCAAACCTACCTTTGGCGGCGCGAACTGGCTGCTGTGGGCGGCTGGGCCGCTGATGCTGCTGTTGTCAGGTATCGCGGGCGTTGCCTATGTACGGGGCCGCGCAGAGGCGCAAGCGCCACAAGACGCAGGGCTGAGCGAGGAAGAACACGCCGCCCTGCGTGACATTCTGGACAAATAACGCCTCGTAGGAATGCGCCCTTGCCTCTGGTAGCCGTGGCGACCTGTGATAAAGTCGCGTGAGCATAATGATGAACGAGGGCGCTATGGATTATCAAACGATTACCTATGAGGTGAGCGAGGGCGTCGCCCTGATCACCATGAACCGCGCTGACAAGTACAACGCGCTGACCACCCAGATGCGGGCCGAAATCCAGCACGCTTTTACCGCTGGGGGCCAAGAGGCGCGTGTGGTGGTGATTACCGGCGCGGGCAAGGCGTTCTGTTCGGGGCAGGATCTGGGCGACAGCGGTGCAGGCAGCTCGATCGATCTGGAGCGGATGCTGCGCGATGAATACGCGCCCATGTTGCAGGCCATCACCGAATGCCCCGTGCCGACCATTGCGGCCGTGAACGGGCCTGCGGCGGGGGCAGGGGCGAACCTCGCACTGGCGACCGATGTGGTCTTTGCCACGCAAAGCGCGTATTTCTTGCAGGCCTTCACCCGCATCGGGCTTATCCCGGACGCAGGCGGCACCTATGCCATGCCGCGCCAGATGGGGATGGCCAAAGCGATGGGGGCCGCGCTGTTTGCCGATAAGATCAGCGCCGATCAGGCCGATGAATGGGGGATGATCTGGAAAGCTGTCCCCGACCACGAGTTCAACGCCCATTGGAGCGAACGCGCGGCCCATCTGGCGGCGGGGCCAACGGCCGCCTATGCTTCGGTCAAGAAGGTGATCCGCGACAGTTGGAACAACAGTTTCGAGGATCAGCTGAACCTGGAGGCCCGCGAGCAGGGCAAATGCGGCAAGTCGCGCGACTTTCAGGAGGGCGTTCTGGCCTTTATGGGAAAACGCGCCGCTCATTTCGAAGGCCGCTAGGCCTACCGCCGACATGAAATGCAAAAGCCGCCGCTCCAACATCGGAGCGGCGGCTTTTCAATGCGTACAGGCTGACCAGCGCCTAGCTGTATATGCGACGCTCGACCAGCAGAACGTCAGAGACGCTGGGCGCGCGGCCCGTGGCGCGGGCAACAACCGCGACTGCAACCCCATCCGCCAGTACGGTGTGAACCGAACCCGAGACTTTTTTGATGGTGATTTCAGGGGGCGTGTCGCCTTCGTCGTAGACAACTGCGATGTGGTCGGTCTTGCCGCTGCTGTCGGGAACCAAAGCGCCCGTCGGGCCGCGTTCGCACTGTGCCTGTTTCGGCAAAAGGCTTTTGGCTTCGGACCATTTGTACTGGACGGGGGCATTTTGAGGTGTTGGTGACATTTGGGGGGAACTCCTGTCAGGCGGATAGCGTGATCAGCGGGAGGCGTATGCACCCCCCCGCTGGCTTCAGTATCAGGCTACTGCTGCGGCGTTCGGATCGAACAGCTGCTCGATCGTGTCTTCTGCGATCAGCGTGATGTCCGCCTCGGTGATCGAGCCTGCGGCACCTGTCACACGGACCAACACGTTGTCGCCGCTGCTGACCACTGCGTCGCCGTTCACATTTGTGACGGTAATGTCGGCATCGGCTTCGGTGTCGTCCACGATCACAGTGATTGCGTCTTCGATCGCGTTGAAGTTCTCGATGCGGGCGGCTTCTTCGCCGACCTGTTCGGACATGATGTGGAAGGTGTCGAAACCCTCGTTGCCCGCTGCCAGATCGGAAGATCCGAGGATCAGGTCATCGTCACCTGCGCCACCTGTCACTGTGTTGCCAAGGCTGTCGTCGCGCATTTCGATGCCGCCGTTCAGATCCTCAAGCGATCCACCGTCGCGCAGGGCTGTCAGCTCTTCGAGGTTCAGCGGGATGCCATCCAGAATGCCGCCAAAGATCAGGTCGTCACCTTCGCCGCCTGCAACGATGTCGCCACCGCGGCCACCGATGACCGTGTCGTCGCCATCATCACCGCGCACGTTGTCCCAGCCATAATCGCCCGACACCCAGTCGTTGCCGCCCTGGCCCTCGATCAGATCCTGACCGCGGTTGCCGGTCACGACGTCGTCGCCATCACCCGAGCACAGCATGTCGTCGCCGTCGGCACCTTCAAGGACATCTTCGCCGTCACGGCCAAAGACCGTATCATCGCCTGCGAGACCTTCCAGAATGTCGTCGCCGGCCGCGCCATCAATGAAGTCATTGCCTTCACCGCCTTGCAGCGCGTCGGCATCATCACTGCCCATCTCGCGTACTGCGTCATTGTCGTCATCATCATCACCAAATCCAAAACCGAATATGGCAAGCGGCACAGCAAGTCCCAGTAGCATCAACATAGCATTCATTCCTTGTACGAAAAACTTAACCCTGACTATGCAAGCGATCCGCTAGCGGTCAAGCGTGCGTTAACTATTGTACCCAAGCCTGAAACAATGCCACATTTTCGCCCTGTTTTCGGCTTTTCTGTTTCGAGCCCTGTTGATGTATCGGCGACAATCCGCGCCCTTTTGCAGTATTGCGCACAAGCACGTCGGCAGGTCCAGAGAATGCGATTCGCGGATTCGCGTTGATTCTTCTTGGTTTTTGGCGGATCGGGCGCGATTTTCATACTTGTTGGGTTCTGGGCGGCAGGCGCTGCTGTGGTCCGTCAGACAGCGGGGAGGGCTGTCCAAATCTTGCCTTATTTCCCCCGCACCATCGCCCCAAATGCAAAAAGCCCCGGAGGCTGATCGCATCCGGGGCTTTGTTGATTTTACTGTCGCTAGGGTCAGCGGTTTTCGATGTCCACATAGGGGCGCACATCTTCACCTTGATACAGCTGACGCGGGCGGCCAATTTTAAGCTGCGGATCGTTGAGCTGCTCTTCCCACTGTGAAATCCAGCCCACTGTCCGCGCCAGCGCGAAGATCGGGGTGAACATCGACGTCGGGAAACCCATCGCTTCGAGAATGATGCCCGAATAGAAGTCGACATTCGGGAACAGCTTTTTCTCGGCAAAGTACGGATCGGCCAGCGCCTGCTTTTCCAGCTCTTTGGCGACCTGCAGGATCGGGTTGTTGTCCACGCCCAGCAGTTCCAGCACTTCATCCGCCGATTGCTTCATCACAGTGGCACGCGGATCGCGGTTTTTGTAAACGCGGTGGCCAAAGCCCATCAGGCGGAATGGATCATTTTTGTCCTTCGCACGGGCGATGAATTCGGGAATGCGGTCGGGCGTGCCAATTTCCTTGAGCATCTCAAGACAGGCCTGGTTTGCGCCACCGTGGGCAGGGCCCCAAAGACACGCAATGCCCGCCGCAATACAGGCGAAGGGGTTGGCACCCGAAGAAGACGCCAGACGCACGGTCGAGGTCGAGGCGTTCTGCTCGTGATCGGCGTGCAGGGTAAAGATGCGGTCCATTGCACGGCTCAGGATCGGGTCAACGACGTAATCCTCGGCAGGGACGGCGAAACACATGCGCAGGAAGTTCGAGGCATAGTCCAGATCGTTGCGCGGATACACGAACGGCTGGCCGATGGTGTACTTATACGCCATCGCTGCAATCGTCGGCATCTTGGCGATCAGACGGATTGAGGCAACGTCGCGCTGGTGCGGATCGTTGATGTCGGTGCTGTCGTGGTAGAACGCGGACATCGCGCCGACCACACCCACCATAACGGCCATCGGGTGCGCATCGCGGCGGAAGCCACGGAAGAAGTTCATCATCTGCTCGTGCAGCATGGTGTGGTTGGTCACCAGATCCTCGAACTCTTCCAGCTGCTTGGGCGAGGGGAGTTCACCGTAGAGCAGCAAAAAGCAGACTTCGAGGTAGTGGGATTTTTCAGCCAATTCGCCGATGGCATAGCCACGGTGGGTCAGGATACCTTCGTCACCGTCAATGAATGTGATGGTGCTGTCGCAAGACGCGGTCGAGGTAAAGCCCGGGTCATAGGTGAACACGCCCGCCTGACTGTAAAGTTTGCGAATGTCGATGACATCAGGCCCCGAGGTGGGCGTGAAGATCGGCAATTCAACGGTTTTGTCTCCGACGGTCAATGTCGCTGATTTTGTACTCTCGGCCATAGGCTTGTCCCCTTCTAGGTTGGCGGCAGGCGCAGGCTGCACCCGTGGTGCGTGGCCGTAGCCTGCGCATCCGTTATCTCTATCTAACGCATCCTTAATGACAGGTTTATGACTGTCGATCAGGCAGCGGCATCTGTCAGACGGGCGATCGTTTCCTCACGGCCCAGAACCAACATCATGTCAAACACCGAAGGTGTCGCGGCACGTCCCGCAAGGGCTGCACGCAGCGGCCCCGCAAGTTTGCCGAACTTGGTGTCCTTGGCGGCGGCAAAACCGTTCAGAACCTCCTCCAGCGTCTCCCTTTCCCAGCTAACATCTTGCAGATGCGGCGTCAATTCGCTCAGTATACCACGGGATACCGTATCCAGATGCTTGGCGGCTTTCTCGTCGGCCTCAATGGGGCGCGATGCCACAACAAAGTGACCCTTTTCAATGAGTTCGGGCAATGTCTTGGCCCGCTCCTTTAGGCAGTACATCGCCTTTTCCAAACCGTTTAATTGTGCGTCACTCAACGCGGGCTTGCCTGCCGCTTCCAAATACGCCGCTAATTCGTGCCGCAACGCAGCGTCATTTGCAGCGGCGATGTGCTGGCCACAGATATTTTCCAGCTTTTTAAAGTCAAATTGCGCGGGGCTTTTGCGGATTCCGTCAATGTCGAACCACTCCAGCGCCTGTGCGTCGCTGAAAAACTCGTCGTCCCCGTGGCTCCATCCGAGACGGGCCAGATAGTTGCGCATGCCCGCGGCGGGGTAGCCCATGACCTGATACTCCTGCGCGCCCAAAGCGCCGTGGCGTTTGCTCAGCTTTTTGCCGTCGTCGCCGTGGATCAGCGGGATGTGCGACCAGACGGGCACGTCCCAGCCCATACCGTGATAAATCATCATCTGCCGCGCGGCATTGTTGAGGTGATCATCCCCGCGGATCACATGGGTCACGCCCATATCGTGGTCATCCACCACCACCGCCAGCATATAGACGGGCGACCCGTCCGAGCGCAGAAGGATCATGTCGTCCAGCTGTGCATTATCAATGGTCACATCACCTTGCACCGTGTCGCGGATCACGGTTTTGCCCGCGTCCGGCGCTTTGATCCGGATCACGAACGGCGCGTCGGGGTGGCTGGACGCATCCGCGTCCCGCCAGGGCGAGCGGTAGAGCGTGCTGCGCCCCTCGGCGCGGGCGGCCTCACGAAACGCTTCGATTTCTTCCTGCGTGGCAAAGCATTTGAACGCCGCACCTTTTTCCAGCAGCGCATGAGCGACCTCTATGTGGCGCGGGGCCATGTCGTGTTGGCTGATCACGTCGCCGTCATGGTCCAGACCAAGCCACGCCATGCCGTCCAGAATGGCCTGTGTCGCTTCGGGCGTGCTGCGTGCGCGGTCCGTGTCCTCGATCCGCAACAGGAACTTGCCGCCACGGCCGCGGGCATAGAGCCAGTTGAACAGCGCCGTGCGTGCGCCGCCAATATGCAGAAAACCAGTGGGGGACGGGGCAAAACGGGTGACGACATCAGCGCACATGGGGCAGGGTCCTTTCGGGAATAGGTCGGAGCGCGGGCGTTAACGGTTTTGTTACGTTTACCTTTTGGTAACCACCACGCGCCTATGGTTTACGCCTGTCTATCCAGTGCAGCGAACGGGGGCAAGTAATGGGCGCGGCACACAGCTTTGCGCAGATGATGCGTGCCCAGCGGGGCGCGTTATTCGGTTGGGTGCCTGTCTGCCTTGCCGTCGGCATCGGCTGCTATTTCTCCCTCAGGGTTGAACCATCGGGGATTGAGCTGGCCCGCGCGGGGTTCATCACCTTCCTGTGCTTCTTTTTATCGCGGACCTTGCCCGAACCGCTGCGCCCGTTAGCCATGGCGGGGGTGCTGATCGGGGCGGGCTTTCTGCTGGCCTCGGCGCGTGCGCATAGCGTCGCGGGGCCGGTGTTGGAGTTTCGCTACTACGGCGCGGTTGAGGGGCGGATCGTTGCGATTGACCGCAGCCAGTCCGATGCGCTGCGGCTGACGCTGGATCACGTGCGCCTCGACCGCGTGCCCCCTGAACGCACCCCCCACCGCGTGCGCCTGTCGCTGCATGGCGACCGCAGCTTGGACATCGCGGTTGAGCCCGGCTTGCAGGTGATGCTTACGGGGCATCTGTCGCCCCCCTCTGGCCCGGTTGAGCCGGGCGGTTTTGATTTCCAGCGCCACGCGTGGTTTGCGCGGCTTGGCGCGGTGGGATATGCCCGCACGCCGCTGATGGGCGTAGCCGATCCTGCGGGGGGCTTGGGCGTATTCCGCGTCCGCATGGCCGCGTCCGAGCGGATCCAGCAGGTGTTGGGCGGCGATACAGGCGGCTTTGCGGCAGCGATCACAACGGGAGACCGATCAGCCATCAGCCAATCAGCGCTGGACGCGTTGCGGGCCAGTAACCTCGCGCATTTGCTGGCCATTTCGGGACTGCATATGGGGCTTATGTCGGGGGTTGTCTTTGCCGCGCTGCGGATCGTGCTGGCGCTGATCCCGCCGCTGGTGCTGCGCGTGCCTGCCCGCAGCATTGCAGCGGCGGGCGCCTTGGTTGCGGCGGCGGGGTATTTGGCGCTGTCGGGCGGCAATGTCGCCACGCAACGCGCTTTTGTCATGGTGGCGGTGGCGCTATGTGCGCTGATGATCGGGCGGCGGGCGATCAGCCTGCGGGCGGTGGCAATCGCCGCAACAATCGTTCTGGTGATGCGGCCCGAGGCGCTGATGGGGCCGGGGTTCCAGATGTCATTCGCTGCGACCACTGCGCTGGTGGCGATCTTTGGCTGGATGCGGGACGGGCAGATTGTGCTGGGGCCGAAATGGCTGCAACCTGTTGTGGCTGTTGTGATTTCCTCGGCTGTGGCGGGGTTTGCCACGGCTCCGATTGGCGCTGCGCATTTCAACGCCATCGCGCAATACGGGCTGTTGGCCAATCTGGTCTCGGTCCCGCTGATGGGGGTTCTGGTGATCCCCGCGGCGGTGGTTGCCGTGGTCCTTGCGCCCATCGGGCTGGAAAGCATTGGCTTGTGGGCGATGAGCCTTGGCGTCGACTGGATCCTGTCTGTCGCGCATTTTGTCGCCAACCTGCCGCAGTCGCGGACTTATGTGGTCGGGCCGTCGGGGGCTGTTTTGCCACTGCTGGCGCTTGGGTTTCTGACTTTGCTGTTGTGGCGCGGGCGTTTGCGCTGGGGTGGCGCAGTGGCCATGGCCGCCTCCTTCATGCTTTGGGCCGAGACAGAGCGGCCCGATGTCCTGATCTCGGACACGGGCACATTGGTGGGAGTGATGACTGACGACGGGCGCGCGCTTAGCAAAAAGCGCGGGGCAGGGTTCGCCGCCCGCAATTGGCTGGAGAATGACGGCGACGGCGATGACCAGTATATCGCCAACACCCGCTGGCAGGCGGGCGGCAGCGTGATCCACCTGTCGGGCAAACGCGCTGTCGCGGCCTTTGAAGGCTGTGATGCGGGGCAGATTGTGGTCAGTTCCGTTCCGATGCCCGCGGATGATCTGCCCTGCACGGTGCATGATCCCGACACGCTGAAGCACACAGGTGCCTTGGCCTATGATCTGGGCACCAAGGGCGCCGTCCTGACCACCGCCCGCACCATCGCAGGCGAGCGGTTGTGGACCCATTGGCCAGACAAGAAAACGCCGCGCAAACCCGAACAGTTCGCGCGGCGCAGCAGTGTCAAAAAACCTTAGTAAGAGCGGATCAACCCGACCAAGCGGCCTTGTACTTTGACCCTGTCGGCGGGCAGCACGCGGGTCTCGAAAGCGGGGTTTGCAGCCTCCAGCGCGATGGCATTGCCCTTGCGCTTGAACCGCTTGAGCGTCGCCTCGTGATCCTCAACCAAGGCGACAACAATATCACCGTCATCGGCAACAGCCGTTTCGCGGATGATCACAACGTCACCATCGTTGATCCCCGCCTCAATCATCGAATCGCCCTTCACCTCCAACGCGTAATGTGCGCCATTGCCCGAGAGCATCGAATTGGGCACGGTCACGCCGCTGGAGCGCTGGTTGATTGCTTCAATCGGAACACCCGCGGCGATCTTGCCCATCACGGGCAGCTCGGTCGCCTCGATCGTCGAGACGGGCATGGCGTTTGCGGGGGCGGAGGTATCGGGCTTGTCCCCTTCGATCACGCGGGGGGTAAAGCCGCTGCCTGTCATACTGTCGGGGAGCTTCACAACTTCGATCGCGCGGGCACGGTGAGCCAAGCGGCGGATAAATCCGCGTTCTTCCAGCGCGGTAATCAGGCGGTGGATGCCTGACTTGGAGCGCAGATCAAGCGCCTCTTTCATCTCGTCAAAGCTGGGCGGGACGCCGTCGCGCTGCACCCGTTTGTGAATAAAGGCCAACAGATCGAGTTGTTTTTTTGTAAGCACGGCGCATCCCCTGTTTGTTTTATCACTTTTTGTTCTAGGGATGTTCTGGTTTTGTGTCAACCGTCGTTACAGCTTGATCACCTCTACGATCGCGCCAGCGGGGTGTTCGGGATCATGGGGCGGGCGTACCAGCAGCGCGTTGGCCTGTGACAATACGCTGAGCAGGGAGCTGTCTTGCCGAGGCTCCAGCGTGACCGCGCCGTTTGCGATAACCGCCCTTTGGTAATGCTCACGCGGGCCGTTGGCGGGGATGGCGGCGGCCAGTGGGATGGATACGCGGGGGGCGGCAGCCCGACCCAGCCCCAGCATGGCGCGGATCATGGGGGCCACAAAGACCGTGCCGCAGACCATGGCGGAAACAGGATTGCCGGGCAGGCCGACCATCACCGCATCCCCCAATTGCCCCGCCATCAGCGGTTTGCCCGGACGCATGGCAACTTTGTAGAACGACTGGCGCATCCCCAGTTCTGCCGCGACGGGGGCCACCAGATCATGATCCCCGACCGAGGCTCCGCCGATGGTGATGATCAGATCCGCATCCGACGCCAATTCGAAGGCGCGTTTCAACGAGGCAGAGGTATCCCGCGCAATCGGTATCAGCCGCGTGCTGGCGCCCTCAGCCTCCAGCAGCGCGGCAAGGCCATAGGTGTTGGAGGCGATGATCTGGTCGGGGCCGGGCGTCTCGCCCGGTTGCACCAGCTCGTCTCCCGTGGCCATGATCGCCACGACGGGTTTGCGGTACACAGGCACACGGGCGATGTTCATCGCGGCCAGCAGGGCAATATCGGCAGGGCGCAAGCGGCGCGGGGCGGTGATCTTTTGCCCTTTGGTAAAATCGCCACCGGCAGGACGGATGTTGTCTTTGGTCCCGACACTGTGGCCTAAAGTGATCAGATCGCCGCGCCGCGTGGTGTCTTCTTGGATGACGATGAAATCCGCGCCGTCAGGCAGAGGTGCGCCGGTAAAGATGCGCACGGCCTGACCCGCGCCAACCGTCCCCTCAAAACGGTGGCCCGCCGCGGCCTCGCCGATGACCTTGAACATGGCGTCGGGCTCCACCTCGGCGCGGCGCAGGGCGTAGCCGTCCATCGAGGAGGCGGCAAAGGGGGGCTGTGTGCGCGTGGCGGCTACATCGCGGGCCAGCACGCGGCCTGCGGCAAGGCGCAGGGGGATGTCTTCGGTCTGGGTGGTGCGGCACAGCGCAAACAGATCGTCCAGCGCTTGCGCGACGGGGATCACGGCGCGGTGTGGCGGCCCGATTTGCCGCCGTCCTTCAGCGTCACGCGCAGCCCGCCGATCTCCATCGTTTTGTCCACGGCTTTGCTCATGTCATAGACGGTAAGGGCCGTAACCGAGGCCGCCGTTAGCGCCTCCATCTCGACGCCGGTCTGGCCGGTGGTCTTTACGGTGGCTGTGATGCGAATGCCGGGCAGGGTGGCGTCGGGCACCAACTCAACCGCGACAGAGGTGATGGGCAGCGGGTGGCACAGCGGGATCAAATCGGCCGTGCGCTTGGCGGCCATGATGCCGGCAAGGCGCGCCACGCCCAGCACATCACCCTTCTTGGCGCGACCTTCGGAAATGATATCAAAGGTTTCTGGCTGCATCTTGATGTGGTTTTCAGCCGTGGCGATGCGCGATGTCACGGCCTTGCCCGAGACATCGACCATATGGGCGTGCCCCTCGCCGTCGAAATGCGTCAGCGCCATTACATGCCCCCCGCACGCAGCGGATTGGCAAGCAGCTTGCGCGTGGCCGCAGCTACATCTTCCTGCCGCATCAGGCTTTCGCCGATCAGGAAGCTCCGCGCACCGTAGCGGGCCATATCGGCCAGATCCTCGGGCGTATTCAGCCCGCTTTCGCAGATAATCATCCGTTCACCGGGGATATGTTTCGACAGCTTGCGCGTGGTGTCGAGCGTTGTCTCAAAGGTGTTCAGGTTGCGGTTGTTGACGCCGATCAAGCGGGATTTGAGGTGCAGCGCACGCTCCAGCTCTTCGGCGTTATGCGTCTCGATCAGCGCATCCATACCGTAGTGGATCGCGGCATCCTCAAGCTCGGCTGCCTGGGAGTCCGAGACGCTGGCCATGATGATCAGGATGCAATCGGCGCCCATGCTGCGGGCTTCGGCGACCTGATAGGTGTCGTACATGAAATCCTTGCGCAGCACGGGCAGATCACAGGCGGCGCGGGCGTCGATCAGGAATTGCTTGGCCCCCTGAAAGCTGGGCGTGTCGGTCAGCACGGACAGGCAGGTGGCCCCGCCTGTAGCGTAGGCCGCGGCCAGCTCGGCGGGTTGGAAATCCTCACGGATGAGGCCCTTGGACGGGCTGGCCTTCTTGATCTCGGCGATCAGGCCGTAATTCTCGACCGATGCCTCGAACAAGGCATCACCAAAGGGGCGCACGGGGTCGGCGGCTGCGGCCTGCGCTTCAACCTCGGCCAAGGGCACGGCGGCCTTGTCGGCGGCGATTTCATCAAGCTTGTAGGCTTTGATCTTTTCAAGGATTGTTTGCGTCATAGGCCCTCCGGTTCGTCCCAGTTTATGGCCTCATGGCCCATGCTGCGCAACCACGCATTGCTGCGGCTAAACGGCTTTGAGCCGTGGAAGGCTTCAAAATGCGTCCCTGTTTTCTTCCAGCCCAGCGGCGAGGGGTGCGAGGATTGTAGCTTGAAGTTCTGCGCGGGGTCCACTTCAGCGGCGGCCTTATGCGCATCCGCTCCCCACAGCAGATAGGCGCGGGGGTGGCCTGCCAATCGGGCCAGCACTTGGCCCGTGAGGGTCTTCCACCCCAGCGACCGGTGCCCGCCCGCCTTGCCCTCGGGGACGGTCAGCGCAAGGCAGTTGAGCATCAGTACGCCTTTGTCGGGCCAGTCGTGCAGGGATGTGCCGCGCCGCAAGATGCCCAGATCGGCGTGCAATTCGCCACGAATATTATCAAGGCTGTCGCGCCGATTGGGGCGCGGGTAGGTGTCGGGGATTGAAAATGCGATGCCATCCGCTTTGCCAACCTGCGGGTAGGGGTCCTGACCCAGGATCACGACCCGCACATCGTCGGGCTGCGTCCGCTCGAGCGCGCCAAACACCTGCGCGGCGGGCGGCAGAATGGTGCGGTCTTCCGACGCCAGCTTGGCTGCGATTGCGGGCAGGTCCGCGTCGAAAAACGCCAGATCGCGCCACGCGCCAAGGCGGGAGAGGTCGAACATCAGCCTTCTTGGGTGATGCGGGCGACGGCGGTGATCTTGTCCCGCGCAGCGCCACTGTCGATGCTGGTGCGGGCCATCTCGACCCCTGTTTTCAGATCGGGCGCGGCACCCGCCACCAGCAACGCCGCGGCAGAGTTCAGCAGCACCGCATCGCGGTAGGCATTCTGCGCCCCGTCCAGCAGCGCGTTGAAGGCAACGGCGTTTTCCTCGGGCGTGCCGCCGACGATGTCGTCAAAGGGATGTTCGGGCAGGCCTGCGTCCTCGGGATGTACCTCGATCTCGGTGATTGCGCCGTCTTTGAGGGCGCTGACCCAGCTGACGCCCGTGATCGTCAGCTCGTCCGTGCCGTCCGAGCCATGCACAAGCCACGCGGCCTCGGACCCCAGTTGTTGCAGGGTCTCGGCCATGGGACGCGTGAGTTCGCGCAGGTAGGTGCCTGTAAGCTGGCGTTTCACGCCTGCGGGGTTGGTCAATGGCCCCAGAATGTTGAAGATCGTGCGCGTGCCCAGCTCGGCCCGTGTGGGCATGACGTGGGCGATGGCGGGGTGGTGCATGGGGGCCATCATGAAACCGATGCCCGCCTCTTTCAGCGCCCGTTCAACCACGGGCGCGCCCACCATTGTCTCCAGCCCCATTTGCGTCAGCGCATCCGCAGCACCTGATTTCGAACTGAGGTTGCGGTTGCCGTGTTTCGCCACAACAACCCCTGCGCCCGCGACCACAAAGGCCGTCGCAGTCGAGATGTTGAGCGTGCCTTTGCCGTCACCACCGGTGCCCACGATGTCCATCGCTCCTTCGGGCGCGCGCACGGCGTTGCATTTGGCCCGCATCACAGCGGCGGCGGCAGCATATTCATCCACCGTCTCGCCGCGGGTGCGCAGCGCCATCAAAAGCCCGCCAATCTGGCTGGGCGTGGCTTTGCCGTCGAACAGGATGCCAAAGGCGTCCTCGGCCTGCGTACGGGTCAGCGGGCCGTTGGCGGCGGCATCAATCAGGGGTTTAAGCTGTTCACTCATGCGGGCTCTTTCACCTCCTTGAGGAAGTTTTCCAGCAGGGCGTGCCCATGCTCGGAGCGGATGGATTCAGGGTGGAACTGCACGCCGTGGATGGGCAGCCTGCGGTGTTGGAGGCCCATGATCGTGCCGTCCTCCAACTCTGCCGTGATTTCAAGGCAGTCGGGCAGGCTGGCGCGTTCCACGATCAGCGAATGATAGCGCGTGGCCGCAAAGGGCGTGGGCAGGCCCGCGAATAGCCCCGTGCCCTTGTGCTGCATCTGGCCCATCTTGCCATGCACAATCTCGCCTGCGCGCACGACCTTGCCGCCAAATGCCTCGCCGATGGTCTGGTGCCCAAGGCAGACGCCCAGCAGGGGAATGCCTGCTTCAGCGGCGGCATGGGTCAACTCCAGACAAATACCCGCCTGGGCGGGGTCACACGGCCCGGGGCTCAGGACGATGCCCGAAGGGCGCAGGGCCATCGCCTCGGCCACGCTCAGCGTGTCATTGCGACGGATGTCCATCTGCGCGCCCAAAGCGCCCAGATAATGCACCAGATTATAGGTGAAACTGTCATAGTTATCGATCAGCAAAAGCATCTTTGGCAAACTTCGTATTTGGGACTAGAGAAGGGGTGCGCTGCGGGTGTATAGTGTGAATGGGTAGATGGTCAGTCTTGGACGCAATCGTCAAGAGGCTCGGCCACCCGATCCGCCATTAACGGGAGCTTAATATCCCGGATGCAGCGGGTGGGGCGTAAACAGGACAAAGGTGGCGTAGCCATGGCACAAGGTATATTGAGCGGAATCGCATTGGGCGCAGTCTTTAGCGTTGGTGTGGCAGGGGCGATATCCGTCCTTGTTCCCATGCAACCCGGACCCGGACCAGAAGTGGGCGATGCGGGCAGCATGGCACCGGTCGCGCCCGCCACGCCCCCCGCCGCAGCCGTTGTGACAAGCGAGGCAACAGCCACCACCACACAGCCCGCAGTGACGCTGCGCGCGCCCGCAGGCGAAGACTTGCCGAAAGAACCCGCACCCGCCGCCCTTGCGCCGCAAGTGGACAGCGATGTGGACGAGACAGTGCAAACCGCCGCCCTGCAAAGCGAGCCTGTGACGCCGCCCGTGGATCAAGCCACGCCGCTTGCGCCGCGCCCGATTCCGCTGGCCGTGATCGGGGCGCAGGCCGAAGACACCGTGCCCGATGTGCCCGCCCGTGCGCCACAGCCCGAAACAGGCGAAGCGGACAGCCTGACCGCGCCCGACCCGCTGGCGCTGGATCTCAGCACGCAAGTCCAACCCGACGAGCCGGTGCTGCCAAATCCGCAGGCGTTGGCCCCGATGATCCCCGATGACACGCCCGATTCAGACGTGCTGCAATCGCCCGCAGCCCCGCCCAAACCTGTCAAGGATGCGGAATGGGGCGGGGAGGCGATTACCATCGTGGTGCCAACTCCCTTGACCGATGAACAGAAAAAGGCCGCGGCGCTTGCTGCCGCCGAGGCTGCGGCAGAAAAAGAGGCCGCCGCGCAAGCCGCCGCAGCCGCCCGCGCCGCCGCCCCCAAGCCGCGCATCGCAGCCGTGCCCGGAACGCGTGTGGCCACACTGGGTGCGGATTCGCGCCTGACGGTGGGCCGCCCGGCCAATTCGCTGATAAACCGCAGCGAAGGTGCCGCCGCTGCCGCCGTGCAAACCGTGACCGAAGCCAGCGGCCCCACCAGCGGAGAGCTGGCCCCCATCCGCCGCCACGCCCAACCCTTTGAGAACCCCGAGAACAAGCCGCTGATGAGCGTGCTGTTGGTTGATGCAGGCGCTAATCTGGACGCCGCCGAGATCGGCTTGCCCGCGCTGTCACGCTTTCCCTATCCCGTCAGCTTTGCGGTCGATGTCTCGTTGCCCGACGCGTTTGAACGGATGGAGCGTTACCGCGCCGAAGGGTTCGAGGTTCTGGCCATGCTGGACCTGCCCGCTGGGGCGCGGGCCTCGGATGCCGAAGTGTCAGTGGCTGCGGCGCTGAACGGATTGCCCGCCGTGATCGGCGTGTTGGAAGGTTTGGGCGAAGGGCTGCAAGGTTCCCGCGAGGTGGCCGATCAGGTCACGGGTATCCTGCGGGCAAGTGGCCACGGGTTGGTCACGCAAAGCCGTGGCTTGAACTCGATGCCGAAGCTGGCGGTCAAGGACGGGGTGCCAGCCGCACCTGTGTTCCGTGACTTTGACAGCAAAGGCCAATCCGCCCGCGTCATCCGCCGCTTTCTGGATCAGGCGGCGTTCAAGGCAGGCCAAGAGGGCGGCGTGATCATGATGGGCCGTCTACGCCCCGAGACGATCGAGGCGCTGCTGGTTTGGGGTCTCGCGGACCGTGCGGGCAGCGTCGCGTTGGCACCTGTGTCGGCGGTGTTACTGGCGCAGCGCTAGGCCGATTTGCCACTTTATTATACCGTATTCGACATAAACTTGCTTGAATAGGCGGCTAACTTTGGGTTGAAATCTGAGGATAGCCCAATGTTCCTGTATGTTTACAGCCCCTCTGACTTTGTCGGAGGCTTGCCCATTGAAACAGGTGCCAGCGCAGGCGGTGGAACGCCGTGGACGCTTACCTTGGTTGCAGGAGCCGTGCCGACGCTGATCGAGGTCAATGACGATGACCTTATCTTTGACGAGGTTGACGGCTCTCAAGTGCTGACCAACGCCGTCAATATTGATGGCAACGCCCAAGCGGCAGGCACGTCGATCAACACGGCCTATGACCTGATCAACACGACATCGGGCCACAAAGTCACGTCCTTCCACTTTGGCGGAGACGGCTACCAGCAGGGCGCGGTAGACGGGATCGTCTCAACCGTCGCGATGGTGCCGGGGACAAGTTATACGTTCAACTCGGCGCGCACCTCTCATACCCAGAACAATCTTTATCAGGACTATCTGGCCTGCTTTGTAAAAGGGACGCTTATCGAGACAGCGGATGGCCCGGTCGCGGTTGAGAATTTGGGCGCGGGTGCTGGAATCCTGACGCTGGATCACGGGCCGCAACCTGTGTTGAAGGTGTTGTCCTCCTATTGCGATGCGGCGGCTCTTGCAGGGCAGGCGAACCTGCGGCCCGTCTGCATCCGTGCGGGCGCGTTGGGTGACGGCGTGCCATCGCGTGACTTGCGCGTCTCGCCCCAGCACCGCTTTCTGGTGCGCTCGCCCGTGGTGCGGCGGATGCTGGAAACCCCCGAAACGCTGGTCTGTGCCGCGCATTTGACCCGTCTGCCCGGCATCGCCTTCCAGATAACGCCCACTGACATCACCTATTACCACATCGTCATGAAACGGCATGAAATTATCGTCGCCGAAGGCACCCCGACCGAGAGCTTCTATTGCGGCCCCTTCGCGATGATGGCGCTCTCTCCTGCGGCGCGGGCCGAGATTGAGGCGTTGTTTCCCACACCACTCGCGGGGCAGGCCATGCCGCCTGCGCGTCCTATTATGCGTGGCAAGCAGCAGCGAAAGCTGGTGCAGCGGCACAGGCGCAACAAAAAGCCGGTCCTCAACACCGCAGCCTAGCGGTTGCCACCATCGTCAAAGCGTGCCGCGTCTTCGGCTGCACGGCGGATGGCGCCGGATTTATGCACCGTTTCCATGTACTCGGCTTCGGGGTCGCTGTCATAGACCACGCCGCCGCCTGCTTGAATATACAGCGTCTCGTCCTTGATCACAGCGGTGCGCAGGGCGATGCACATGTCCATATCGCCGCCCGCGCTGAAGTACCCGACACCGCCGCCATAGATGCCGCGTTTTTCGGGCTCAAGCTCGTCGATGATCTCCATTGCGCGGACTTTGGGCGCGCCTGATACCGTACCTGCGGGCATGCCTGCGAAAAACGCATCAAGGGCGTCACAGCCTTCGCGCAGTTCACCCACGACGTTGCTGACGATGTGCATGACGTGGCTGTAGCGCTCCACAATGAACTCTTCAGTCGGGCGCACGGTGCCAATCTTGGCAACACGGCCCACATCGTTGCGGCCCAGATCGAACAGCATCAGATGCTCGGCCAGCTCTTTCTGGTCGGCCATCAGATCGGCCTCAAGAGCGCGGTCTTCTTCGGGGGTTTTGCCGCGGGGACGGGTGCCTGCGATGGGGCGGATGGTGATTTCCTGCCCGAAGACCCGCACAAGGATTTCGGGGCTGGCGCCCACCACGTGAAAGCCGCCAAAGTTGAAGTAGAACATAAACGGCGACGGGTTTGTGCGCCGCAAGGAACGATACAGCGCGAATGGCGGCTGCGGGAAGTTCTGCGCCCAGCGTTGGCTGGGGACCACTTGGAAAATGTCGCCCGCTTTGATGTATTCCTGCGCTTTGCGCACGGCGTCCTTATAGGCGTCTTTGGTGAAATTGCTGACGGGTTCCGGCGCGTCGCCTGCATCGCCCAAGTTGCGCGAATTGCCTGCGGGGCTGCGCTCTAGGTCGCGCACGGCGTCCATGACACGCTCGGCGGCTTGGGCGTAGGCTGCGCGGGCGGATTGCCCTTCGGCTACCCACGCCGGCGAGACGACAGTGACTTCGCCTTTCACGCCGTCCAGCACAGCAATAACCGAAGGGCGCAGCATGACCGCATCGGGCAGGCCCAGCGGATCGGGATTGATGTGGGGTAAACGCTCCACCAGACGGATCATGTCATAGCCAAGGTAGCCGAACAGACCCGCCGCAGATTGCGGCAGATCATCGGGCAGGTCGATCTTGCTTTCGGCGATCAGGCCGCGCAGGGCGTCCAGCGGATCACCGTCAATGGGCGTATAGGCATCCGCGTCATAGCGGGCATCGCGGTTGACCTCACTACCTGTGCCGCGACAGCGCCAGATCAGATCGGGCTTCATCCCGATGATCGAGTAGCGGCCCCGCACTTCGCCGCCCGTCACCGATTCCAGCATAAAGGCATTTTCCGCCGCCCCGCCAAGTTTCAGCATCAAGGACACAGGTGTGTCCAGATCGGCGGCAAGGCGGGTATAGACAACCTGATGTTCGCCCGCGTTATAGCGTGCCGCGAAGTCGTCGAAGGAAGGGATAATCGCCATCTTACTGGAAGTTCACATGAACGGCGTTGATCGCACGCGGGTCAATGGACTGGCCTGCACGCTGTAGCGTGTCATCTGCGAAGACCTCGAAGAGGCCACGGGCCAGCGACTGGTTTTGCTGCTGGCGCAGCTGCGCGGTCAGGGCTTGTGCCTCGTCGCTGTCGCCTGCTTCTTTGATCGCGTCGAGCGTGACAACCACCACTGTATCGGTGCCCTCAAGGATAGAGACATCGCCTTCGGCCATCTCAAAGACCTCGGCCATGAACCCCGCAGGGGTCGCCGCGATAAAGGCGCTGCGGATCTGGTCGACTTCTTCGCGGGCGGTAAAGCCCAGCTCGGGCAGGGAGGCACCATCTTCGATTGCGGCCTTGGCTTGCGCGGCGCGTTCGTTGAGCGCGGCCACAAGCTGATCATCACGCCAGCGGGTAGCGACCTCGTCTGCGACGTCGTCATAGGTCGCGGGACGCTCGGGCAGGGCTTCGTCCAGACGCATGGCAAAGACGCCGCCATCATCCAGCTGTTTGATCTTCGGAAAGTCGCCCGCGTTGATGGTGGCAGCGGCCTGACGGAAACCTTCATAGGCGGCGATGCTGTCAGAGCTGTCGACGGTCCAGTCGATCTGGCCCAAGGTCATATCGGTCTGCTCGGCCAGCGCCTCCAAAGTGATCCCACCTGCAAGGCTGTCGTCAAAGCCTTCGGCCCGCGCTTCGACCAGACGGATGGCGCGGTCGGTGGCGAGGGCATCGCGCAGCTCGGGCTCGGCTTGTTCAAACGTGGTGTTTTGCGCAGGCAGCACGGCGTTCACGCGGAACAGGGCAGGCCCCAGATCGCTGGGCGCGGGGCCGACCACATCGCCGACCTCTGCACCGAATACCACATCACCGGCACCGCCCAAAGCGGCTTTGCCTACATCGCCAAGGTCCACGTCTTGCAGCGCAAGGCCACGTTCCTGCACCAATTGCTCAAACGTGGAGCCGCCCACTTCGAGGGCCGCTGCGGCCTGATCGGCGGCGGTTTGATCGGCAAAGACCAGACGCTCGACCAGACGGCGCTCTGGCTGGTTATATTGCTCGGCGCGGGCCTCGTATTCGGCGCGCAGTTCTTCCTCGGGCATCTCGATCTGGTCAATGATGTCGGTGGGGTTGAGCCATGCGTAGGTGATTTTCTTGGTGGCGGGCAGCACGAAAGTCTCGGCGTTGGCCTCGAAATATGCTTTCAGCGCGGCATCGTCAGGGGCGGCGATGGGGGTTTCCAGCGTGTCCTCGTCCAGCAATGTCCATGTGAAATCGCGACGTTCGCCGACAAAGGCCACCAGTGTTTCGGAGTAGACGGCGGGCATTTCAACACCGCTCAGCACTGCGCCTTGCAGCAATTGGCGGGCGGCTTCCTCGCGCAGGCTTACCTCGAATTCGGCTTCGCTCAGACCGGCAGAGCGCAGCGACTGGGCATAGCCTTCGCGGTCGAATTCTCCGTCGATCCCTTGGAACGATGCGACTTGCAGGATGCGGTCACGCAGTTCTTCGTCGCCGATGGACAGGCCGATCTGGGTCGCCTCGTGATCGAGTGCGCGGTCGCGCAGGATGCGTTGCAGCACAGCGCGGTCAAGGCCCAGCTGCTGCGCTTGGGCAAAGCTCATCGGGGTGCCGGTGCGGCGGCTGGTGGCCTGCAATTCCTGCTGGATCTGGCGGGCGTAGGTGTCGACGGCGATGGGTTTGTCACCCACGCTGCCGATGGTGCGGATATTGCCGCTCAGGTTCACGGCGCCAAAGCCGCCCAAGCCAAGGAACAACAGGCCCATAAGGCCCCACATGGCGGTTTTGCCGATGCTTGATTTCTGTGCCATCTTTCGGTGCTCCCTCAGCGCGGTTTTGACCTGTCTAAGGGCTGATCCGCACAGGGGCAAGAGGGGCTAGCGCGGTTGCAGATCCAGCGCTTCGAGACGGTCAAACAGGGTAGTGATGCCGTCCGCGTCCAGATTGGCGAACGCGATGCGCAGCTCATGCGCGGCTTGGGGCGTGTTGTCGGGGTAGAACATCGTGCCGGGCAGGCACAAAATGCCCGCCTGCTTGACCATCAGCGGGGCCAGATCGGCGCTGCCGAGGGCAAAGGGATGCTCCATATAGGCGAAATAGCCGCCTAAACCGCGCAAACGCCAGCCATTGGCCACAAGGCGCGGCATCTGGTCGGTGATGGCGCTGCGGCGGCGCAGGATTTCGTCACGTTCGCCTGTCAACCACTGGTCGAGGTTTCGCATCCCCCAAAGGGCGGCGTGCTGGCCGATCTGGGCGGGGCAAATGGCAACGGTGTCGAGGAATTTCTCGATCTCGGCCAAAAGCGCGGGAGAGGCGGCAAGCGCGCCGATGCGGTGCCCCGTCAGGCGGTAGGCTTTGGAAAAGGAGTAGAGCTGAACCAGCGTGTTCTGCCAGTCGCTGCGCTGGAACAGGCTGTGCGGTGTGCCGCTGTGGCTGTGAAAATCGCGGTAGGTTTCATCCACGATGAGCTTAAGGCCGTGCGTTTGTGCCAGATCAAAGAACGCGTTGATCAGCCCGTCGGGATATTCGGCACCTGTTGGGTTGTTGGGTGTTACCAGAACGATGGCGCGGGTGCGCGGGGTGATGAGCGCCTCGGCCTGCGCCGGATCGGGCATCATATCGTCGCCACAGGTCAGCGGGACAGAGGTGGCCCCAGACATATCGAGCCACATCTTATGGTTGAAATACCAAGGCACGGGCACGATCACCTCGTCCCCGTCGCTGCACAGGGCGGCGATGGCGGCGGCAAAGGCCTGATTGCAGCCAGAGGTGATGCAGATGTTTTGGGGTGTGACCTCTCCTGCGTAGATGCGTGCGGTTCGTGCGGCCAGCTCGGTGCGCAGGGCAGGGTTGCCCAGCACAGGGCCATAGAGATGGGCACTGTCATCGCCCAACACCACATCGGCCATGGCGCGGCGCATGTCGGGGTGGGGCGGATCGACGGGGGCGGCTTGGCTCACGTTGATCAGCGGGCGGTCGGCGGGAAATGTGACGCCCTCCAGCCAGCGGCGGGCTTCCATCACGGGAGGGGGGAAGGTTGTGGCTGTGCGGGGGGGCGTCATAGCGGGCCTTGCGAGGGGAAAGAGTGCGGGATTGAGTTTAAGGGCAAAATAAAGAAAGGGGCTGTGGGGTTAGTCTTTGCCGCGGTAGGGTTCAACATACTGAAGGGCCATGTCCCATGGAAAGAAGATCCAGGTGTCTTGGGAGACGCCGGTGATGAAGCTGTCGACCATCGGCTCGCCCTCGGGTTTGGCATAGACGGTGGCGAAATGGGCATTGGGGTAGAGTTGGCGCACCAGTTCGAGTGTTTTGCCGCTGTCGACGAGATCGTCGATGACGAGGATGCCGGTGCCGTCGCCCATCATCTCGGGGTCAGGGGATTTGAGGACCTTTGCCTCGCGGCGCTGGTCGGCTTTGCCGCCGCCCGAGTGGTAGGAGACGACCGAGATCGTGTCTACGGTGCGGATGTCCAGCTCGCGGGCGACGATCATTGCGGGGGCCATGCCGCCACGGGTGATCGCGACGACCGCCCGCCATGCGCCATCGTCGGGGCCTTTGCCGTCCAGACGCCATGCCAATGCGCGGCTGTCGCGGTGGATTTGGTCCCAGCTGATGTGAAAGCCTTTTTCGTGGGGCAGGCGGGTGTCGGACATTGTAGCGTTACCTTTGTAAGAGGAGTTTGAGGCCCAGACCGCCCAAAAGTACGGCGGCGGTGCGGTCGATCACCGGCTTGGCGCGCAGGAATTGTGCGCGGGGGGCGGGGGCTGTGAGGATGAAGGCGCAGGCGGTGTAGAAGGCGATTTCCAGCGCCAGATGGTTGAGGGTGATAAACGCGATCTCGTGCGATTTCAGGTTGGGGGGGAAGACCACGACCAGCACGGCGGCCGCGAAGAGGACCGATTTGGGATTGCCGAGGTTGACCAGCATCCCGTCGACGAACGCACGGCTTTGCGCTTTGGGGGCGGCATTGACCGGCGCGCTGGCGCCGCGCCACGTGGTGATCGCAAGATAGATCAGGTAGAGCGCGCCGCCGATCTTCAGCGTGGCAAAGGCCCATGGAAACAGGGCAAAGAGCGCGTCCATGCCCAGCAACGCGGCCAAGGTCCAGAGGCTGGCCATGAAGCCCAAGCCCAGACCCGTCGCAATGCCCGCCCGCCGCCCGTTCGAGATGGAACTGCGCACAGCCATCAAAAACGCCGCACCCGGGCTGAGGATCGAGACGATCAGCACAGCGTTGAATGCGATGAGATGGGCGAGGGTCATGGTAGCCGCTTAGCCTTTGGCCATGTCGGGGGCGTCGACTGCTTTCATGCCGACCACGTGATAGCCTGCGTCGACGTGCAGGTTCTCACCCGTGGTGCCAGAGCCCAGATCGGACAGCAGGAACAGCGCGGATTTGCCGACCTCGTCGATGGTCACATTGCGGCGCAGGGGCGAGTTATATTCGTTCCACTTCATAATATAGCGGAAATCGCCGATGCCCGACGCGGCCAATGTCTTGATCGGGCCTGCGGAGATGGCGTTGACGCGGATGCCGTCCTTGCCAAGGTCTTCGGCGAGGTATTGTACCGATGCCTCAAGTGCAGCCTTGGCCACGCCCATAACGTTATAATGCGGCATGACCTTTTCAGCACCGTAATAGGTGAGCGTCAGGCACGAGCCGCCGTTCTTCATCATCTTTTCGGCGCGTTGCACCACAGCAGTAAAGGAGTAGACGGAAATATCCATCGACAGGGCAAAGTTGCCCCGTGTGGTATCGACATAGCGGCCGCGCAATTCGTTTTTATCGGAAAACCCGATGGCATGTACGATGAAGTCCAGATTCTCCCACCGCTCGCCCAAGCCAGCAAAGAGCGCGTCAATCGAGGCCTCGTCACCCACATCACAGGGCAGCACAATGTCGGAGCCAAGCGAGGCGGCCAGCGGGTCCACACGTTTCTTCAACGCATCCCCTTGATAAGAAAAGGCCAGCTCGGCCCCTGCATCGGCAAGCTGCTTTGCTATGCCCCAGGCAATTGATTTGTCGTTAGCCAATCCCATGATCAGCCCCCGTTTGCCCGCCATAAGATTGTTCGACATACCCCAGCACTCCGTATTTTCTGGCCCTTTTTACGGTCTACGCCATTGGGTGCGGCCCATCAAGAGAGCGCGAGCGACTTCGCAAAGCGATCTACGCCGTCAAGGTGACAGGATACGGTTGCAATACACGGTAAGGATGTAATATTCTGATCAAAGGGAGACTGACGTCCGTGGATCCCTCCAGTTTGGTGCCAAGTTACGGATGCGGAGTATGTGTTGATGGATAGATCGGGGATCTTTGCGGGCGACGATCCTTTTGCGCTGACGCGTGCTTGGTTGGCAGAGGCCGACGGTGCGGAGGTGAATGATCCGAATGCAATCGCGCTGAGCACGGTGGACGCGTCCGGGATGCCGAATGCGCGTGTTGTCTTGCTCAAGGATATTGAGGACGACGCGTTTGTTTTCTACACCAACTATGGCAGCGCAAAAGCGCAAGAGCTCGACGGCTCGGGCAAGGCCGCCTTTGTTATGCACTGGAAATCGCTGCGTCGACAGGTGCGGGCGCGCGGATTGATCACCCGTGAAGACGGGCCAAAAGCGGACGCGTACTATCAATCACGCTCGCTCAAAAGCAGATTGGGGGCTTGGGCATCCGATCAGTCCAAACCGCTGGAAAGCCGCGCCGCGCTTGAGAAAGCGCTGGAAGACGCGGTGAAGGAACATGGCGATGCGCCTGCACGGCCACCCTTTTGGGGTGGGTTCCGTCTGGTGCCGCTGGAAATAGAATTCTGGGCGGATGGGGACGCCCGGCTGCACAATCGGTTCAAATGGCAGCGGGCCGATGTCACATCACCGTGGGAGGTTACGCGACTCAACCCTTAGACGTTACGACCAGGCCGCACATTTTATTTTATCGCGGCTGCGCGGGGCAATTTTGGCCCTGAATTAAAATTTGAAGAAATGGTATGTCCAATATGACACAGTCAAAAGACGAATTGATCGAGCACAAGCGCGTATCTGGAACAGTTAAGTGGTTTGACCCTGTGAAGGGGTTCGGCTTTGTGGTCGCTGACGGCGGTAGCGCGGATATTTTGCTGCATGTAAATGTATTGCGGAACTTCGGCCAAAGCTCGGTTGCAGACGGGGCGCGGATCGAACTGTTGATACAAGAGACAGATCGCGGGGTGCAGGCCAGCGCCGTGGTTTCGGTGGCTCCCCCTGAAGGGGTCCAGACCTCACTGCCCGATATCATCGAGATGGATCGAGACGAGATCGCCCGTAGCCCGCTGGCGCCTGCGCGGATCAAATGGTTCGATAAATCCAAGGGCTTTGGATTTGCCAACACATTCGGGCGCAGCGACGATGTTTTTGTACATATGGATGTGCTGCGGCAATCGGGCTTGTCCGATCTGGCCCCCGGGGAGGCGATCGTGATACGGGTGATCAACGGTAAACGCGGGTTGATGGCAGCAGAGGTGCGCGCATGGGAGACAGTCATTTTGACAGAAGACGGGTCATTGCCGGCCTGACGGCTTTGCCGCTGCTTGCGGCGGGGGTCGCGGGCGCGGGAGCGAAGACCCCGCTGCGGGCCTGTCCGACGGACCGTGTCAGCATTTCGGGGGGATTCGGTAAGGCGCAGTTCGGTGTCGATGTCGCAGACGACGATGCCACCCGTGCCACGGGCCTGATGCATGTCGAAAACCTGCCAATGAGCCGCGGCATGTTATTTGTCTATCCACGGCCGCAACCGCTCAGCTTTTGGATGCGCAACACGCTGATCGAGCTGGACATGCTGTTCCTCGACAGTTTCGGCGTGATCCGCCACATCCACCACCGCGCCCAACCGGGTGACGAGACGGTGATTTCCCCCGGCAAACTGCCGCTTCTCGGCGCGCTAGAGATCAACGGCGGGCTGGCAAAACGGCTGGGGATCAAGGTCGGTGATGTGCTGCGTCACCCCGCCTTTGTCAGCACGGCGAACCCTTGGTCGTGTAGCGGGTGAAAATTGATCGCAAGATGCTGCGATTTTGCCTTTTCAATCCCGCAAGGCTTCGCTAAGAAGCCCTCAGTCGGGGCGTGGCGCAGCCTGGTAGCGCACCTGTTTTGGGTACAGGGGGTCGGATGTTCGAATCATCTCGCCCCGACCACTTCTAAAAAAATTCCCAACATCTTGTTTGGCCTTTCCGCAGCGCGGAAGGGCCACAAGGCGTTTTCGCCATTGGTAATATGCACGGATGCGCCGACTCGGTGGTATGGTGTGCTGAAGGGGCGGGTGCCCCTATATGTTGTGTGTCGCCACCCGCAACGCCTAGATATCATGCATCTGCGCCAATCTGTCCCGCGCACCTGCGGTTCATTTACCACGCTTTCGGCAGACTGACGGGCTGTGGACAAGTTTTTTCCAAGCCGCGATTCAGTGCGGATTCGGGGGTAGATTTCGCAATCTACTACCGCTCCGATTGCGGCGTGCTGACTAATCCGCATGATTTAAAGCATTTTATCCAAGTCTCAAAAACCGATCTGTGCACAGGCTCCTGTGGATGAATCGGGGCGCCGTGAGCCGACCTGCGCGTCAAGATTTAAAATGCCCGTTTCAAGCTAATAAATCCGTTGACCGACTAGGGGCGAATACGTCAAGTTGTGCACACTAACGGTCACGCCACTAGATGTAGTGGGTAACACTCGATTGGTGGACCGGGCAGTGAAGTACAGGCAAACGTCGACAATGACGCGACAACAGCCACGTTTAGTGTTGCGAAACACTTTGCGCGGGGTTCGCATGTGCTGCGCTGCACAAGGACGGGTCGGACGCGAAAGATTGCGGACGGAAATGGTAACGCTGAAAGTAATGGGGCAGCGCAATGAAAATTGAACGTAATTTCACCACTCAAGGGCAAGACGCCTACGCCGATCTGGATTTTGTGACAACCGTGTCCGAAATCCGCAACCCTGACGGCTCTATCGTCTTTCACCTCGACAACGTCGAAGTCCCCAAATCCTGGAGCCAGGTCGCCTCGGATGTGATCGCCCAGAAATATTTCCGCAAAGCAGGCGTGCCGACCGCCACCAAACGCGTCAAAGAAAAGGGTGTGCCAGAGTTTCTGTGGCGCTCCGTGCCTGCCGAAGGCGCTGAAATGGGCGGCGAGACGTCCTCCAAGCAGGTATTCGACCGTCTGGCAGGCGCATGGGCCTATTGGGGCTGGAAGGGCGGCTATTTCTCCTCCGAGGAAGACGCACGCGCCTATTACGACGAAATGCGCCACATGCTCGCCTCTCAACGTGCCGCCCCCAACTCTCCGCAGTGGTTCAACACGGGCCTGCACTGGGCCTACGGTATCGATGGTCCTGCACAGGGCCACTACTATGTGGATTACAAATCCGGTCAGCTGACCCGCTCCACCTCCAGCTACGAGCATCCGCAGCCCCATGCGTGCTTTATCCAGTCTGTTGGTGATGATCTGGTGGGCGACGGCGGCATCATGGACCTGTGGGTCCGCGAAGCGCGTCTGTTCAAATACGGCTCGGGCACGGGCACCAACTTCAGCTCTCTGCGCGGCGCGGGTGAGAAGCTGTCGGGTGGCGGCAAGTCCTCGGGCCTCATGGGGTTCCTGAAAATCGGTGATCGCGCAGCGGGTGCGATCAAATCAGGCGGCACCACGCGCCGCGCGGCCAAGATGGTTATCGTCGACGCCGACCACCCTGATATTGTTGATTTCATCAACTGGAAGGTTCTCGAAGAGCAAAAGGTTGCCTCCATCGTTGCAGGCTCCAAAATGCACGAGCAAAAGCTGAACCTGATCTTCAAAGCCATCGCAGCATGGGACGGTCTGGAGGCAGACGCCTATGACCCTGCCAAGAACGAACAGCTGAAAGACGCGATCCGTTCGGCGAAAAAGGTCATGATCCCCGAGACATACGTCAAGCGCGTGCTGGACTATGCAAAGCAGGGCCATACCTCGATCGAATTCCCGACATACGACACCGATTGGGATTCCGAGGCGTATAACTCTGTCTCCGGCCAGAACTCCAACAACTCGATCCGCGTCACAAACGGCTTCCTGACTGCGGTTGAGAAAGACGCCGATTGGGAACTGATCGACCGTACAACGGGCAAAGTCTCCAAGACGATCCGCGCCCGTGATCTGTGGGATCAGGTCGGCCACGCCGCATGGGCCTGTGCCGATCCGGGCATCCAGTACCACGACACGGTAAACGACTGGCACACATGCCCCGAAGACGGCGCCATCCGCGGCTCGAACCCGTGTTCCGAATACATGTTCCTTGACGACACGGCCTGTAACTTGGCCTCCCTGAACCTGCTGACCTTCCTGAAGGACGGCGAATTTCAGGTCGAAGACTACATGCACGCCTCGCGTCTGTGGACCGTTACGCTGGAAATCTCGGTGATGATGGCGCAGTTCCCGTCCAAGGAAATCGCGCAGCGGTCATATGACTTCCGCACGCTGGGCCTTGGGTATGCGAACATCGGCGGCTTGCTGATGAACATGGGCTATTCCTATGACAGCGACGAAGGTCGTGCCCTGTGTGGTGCGCTGACCGCGATCATGACGGGTGTGTCTTACGCCACCTCCGCCGAAATCGCGGGTGAGTTGGGCGCATTCCCCGGCTATCAGAAAAACGCCAAGCACATGCTGCGCGTGATCCGCAACCACCGCAAGGCGGCCTACGGCGAGGTGGACGGCTATGAGGACCTCAGCGTCAAGCCACTGCCGCTGGATCACGCCAACTGCCCTCAGGCGGGTCTGGTCGATGTCGCAAAATCCACATGGGACGAGGCGCTGGCACTGGGTGAGGCCAACGGCTACCGCAATGCGCAGGTTTCGGTGATTGCGCCGACAGGCACCATCGGTCTGGTCATGGATTGCGACACCACGGGGATCGAGCCTGACTTTGCGCTGGTGAAATTCAAAAAGCTCGCGGGCGGTGGTTACTTCAAGATCATCAACCAATCCGTTCCTGCCGCACTGGAAAAGCTGGGCTATGGCTCCGCGCAGATCGAGGAAATCGTGGGCTACGCTGTTGGCCACGGCACCATCGGCAACGCGCCGGGCATCAACCACACCACGCTGATCGGCCACGGCTTTGGTGCGAACGAGCTGGCCAAAGTGGACGCCGCACTCGAAGCGGCATTCGACATCCGCTTTGTCTTCAACCAGTGGACGCTGGGCGAAGAGTTCTGCACGCAAGTGCTGGGCATCCCCACCGAGAAACTGAACGATCCCACGTTTGACCTGCTGAAATCCCTTGGGTTCTCCAAGAAAGACATCGACGCGGCCAACGACCATGTTTGCGGGACCATGACGCTGGAAGGTGCGCCGCACCTCAAAGAAGAGCACTATGGCATCTTCGATTGCGCCAACCCTTGCGGCAAGAAAGGCAAGCGTTATCTGTCGGTTAACAGCCACATCTACATGATGGCCGCGGCGCAGTCGTTCATCTCGGGCGCGATCTCGAAGACGATCAACATGCCCAATGACGCGACAATCGAGGATTGCCAGAAGGCATACGAGCTGAGCTGGTCCTTGGGTGTCAAAGCCAATGCTTTGTACCGTGATGGCTCGAAACTGTCGCAGCCTTTGGCCGCAGCTTTGGTCGAGGATGATGACGACGCGGCAGAAGTGCTGGAAAGCGGATCGCAGCACGAGAAAGCGACTGTGCTTGCCGAGAAGATCGTCGAGAAGGTCATCGTCAAAGAGCTGATCAAATCGCACCGCGAGAAGATGCCACAACGCCGCAAGGGCTATACCCAGAAGGCGAATGTCGGCGGGCACAAAGTGTACCTGCGCACGGGCGAGTATGAAGACGGCAAGCTGGGCGAGCTGTTCATCGACATGCACAAAGAAGGCGCAGGCTTCCGCGCCATGATGAACAACTTTGCCATCGCGGTCTCGGTCGGTCTGCAATATGGCGTGCCGCTCGAAGAGTTCGTCGATGCCTTTACCTTCACCAAGTTCGAGCCTGCGGGCATGGTGCAGGGCAACGACAGCATCAAATCCGCGACCTCGATCCTTGACTATATCTTCCGCGAGCTGGCGGTGAGCTACCTTGACCGCACCGATCTGGCGCATGTGCAGCCCGAAGGGGCCACATTCGATACGCTGGGCCGTGGTGAGGAAGAGGGCGTGGCCAATATCTCGGAAATCTCCGAAAGTGCCGCAAGCAAATCGCTCGAAGTGCTTAAGCAGATCACATCGCCTGGCTATCTGCGCAACCGCGTGCCGCAGAACCTGACGGTGCTGCAGGGCGGGCAATCGGCGGCGCTGGGGACAGCAATGCCAAGCGGCGATGTCGCAGTGGCGACCGCTGTGACCAGCTCCACCACGGCAGTCAGCTCTGGCGCGGTATCGATGGACAACCGCACAAAGGCAAAGATGCAAGGCTATGAGGGCGAAGCCTGTGGCGAATGTGGCAACTACACGCTGGTGCGCAATGGCACCTGCATGAAGTGCAACACTTGCGGCGGCACATCGGGCTGCAGCTAAGCAGCGCCGAACCCTGACCCCACGCGCACAGGTCCCACCACACCGGACAAAGGTTTTTCGGTCTGGTGGGGGCGGTGAGGGGAGAAGGATAGATTTGATCAGCCCGAAGGGAAGGGCGGACCGGCCGTAGAGAACAACCAGACAAGGGGCAGGTGCGCTTGCCCCCTGACGCTGACCAAGCCGCAGGCATAAAATTAAACGAGCGGTAAACTAATGAGCCTGGTTATGCGAACCTCGGGGTGCCTTTGCGGCACCCCTTTTTCTTTGGCAGAACTACAACCCGTCGGTTTTGGTATGCCGCTCTGTGGGTCAAGAACGCAGTAAGTCTTTTTGCGGACGAGCCAGCGGCTTCTTTTGCCCTCGCGCGCGCCCTTCGGGATCGGGATTGTCAGGCCAGTGTGCGAGTGTCGACCGCCATTTTGGCGAGTCCACCCGCGAAGAATTCCGTGATTCTACAATCCTCACAGCCTTCGAAACGGGTTTCGCTATGCGGAACAGGGCAGCGATAGATTGGGACTTTCGGGTTCAATAGGCGGCTCAAAAGCCCATCACACCCTAAAATCCGACTGTTTTAGTAGGGATTCTATCTTTACTTACTAAAATAGTCAGGTTAATCGGTAGGCCTATCATAATAGCCAGCCGTTCGAAGCGCGGTCAGCAAAAAACACTTCTCTACGAGGGACTTATGCGCCGAACCAACAACACACAAATCTGCAAAAGCAGAACTCACCGAAATGCAACGCTGGTGGCAGGGGGCTTTGGGGCCTCTTTGGCTATGGCCTGTATGGCCACCCCGGGTGCCGCACAGGACAGTGACCCGATCCTGCTGCCGACAGTCGAGGTCGAGACGACCGAAGAGCCAAAACCCCAGCCCGTAGCCAAGCCTGCGCGCCGCGCATCCAAGCCTGCGCCGCGCCGCGCAGCCAAGGTGCGTGTGGCAAAACCTGCGGTTTGCACGCCCGCATTGGCCGGCACGCCCGTTTGTGCCGCCGAAGAGGCCGCAGAGCGCGAAGCGCAAGAGCTGGCCGAAGCGCAGGCTCTTGCGGCTGCTAAAGCGGCGGCGGGTGGCAGCTCTTACGTCAGTGAGGACGCCCCGTTCAAAGCCAACACGCTTGCCAACAGCCGGATGCCCGGCCCGCTGAAAGACAACCCGCGCACGGTTACGGCGATCACTCAGGAGGTTCTGGAAACCACTGGCACAACCAGCGTGCGGCAGTTGGCGCGTTCGACTCCGGGGATTTCGCTTGGCTTCGGCGAGGGCGGGAACTCCTTTGGGGACAACATCTATATCCGCGGGTTCAAGGCCAACAACGACACCTATACCGATGGCATCCGTAGCCCCGGCACCGGCGTTGCAGAGACGTTCAACACCGAACAGATCGAAGTGACCAAAGGCCCCGCAGGTACAGTTGGCGGACGCGGCACAACCGGCGGCGCGGTCGATGTAATCTCGAAAAGCCCGCAGGACATCGATTTTACCAAAGCAATAACAACGGTGACTGACGCGGGAACCGTGCGTCAGACCATCGACACCAACAAGGTCATCAACGACCGCGTGCAGCTGCGCTTTAACGGCATGTTGCAAGACGGCGAAGTGGCCGGACGCGATGTGGTGACAGATAACCGCAAAGGTGCGGCGCTGGCGCTGAAATTCGCGGCAACCGATGCGCTGACCCTGGAGGGCAACCTGAGCTATACCAAGATCGAGCAGACGCCCGACT
Source organism: Sulfitobacter aquimarinus (assembly GCF_040149565.1). NCBI lineage: Bacteria > Pseudomonadati > Pseudomonadota > Alphaproteobacteria > Rhodobacterales > Roseobacteraceae > Sulfitobacter > Sulfitobacter aquimarinus. Next base: position 233,168 of record NZ_JBEFLO010000005.1, read on the forward strand.
GGGGTGTGCCATACATCAACAACGAAGAGTTGGGTCTGGTTGGTCCGGTTACAGAGTTCGGCGTTGACCGCGATACCTTCTACGGGGTGCCCGGGCGCGATTTCCAGACTGTCGAGGAGAACGTGGCCACGGCCAAGGCAACCTATACGTTTGACAACGGCATGACGCTTACCAACACTTTCCGTGCGGCGCGCTCGACCAATGACTATGTTTTGACAGCGCCAAGCAGCCTGACCGACAACGGTTCGGCCAACCCGCTGGATTGGGACGTTGGCCTCAGCTTCAAGAGCTGGAACCAGCAGACCGATGTGCTTGCCAATGTGTTGGAACTCAGCGGGGCGGCCCAATTTGCCGGAGCATCGCATTCCTATGTCTTTGGCCTTGCCACCTCGCGTGAGCAGATCGAAAAGCTGAGCTACTCGAACCTGTCCAGCGAAGATTATGAGCCACCGGCCGGTCAGCGTGGATGCACCGTCAGTGCCGTTAATCCCAACCCCGTCGGTGAAGGGTGCTGGAGCGGTGAACAGCCCGTTCTGGGGACGAACCTGACCGAAACCACGGTCAAGACGACCTCTCTGTATGCGCTTGATACGGTAACGCTGTCGAACCGTCTGAAGGTCAATGGCGGATTGCGGGTCGACATGTATGACATTTCCCGCAGCGGCGGCTCGGGCGATGACGCCTATACCTTGTCGCGTGATGACGTCATGCTGAACTGGAACTTGGGCGCGACCTATGCCTTTAATGACCGGCTGAACCTTTATGCGGCGGCGGCGACGTCGGCCAACCCTGCGGGGCAGGAGCTTGAGGCGGGCGGTGGTTTTTACGGCGGGCTTGATGATGGTGGCTCTGGACTTGCGCCCGAAAAGAACACCTCGTTGGAGATCGGTGCAAAATACAGCTTTACGCCGAACCTTCTGTTCACTGCGGCGCTCTACCAGACCACCAAGGATCAGGCGCGTGAAGACATCGGACCGCGCGGTGCAACCGTCACCTCCGACACGCTCAAATACCGGATGCGAGGTCTTGAACTGGGTGTTGCAGGAAAGGTTACAGACCGGTTGAGCCTCTTTGGCGGCGCCAACTTCATGGACAGCAAGATCTTGCGCAGTGCCGACAGCGACAACATCGGGCTTTCGGTGGCGAACGTGGCGCACGAGCAGCTGAACCTTCTGGCGACCTATCAGGTGACCGACAGGCTGATGCTGGGCGGGCGTGTGAACTATCAAGGTGCGATTGATCTGGGCAGTGTGGCCGCAAATGGCCGCTCTATCCCTGACGCATGGACCTTTGATGTGCTTGGCGAATACGAGGTCGCCGACAACACGCGGCTCAAGATGGGCATCACCAATGTGTTCGACGAAACGGTGTATGACGCGGCCTACCGCTCTGGCACGCCCTTTACCTATGTCGCGCCGGGCCGCGAGATTTCCGTCTCCTTGGAAATGAAGTTCTAAGCCTGAATTACCAACGCGGGCAGCCTTCGGGCTGCCCACAAACCCAAGAGGTACACAATGCTGATTACGATCCCTTCGATCCTGAGCAAAGACGACGTCAAACAGGTTCGTGCGCATCTGGATGCGGCTGCCTGGCAGGACGGATCAACCACCGCCGGCCCGCAATCGCGGGAGGTCAAACGCAATCAGCAACTGCCACCGGTTTCAGAAACGGCGCAGACCTTGGGCAAGTTTATTTTGCAAAAGCTCACCGCCGACCCGCTGTTCCTTTCTGCGGCTTTGCCTGCGCGCATTCTGCCGCCGATGTTCAACAAATACGAAGAGGCCGAGACATTTGGCGCACATATCGACAACGCCATTCGGGTGAACCCGCTGACGCAGGAACGGCTGCGCACGGATCTGTCGATGACCCTGTTTCTAAGCGAGCCGGAGGAATACCAGGGCGGTGAATTGGTGATCGAGGATCACTATGGCCGTCAGACCGTGAAACTGCCTGCGGGGGATATGGTTCTGTACCCATCCACCAGCCTGCATGAAGTCACCCCCGTCACCCAAGGGGCGCGTGTCTCTTCGTTTTTCTGGCTGCAAAGCATGATCCGCTCCGACGCAAACCGCCGTATCCTGTTCGATCTGGATCAATCGATCCAATCCCTAAGCAACAGCATCGGGGCCAATGATCCCGAAACGGTACGCCTCACGGGCATTTACCATAACCTTATCCGCACATGGGCCGAGACCTGAACGATGAAACTTTTCCCGATTTTTACTGCCGCCACCCTTTCTGTCATCGCGGCCCCCGCGCTTGCCTTTGATCTTGAGACGCTGACCACCTTGCTTGAGCAGGCCGAGCATGACGAGATGTCGCCCTTGGGCATGTTCATGGCGGCCGATTGGGTCGTCAAAGGCGTCATGCTGGCGCTGCTGTTCGCCTCGGTGCTGGTCTGGGTGATTTTTGGCGCACGGGCGCTGATCCTGCGGTGGGAGCGGCGGGCACTGCGCCGCCGCTACCGCACACTGGACCACGCAGGATCGCTGGCCGCGGTCAGCGACATCTTTGCCAAGCGCAACGGCGTGATGGGGCAGATGGTGCGTGCGGCCGAGCGTGAGCGCGCAGCCTCGGGCGAAGGGACCGCGATGAAGGCAGGCATCAAAGAGCGCGCCGGATCGGAAATCGCGCGGATTGAGGCAGGGGCCGCCAGACGGATGGGGCACGGTGCCGGCGTTCTGGCCATCGTCGGCTCAACAGCGCCCTTTGTCGGGTTGTTCGGCACTGTCTGGGGCATCATGAACAGCTTCATCTCGATCTCGGAGAGCAACACCACCAATCTGGCCATTGTCGCCCCGGGCATCGCCGAAGCGCTGCTGGCAACGGCCATCGGCCTTGTTGCGGCGATCCCTGCGGTGATCTTTTACAACATCCTTGCGCGGGGGCTGGGGGGCTACAAGGTCATGCTGGCAGACGCAGGCGCGCTGGTCGAACGGACCTTGTCGCGTGATCTGGACCTCGCCACCCCCAAAGTGGCAGAAAGCCGGCCTGCCTTTCGTTTGGGGGCCGTGTCGGCCCCAGCGGCGGAGTAAGCGGGATGGGAGCACGGCTGCGCGGTGACGACGACGGCGATTTCAGCGAAAACAGCGAGATCAACGTCACCCCCTTTATCGACGTCATGTTGGTGCTGCTGATCATCTTTATGATCGCCGCACCACTATCGACTGTCGACATCCCCGTAGAGCTGCCCGTGGCGGTCGCCGATGCGCCCGAACGGCCCGGTGATCCGGTGTTCGTCACCATCACCGAAGACCTGTCCCTTTCGGTTGGAGAAAATGCTACAACGGCAGACAGGCTTTATATCGACATCGGCATCGCCACTTTGCAAAACCGCGACACCCGTATCTACATCCGTGCGGACAAATCTGTGCCTTACGGTGAATTCATGCGGGTCATGAACATCCTGCGGGCCGACGGGTTCCTGAAGGTCGGGCTGGTCGGGCTGGATGAAAACGTCGAAGAGGCGGGCGCCGCCAGTGCGCCACAAACGGAGGCGTCTCAATGAGCCTGACCTATGTATCGCGCGGCGTCAGGCCTCTGTTCTGGTGCGCCGCCACCGTGCTGAGCGGCGCCTTGCATGCGGGTCTGCCTGTCTTGCTGCTGGATCAAGACGTGGCGGAAGAACAGGCCGAGCCGGAGGCCGAGGGCATCACCGGTGCCATGATGTTCGACCTGTCGGACATCATCGCGGCCCCGTCAGCGCTGCAAGAAGACAGTGTCGCGCAGGTCGAAGCGCAGGCAGCGCCCACCGTGACCGAAAGCCCCGAAGCGCTGGAGGCTGCAAAGGCCGCCGAGCAACCGATCCTGAGCCAAATTCCTTATGAGGTCGAGGACGAAAGCCTGAAGTTCGGCGTGGCCGCCCCCGAGCCTGAGGCCGAGACGGAAAAGGTCGCCGAGGAAGTCGCCACCGAGCAGGACCCAGAACAGATCGACGCGGAAAGCCAGGTCGGCGCAGAAGATCAGCAAGCCTCGGAGGAGTCCGTCGCAGGGGTTGAGGCGCAGACCGTGGCAGAGACAGCCAAGGCCGAAAGCGAGGGTCTGACCGCTGAACAGACCGAGGAAATTCGAGAATGGCAGAAAAGCATCGTCTTGCTGATCAGCGGTGCCAAGACCTATCCGGCCAAAGCGCGCAGCGCCAAGATCGAAGGCGAGGTGCAGGTGCGTTTTACGCTGGACCGCTATGGCGCATTGCTGTCGGCGGAGGTCGCGCAAAGCTCGGGCTCGGACGTTCTGGACAAGGCTGCGGTGCAGACTGTGGAGCAGCTGGAAAAAATGCCCACGCCGCCAAACTATCTGACGGGTACGGAATTCACCCTGATCATCCCGCTGCGCTACAGCTTCAGGTGAACCGCCTCGCGACGAATGTCCTCTATTGTAGCGCACCCGCTGAGCAGCATGGCGATTTCCAGTTCGTCCCGCAGCAGCCGCAGCACGTGGCTGACCCCCAGATCGCCCGCCACCGCCAAACCGCAGGCGATGGGACGCCCGACCAGAACGGCCTTTGCCCCAAGGGCCAGCGCCACCAGAATGTCGACCCCGCGCCGGATGCCCCCGTCCATCAGTACGGGGTAGTCGGGCCCGACCTTTTCGACGATTGCAGGCAGGGCACTTAGCGTTGCGGGCGCACGGTCCAGAACCCGGCCTCCGTGGTTCGACACGATAACCCCCGCCGCGCCGATCCGCTGCGCCTGCGCGGCATCTTCGGGATGCAGGATTCCTTTGAGCAAAAGCGGCGCGTGTAGCGTCTCAATCAGCCAGGCGACATCTGCCCATGTGGGCGAGGTTGCGGCGATGTGGTCGAAAATGATCGACTGTGCGTCTTCACGTGGGGCAAAGGCGGGCGTTGCGATCTGTGCAAGATTGACAGCGCTGACATCGGGCGGCAGTCGGAACCGCGCCTCGATCTCGCGGTCACGCACCCCTTGGACGGGCGCGTCAACGGTCAGGACCAACCTGCTGAACCCCGCATCCAATGCCATCTGTGCAAGGGCCTGCGTGCCCTCCCTCGAGCCCATCCAATGCAGTTGGAACCAGTCACTGCCAGGGCCGTTTGCGCGCACGCTGTCAATCGGTTCGCTGCTTTGCGCGCTCAGCACCATCTTGATCGACTGGGCCTCGCCCCCGCGGGCAGTTGCCCGTTCGCCTTCGCGGTGCAGCAAATGTTGATAGGCGAAAGGCGCAATCAGCAAAGGCGCGGCAAGCGTTTGATCCAGCAGCGACATCTGCGTAGACCCGCCACGCAGATCGCGCAGCACCCGCGGCATGACCTGCGCCTGCAAAAACGCTGCCTCATTGGCCGAGGCGGTCTGCTCATTACCGGCGCCTGCTAAAAAATATGCTTGGTTTTGCGGGCTCATGGTTGCGCGGGCGCGGGCGTAATAGCCGTTCAACGTGTGGGGCAATTGGTCGGGATCATGCATCGTGAAACTCAATGTTACTTCTTGCCGCGGAAAGCAGTCAGCGCCTGCACTTTCACAAGCAGTCCCTCCTTACCCCAACCACGCGGGGCGTAAAACCCGATGTCTGCCCGCGCAGCGGGTAGGGGGCGGTCGGCGAACCTGCGCCAATTGGGGCGGCGGCCGTTTCGCAGGCCCGTTCACCCTGCCAGATCAAAGCGGTCGAGCAGGTGAAACAGTCCCTGCGCATCTTCGCCCATCAACGACACCGTATCAACGGCGTAGGGGGCAGGCACAATGGGTAAAAGCGCCGCTGACAGATGCGCGATGATCGGGGGGGCGTGATCGGCGCTGACGCGGCCCGTCAGGGTGAGGTGAAAGTGGAAGTCTTCAAAAACAAAGGGATACCCCCATTCCAGCATCTGCGCATCCTGACGGGGGCTAAGCCGTGATTTGCGGCGGCGGGCGATGTCATCCTCGGTCAGGGGCGCGCGAAAACGGTCCAGCTCACGGACGGTATCGCTTGCGAAATCGCTCAGTCGGGGTTGCGGTGGGGCAGGCCGCAGCGCGACAAAACCGTTTTGATGCACGACCGACAGCGGGCCGATGGGCACGGGGGGCCGTGCCTTGGCAAACGCGGCGACGGCCGCACGCAAGTCAGCCTGTGTCGCACCATCCGCAAGGCGAAAGGGCGCTTTGAGCGTGCCGTGCAGCCCGTATTTGCGCGGTCTGGCTGTCAGGGCCGCAACGTCGAGGCCGGCGACCTCGCCATGCGGCACGGCCCTGCCGCCCGCACTGTCCCATCCCAGCCAAGTAGCGCCCCAATCTGCAAAGGCGCCGTGCGGTGTATGAAAGATTGCATATCGTTTGAACATCTGGCCTCATCGCCCCCGAACCCGAATTCCACGCTGCGAGGCGCTGCCGTGACTGAACAGATAATCTTTGCCAATGCCAAGCTGATTTTGGAGAACGAAGTCATCCACGGCGCGCTGTGCATGCGCGGCGGCGTGATAGAGGATATAAGCATCGGCAGGGCCGTCCCGCGTGGCGCACGGGATATGGAGGGGGATTACCTCGCACCGGGGTTGGTCGAAGTGCATACCGACAATCTGGAACGGCACCTTGAGCCGCGTGCCAAAGTGATCTGGCCCTACCGTGCTGCCATTCTGGCCCATGACCGCGAATTGGCAGGCACGGGCATTACCACCGTGTTCGATGCGATCCGCGTCGGATCCATCCTTAGCCATGCCAACGCGGGCTATGGTCAATATGCGCGTCGGATGGTCGATGAAATCCGCGCCATGCGTGATCTGGGGGTGCTGCGCATCACCCACCGTATTCACCTGCGTGCCGAGACATGCTCGGAAACGTTGATTGAGGAGTTTGCAGAGTTCGACGCAGGCGATGACATCGGGATTGTCTCGATGATGGATCACACGCCCGGGCAGCGGCAATTCACGGATATGGCCAAATTCGAGACCTATATTCGCGGCAAACGGAAGTTCACCGATGCGCAGTTCAGGGACTATGTGGATTTTCTTTATGGTTTGCAGGACAGGCTGGGCGTGCGACACGTCAAGGCGACAATAGAAGCGGCCCGTCGGTTAGGAGCTGTGCTGGCCAGCCACGATGATACCACGCCCGCGCAGGTCGCGGCGAGCCATGCAAACGGAGTCACTCTGGCCGAGTTCCCCACGACAGTCGCAGCCGCCGACGCCTGCCATGCCCACGGGATCGCCACCATCATGGGCGTGCCGAACCTTGTCCGAGGGGCATCGCATTCGGGCAATGTCGCGGCGGCAGAGCTGGCGCAGCGTGACCGTCTGGATATCCTGTCGTCCGATTATGTGCCTGCGGGGCTGTTGATGGCGGCGGTGCAGTTGGGCCGGATGTGGGGCGATGTGGCACGCGGCATGGCCACGGTAACGGCACACCCTGCGCAGGCCGTGGGGCTGACGGACCGTGGCCGATTGGCTGCGGGGCTGCGGGCCGATCTGATCCGCTTTGGCGTGCATGAAGGCACTGCGATCCTGCGCGAGACTTGGTGCGCGGGGCAGCGCGTCTAACCTTTGGTTAACTACAATGCGGCTACGCTGTCGCGATGTTCAGAACGCTGGGGCTTTTGCTGCCCATTCTTTTGCCGTCATGGCGATTTTTTCAAACCGTTGAGCCATCCCCGAGGGTGCAATGGGCGCTGGAGGGGGCGCAGCCTGCGCAGTGGCACGCGTTCCGTCCGCGTCCTGCGCATGTCTCTGCTGTGGCCATGCTGCGGCGTCTGTTCTGGAACCCTGCGTGGAACGACACGCTGTTTGTCGTAAGCTGTGCCGAGCGGTTGCATCTGGCCCCAACGGCGCAGGCGGAGGCGCAGATCGCACAGCGGGTCGCACGGGAGGTGGCGGTGCCTTCGGGCGCAGCCCTGCGGTTTCGGCTGGTGTTCGTGCAGCGCTTGGACGGCACGCTCATCGAGGACGTCGTCTTCGTCTCCGCACTCTTCGCTGCGGGGGGCGCGGATGATCGGGCTTGAGGACGCGATGCGGGCGACGGAGGTTTTGCTGGGGCTCGCGCTCTTGCAAGGCGCGGCCGAGCATATGGCCACAGGCGCACGGGCCTTGTTTGGACTACGTGCTGTGCTGGCTGTGGCTCTGATCTGGGGTGGGTCTGCGCCTGTGGTTCTGGGCGTGCTTTGCATCCACAGCCTGTTTGTGCTGCGCCACTTTGGCGGGCCTTATAATGGCGGCAGCGACAAGATGGGGCTTTTGGTGCTGTATTGTCTGACCGCCGCGCATTTGCTGCCTCAAGGGTTGGGGCAAGAACTTGCCCTTGGCTATCTGGCGGTTCAGGTTGTGCTGTCGTATTTCATCTCGGGTCAGGTCAAGATCGCAAATGCCGAATGGCGAGCAGGCCATGCGCTGCGCGACGTGTTTGATTTCTCGGCTTATCCGGTGAGCAAGCGTTTGCGCGGGCTTGCCGCCTTTCCGCGTCTTATGCGCGGGGCATCTTGGGCGGTGATCGGGTTTGAGCTGGCCTTCCCGCTGAGCTTGCTATGGACGCCGGCGCTGTTGGCGGCGCTGGTGCTGGCTGCGGGGTTTCATTTGGCCAATGCAGCGCTTTTTGGTCTGAACCGGTTTGTCTGGGCGTGGGCGGCGGCCTATCCTGCGTTGATCTGGTTTCAGGGGCGGGTGTTCTAGCACGCTACAACAATTCGGTCACAGGGGCGTATGCGTCCAGCCCGATCTGGTCGCGCAGCCGTGCCCGTGCACGGGCAAGGCGCGACATGACGGTGCCTTCGGGCAGGTGCAGCTGTTTGGCGATTGCTTTGGGGCTTTGCTCTCCCTCCAGCACCAGCGCCATGATTTGCGCCTGATCCGCGGGCAGACTGTGGATTGCGCGGTGTAGTGCATCAACGGCCAGACGCCCCTCTGCCACAGGTTGCGTGGTGGCGCTGTTTTCGTCGAGTTCGTCCGTGTCCTTGTGGGTGCGCCATTTGCGGCGGGCAATATTGTGCAGGATGATCATCGCGTAGTGGTGGGGTTCTGACACCGGGCTGCGGGCCATGCGTTGCAGCAGGCGCAGAAACGTTTCCTGCACCATATCTTCGGCATCAGTTGGTCCAGCCCCCAAGCGCCGTGCGCGGGTGCGCAGCTTTTTGGTCAGGGCATCAAGTGTGCGGGGCGTGTCGAATATCTGCATATCTACCTCTGGCTTGTTGCTTTGCCCGCACCATGACGCATTTCGCGTGCGCAACCAGAGCGGGAGTTTCCGCCGATCGCCGTGAGGGGGGCTTTTTCGGCGATCTTGCGCGCATCGGCTGCGCCCTGATCGGCGGGGGACCGCGTGGCGGGAAGGGGGCAGGGACGCGGAGCGGGAAATGCGGCTCTAGCAGTATGAGGGCGCCACACCGGCTCCCTGACGCCAACTCAATGAAGTGGAGACACCAAATGACACATATGAAAACATTTGCAGCCATTGCCGCAACCGCACTTTGCGTACCCGCCTTTGCCATGGGGCAATCGGCAGTCGATGCGGATGCGGACGGCGACGGGATGCTGAGCCTTGCTGAAGTGCAGGCGGTCTTTCCCGATATGACGGAGGATCAGTTCACCACGGTTGATCTGAACGGGGATGGCATGTTGGAAGACGCCGAGGTGAAGGCAGCGCAAGAAGCGGGCCTGATGCCCAGCGGTTAAGCCCTGACACGTATTTGTGCGCGACTGTGGCAGCAGGGCGTACAAAGGGTCACAGGCCCGGATGCCCCCCAGGGTCCGGGCCTGTGATGTGTTTGTAGGGCCGTCATTTGATTGTCGCCGATGCTACGCGCGTTTGTACGTGCGGGATTGAGTATTTTTGGCCAGAAAAAATGGGGGCGGTGTTTCGTGGTCAGGTTTTTAGGTGGATAGTAAATTTCTCGCGGATGGCCCGATCTGTGACGGGATCCAGTGCGGCGGCGGAGGGGGCGGCGAGGATCTGTTCTTTTCGGGTGGTGGCGCTGGCCAGCAGGTCGGGTTTGTCTTTTTCGACCCATTCTTTGGGCGACATGCGGTTGCCATAGGTGGGATAGCAGTGATCGCTTTGCATACGGCTGAGCGTTGCACTGGTGCCAAGGTAGTGACCCGGCCCGCCCAGACAGACCTCGGCGATCTGGTCGAGGGCGAGGGTTTCATCCGTGACCTCGATCCCGCGCACGCAGCGCAGGGCCTGTCCGATGACATCATCGCCCAGGATCAGGCTTTCGAGGCAGAAGCCCAGCAGCGAGGCATGCATCCCCGCGGCCTCGTAAATCATGTTGCAGCCTGACAGCCCCGCCATCACGTTAGAGCACATCGTCTCCCAACCCGCCTGCATATCGGGGAGCTTGCTGTCGGCGATGCCTGCGGCGGCCCCGCCCGGCAGGTCGTAGAAGGCGTGCATCTGCGCGCAGCCCGCAGTCAGAAGCGCCTGTTCACCAGAGCCGCCTGTCATCGCGCCTGTGCGCAGATCAAGGCCGAAGGGCCATGTGCCGAAGACCGCAGGGTGGCCGGGTTTGACCGCTTGGACATAGACAAGCCCCGCGAGGCACTCCGCCACGGCCTGCACGATGGCCCCCGCGACTGTCGAGGGGGCGGTGGCCCCCGCCATGCCCGCCGACAACAACAGGACGGGCATACCGTAGCGGATGCATTCCTCCATCACCTCGCAGCTTTCGGTGGCGAATTTCATGGGCGGCACGACAAAGCAGTTGGAGTTGGAAACGAAGGGGCGTTCGCGCCATTTGTCTTCTCCGCCTGCGATCATGTGCAGCATCTCGATTGCGGGGGCGACGATCGAGGCTTCGGAAAACGAGGTGCCGACGTGTTTCGTGGTGCCTGATACGCAGGCATAGACCGAGTTGACCTCCATTTCTTCGGTGTCTGGGATGTCGCGGGCCACCATGGGGCGCTGGCAGAAATGCACGTTGTCCAGCACATCCACGATTTTGGCTGCGTTATGCAGGTCGGCGATGGTGCTTTCGCGGTAGTTTTGCCCGTCAATATCCACCAGATGCACGGCCGCCCCTGCGGTGCCGTAATGCACGCGGTTGCCCGACAGGTCCAGATCGTGCGCCGCATCGCGGCTGTGCAGGATCAGGCTGCGGTTTGCTTTGGCCAGCGCGTCCTCGACCACCGAGGCGGGAAAGCGGATGCGGCCGTCATCGCCCTGAATGGCCCCTGCGCCTGTGAGGTAGGCAACCCCTGATGCGGGCGCGTCCGCGAGGCCGATGGTGGCCAGCGCCTCCAGCGCGGCGTGGTGGATTTTTAGAACTTCGGCCTCTGTCAGCGGCGCGTAACCCCCGCCTTCAAGGCCCGCACGCACGGGGCGCAGATTGTCGGGCAGGGCAGCAGAGCGGGCAGCACGGCGGGCCGCGCGGCCACCGGAGCGTGAGGAAGTTTGAGCATTCATGACAGTCGTCTTTCGGGTAAGGGTCAGGGGGAGGGGGGGCCTATCGTTGCTGCCCGTGGTGCCCCGCGCGCCGCACGCCCGCGCACCGCCCCGATCGTGCGGATCACAAGTATCGCGGTGCAAGCTGGTTGTTGCATAATGCGGCTCCCTTACCCCCTGAACTTTGGAAAGGTTGCAGCGACTGATCTGTCCCGTTTGCGACCTTGGCGCGATATTTGATTACTGGATTACGCAGCAGCGGTGCCCTTTCCGGCATCTCTCGTTTTTGTGATCGATGTAATTGTGCAACCCGCAGACAGCTGTGGAACCAATGCTGCACGGCAGCGTTACCTTCCCAACGGACGAATGATTGTCCGAGAAACAGAGTACTCTTTAAGGAGAAAACAATGAGTGGTTTTAACTTTGCACGCAGCGCAGCAGTCCTTTCCGCAACTTTAATGGCGGGCACCGCGATGGCTGGTAACCTGAACGAGGTTGCAGTCGAGCCGGCGCCTGTCGCCGTGCCGGTCTATACCGATACAGGCTTGGGCGGTGACTGGAACGGTTTTTATGGCGGTCTCAACCTCGGGTACGGCGACATTAACGGTTCAGGTGACGCCGACGGCGACGACACAACGTACGGTTTGCACGCAGGGTACGACTATGACTTTGGCCGTTACGTTGTGGGTGCGGAGCTTGAATACGACAAAGCGGACATCGACCTGAACGGTGCTGCTGACGTTGACAGCGTGACACGGCTGAAACTGCGCGGTGGTTATGACTTTGGCCGCACGTTGGTATACGCGACAGCCGGTGCTGCGCACTTGCAGACAAGCATTGGTGACGACACGGGGTCGTTCATCGGTGCGGGTGTAGCGTATCAGGTGAACGATAGCTTTACCGTAGGCGGCGAAGTGCTGGAGCACCGCTTTGACGATATTGGAGGCTCGGGCGTGGATGCGGATGCAACCACATTCAACCTGCGCGCATCGTACAACTTCTAAATCGCTTCTGATAGCTGACATATGCGCCCCGCTGAAACGCGGGGCGCATTATGCGTTCTAGGTAAGGCTTTTTGCGAAATCGCACAGGGTCTGCATCGCCGCAGCAAAACCTGCATCCTCGATCGTCATCGCCACGCGCAGATGCCCCGCCGCCGCAGCGCCGAAGCTCTCGCCCGGCATGGTGGCGATGTGGTGCTTCTCCAGCAGGGCGTGGGCAAAGGCATCCCCGCTCAGCCCCGTGGCCGAGATGTCGAGCATCATATACATCGCCCCGCCGTTCGGCACCGCGTTAACGGTGTTCTGGCGCGACAGAATATCGAGCGCGATGGTGCGGCGGCGGCGGAACGGCTCTGCGATCTCGGCCTCGAAGTCAGCACCCAGTTCCAGCGCAAACAGGGCTGCCTCCTGAATGTAGCCCGGGACGCCGTAGGTAGTATGCGTGGCAAGGTTGATGAGATGGGCGATGATCTGCGCGGGCCCCACAACCCATCCGATACGCGATCCCGTCATCGCATGGCTTTTCGACATAGAGCCCACAACCAGCGTGCGCTCTGCCATCCCTTCCAATGCGCGGGGCGAGATGTGATCGCCCTCCCAGACTTGGGTGTCGTACACCTCGTCCGAGATCAGCCATAGATCATGGTCGCGGCAAACCTGCGCGATGCCTTCCAGCGTGTCGCGGGTATAAACAACGCCAGTGGGATTGTTGGGAGAGTTGACCAGCAAGGATTTCGCCCCCGCCGCATGGGCCGCGATGTCTGCGGCGCGCGGCTGGAACGCATCGCCCGCCCGCGCCTTGATCGCGACAGGCGTGGCAGAGGCCCCGCGCAGGGTGCCGGGGTAGGTGGCATAGAAGGGATCAATATAAAGCGCCGTATCACCGGGGTCGATCACGGCCATATGGCTGGCAAACAGCGCAGATTGCCCGCCCGGTGTGATCATGATGTTATCGCGGGTGGTAGGCACGCCTGTCTGGCGCGAGACACGCGCAGCAATCGCATCGCGCAATTCTGGAATACCGGGGATAGAGGCATAGCCCGTATGCCCCGCCACCGCCGCACGGTGCATGTCTTGCAAGATGGGGGCGGCGGTGCGGATGTCATGCTCGCCTATGGTCAACTCCGTCACGGGGGTGCCTGCGGCGATCATATCCCGCGCACGGGCAAAGACTTCCCACCCGTCAGAGCCGCCGCCCAGAATGTTTTCGATCCGTGATGAAGCTTGCATGTTGTGTCTCCTGTGCCGTTGTCGCCCAAGGGCGCAGAGCAGGCGGTCCTTGTCAATCAGACTTGACCCAGAGGCCTGCGCTGGGCTACCCATGCTGCATGACAATGCTGACCGCCATTATGTGCTGTACGATTACCTGCTGAGACTTCTCTCGCGGGCCGTGATCACGTTGTTTTCTTCCATTTGAAACTGTGCCATGTCCCGCGCATTCCGCGCTGATAGGATATTTGCCATGACCACGTTGAAACTGCACAACACAAAGACCCGCAAACGCGAGGAATTTGTGCCGATCGATCCTAAGAACGTGCGGATGTATGTGTGCGGTCCCACCGTGTACGACCGCGCCCATCTGGGCAATGCGCGGCCCGTGATCGTTTTCGATGTGCTGTTCCGCTTGCTGCGGCATGTTTATGGCGCCGACAAAGTGACCTATGTGCGCAATTTCACGGATGTGGACGATAAGATCAACGCGACCGCTCTTGCGCGCAAGGAAGAGGGGGCAAAAGGCACGCTGGAAGAGCTGATTGCCCAGCGGACCGAAGAAACGATTGAATGGTATCACGCTGACATGGACGCCGTAGGCGCGCTGCGCCCCAATCACGCGCCGCGGGCCACCCAATTTATCGGCCAGATGCAGGATATGATCTCCGAGCTGATCGAGAAGGGTTTTGCCTATGCTGTACCCGCCACCGTGGGCCACAACTCAAAAGCGCATTATGTCTATACCGATAGCACAAAGATGCCCGAACACGCGTTCCTCTCAGTCGATGATATGCAGGAGCATAAAGATCAGGTCGGGTATGGAGACCTGTCGGGCCGTTCTGTCGAGGATATGATCGCAGGCTCGCGTGCCGAAGTTGGTGAAGGCAAACGCAACCCGATGGATTCCGTTCTGTGGAAACCCTCCACGATCGAGCAGCCGGGGTGGGAAAGCCCATGGGGGTTCGGGCGTCCGGGGTGGCATATCGAATGCTCCGCTATGGCACGTCAGTTGCTGGGCAAATCTTTTGACATTCATGGCGGTGGGTTGGACCTTCTGTTCCCGCACCATGAGAACGAGCTGGCGCAATGCAAAGCCTGCGACGGGGCCGAGGCGTCTGCCAACTACTGGCTGCACAACGAGATGTTGCAGGTAGAGGGCAAGAAGATGTCCAAGTCGCTGGGCAACTTCTTTACCGTGCGGGATCTGCTGGACCAAGGCGTGCCCGGAGAGGTGATCCGCTTTGTGATGCTATCGACGCATTACAGGAAGCCGATGGACTGGACAGAGAAGAAGCGGGAGGAGGCGGAGAAGACACTGCGGAAATGGTATTTATTGGTTGAGAACGTTCCAGAGGGTAAACTGAGTGATAGTTTTGTTGACGCTCTAGCTGACGATCTAAACACGCCTAAAGCTATTACTGAGCTTCACTATTCCGCACAAGGAATTGACTTTGAGCAAAAAGACATTGGGCAATTAAGGGCGGGTTTGAAATTTCTTTCGCTCTTACCTGAAGATCTGCATTCGTGGGGCAAAAAAACGCCGATGGATAGCAGGGCAGATGCCTTGGTGAAAAACCTAATGTCACAACGATGGGAATTTAGAGAAGCAAAGCTTTGGGCGGAGGCTGATAAGATTCGAGATGCTCTGAAGGATGCTGGGGTACAGATAAGTGAGAACAAAGATGGTAGTTATAAGTTTGAATTTTTGCCAGGTTTCGACCCAACCAAGCTCGAGGCTCTCAAATGATGCGCCTCAGAACACAGACCTGTCCCCGTCCGAGGGGGGGGCTTGTCCCCGCCCGTGGGGGCGGACGGGGACAGGTCGTGCAAAAGCCACGACCTAAGAAAGCAGCAGATGTAGAGGCCAGCCAATGACCAAAACCCGCCTCTCTCTCTATGACACAACCCTGCGCGACGGGCAGCAGACCCAAGGCGTGCAATTCTCGACCGAGGAAAAGTGCCAGATCGCAACCGCGCTGGACGCGCTGGGCGTGGATTATATCGAGGGCGGCTGGCCGGGGGCCAACCCCACCGACAGCGCCTTTTTCGATGAGGCGCCCAAGACCACCGCCCGCATGACCGCCTTCGGCATGACCAAACGCGCAGGCAAATCCGCCCAGAATGACGAGGTGCTGGCCGCCGTCCTGAACGCGGGCACTGACAGCGTTTGTCTGGTCGGCAAAACGCATGAGTTCCACGTCCACACCGCGCTGGGCATCACGCTAGAGGAAAACACCGCTAACATCGCGCAATCCATCGCACATCTGGTGGCCCAAGGGCGCGAGGCGTTGTTTGACGCAGAGCATTTCTTTGACGGCTACAAAGCCAACTCCGAGTATGCCTTGGAGGCGATCCGCGCCGCCTATGACAATGGTGCGCGCTGGGTTGTGCTGTGCGACACCAACGGCGGCACGCTGCCTGCGGAAATCGCGCAGATCACCCGCGAAGTCATCGCCGCTGGTATCGAGGGCGAGCGTCTTGGCATCCACACCCATGACGATACCGAAAACGCCGTGGCCTGCACGCTGGCTGCCGTGGACGCAGGCGCGCGGCAGATCCAAGGCACGCTCAACGGGTTGGGTGAGCGCTGCGGCAATGCCAATCTCACCGCACTCATCCCGATCCTGAAGCTCAAAGAACCCTATGCCAGCACCTATGACACGGGGGTGAGCGATGCGGCGCTGGGCACGCTTACGCGGACCTCGCGGATGCTGGACGAAATCCTCAACCGTGTGCCGCATAAACAGGCGGGGTTTGTCGGCTCGTCCGCCTTTGCGCATAAGGCGGGGCTGCACGCCAGCGCGATCCTCAAAGACCCCAGCACGTATGAGCATATCGACCCCGCCGTGGTCGGTAACGCCCGCATCATCCCCATGTCGAACCAAGCAGGGCAATCCAACCTGCGCCGCCGTCTGGCTGACGCGGGGCTAGAGGTTGCCAAAGACGATCCCGCGCTGGCGCTGATCCTTGACGAGGTGAAGGCCCGCGAGGCCGAGGGCTATAGCTTTGATACCGCGCAGGCGAGTTTCGAGTTGTTGGCCCGCAAGGTGCTGGGCCAGATGCCGACGCTGTTTGAGGTAAAACGCTACCGTGTCACCGTCGAGCGGCGCAAAAACAAATACGACCAGATGATCAGCCTGTCAGAGGCCGTTGTTGTGGTGAAAGTGGACGGCACCAAACACCTCTCCGTATCTGAGAGCATGGACGACACGGGCGGCGACCGCGGCCCCGTCAACGCGCTGAGCAAGGCACTGGTCAAGGATCTTGGCCAATACTCGGGCGCGCTGGAGGATTGGCGGTTGGTGGACTTCAAGGTCCGCATCACCCAAGGCGGCACCGAGGCCGTGACCCGCGTCATCATCGACAGCGAAGACGGGCAGGGGCGGCGTTGGTCCACGGTAGGCGTCTCGGCGAACATCGTTGACGCCTCATTCGAGGCGCTGTTGGATGCGATCAGGTGGAAACTCATTCGGGACAGGTCGTAGAAAATGGTTAGCAAGATCCTCAAGATCATTGCAGTCTCGATTGCGCTGACGCTGATCGTGGCTTTGGTGCTGGTCTACAAGCAAAGCCCCAAGGAAATGGCGGGCGAAGGCGGGCTTGATTTCACGCAGCAGCTGCAAAGCGGGCGTGATGAAGCAGCGCCGTTGCAAGGCGTGGCAATGCGTGACGGGTATGAGTTGAAGGTGCGGACCTACGGCGGTGCGGACAATGTGCCTTTGTTGGTCATTGTGCATGGCTCGGCGTGGCATGGATTGCAATTTGATAGCCTTGCCAGTGAATTAGCGGGCAAAGCTGATGTGATTGTGCCCGATCTGCGCGGCCACGGCACGGCACCGGGCCGGCGCGGAGATGTCGATTACATCGGCCAGCTAGAGGATGATCTGGCCGATCTGATCAACGCGGTGGCCAAGCCTGACCAGCCTGTGATCATGGCGGGCCACAGCTCGGGTGGTGGGCTGGTTGTCCGGTTCGCGGGCGGTGCGCATGGCGACATGCTGGATGGGGCGGTGCTGATGGCGCCGTTTTTGCACCACAACGCCCCCACGATGCGCGAAAACGCAGGTGGCTGGAACGCGGTTCTGCTGCGGCGGATCATCGGGCTTAGCATTCTGAACACATTCCAGATCAAGGCGCTGAACCACTTGCCGATTGTGCAGTTCAATATGCCGAAGGTCGTGCTGGACGGCCCATTGGGCGATACGGCGACCACCGCCTATTCATACCGTCTGAACACCTCCTTCGCGCCGCGGGGCAACTACCTTGACGACGTCGCGGCCCTGCCGCCTTTCGTCTTGGTCGCAGGCAGCGCGGACGAGGCGTTCGTCTCGTCGCAATACGCGCCCACGATGGGGGCGGTGACGGACAAGGGGCGCTATGACATGGTGCTGGGCGCGACCCATCTGGATGTGGTCAACGACCCGCGCACGCGGGGCATTATCGAAGGGTTCCTTGATGAGTTCTGAGTACACTATGGACGATTTTTTCAAACTGCACCGCGATTTGCCCCGCGAAGGCCCGGGGGAGCCTGCGGATGTGGCATGGGCTGTGGCCCAGCTGAGCCTGCCGCACCGCGCCCGGATTGTGGATGCGGGCTGTGGCTCTGGCGGGGATATTGCGGCGCTGTTGGCGGCCGCGCCGCAGGCGCATGTGACCGCCCTTGATCAGGTTCCGCATTTCGTCGCACAGGTGCGCGAGGCGTGGAAGGACGACGACCGCGTGACGGTGCTGAAGGCCGACATGGCAACCATCGCAAACCGGTATGAGCTGATCTGGTGCGCGGGGGCGGTCTATTTCATGGGTGTCGAGACCGCGCTGCGGGCATGGCGCAAGGCATTGTTGCCGCAAGGGGCGATTGCCTTTTCCCAAGCGTGCTGGTTCACCCAGGATCGGTCCGAGGCTGCGCAAACGTTTTGGGCGCGGGAGAATCCGCAGATGACGGATGAGGCCGGCGTAAACGCGCAGATTGCTGCGGCGGGGTACAAGGTGATCGGACAGCGCCGTTTGGGGGACGCCGCTTGGGAAGCCTATTACACGCCTTTGGATGCGCGCATCGCGATGCTGCGCGCTGGCGCGGATGCGGCGCTGAACGCAGTGCTGGACGAGGCCGAGGCAGAGGCCGCATGCTGGCGCGCCCACCGCGATGAATTCGGGTATCTGCTCAGCGTGGTTGCCCCGCAATGACATGGGACGACGACCTGAACGCCTGCGCCGCCATCGTCGAGCGGGGCGACCCGCTGCGCTTTCGCACCGCCATGATGGCCCCCGTCGCAGCACGCGCAAAGCTGTTCGTCTTATACGCCTTCAACGTCGAGGCCAGCCGCGCCCCTTGGGTCACACAAGAAGCGATGATAGCCGAGATGCGCCTGCAATGGTGGCGCGATGTCCTGGAGGAAATCGCCAATGGTGGCCCTGTGCGCCGTCACGAGGTTGCGACACCTCTGGCGCGGACCATCACGCCCGAACAAGCCCGGATGCTTGATACGCTGGTCGCGGCCCGCCGTTGGGACATTTACCGCGACCCTTTCGAGGACGAGGCCGATCTGGACCGATACCTTGATCAGACGGCAGGGCATCTGATGGTCGTCGCCGCGTCGCTGCTGGGGCCGGCGGAGGAGGCGACTTTGCGCTCGGCAGGATATGCTGCGGGTGTGGGCGCATGGCTGCGGGCCATTCCCGCGCTGGAGGAGGCGGGCCGTGTGCCCTTGCTGGATGGCACCCCTGCGGGGGTCAGCGCTTTGGCGCAGCGCGGTTTGCAGGCGCTTAAAACCGCCCGTGGATCGCGTCCGCCGCGCAGCTGCGTGCCCGCTCTGCTGATGGCCACCGCGGCGGAGCCTGCCTTGCGCCACGCCGTCTCAACGCCACAGTCTGTTGTCGCGGGCGATTTGCCCGATACGGGGCTGGCCTTTACCCTGCGTGCCGCGACGGGCCGCTGGTAGCAGCGCATTATGCCGCTGCGTTGCGTTCCCGCAGGCTAAGCCACAAGAGCGCGCCACCTGCCAGCATCAGAAAGGGGATCATCGCATAGTTGACCGCCGCCCAGCCAGTCTCGGCCGCGCCACCCGAGCAGTTCATCAACCCCCCAGAAGCGAGCGAGGCCACGGTCACGCCGCCAAAGACCAGCAGATCGTTAAGGCCCTGCATCCGCCCGCGTTCCTCGGGGGCGTGCGCGCCTGCCAGCATGGTCGTCGCGCCGATAAAGCCAAAGTTCCAGCCGATGCCCAGCAGCACAAGCGCGAGAAAGAAGTTCTCGAGCGCGACACCGTTGAGCGCCACAATCCCCGCCAGTGCTAGGATGAAGATGCCCGTGCCGATGATCCGCTCAACCCCGAAACGGTTGATCAGGTGGCCCGTAAAGAACGAGGGCGCGAACATGGCAAGGACATGCCCCGTGACCACAAAGCCCGCGATGATCTTGAACACAGCCGATGTTTCCTGACCCGCGAACATATCGGCAAAGAAGGGCGGCATCGGGGTCGCACCTGTCAGGCCACAGCCAACCACCGCCAGCGGGGTCGAGGTCATCACAAGGTTCATCAACGCATAAGACACCATCGCACAGATCACCGCCACAGCGATGCGCGGTGTGCGGATCAGCTCCATCCGTGAGCGGCCCTTGGGCGCGTCTTGGGCGGGGGGCGCGGGCTTTGGAATGTCGATGAAGAAAAACAGCAGCGAGCCCACGATGTTGAGCACGGCCACAGCAATATAGGTGCCGACAAAAGGAATGGCAGAGAGGCTGAGGGACGTGGCCGAGGCCAGTTGCGGCCCGATGATCGCCGAGACAAGGCCACCCGCCATCACATAAGAGATCGCCTTGGCGCGGTATTCATCCGAGGCCGTGTCGGCGGCGGCAAAGCGGTAGAACCCTTGCGCAGACATGTAGATCCCCGTGAGGAACGACCCCGCCAGAAAGATCGGGAAGGACGAGACAAACAAGCCATACGCCGCAATCAACGCGCCCGCAGCACCGCCCGCGGCCCCAAGGAAAAAACCCGCCCGACGGCCATAGCGCTGCATGATCGAAGATACAGGTGTGGCCGACAGCATGGACCCCAGAACGATCATGGAAATCGGCAGCGTTGCAAAACAGATATTGCCGGCCAGCGATTGCCCCGCCAGACCGCCCACCAGAAAGATCATCGGCATTTGCGCGCCAAGGACCGCTTGGGCGGCGACCAGAACGGCTACGTTTCGTTTGGCGCGGGTGTCGTCGATCATGGTGGGGTTCCCTTGTGGCTTGGCGCTATCGCTACCGTGCGGGCAGGGGCGGGGCAACCCCTTGGGCTATGCGCTTGCAACCGCTGCGCTGGCCGCTAAAGCTGGCGGGCATGGGGATGAGACCACATATCTTGCTGCTGGCTGGCAGTTTCGAGGCGCGGCGCGTGGGCGAGGGGCTGAGTGCGGCGGGCCTGTCCTATGCCGCGTGGCTGTCCGAGGCCCCGCGCGGCGACGCGCAGATGGCGCAGACGCCCCTGCTGCGGCGGTTCGAGACAGCAGCGCGGATGCAAGAGGCGGTAGAGGAGGGCGGCTTTACCGCGATCCTTGATGCCAGCCACACATTCGACCGCCACGTCACGGTGCAGGCGGCTGCCTGTGCCAATGCGCTGGGGCTGCCCTATCTGCGGCTAGAGCGCCCCGCGTGGGAAATTGAAGACCCCGCATGGCACGCGGTGCCCGATGTCGCCGCTGCCAATGCGTTGATCGGTGCGGGGATGCGGGTGTTTTGCGCGACAGGGTGGGAGAGTCTGCCCGCTTTTGAGGATTTCCATGGCGCAAAATTGCTGCTGCGCCAAACGCGGCGGCACGCACGGCCCGCGCCTTACCCTTTCGTGAAGCTGGTCTTTGGCGATCCGCCCTTCAGTGCCTCGGACGAGCAGGCGCTATTTGCGATGCTGGGCGTTGATATGCTGATCTGCCGCAATCTGGGCGGTAGAGCCAGCCGCCCGAAACTGGACGCGGCCAGCGCACTTGGGCTTGAGGTGGTCCTGATCGACCGACCGCCCGCGCCCGAAGGGATCACGACAGTCGCGCAGGTCAAGACCGCGCTGGAATGGGCGGACGCGCTTTGACGGCACCCATTCAAACCGATGCTGATGTGGCACGGGGGGCTGCGTGGTTGGCCGCGCATGATCCGCGCTTTGCCGCGGCTTTGGCGCAGATCGGCCCGCTGCCCCTGCGGCTTGCCCCTGACGGATTCAGCGCGCTGTTCAACAAGATCGTGAGCCAGCAAGTCTCGGTCGCGTCTGCGGCGGCGATTTGGGGCAGGGTGCAGGCGGCGGGGCTGGATGACGCGGCGGCGGTGCGGGCGGCCACGGACGATGACCTCAGGGCCGTGGGGCTCAGCCGTCCGAAGTTGAAATACGCCCGCGCATTGGCCGAGGCGCGGATTGATTATGTAGCGTTACGCAGTGCGAGCGACGCGGAGGTGATCGCGACACTCACAGCCGTCTCAGGCATCGGGGTCTGGACCGCGCAGGTCTATGCGATGTTCAATCTGGGGCGCGTCGATGTCTTTGCCCCCGGTGATCTGGCCTTGCAAGAAGCCGCCCGCATGCTGTTTGATCTGCCCGCACGCCCCACCGCAAAAGAGCTGGAGGCGATGGCCGCCGACTGGTCGCCGTGGCGTGCAGTTGCAGCGCGGCTTTTGTTCACCTACTACCGATATGCAAAGCAACGTGAAGGATTATCATGACCCGAGTACTCAATTCCATGCGCCGCGAACCTGTCTCGGGCGAGACCCGCTCGGTTGTGGTGTTCCTGCACGGCTACGGCGCCAATGGCGCGGACCTGCTAGGCCTTGCCGATCCGCTGGGCGAGCATCTGCCCGACACGTTGTTCGTGGCCCCCGATGCGCCCGAAATGGTGGCGGGGATGCCCAACGGGTTCCAGTGGTTTCCGATCCCGTGGATCGACGGCAGCAGCGAAGAAGAAAGCGCGCGCGGCATGGCGCAGGCGGTTGAGGACCTCAACGCCTATCTCGACGCGCTGATGGTGGATGAGGACGTTCTGCCCGAGCAGGTCGTGCTGTTCGGCTTTTCCCAAGGCACAATGATGAGCCTGCATGTCGCCGCCCGCCGCGAGGACGAAGTTGCAGGTGTGGTCGCCATCTCCGGCCGCTTGCTGTCGCCAGACACGCTCGCCGATGAGGTCGTCTCGCGCCCGCCCGTGCTGCTTATTCATGGCGATCAGGACGATGTTGTGCCGCCTCAGTCCTTGCCCGAAGCCGCCGAAGCGCTGCAAGAGGCGGGCTGGAAAGACGTATTTGCGCATATCATGAAAGGCACAGGCCACGGCATTGCCCCGGACGGGTTGTCGGTGGCGCTAGCATTTATGCGCGACAAGCTGAGCCTTTAGGCGCGGGAGCCAAACTGCCCGTCAAATAACCGTTACAACCGCCCGCTATCCCAGATGCGACATCTTGTGCGACATGCAGGCTTGCCAGCCTCAAACCACGAGATATAGTCATGAATAACAACGAAGGGATGGCGTACGGATGGACGGCGATTTTAGAGTTGAATTTACGCGAAGTCCGGCGGGGCTGAAACACAAGCCCGCACTGGTGTTGAACGCGGACTACCGCCCGCTGAGCTATTATCCGCTCTCGCTGTGGTCTTGGCAGGATGCGGTAAAGGCGAAATACCTCGACAGGGTCGATATCGTGGCGGAGTATGACGACTGTGTTCATTCGCCCACCACGACGCTTCGGATCCCGTCTGTGGTCGTGCTCAAAGATTATGTGAAACCTCAAAAGCGCGTGGCCTTCACGCGCTTTAATTTATTTTTGCGGGACGAATTTCGCTGCCAGTACTGCGGGGCGCGGGGCGATCTGACGTTCGACCATGTCGTGCCGCGGGCCAGTGGCGGTGTGACCAGCTGGCAAAACGTGGTGGCGGCGTGCAGCCCGTGCAACCTGCGCAAGGGATCACGCTCGTTGCATCAAACAGGGTTCAACCTGCGCAAACCCCCGCGCCAGCCCGCGTCCGAAGAGTTGCGCAATCTGGGCCGCAAATTCCCGCCCAATCATTTGCACGACAGCTGGATGGATTTCCTGTACTGGGACGCCGAGCTTGAGGCGTAGCGCGATGGCCGCTGCATTGTTGTAGAGGGAACCATAAATCTCACAAAAACGGGTGTTTTGCTTCCGAAGTGGAAGCATCGGATTCACCAAGTCATAATTTGAAGGTGTTTTGGCGGTCTCTGGGCAGGCTTTTTTCCTCATGCTATGGAATTAGCGTGAGCTCGGTAACATGCAGTTTATTTTAAGGTTTGAAATACACGCCGAGTTTGGAGGAACGCTTTGGTGTCGCATGTGAAGCTGCCCTTATCCGAAACCAAGGGCGGATTCCGGACCTTCGCTGCGAGTGCAAAGCCTGACTATCGCTACAAAAGAAACGGACCTTGATCATAAAAGTTCATGTGCATAAACCGCGAATGGCAGCGCTGAGGCCTCTTTGGTCGATCCAATACTTTTTGGCAGATATTCGTTTTCAGGAACTGGAAAATTCGATGTTGAGTTTGCGATGATGATGGCGTCTATGCCGAGTACCACCTACCGCAACGTTTTTTCCTTTTTGCTCAAAGGTTAATTCAGGATTTTTGACTGTAGCTCAAAGGTCAACAAGGCGGCTTCACCGACAAAGAACATTAGCGCGCCGATGGATTTGCGCTACGTGACCCGGAGAGGAAAGGGGCGGGCGGGAGTTTTGGACCAAATCGCGTTTGGGGAATTTTCAATAAAACGCTTTATATCTGCAGAAAATGCGTCCAATTTGACCCGAATCTGACCCGAAAAACGACTTTTTTTGAGGCATCTTGCCAGAATTGGCACCAGGAAAGTGCGGAGCTCGTACCGATTTTGGAGATGTCAGATGCCCAGTGGCACATACACGTATACTCTGTACACGATCACCGGCAGCGGGAATAACAACTTTACCATAACCGGCTCCTTCACAGTGACGGTCTTTGATTCAGACGACAATCTTGGTGTAGGCGATGATAATCCGGCCACCGAAACAGACGCAGCTCCGGTAATCCAATCTCTTGGGATTGGCGCTCCAGCAGGATGGAACATTGGCGATACGTTTTACTTTGGCGGATCACGCGGGATCGAAGCAGGCTCCCCGACTGCCGATTATTTGGTACCACGGGTCGCTGGGGCCTGGCAGACGTCGACGGCGCTCTATTCGCTTCCTGCGGCATCTGTGCCGCTGGTGGTTGGGCAGAGCTATACCCGATCAGGTGCTGCGGGGAATGTCGACGAAGAAATCGTGCATTGTTTCGTGGCGGGCGCAATGATCAAAACCAACGGGGCGAGGTCCCTGTTGAATGTCTGGTCAAAGGAGACAAAGTGTTCACTTTGGACAACGGCTATCGCCCGGTCCAATGGGTAGGCTCCAAAAGCGTAACCGTTACCAGCAACACCGCGCCATTTCTGTTTGAAACAGGAACTACCGGCAATCACCGCCCACTCTTGGTTTCCCCTAATCACCGGATGCTTTTGTGCTCAACACAGGCGGACCTGATGCTTGGCAATCCCGAGGTGCTGATACCAGCAAAGTGGACCTGTCATGCTTTTGTGCCGCCCCAAGTGCTCGTTTAAGCTACCTTCCGTTCGAAAGCGACGGGGCTTTTCCAGCCTAGTGCTGAGTGGCGACGGCGCGAATTGTAGAAGCCATTGATGTATTCAAAGATTGCCATCTCAGCTTTCCGTCTTGTCTCCCAAGGATGACGC
>NZ_JBEFLO010000006.1:0-217364 GCF_040149565.1 Sulfitobacter aquimarinus
GGTGAGCTGACGGATACAGCCGAGCATGTGGTGACTGTCGCGGAAGAGGACGAAAACTTCTCGCCTGTTGCGGTGGATGATACCGCCGAGACGGACGAGGAGACACCTGTCACCATCGACGTTCTGGGCAATGATACAGATCCGGAAGATGATGACCTGACCGTGACCGAGGCGACCTCGCCAGACGGTACAGTCACCATCAACGACGATGGCACGCTTGAGTTCACGCCAAACCCCGACTTCTTTGGCGAGGCTGTGATCAACTACACGATCACCGACGGCAACGGCGGCATCGACGATGCGCGGGTCTTTGTGACCGTAAACAACATCAACGACGCGCCTGTGGCTGTGGATGACCTCGACTCAACAGACGAGGACACGCCCGTTACCATCGACGTGCTGGACAACGACTTTGACGTGGACGGCGATGACCTGACCGTGATCGAGGCGACATCGCCAGACGGCACGGTCACCATCAACGACGACGGCACGATCGAGTTCACTCCGAACGCCGACTTCACCGGCGACGCGGTTATCGACTACACAATCGAGGACGAAGAAGGTCTGACAGACACGGCGCAAGTCACTGTATCTGTTGGCGAAGTCTCTGATCCGCCTGTGGCCGAAGACGACACAGCCGAGACAGATGAGGACACACCTGTCACCATCGACGTACTTGGCAACGACAGCGATCCGGACGGCGATGACCTGACCGTGACCGATGCGACCTCGCCAGACGGCACAGTCACCATCAACGAAGACGGCACGATTGAGTTCACGCCAAATCCCGACTTCAACGGCGAGGCCACGATCACCTACACCATCACCGATGGGAATGGGGGCGAGGACACAGCCGAGGTGCTGGTCACTGTGAACCCTGTCAACGACGGCCCGCTGGCCGAGGATGACAACGCGGAGACGCCGTTCGAGACGCCTGTTACTGTCTCGGTTCTGGATAACGACAGCGATCCAGAGGACGATCCGCTTACCATCGTGGACGCCTCCAGCCCGGATGGCGAAGTTACCATCAACGACGACGGCACGCTGACCTTCACGCCCAATGAAGGCTTCGAGGGCGAGGCGCAGATCAACTACACTGTCTCTGATGGTGAGTTGGAAGATCCTGCGGTTCTGTTCGTTGAAGTCGGCGAAGAAGCCGAAAACTTCTCGCCTGTTGCGGTGGATGATGTTGACGAGACGGACGAGGAGACACCTGTCACCATCGACGTTCTGGGCAACGACACCGATCCTGAGGATGACGATTTGACCGTGACCGAGGCGACCTCGGATGACGGCACGGTCACCATCAACGACGATGGCACGCTTGAGTTCACGCCCAACCCCGACTTCTTTGGTGAGGCTGTGATCGACTACACGATCACCGACGGCAACGGCGGCATCGACGATGCGCGGGTCTTTGTGACCGTGAACAACATCAACGATGATCCGGTTGCGACCGACGATTGTGTTGCCACCGACTTGGACACACCTGTCACAATCGACGTGCTGGCCAATGACAGCGATCCGGATGGTGATGAGCTGACAGTCATTTCGGCGACTTCGCCAGATGGCGATGTCACTTTCAACGATGACGGCACGATCGAGTTCACGCCGACCCCGGGCTTCACCGGCGACGCCGAGATCACCTATACGATCTCGGACGGCAACGGCGGCGAGGACACAGCGGTAGCGAAAGTATCGGTTGGCGAGGAAAGCACGCCGCCCGTTGCCGCAGACGACACAGCGACAACAGATGAGGACACACCTGTCGTCATCGATGTTCTGGCCAACGACGAAGACCCCGACGGCGACCCACTGGAAGTCATCGAGGCGACGTCGCCAGACGGCACTGTCACAATCAACGACGACGGCACGATCGAGTTTACGCCCGATCCTGACTTCAACGGCCCGACCACGATCACCTACACCATCACTGACGGGAATGGTGAAACGGATACGGCCACGGTCGACGTCACTGTAAACCCTGTCAACGATGGCCCACTGGCCGAAGATGACACCGCAGAGACGCCAAGCGAAGTGCCTGTAACGGTCGCCGTTCTGGATAACGACAGCGATCCTGAAGACGATCCGCTGACAATCGTGGACGCCTCCAGCCCTGATGGCGAGGTCACCATCAACGAGGATGGTACGCTGACGTTCACGCCGAACGAAGGCTTCGTAGGCGACGCTCAGGTCAATTACACTGTCTCTGATGGTGAATTGGAGGATCCGGCGGTTCTGTTCGTTACGGTGACACCACCCGGCGAAGTGGATCCGATTGCTACGGATGATGTCGCTGAAACACTGGAGGACACGCCTGTCACCATCGACGTTCTGGACAACGATGTTGATCCAAACGGCGACGCGCTGACGGTGAAGGACGATGCGTCTTCACCTGACGGGACTGTCACGGTCAACGATGATGGCACGATCGAGTTCACGCCCAACCCCGACTTCTTTGGCGAGGCAACGATCACTTATACGGTCTGCGATCCCGACGGGAACGAGGACACAGCCACAGTCACGGTCACCGTTACTCCGGTCAACGACTCACCGGTTGCCGAGGACGACGAAGGCCGCACCGAGCTTGAGACACCTGTCACCATTGACGTGCTGGGCAACGACAGCGATCCCGAAGGCGATGATCTGACTGTGATCGAGGCCACAAGCCCCAATGGCACAGTCGAGATCAACGACGATGGCACGCTGACCTTCACTCCTGAAGACGGCTTCTTCGGCCCGACCGAAATCACCTATGTCATCTCTGACGGCAACGGTGGCGAGGACGAAGGCACCGTGGATGTTATGGTCAACGATGGTATCGTGACCGGCACAGACGGCGACGACCTGATCGACGGCACATTCGACGAAGATCCCGAAGGCGATCTGGTCGACAACGGGGATGAGTTCCTGCCGGGCGAAGGTCCGGAAGACGACATCATCAACGCAGGCGACGGCAACGATACAGTCGAAGCTGGCGAGGGGAACGACGATGTTTCAGGTGGCACAGGCGACGACAGCATCAATGGCGACGTTGGCGACGACGTACTCGATGGCGACGAGGGTGAAGACACGCTTCTCGGCGGCGAGGGTGACGATACGCTCAATGGCGGCTCCGACGATGACATGCTGGACGGCGAAGACGGTGACGATGTTCTGAACGGCGACGAGGGTGAAGACACGCTTCTCGGCGGCGAGGGCGACGATACGCTCAATGGCGGTGCCGATGACGACACGCTTGACGGCGAAGAAGGTGACGATGTTCTGAACGGCGATGAAGGTAATGACACCATCACCGGCGGCGAAGGCAACGACACTGTCGAAGGCGGCGCAGGTGACGATGTCATCGACACCTCCAACCCGACTGATCCGCTTCCCGACCTTGGCTATCCTGGCATCTTCGACGCGGATGAAGATCCCGAAGATGACCGCGACAGCGTGGATGGCGGTGACGGCAACGACACCATCAGCACCGGTGATGACCGTGACACAATCACGGGCGGCACAGGCGATGATGTGATCGACGCAGGCATCGACGACGACATCGTAGACGGTGGCGAAGGCGACGACCGTATCGTGGGTTCTGAAGGCAACGACAGCATCCTTGGCGGTGACGGCAACGACACGATCTATGCCAACAACGACCCTGATCTGGACGCAGACGAGCTGGAAATCGAAGACGATGGCTCGAACCCGCTGGGTGCGGATCTGGTGCCGAACAACGGCATGGACACTGTAGACGGCGGTGCGGGGGATGATGTCATCTTCGGCGGCGACGACGACGATGTCCTGCGCGGTGGCAGCGATGATGACTTCATCGACGGTGGCATCGACGATGACACGCTGAATGGTGGCTCCGGTGAGGATACGCTGATCGGTGGTCAGGGCGATGACAGCCTGATGGGGGCCCAAGGCGATGATACGCTGGAAGGTGGCATCGGTGACGATACCCTGCGCGGCAATACCGGCAATGATACATTGCGCGGCGAAGACGGCGACGATCTGCTGGATGGCGGTGAAGGCGACGACATCCTGTCGGGCGACGACGGCGACGACACCCTGCGCGGTGTTGAAGGCGACGATGTGCTCAACGGTGGCGAGGGCAATGACTTGCTCGAAGGCGACGAAGGTCAGGACACGCTGTTTGGTGACGAAGGCAACGACACGTTGCTGGGTGACATCGGCGACGACAGCCTGCTGGGTGGTGACGGTGACGACCTGCTGGACGGTGGCATCGACAACGATACGCTGAACGGCAACCAAGGCAACGACACGCTGGTTGGTGGTGAAGGCGACGATAGCCTGATGGGTGGTGTCGGTGA
This sequence comes from Sulfitobacter aquimarinus, assembly GCF_040149565.1. Lineage (NCBI taxonomy): Bacteria > Pseudomonadati > Pseudomonadota > Alphaproteobacteria > Rhodobacterales > Roseobacteraceae > Sulfitobacter > Sulfitobacter aquimarinus. The sequence continues at coordinate 4,323 of NZ_JBEFLO010000006.1, forward strand.
CGACTCCCTTGAGGGTAGCATCGGCGACGACACCCTGCGCGGCAACATAGGCAACGACAGCCTGCATGCCGGCGAAGGTAACGACCTTGTCGATGGTGGCGATGGCGACGACGTCCTGAGCGGCGACGACGGCAACGACACTCTGGAAGGTGTGTTGGGCAACGACACTCTGGATGGCGGTACAGGCAACGACAGTCTGGACGGTGGTCAGGGCGACGATAGCCTTGAAGGCGGCCTTGGCGATGACACCCTGCGCGGTGGTATCGGCGAAGACAGCCTGAATGCTGGCGCTGGAGATGACAGCCTTGATGGCGGTCAGGGCAACGATGTCCTGAACGGCGACGAAGGCAACGACACGCTGGACGGCGCATTGGGCGACGATACGCTCAGCGGCGGCGACGGTGATGACGTGATCCTTGGCGGGTCCGGCGATGACAGCATCGACAGCGGCGCAGGTGTTGACACGATGACAGGTGGCGCGGATCGCGACGTCTTCTTCAACGTCAACGCAGGCGACGTGGTCGACGGCTCCGAGAGCGGCGATGACTTTGACTGTCTTGATCTGACGGGGTCCAAACCCGAAGGTGGTAGCCAGGAGATTGTCTATGATCCCGACAATGCCGAAAACGGTGTCGTCAACTACTTCAACGCCGACGGGTCCGACGCAGGTCAGCTGGTCTTCACGAACATCGAGAAGGTCATCCCCTGTTTCACCCCCGGCACGCTGATCGCGACCCCGAAAGGTGAGCGTAAAGTCGAAGAGCTGGAAGTTGGCGACCGGATCATCACCCGCGACAACGGGATGCAGGAAATCCGCTGGATCGGACGTCGTGAGATGTCCGGCGAGGAACTTGCCGCCAAAGAGCACCTGCGTCCGATCCTCATCAAAGAGGGTGCATTGGGCAACGGTCTGCCAGAGCGTGACATGATGGTGTCTCCACAGCACCGCGTGCTGATCGCCAACGACAAAACGGCCATGTACTTCGAAGAACGTGAAGTTCTGGTCGCGGCGAAGCACCTGACGGATATGGAAGGGATCGACCAGGTTGACGTGTCGGGCACGACCTATATCCACGTCATGTTCGACCAGCACGAGGTCATCCTGTCAGACGGCACGTGGACCGAAAGCTTCCAGCCGGGCGATCTGTCGCTGGCCGGTGTGGGCGATGCCTCCCGCGAGGAGATTCTGGAACTCTTCCCGGAACTTGCAACACGCGAAGGCATCGAAGCCTACGCCGCTGCGCGCAAGTCGCTCAAGGCCTATGAAGCCAAGCTGATTACGAAAAAGAGCTGATCTTTCTCTAAACCAATTCCCCAAGGCGGGCCCGAAAGGGCTGCGCCTCGGGGTTTCTTTTATGCAGCTTCACTTGGGCGTAGTGACCCCGGGTGAATGATGGCGGAGCCGCTTGTCGGCTCCGCTTTTCATGTTTTGCGGCAAGCCTGACCCTCGCTATTGTTGACGCCCGCGCATCAATGCCTGTGAATACGGCCGAGCGTTTCTATATTATTGTTTTTTAACGATAAATTAAGAATTCGCTATCCGAATTTCCCGCAGCGGTGTAATGTGTTAACATAATGGTGATTGACTGAAGTAACGATTTCTCACTCGACTTCCGATTATGATGAGGGATTGAAATGGCTGAAATTATTGGCAGCGACGGGGACGACTCACTTCGCGGTACGTCCGAAAATGACACAATTACCGGCGGCATTGGCAACGACACGTTGGCAGGCGGCGAGGGTGACGATCGCTTGGTGGGGCAGGCGGGCGTTGACTTTCTGTTTGGAGAAGACGGAAATGACACGCTGATCGGCGGCGACGACGTCGACGACATGTTCGGTGGCGATGGTGATGATCTGCTGTTGGGCGGGGCTGGAAACGGGCTATTTAACGGCGGTGCCGGCGCGGATACGATGGTCGGGACCAGCGGGCTGGATATCTTCTATGATGTGACGGCAGGCGACGTGATTGATGGCGGCGAAGGGGGCGATGCCGATTTCGACCGCATTCTTGTGGATAATGCCGTGCCGGACGGAGGCAGCTACCGCGTGGACCGCGATCCCGACAACCGTGAGAACGGCACCATTCAGTTGCTGGATGCCGATGGCAATGACGCGGGGCAGATTGTCTTTACGAATATCGAAAAGGTCGTTCCGTGTTTCACACCCGGAACGCGCATCGCAACGCCGCGTGGCGAAGTCGCGGTCGAGGATCTGAAACTGGGCGACCGTGTGATGACCCGCGATAACGGTCTTCAGGTGATCCGCTGGATCGGGACCCGCAGATTGGGCGCAGCCGAGATTAGGAAGGCGCGTCACCTCGCGCCTGTGTGCATCTCAAAAGGCGCGCTTGGCAATGATCTGCCCGAGCGGGACACGCGTGTGTCTCCGAACCATCGCTTTCTTGTGGCGAACGACAAAACCGCCCTGTATTTCGAAGAGCGCGAGGTGCTGGTCGCGGCGAAACATCTGACGGGGCTGACAGGGGTCAATATCGAGGAAATCACCGATGTGACGTATATCCACCTGATGTTTGACCGCCACGAGATCGTCTTGTCCAACGGCGCATGGAGCGAGAGCTTTCAGCCGGGGCTTGGCTCGCTTGCGGGGATTGGAAATGCGCAACGCAACGAGCTGTTCGAGCTGTTTCCCGACCTCGCGACCCATCGCGGCGTGGATCAATACGCATCAGCGCGGCGTAGCGTAAAGGCGCATGAGGCGGCTGTTCTGGTCAGATAGAAGCGCGTTTGGCACGCCAAGCGGCCCATGCCTCTGGCGTGTCAAGATCGGTTCGCGCGTGGTCATCGGGCAGGGCGATCGCCTGCGTGCGGGCCATGTGGGCGCGGACAACCTCGCGCCCGCCTGCGTCACCGCGCAGCGCCGTGAGGTGGTCAAAAAGATCGCTGCGAAAGATGATGGGATGCCCCTGCGCGCCTGCCTGTGTCACACTGCGCCAGATCAAAACATCTGATTTAAAGTCAACGGCTTGCAGTATGGTCTTCATGTCATCTGTCGTGAGGTCCGGCATGTCGGCCAGCACGATCATCGCGGCTTTGGTGCCATCTGGCAACGCGCTGACGCCTGCCGACAGGCTCGCGTTCATGCCATCGGCCGCGTCCGAGACGGGAACGAGCGTGGCGTCGATATCCGCTATCGCATCATGGCGGGCGTGCGGCGCGGGCGGCACGGCAACGAACACAGGCGCACCGGTCGCAACCGCCCGCAGCACCTGCCTGCGCAACAACGGCACGCCGTCAATCTCCTCCAACAGCTTGTCGCGCCCGCGCATACGGGTCGAGGCACCTGCCGCAAGGATGACAACCGCGATCATCTAACCGCGCATCCGCGCACCGTCTGCGTCAAACAGCGGCGTGGTGATCAGGCGGGCAGGGCGCATCTGCCCCAGAATCTCGATCTCGACCTCAAGCCCGTCGTTGGCCTGTGCTGTTGGCACAAACCCCATGGCCACGGATTTGCCCGCATAATGCGAATACCCGCCCGAGGTGCAGAACCCGATCACGGCGCCTGCGTGCCAGATCGGCTCATAGCCCTGCACATCGGCGTCCAACGCATCTACCTCGAAACTCCTCAGCTTGCGTTCGGGGCCTGTGGCCCGCTCGGCCTCGGCGGCGGCGCGGCCAATGAAGTCGGTGTTTTTCCTGAAGCTGATAAAGCGGTCCAGCCCCGTCTCAGCGGCGGTATAGTCGGGGCCATACTCCAACAACCAGCCGCCAAAGAACTTGTCCAGCCGCAGCGACATCATCGCCCGCATACCGAAGGGGACCATGCCGTAGGGCTGGCCCGCGTTCGAGAGCGTGTCCCACAGCTGCCGCTGGGCCATCGCATCGCAGTAAATCTCGTACCCCAGATCGCCGGTAAAGCTGACCCGTTGCACAAGACAATTGGTCATGCCCACGGTGATCGGGGCCACGTCCAGAAATTTCATCGTCGACACATCCGTCAGCGTGCAGGCTTGCAGTACATCGCGGGCATGTGGCCCTGCAATCTGGAAGCCCGTGCGCCTGTCCGAGATATTCTCGACCACTACGCCTTCGTCCATATTCTGCGCAAACCAGCGGCTGTGATAGGCCTGCGCGCCGTAAGAGGCGGTGAGCTGGAACAGATCATCGGCAAGACAGGAGATCGTGAAGTCCCCGATCAAACGCCCCTTGGGCGACAGCATGGGCGTCAGAGCTATGCGCCCTTGCGCAGGGACACGGCCCGCCATGATCCGGTCGAGCCACGCACGCGCACCAGACCCGGACACCAGATATTTGCCAAAGTTCTGCACCTCGTTGATGCCCACGGCCTCGCGCACGGCGCGGACCTCGCGGCCTGTAGCACCAAACGCGTCAGAGCGGCGGAAGGAGGGTGTTTCATAGGTAGGCTCGTCGCCATTGGCAAAGTAGTTCGGCACCTCCAGCCCGAATTGCTGCCCCCAGACCGCGCCCATTTCGGTGAAGATGTCGTACATCGGCGTGGTTTGGTGGGGGCGTGCGGCGGGCAGCTCCTCGTTCGGGTAGGCGACCGAGAAACGCTTTTGGTAGTTCTCGATCACCTTGGGCAGGGTGTAGCCTTCGGATATCCACGGGCCGAAGCGCGCCACATCCATGGCGAAAACATCGCGCTCTGGCTCGCCCTCGATCATCCATTGAGCCAGCGTCAGCCCCACGCCCCCCCCTTGGGAAAAGCCCGCCATGACGCCACAAGCGCTCCAGTAATTGCGCAAACCCGGCACGGGGCCGACCAGCGGGTTGCCATCGGGGGCAAAGGTGAACGGGCCGTGGATCACGTTTTTCACGCCCGCACTCTCCAGATCGGGGAAGCGGCGGTAGGCGAAATTGATGCTCTCCTCGATCTTGTCGAAATCATCGGCCAGTAGGTCTTGGCCAAAGCTCCACGGCGTGCCGCCCACGGCCCAGGGGCGGCAGGTTTGCTCGTAAAAGCCTATGCAAAGCCCCATGCCTTCTTGGCGCAGATAGCTCTCGCCTGCAGGGTCCATGACGTGCGGATGCTCGCGGCCGTCCGCCATCATCTCACGGATCATGGGCACGTCTTCAGTGACCAGATATTGATGCTCCATCGGGTGCAGGGGCAGGTAGACGCCTGCCATGGCCGCCACTTCACGCGCCCAAAGGCCGCCTGCGTTCACGATATGCTCGGCGTGGATGGTGCCTTTGTCCGTCACCACATCCCAAGTGCCATCGGGGCGCTGGTTGGTTTCTTTCACCATGCAGTGGGTTTCAATCTGCGCGCCGCCCATCTTGGCTGCGCGGGCATAGGCGTGGGTGGTGCCCGAAGGGTCAAGGTGCCCGTCCAGCGGGTCATACAAGCCGCCGATAATGCCATCGAGGTTGGTGACCGGCGCGATCTTGGCGATCTCTTCGGGGGTGACGATCTCGGTATCTAGCCCCATGAACCGGTGCTTGGCCCGTTCTGCCAGCAGCATGTCAAAGCGTTCCTGATTATCCGCCAGCGTCACGCCGCCCACGTGGTGCAGCCCGCAGGACATGCCCGTGATCTCCTCCAACTCTTGATAAAGCTTGATGGTATAGCCCTGCAACGCGGCCATATTCGTATCGCCATTGAGCGTATGAAACCCGCCCGCCGCGTGCCATGTAGAGCCTGATGTCAGCTCGGAGCGTTCCAGCAGCATGACATCCGACCAGCCCAGTTTCGTCAGGTGATAGAGAACCGAGGCACCGACAACGCCGCCGCCGATAACACAAACACGGGTGGTGGTTTTCATGAGGGAGGCTCCAAATTTATTGCCTGTTGAGTGGAAGACACCTTGCCGCGAGAGGCAAGTAGTTTTGCGACATGTTTTGTCGATATTGGTCAAAGCACAGTGTCGGGGGTGGTCGCAGGGCTGTGCCCGCGCTAGGTGTCGTACATGGAAAACATCAACGCCCTGCTTGCCACCCTTATCCGCCGCGCACGTGCCTATAGCCGCCTTTTGTGGGTGCGGGTGATGCTGATGGGGCTGACCGCCTTTGTCGCGATGGGCACCAGCCAGATGGTCGAGGCGTGGATGCCGGACGAGCTGGCGCAAACTGTGACGGGCAAGTCGGCGGACCGTTTGTTGCAGCTTATCGCCTCGGCGATGTTGGCGGTCACGATCTTTTCGATCACCGTGATGGTGTCGGTCTTTCAAAGCAGCTCGGCCCAGTGGACGCCGCGTGTTCACCGCCTGATCATCACCGACAAGACGACGCAAAACACCATGGCCGTGTTCATCGGCGCCTATGTCTATGCGCTGCTGGGGATTATCCTGCGCGAACTGGGGATTTACGGGGATGCGCGTGCCTTTGTGCTGTTCTGGATGACGGTGGTGGTTCTGGTGGTGATCGTTGTCTACCTCATTCGCTGGGTGCTGCATTTGCAGGGCTTTGGCCAGCTGCTGAACACGATCCGTCAGGTCGAAACGGTGACGCAGGCCAAATTCAACGACCGCATCGCAACCCCCTGCCTTGGCGCGCAACCGTTGCCCGAAACGATCCCGCAAGACGTCCGCGCTTTGCCCGCATGGAAGACGGGGTATATCGCGCAGGTCCTCCCCGAGGCGCTGAATGCGGTGGCGGAAAACCATGACGTGCAGCTGTATCTGACAGCCGCCATCGGGGCCTATGTTTATGCCCCCGACGCGCTGGTTTACGTGCAGGGCGACGTTGATGACTGGGACAAGCTGTCCCAACAAATCGCCGAGGCGATCGAAATCAGCGATGTGCGCAACTATGAACAAGACCCGGGGTTCGGCCTGAAAGTCATGGGCGAGGTCGGATCAAAAGCGTTGTCACCGGGGATCAACGATGCGGGCACGGCGCTGGATGTCATCACGCGGATTGGCCGCATTTTGCAAACCTATGAGGACGAAGGCACGGCAGAGCCCGACACTTTGCTGGAGCGTCTTTATGTGCCCGCCCTTGATGCGGCGGATTTGGTCGAGGCGGGCTTTGCCGGAGTGGCCCGCGACGGGGCAGGCTCGTTCGAGGTGCAGGAATGTTTGCAGCTAACGCTTGGCAAGCTGGTGACCCATTCGGACGCGGTGATGTCTGATGCGGCACGCGATTTTGCGGCCGAGGCGCTGGCGCGGGGGCTGGCGACACTGACGTTTGAGCCTGACCGCGAACGGCTGATCGCAGCGGCGGCCCCTTGTGTGCGTCAGGCCCAAAAGGACGCGCAGTAGCCCAGCGACATATTGTGTCGCAAATGCACGATCACGCCCGCGCATTTCTGGGAACGATAGGGACAGTACCGCAGTCAATCACAGGACATGCCCCCCATGCGCACCCATGCCCAAGCCGTCATAATCGGAGGCGGCGTTATCGGCTGCTCGATCCTGTATCACCTGACCAAACTGGGCTGGTCCGATGTGGTGCTGCTGGAGCGCGACGAGCTGACATCAGGCAGCACATGGCACGCGGCGGCCAACATCCACGGGCTGCATGACAACAACAACATCACGCGAATCCAGAACTACACGATGGACCTCTATAACGCGCTGGAGGCCGAGACGGGCAAGTCATGCGGCGTGTTCCAGCCCGGCAGCCTCTATCTGGCGCAGACGGAGGCACGCGAACACCAGCTGCGCTTGCAAGCGGCCAAGGCGGCCTATTACGGACTGCCCTTCCGTGAGGTTGATCGTGCCGAGGCAGAGGCGCTGCATCCGTTGGTGAACTATGATGGCATCCGATGCATCATGTTCGAAGAAAACGGGGGCAACGTAGACCCCTCGGGCGTGACCAACGCCTATGCCGCAGGGGCGCGGCAAAACGGGGCCGAGATCATTCGCTTTTGCCCCGTGACAGGTACTGAACAGCAGCCCGACGGCTCTTGGATCGTGCGGACCGAAAAGGGCGATATTCACACCCGGTGGATCGTGAATGCCGCAGGCTTGTGGGGCCGCGAAGTGGCGGCGCTTGCGGGCATCACCCTGCCGCTGCAACCGACCGAGCACCAGTATTTCGTGACCGAAAGCATCGCCGAGATCGAGGGCATGGACCGCCGTCTCCCCTCAGTCGCGGACCGTGATGGTGAGTATTACCTGCGCCAAGAGGGGAAAGGTCTGTTGGTCGGTGCCTATGAAAAGGACCTGCGGTTCTGGGCAGAAGAGGGCACGCCGCAAGGGTTCGGCCATGAGCTGTTCGCCGATGATCTGGAGCGGATCGAGGAGAATATGATGCGCGCCATCGGCCGCGTGCCTGCGGTGGGAACGGCTGGGATCAAACGGGTGATCAACGGGCCGATGATCTGGTCTCCGGATTCGAACGTGTTGTTCGGTCCCGTGCCAGAGTTGCGGAATTACTTTTGCTGTAACGGGATTATTCCGGGGTTCTCGCAGTCGGGCGGCATGGGCCTGCTGGCCGCTGACTGGATCGTCACGGGCGAGAGCCGCTATGACATGTTCGCATGGGATGTGGCCCGGTTTGGCGACTGGGCGGACACGGCATTCACCAAAGCGCGGGTCGGCGATCAATATGCCAACCGTTTCAAAATCCATTTCCCCAATGAGGAACGCAGCGCAGGCCGCCCTGCGCGCACACGTCCTGCTTATGAGGCTCAACGCGGGATGGGCGCGGTGTTCGGGCTGAACTATGGCTGGGAGCATCCTTTGTATTACGGCGACACGGTCGGGGCAGAGGATGTGACCGAAGGCTTCACCCGCCAGCCGTGGTGGGATGTCGTGGGCGCCGAGTGCAAGATGCTGCGCGAGAAGGCGGGCATCATCGACATCTCGAATTTCGCGAAATACCTGTGTAAAGGGGCAGGGGCGGAAGACTGGCTAAACAGCATTTTTGCCAATACCATGCCAAGCGCCGTGGGGCGTTCGTGCCTGACGCCGCTGATCGGGACGCGTGGCGGGATTGCGGGCGATTTCACGGTGACGCGGCTGGGGACGGACGAGTTCTGGATCATCGGGTCGGGCATGGCCGAGCGGTATCACCAGCGGTTCTTTAGCGCGGTGCCCTTGCCCGAAGGGACAACATTCGAGAGCCGAACAGAGGCGATGTGCGGGTTTAATGTGGCGGGGCCTGCGTCGCGTGAGATGTTGCAGCGGTTGACGAATACCTCGCTGGCGACAGCTGATTTTCCTTTCATGCGGTCAAAATGGATCGAGCTGGGCGGGGTGCGCTGTCTGGCGCTGCGTGTCTCCTTTACCGGTGATCTGGGATGGGAGCTGCATTGCGATGCAAGCGATCAGGGGGCGCTCTTCGCTGCGCTCATCGCTGCGGGGGGCGACGTGGGCGCAGGGCCTGTCGGATCGCGGGCGCTGATGTCGCTGCGGGTCGAGAAGGGCTATGGCTCATGGGGGCGCGAATATAGCCCCGAGTATTGGCCGCAAGAGGTGGGTCTGGCGCGGCTGTGCAAGGTCGAGCACAGTTTTTTGAACCGCGAGGCGGTGATTGAAACGATGGCGAAACCTGCGCGTGAACAGTTGGTTCTGTTGGCGCTGAACGCTGCGCAGACGGATGCGTCGAATGCGGATGCCACAGGGGGCGAGCCGATTTTCAAAGACGGAGTCGGGATCGGGCGTGTGACCTCTGGTGCCTACGGGTATTCGGTAGGCATGTCGCTGGCGCTGGGGTTTGTGCGCGGTGTGGCGGCGGGGGAGACGGTGGAGGTTATGGTTTTAGGCCAGCCGCATAAGGCAACTGTGCTGGCCGAGCCGCCATTTGATCCGTCGGGTGCGCGGTTGCGGGCCTAGGCGGGGGCGCTGCCCCCACCTTGGGCCGATGGCCCAAGTATCCCCCGGTGCATTTTGGGCCAGAAAAAATAGGCGGGCGTGTTGCGGCGATTTTAGAGGGGGCGCATTTTTAGCTCTGTAATGCGGTTGCCTTCGCGGGCGAGGACTTCGAAGCGGAAGCCGTGGAACAGGAAGACCTGACCTTTGGTGGGGATCATCTGGGCCTCGTGGATGACGAGACCTGCAACGGTATTTGCCTCTTCGTCAGGCAGGCTCCAGTCATTGGCGCGGTTGAGGTCGCGGATGGTCATGGCACCGTCCACCAGATAGTGACCGTCGGCATCGGTTTGGACCGTATGCTCGGCGTGGGGGTCGAATTCATCGGTGATTTCGCCCACAATTTCCTCAAGGATGTCTTCGAGGGTAATCAGCCCCTGAAGCGAGCCGTATTCATCAACCACCAGCGCAAAATGGGTGCGGCGGTGCAGGAACTGGCGCATTTGTTCGTCCAGCGTGGAGGTTTCGGGGACAAAGTACGGCTCCATCGCGACTTCGGCGATGTCGAATGTTTTGAGCGCCGCCGCGTCGCCGTCAGGGCCGCCGATGCGTTTGTGCATGGCGCGCAGCAGGTCCTTTGCGTGGATCACGCCGATGATGTTTTCGGGATCATCGCGATAGACGGGCAGGCGGGTGTGGTTGGAGCGCAGGCATTGTTCAAGAATATCGGCGGCCTCGTCCTCGGCGTTGATCATCTCGATGCCCGAGCGGTGGAGCATGATTTCCTCGACCACGCGTTCGCGCAGATCAAGCGCGCCCAGAATGCGGTCGCGGTCTTCTTTTTCCACCACACCTTCGGAGTGGCCAAGGTGCAGCGCGCCTGCGATCTCTTCGCGCACGGCGAGGATATTGCTGTCGGGGTCCACGGTCACGCCCATCAGGCGCAACATGGAGCGCACCAACAGCCGCACGATGCTGACCACAGGGGCAAAGACAAGAACGACCACGCTGATCGGGCCAGAGACGAGGGCCGCGGCCCGTTCGGCATTGGTGATGGCATACGTCTTGGGCAGCACTTCAGCAAAGATCAGCACCAGCAGGGTCATGACCAACGTGGCCAGCGCCACGCCGCTTTCGCCAAAGAGCCGTGTAAACAAAGCCGTTGCCAATGAGGCGGCAAGAATGTTCACAAGGTTATTGCCCAGCAGCACGGAGCCGATGAGCCGCTCGTTATCCTCGGTGATCTTGAGCGCCCGTTCTGCGCCTGCCGAGCCTTTGTCGGCCTGGCTGCGCAATTTGCCGCGTGAGGCGGCGGTCAGGGCCGTTTCGGACCCTGAAAAGCAGCCCGACAGGATCAGCAAAAGCAAAATGATAGCGGTGGAAATCCAGAAGGCAGAATCGAGCGTTGCCTGAGCCGTGTCCATGTGGGAAACCCTTGTAAGATGTCTCCATTTGTTATGGAGCGCGGGCGTGCGTCATTCAAGGAGGGGACTTCATGAAACATCGCGATTTGGGGGTGTTGGAGGGCGATCTGCTGGTGTTTGGCGGGCCTTACAGTAATTTACAGGCCACAGAGGCAGTTTTGGCGCAGGCCGAGGCGTTGGGGATTGCGGCGTCGCATGTGATTTGTACGGGCGATATTGTCGCCTATTGCGGCGCACCTGCCGCGACTTTGGCGGCAGTGCGTGCGTCTGGTTGCACATTGATTGCGGGCAATTGCGAGGTGCAGCTGGCGGCCAATGCCGATGATTGCGGTTGCGGCTTTGAGGAAGGCACGACCTGCGACCGCCTCAGCGTTGCGTGGTACGCATATGCGCGTGCGCAGCTGGATGCGGATGCGCGCGATTGGATGCGCGACCTGCCCGATGTGGTGACCTTTACCCATCACGGCACGCGCTACGGGGTGATCCATGGCGGGGTCAGTGATGTGGCGCGTTTCATCTGGGAGACGGATGCAGAGGACGTATTTGCCCGCGAATGGGACGCGCTGGAGGCGATTGCGGGGAAGGTCAATGCGGTGATTGCCGGCCATTCCGGCCTGCCGTTTATGCGCGGCACGGCACGGGGGGCATGGATCAACGCCGGCGTTGTCGGCATGCCGCCCCATGACGGGGTGTGTGATGTGCGCTTTGCCGTGTTGGACGCCGGCGGGACGCGTATCGAAAGGTTGCGCTATGATGTGCAGGGGGCGGTGGCGGATATGACCAACGCGGGCTTGCCGCGGGACTATGCCGACGCGCTGCGCAGCGGCTATTGGCCGTCCGAGGACGTCTTGCCGCCCGCTTTGCGGGTGTCCGACAGGGGATGATGATCCAGCACCAGCTCGGACAGGCGGGCCTCCAGGACGTGCGTGTAGATTTCGGTCGTGGCGACATCGGCGTGGCCCAGCATGGTCTGGATCGCCCGCAGATCGGCACCGCCCGCCAGAAGATGCGTGGCAAAGGCATGGCGCAACGTGTGGGGCGTGACTTTGGTCGCGTCTACACCTGCGGCAACGGCGATTTCTTTGATGAGCAAGTAAAAGCGATGCCGCGTCAGATGCCCGTCCTTGCCGCGTGAGGGGAACAGGAACCGCGAGGCGGGTTTCTTTTGCGCGGTCTTTGCGGCTTCGGCCGCGTCGCGCAGGGTGATCCAGAGGCCAAGCGCATCACGCGCATCGGGTGACAGCGGCACCATGCGTTCCTTGCCGCCTTTGCCGAGGATCAGCAACAGGCGCGGATCGCCGCGTGCGGCACTGACGGGCAGGCCGACAAGCTCGCTCACCCGCATTCCGGTGGCATAAAGAAGCTCCATCAGGCAGGTGTTGCGCACGCGGTCCATGTCATTGCGGCCCAGTTGGCGGGTTGCAGCCAGAAGGCGGTCCACTTCCTCAACCGACAGGATTTTGGGCAGGCGCTTGTCCTGCCCCGGTCCGCTGATTTGCAGGGCGGGGTTGTCGGTGCGCAGCCCTTCTTCAAAGGCAAAACGGTAGAGCTGTTTAACGGCGGACAGACGCCGCGCACGGGTAGATTTGGCAAGCCCTTGGGCATCGCAATGCACCAGATAGGCCTCGACGTCCGCACGGGCCACGACGTCGAAATCCATATCGCGCCGCGCCAGCCACGCGTCGAAATCCTTTAGGTCGCGCCCGTAAGCCAGCAGCGTGTTGGTCGCGGCACCCAACTCGGCGGCCTGCGCTTCCAGAAACATCGAAATCCAGCCCGAGGGCGCACGCGGGCTCATCTGAGTCGCTCCAAAAGCAGCAATTGCAACGCCGCACGGCGGGCCGTGTCCTCCAGCCCCAAGGCGCGCAGCGTCGACAGGGACGACCGCAGCGCACGGCTGTCACCGCGTGCGCCTTCATGCAGCGCGTCAAGAGCGGTCAATAGCGCCTCGCCCAAGCGGCCGTTCTTGGCCCATTCTATCCAGACCGTGTTGGGGGTCGGCGTGAGGAAGGCATCAAAAATGGCGCGGCGCAGCGCCTCGGATGGTGGCGTCGCGGCCAGGGCTGAGGGCACGTCGCCCATCGCAATGGCACGCAGCAAGACGTCATCACGCCCTAAAAGCCCGCTGGGCATCTGCCGCGCGACTGTTTCATATTCGGGCGACAGCAGGCCCATCTTTGCGGCGATGACCGCGGTGCGCCCTGTGGTGGGGATGGCGGCAAGTCGGTCCTGGAACAGATTGGCAAAGCTCACCTCAAGCCCTGCGCGGCTGATCTGTCGCCACGCGGCGGGTAGGGTTTTTGCCACCGCTTCGGCGGTGCCGCTGTCCAGCGCGGCGTCGAGGCGCTGCACCGATTGCACGCGGTCCCAGATTCCGCCCGAGGCGGCAGGTTTTCGGTTGGTATAAAGACCGATCAGGCGGTTGTCGGGCAGCGCCCCCGCACGGGTCAGCCGCTCTGCCGCTTCCAGTTGTGATTTCCAGCCGGCAAAGTCGCGCAGATCGGCCACCGCGTAGCTGCGCGGCAAGGGACCTGTGGCCAAAGGCTCGCCAATGGTTTCGAACAAACGAAAGCTCAGCGGGTCCATTTTGCGCGGGACGGGCAGGGGGGCTGCGCCCTCGAACAGATCAGGGTTCAGGAAACGGTCGAGCAGCGCAAGCGTGTCACGCGGCACCAGCGCCAAGGCCGAGGCCGAGTTAAACGTGAGTGCCGCAGTCGCCCAGTCGCCGCCCCGTGCGGCGCAGAAAATCCGCAGCGCGGTTTCTTTGGTCAGATGCGGCGCCCGTGACAGCGCCCCGCAGGCGTCATCTTCGGTGCCCACCAGCAACGCCAGCTTGGCCCATGTGTCAAACAACACGGGCGAGGTAGCCGCCCCCGCTTGTTCGGCCAAAGACAGGGCGGGGTCCACAGCGCCCAAGGTCATCAGCTTTTGCAGCCGCGCTTGGGTGATGATGTCCTGTGCTGCGGCGCCGCCTGTGGGGGCGGCGGCCTCGGCCAGGAGCAACATGAACAGCAGGGCATCCGCTGCGGGCAGATCCAGATCAGGCAGGGCCGTTATTTGCGCGGCCAGATCACGCGGGTCGCTTTGCGCCCAAAGATCGGGCTGCATCCCCGTGATTGCAGGCGGGGCAAGGCCCACGTTGCGCGCAGGGCCAGCGCCCAAGGGCCGCGTAGTGATTTGCGGCGCGGAGCCTGTGCGGGCCACGGCGGGTTCTTTGATCTTTTTACGTTTGGGGCGCGGCGCGGCCACACGCGGCGCACGGGGCAGGCGGACAGACGGGGCCGGATCATCCAGCCAGTCGATCACCGACAGCGGACCTGCGGTTTGCGCACTGGCAGGGGCCAATGCGCCTGTCGCGGACAGCGCAAGGATGCTCAGGACAGCTGGCCAGACCCGCGCCGACACGCGATTACTGTCCCTGCAATGTGACAGGCATACGGATCTCTTGGCGGTCGGGCGCAAAATCGATCCCGATCTCGGGGCCGACATAGGCAAAGCCGACAAGCGCTGCAAAGCCCAAAATCGCGATAATAAACAGGAACTTGAATAGCTTGCCCAACATGAATTTTTTGCCCGTACTGCCAATATTTTTTAAAACTATATATGGCCTTTCCAGCAAGATCACGTCATTCAGGAAAAAATGAGTGAAATAGATGAAACCACGGCTGACATCCGCCGATCGCCCCGCCGCTTCCGTCTGAAAAAGACCGTTGCTTTGGTGGGGATGATGGGGGCTGGCAAAACCGCAGTGGGCCGCGCCGTGGCCGCCAAGCTGGGTGCGCCGTTTCTTGATAGCGACGCCGAGATCGAGGCGGCGGCCAATCAAACAGTCCCCGAGATATTTGCCCGCGATGGCGAGGCGTTCTTTCGCAAGCGCGAGACCGAAGTCATCCGCCGCCTGCTGGAGACGCAGAATGTGATCCTGTCCACAGGGGGCGGTGCGTTTCTGGCGCAAGTCAACCGAGAGACGATTTCCGAGAAAGGCGTGGCCCTTTGGCTGGATGCCGATCTAGATCTGTTGTGGATGCGCGTGCGCCACAAGGACTCGCGCCCCTTGCTGCGCACCCAGAACCCCCGCGCCACGCTGGCCGAGATTTTTGCCGCGCGCACACCGATCTATAAACTGGCAGAATTGCACGTGGTGTGTGCGGTCAATCTGTCGATTGATGCCATGGCTGAACGGGTGATTGCAGCTTTGCTCACCCGTGCCGATGTATTGGAGCAGTTGGATGATTGAACGTGTCGCCGTTGATTTGCCGGGCCGTGAGTATAACGTCGAGATCGGGCAGGGGTTGCTGGCTAAGGCAGGCAGCCACATCGCCCCGCTGCTGCGCCGCCCGCGGGTGGCGATCATCAGCGATGAAACCGTCGCAGCCCTGCACCTCGAGGCGCTGCGCAGCGGCTTGGGCGATGCGGGCATTACCGCCGAGGCGCTGATCCTGCCCCCGGGCGAGGCGACAAAATGTTGGGCGCAACTGACCGCCTGTGTCGAATGGCTGCTGGACCAACAGGTCGAGCGGGGCGATGTTGTCGTGGCCTTTGGCGGCGGTGTGATCGGCGATCTTGTGGGCTTTGCCGCGGCTATGCTGCGGCGCGGTGTGCGGTTTGTGCAAATTCCCACCTCGCTTCTGGCGCAGGTCGACAGCTCGGTCGGGGGGAAGACGGGGATCAACACGCGCCACGGCAAGAACCTGGTGGGTGCGTTTCACCAGCCGTCGCTTGTGCTGGCCGATACGGGCGTTCTGGGCACGCTGACACCGCGTGATTTTCTGGCAGGCTACGGCGAGGTCGTGAAATACGGGCTGCTGGGCGATGCCGGCTTCTTTGACTGGCTAGAGGGGCAAGGCCCCGCGCTGGCGGCTGGCGATGTATCCGCGCGGATCGAAGCGGTGCGCCGCTCGGTCCAGATGAAAGCCGACATTGTCATGCGCGACGAGACAGAGCAGGGCGAGCGTGCGCTGCTGAACCTTGGCCATACCTTTGGTCATGCGCTGGAGGCCGCGACGGGCTACTCCAGCCGTTTGCTGCACGGCGAAGGTGTGGCGATCGGATGCGCGTTGGCGTTTGAGCTGTCGTCGCGTATGGGGCTGTGTTCCCAGGAAGCGCCCAGCCGCGTGCGGGCGCATTTGCGCACGATGGGCATGAAGGTAGACATGGCTGATATTGACGGCGATTTGCCCGATGCGGCGGGCCTGCTGGCGCTGATGGGGCAGGACAAAAAGGTCGTCTCGGGGCAGCTACACTTTGTCCTTGCGCGTGAGATCGGCGCGGCGTTCACGACGGCGGATGTGGCTGTTGAGGATGTGATGTCAGTGTTGGAGGACGCGCTGGCGCAGCGCTAGTCCTCGGGCGGGTTCAGGTCGATGTCGTAGCGGGCGCAGAACCACATGAACAACGGCACCTCGATAAGGCTGGCGATCACAAATGTGAATAGCCACCATGGCACGTCAAAGAAGAACAACCAAAACAAGGTGCGCGTGCCGTAAAACACCGCGCCAACGGTCGCGAGGATCACCGCGTAGGCTGCGATGTCTGCCGCGAATAAAGCCATGACCGTTTTACGGGGCAGGCGGGGGTAGAGGATAGTATAGGCAACGACCAGTGCTGCGCCTGTAAAGAGGGCAACCGAGGCCTCTATCGCCATATCCTATCCTCTGCCGTTGTTTTTAGAACGGGATTTCGTCGTCCAGATCGCGTGCGCCGCCACCGCCGCCGCCTTGGTTGCCGCCACCGCCGCCACCAGACGATTGCCCGCCGCCGTAACCGCCGCCCTGATCATAGCCGCCGCCGCCGATGCCCGGATCGTCATAGCCGCCACCGCCGCCCATGCTGCCACCACCGCCACCGCCGCCGCCATCGCGACCGTCAAGCATGGTCAGCGTGCCGCCGTAGCCTTGCAAGACCACTTCGGTCGAGTAACGATCCGCGCCCGATTGGTCCTGCCATTTGCGGGTTTGTAGCTGGCCTTCGATATACACTTTGGAACCTTTGCGCAGGTATTGCTCTGCGATGCGCACCAGACCTTCCTGGAAGATCGCAACGCTGTGCCATTCCGTCTTCTCGCGACGCTCGCCCGTGTTGCGGTCTTTCCATGTCTCGGACGTTGCGATGCGCAGATTGCACACTTTGCCGCCGTTCTGAAAGCTACGCACTTCGGGGTCACGGCCCAGATTGCCGATGAGGATTACTTTGTTCACTGAGCCTGCCATGACGCGCTCTCCTTATTAGTGGTTGTCTGCATGGGCCGAATCCCGCCCGTGCCGTTCACGCGCTGTTATAGCCACAACACAAGGGCAGGGACATGCGATTTTGCCATCGCGCAGCCTGCAAAAGATTGCACGGAACCAATGCGCTGGTAACTGCGATTTTCTTTGATATAGTGCGTGAAATTCGTGAAATTGCGGTCAGGGGGCGGCATGCGCATAGCAGTAGTAGCATTGATCGCGGGCACGATTGCCTTCGGCGCACCTGTCTCGGCGGACATCTTCTCCACCAAAAGCCGCAGCAAGCTGTTCTCGTCACAGAAAAAACTTCTCGATACGCGGGCGTCCAAACAATACCACAGCTCGGCGCGGTTACAGCCGCCCAAGGTCGTCACACCGACCAAATGGGATGATGAAGTAAAGTCCGACCCCAGCATCAAGAAATATCGCGGCCGCTATAAGGGGCCGTTTTTGGCCATGGCGCGGGCTGCGGCGGATAAACACGGCATCCCGCAGGATTTGTTTTTGCGACTGGTTTATCAAGAAAGCCGGTTTAACCAGAACGCCGTCAGCCACGCAGGCGCGATTGGTCTGGCCCAATTGATGCCCGGCACTGCGGCCGATCTGCGGGTTGATCCCAAAGTACCGTCACAAAACCTTGAGGGCGGGGCGCGCTACCTTCGAATGCAATACGACACCTTCGGGACGTGGCGATTGGCCCTTGCTGCCTATAATGCGGGACCTGGTGCTGTTAAGAAATACGGCGGCATCCCGCCCTTTCGTGAGACGAAGAACTACGTTCGCATCATTGCAGGTCGTAAATAGCAGACTGTTTTTACTTATTTCGTCAGGTTTACCTTACGTTATGTCCGCGTAGGCTTGGCGCGCCATTTCTGTGAAAATCCATTTAAAACAAAACGTTAACTATTGTGGTCATATGCGTGCCACAGGCTGCCCCATTGGCCGCCCGCTTTTGCCCAATTCTGGCCCCAATGGAATTCGATACGTTAACCCGTAACAAGTTAGCAGTGAGTAAGTCACATGAGCCAAGACATCTTTAACCAGCGTATCGCACGGATCAAGAACCGCTCGGGTTCTGCCCGTAGCATGATGACCACGGCTGAAGGTGGCACTGTGACGTCAAAGTTTAGCTCACCTGTGATGGGTACCAATGCCTCCACGGCGCGCCGCGGCATCAAGCCGATGCTGCTGGGCGCCGTGATTGGCATGATTATCGGCGCGCTTGCTGCGGGTCTTGAAAACCCTGCAATGCCTTGGGGCCCGGGTTTCGAGTATAACCAGATGCTGGTCCTGCCCGTGCTGCTGGCGCTTTGTGCCGCGCCGGTCATGGCGATTGCGACGGCCACCATGCGCGCCCGCTTCCCGACGCTCTTCTTCTTCTCGGCGGCATACTTTCCCTTCGCCATCGGGGCGGCGATGCTGGATCTGCCGCTGTTCTGATCAAAGCGTTTTGACTGCGTTTTGGGGGAGGGTCGTGGCAATGACCCGCCCCTTTGCGCGTGAGGTGGAGTGTGATTTAGCGATGTTCGTTAAAGCGGGCGAGAGGCTGCTTTGCGGACTTTGTTACCGTTGAAGTTTGAGCGTATTTTGCCCAGAATTGCTCAACTAGACATTTCAGGGTTTCACTATGACACAGGATCAAAACTTTGCCGTTGTCGCTGTGTCGATGCTTGGAACGTATGGAGTTCTGTTGGCGTTTTCTCAGCGATATCGGGATGATACAGCAAAGATGTTTCGCATGGAGAAATCGACGTTGCGAGTTGCGATTGAACACCCTTTGGCAACACTTGCGCATATTCTATCGTTCGTTTTACCAGTCTACTACGTGATGGGCTTACCCATGTAGTCTTTGTCGCATAGGGCTCAGAGCAGACATTCAACAAGACGGCGCTAAGGCGCAGCACTTACATACCAGCCGTGCTGCCTAGGCTATTCTGTCCCTCTCCCTGGGAAACCCTATTCCGCCGCCACATCACCCATTTCAATCACAGGCTCCATTCCGTCCAGCTCTGCATCGCTCAGGTGGCATTTCACCTGATGGTTGCCTGCCAACATCCGAACGGGCGGCACTTCGCTTTCGCACAGGTTGCCGGGCACCTTGGACTTCCAGCGGCAGCGCGTCTGGAACGGGCAGCCGGGCGGCGGGTTCATGGCCGAGGGGATGTCGCCCTCCAGCACGATGTGCTTTTTCTTCACCTTGGTATCCGCAATCGGCACAGCAGACAGCAGCGCCTCGGTATAGGGGTGATAGGGCGGGTTAAAGACCTGATCCGTGGTGCCCAGTTCCACCACATGGCCCAGATACATTACCATCACACGGTCCGACAGATAGCGCACAATGCTCAGATCATGGCTGATAAACAGCAGCGTCGTCTTATGCTCGCGCTGGATTTCCATGAGCAGATCGGTCACCGCCGCCTGTACCGACACATCCAAAGCCGAGACAGGCTCATCCGCCACCACAATCCGCGCGTCCCCCGCAAAGGCCCGCGCAATGCCCACCCGCTGCTTTTGCCCGCCCGACAGCTGGCGCGGCATGCGGGTTGCAAACTCACGCGGCAGTTTCACCAGATCCAGTAGTTCCAGCATCCGTTGCCAACGCTCTTTCTCATTTTTGCCGATCTTGAAAATCTCAAGCGCGCGCACAATCTGTCGCCCGACGGTCATCGAGGGGTTGAGCGTGTCGAACGGGTTCTGGAACACCATCTGGATGTCCGCCACATTCTGCGTCGTCCGCTCCTCAATGGGAACCGATCCGATGCTCTGATTGTCGAGCATAATGGTCCCGTCTGTGGCCGTCTCCAGCCCCATCAAGACTTTGGCAAAGGTGGATTTGCCACAGCCGCTCTCGCCGACAATCGCCAAAGTCTCGCTTTCGCGGGCCTCGAAGCTCAGGGTTTCATTGGCCTTCACAACTTTGGTATTGCCGCCGCCAAACATCGCATTGGCCGCGACCTGATAGTATTTCTTGAGGTTGTCCATCTTCAGGACCACATCGCCAATCTCGCCCTTGGTCTTGACATCGGCCAACTCCGGCGGCGCGGCCCAATCAATCTCGTCGAATTTCACACAGCGCGTGGCGTGCCGTTCGTTGCCCGCCACGTCGCGCATGGAGATTTCGCCCACATCACAGCGCCCTGCCTCGAAATAATCGCAGCGCGGGCCAAAGTTGCAGCCTTGTGGGCGCTCATGGGGCAGGGGGAAGTTGCCGGGAATTGCAATCAGCGGGCGCGCGTTCTTGTCCGCACCGGGCAGCGGGATCGAGCGGAACAGCGCCTGCGTATAGGGGTGCTGCATCTCGTCAAACACATCCTCAATGCTGCCGCGCTCGACCGCTTCGCCGGAATACATCACGCAAATGCGGTCGCACGTCTCCAGCACCAGCCCGAGGTTGTGGGAGATAAACAGCATCGAGGTGCCGTATTTCTTGCCCAAATCCTTGACCAGTTCGACCACAGCCGCCTCAACCGTCACGTCCAAAGCGGTCGTCGGCTCATCCAAAATCAACAACGAAGGCTCACTCATCAACGCCATCGCAATCACGATCCGCTGCTGCTGGCCGCCAGACAGCTGGTGCGGATAGGCCTCGAGTATCCGCGCAGGGTCCGGCAGCTTCACATCCGTCACCACCTGCAAGGCCCGCGCCATGGCGTCCTTTTCGGACATGCCCGCATGGATCATCGGCACTTCGGCCAATTGCTTGCCGATCTTCATCGCAGGGTTGAGCGAGGCCATCGGCTCTTGGTAAATCATCGCAATCTCGGAGCCGCGAATATCGCGTAACTCCGCATCCGACATCTCCCCCAGATCGCGCCCCTTGAACTTGATCGACCCGCCGACAATGCGCCCGTTCTTGCCCAAATCCTGCATCACGCCCAGCGCCACAGTGGATTTGCCACAGCCCGACTCGCCAACCAACCCCACAGCTTCCCCCGGCTTCACCGAGACCGAGAAATCCATAACGGCGGGGATTTCGCGCAGCCGCGTAAAGAACGAGATCGACAGCTTGTCGATTTCCAGAATAGGCCCGTCATACGATTTATCGCTCATGATAACTCCCCGTAAAGCGCGATAACACCAAGAATAATGGCCAAGCTAGCGAACAGAGCTTCCCATTGTTTGGAGGGGCGGTCCGCGGTTATAAATTTAATGCCCTGAGAAACCAATCCCGCAATTACAGCGATCGAGGCTAGTAAAGTTTGACTTTCTGCTAATCCCAATTTTTCACGAAAATAGAACATCAGAGACAAGAGCAGACCCCAAACCGCAAAAGCTATCGGCGCTGTCGCCAGATCGCTGACTTTCCAAACATTAGAGTTCTTTGCCATAACTAATCTCTCAAACTTTCTTCGCGCAGGCCGTCGGCCAGCAGGTTAAGACCCAGCACCAGTGTCAGCAAAGACAGGGCAGGGGCGATTGCTGCGTGTGGATAGATCGACAGCAATCTGCGGCCAGAGTTGATCGTCGTGCCCCAGTCAGGGCTTTCCGACGCCAGCCCAAGGCCAAAGAAGCCCAGCGTCCCCAAAAGGATCGTGGTATAGCCGATGCGCAAACAGAAATCGACGATCAGCGGCCCGCGCGCATTGGGCAAAATCTCCCACAGCATGATGTACCACGGGCCCTCGCCACGCGTCTGCGCCGCCGCCACATAGTCGCGGGTTTTGATGTCGAGCGCGAGGCCGCGCACAATCCGAAACACAGTGGGCGCATTCACAAAGACAACGGCCACAAACACCACCAGCAATTGCGGATCAATATCAAACCCGTCAATCGCCGCAGGCAGACCGGGGATCTTATAGTCCGGTGTCTCGACCAGCGCGCCATTGGTGCTGACCATCGACAGATAAAGCCACCCGCCAATCCCCAGAACCACCGCCAAAAGCGGCGTGCGCAGGCTTGGCTGCGTGTAGTAGCGGGAATTCAGCAAAACTCCGACAAACACCAGCGGAAAGACAAACAACACCAGCGCCATATAGCTGGGCAGGCCGGTCAACCTGATCTCGGGGGTGACCAGCAGGTAAAACAGCAAGATCACCGGAAAGGCGAGGATCAGGTTGGCGGTAAAGCTCAGCACCGTGTCCAGACGCCCGCCATAATACCCCGCAGGCAGACCCAGTGTGATCCCCACCATAAAGGCAAAGATCGTCGCAAAAGGGGCGATTTGTACCACCGACCACGCGCCATCAAACAGGCGGCTGAACACATCGCGGGCAAGGTTGTCGCCGCCCAGCAAGAACCACTGATAGTCACCTTCCTCGGCCCCGCGCAACGGCGTGCCGGGCAGTTTGTTCTTCATGCCTGAAAACTGGCTCAGCGTGTCATGGGTAGCGATCAGGTCCAGCGCACCGCCAAAGAACCCCGCATAGACCCAGAACATCACCAGACCAAAGCCGATCATGCCAACGGTGCTGTCAAACAGCTTGCCATAAAGGCCCAGACGCCGCTTGAACATCAGCGACAGGCCAAAGGTGGCCACCAGTGCGATCCAAACGGGCAAGAGCTGCCGCATCACGCCACCCACAATCCCCGCATTGGTGCCCATCAGCACACCCGCAATAATATAGAGCACCGTAATGCCGACCGTCACAAGGATCGCATAGCGCAGTATAACCCCCAGAAACCCCGATAGCCCTTTGTCGGCCGCCATGCTCCCGTCGGCATAGACCGCACGGGTATCCCCCGAAGGCACCAGACTGGCCAGCATCTGCGCAACAAAAGCAATCACCAGCACGCCAACCGCCAGCGCAAGGAAAAGGTTCAGCGGCGCCAGCGCGCCTGTCCATGTAAGTGGTTCCATGTCTGTGCCCTCCCTTATGAAATGCGAATGCGTGGATTAAGAAAGACATAGCCGATGTCCGAGATGAGCTGCGTCAGCAGCACCACCATGACCGACACAACCGAAACCGCCAGCAACAGCTCGATGTCATTATTGCCCGCCGCCTGCACCAACACCCAACCAAAGCCTTTGTAGTTGAACAGCGTCTCGACGATCACCACCCCGTTGAGCAGCCACGGGATCTGCAACATGATCACTGTAAAGGGCGCGATCAGCGCGTTGCGCAGCGCGTGTTTCATCACGATATTGCCAAAGCTTACACCCTTCAGCCGCGCCGTGCGGATATATTGCGCCGTCATCACCTCGGTCATGCTCGCCCGTGTCATCCGCGCGATATATCCCATGCCATAAAGGGAGATGGTCAGCACGGGCAGAAAGAAGTTCTCGAAATTCGCGTTTTCCATGGCGCTGGTGGCCGAGCCTTTGAACCATTTCAGCCCGAAGGCCGACGAGGCAAAGACCGCAATGAAAATTACGCCCGATACATATTCAGGCGTTGCCGTGCTCACGATCGAAACGGTGGACAGCGAACGGTCCATTTTCGACCCTTCGCGCATCCCCGCCAGCACCCCGATCAGCAGGGCCGAGGGCACCATCAGCACCAGCACCCAGAACATCAGCTTGCCCGTAAGGGCCAGCCGCGTCGAGATGATGTTGCTCACGTCATCCTTGAAGACAGTGGACGATCCCCACTCCCCCTGCAACACACCGCAAAAGCTGCGGCGCTCTTCCTCTGGCGTCTCGTTGTTGTAACACCGCGCCAGCACGGTGCCGTCCTCTTTCTCCGTCACATAGCCCGGAAACACGCCCAGCCATTGCCCGTATTTAAGCGGCAGCGGGTCCAGATAGCCGCGATCCCCGAGAAAGGATTCAACCGCCTCGTCGCTCATGCGGAAGTTGCCCTGGTTCTTGGCAAGTTTTTCGAGGTTCGGATAAAGGTTCGTCAGCCAGAATACGATGAACGTCAGGCACAGCGCCGTCAGCAGCATCACACCCAGTCGCCTGAGGATGAATAGTCCCATGTCGTCTTAGCCCCTGTCGTTGGCTGTGCGCGGGAAGAATCCCGCCCGTTTGATCAGGCATTCGCCCGTATTATTCAGAGAGATTGCGGCCCGTGGCCCCTACGCATGGCCAGCAGACATCGCATTTATGTGTTTCCCCCCATGGCCCGTTCACCGAACCCTTCCCCCCATGAGGCACGATGAAGCCGCGGGCGTCAACATATCCCTGCGGATTGCGGCGCCTTTTTACAGCGCAGAGCCGGGCGTTATCGTGTGGTTCCTAGCGCGTGCGCAGCAGGGCGGTTCCCTGTGCGGCATTGGTCGGCTGTTTGGCAGCCCCCCGCAGCTGGCTGGGGCTTTGGCCTGTGTGTTGCTGCATGAACCGCGTGAAATAGGCGGCACTGCGAAAGCCAAGGTGCTGGGCCACGTTGCGTGCGGGGTGGGTGGTTGTGCCCAGAAGGGTCCGCGCTGCATGCACAACCCGCTGGGTCAGCACCTCTGCGGCGGTTTTGCCTGTGGCTGCTTTGACAGCGCGGGTCAGGTGGGTCGGGGTCACGCCCAGCTCTTGCGCGTAAAACGCCATTGGCTGGCCCGTCTTGTAGTATCTTGGAACCAGCTGCGAGAACCTGCCCGACAAACGCTGCGCTGCGCTGCGCGGGGCGGGAATGTGGTCTTCCAGCGCGATCTGGCGGCGCAGCCAGACCGACATCAGCGCGGCATGGGCCTCTAGCGCGTCTTGTGCCAAGGGGCGGCCGGTGGATTGTTCGCGCTGTGCGTTCTCGAGGATGCCTGACAGCTCGGACTGGACCGCCGCATCGCGTATGCGCAACTGGCGCGGCATGTCGGGCAGGCGCAAGGGCGTGCCTTGGGGGATCATAACGACCTGCGCCAGCGTCTGCGCGCCTGCTTCTACAGCAAACAGGGTGTCTGCGGGCACAAACACCGCATTATGCGGCCCAAGCCCGCGCAAACCGCCATCCAGCAACATGCGCCCCTGCCCACGGGTGAACCAAAACAGCATGTGATGCGGGCGGTCATGGGCCAGCTCGATCTGCCATGTGCCACCATTGCAAAGCTGTGACAGAGAGAGGATTTGCAGGCGCAGGTCGTGCATCGGGTGTCCGCTCGGTGGTTATGGGGGGGAGGTTCGATTTCCAATATGTATTATCAAGCATAAAGGGTCTTGAGGGGGTGAAAAGTGCAAAAAGGACAAGAGCGGCTTTTTGCTGTCCCCAAAGGGGTCATTCGGGGCAGGGCAGCTTGTGCCACACCCCCATTTTGGAGCGTATCCACGTGCGCTGGCGCTTTGCGTATTGGCGCGTGGCGATGATCGCCGCCTCGCGGGCCTGCTCCAATGTCATCGTGCCGCGCAGATGGGCGACCAGTTCGGGCACGCCGATGGCTTTATGCGCAGGCAGGCGGGGGTCATAGCGGGGCAGCACGGCACGCACCTCATCCAATGCGCCGCCCTCCAGCATCAGGTCAAAGCGGCGCTCGATCCGCGCATTCAGCCAGTCCCGCTCAACCTCCAGCGCGATGGCACAGCATTGGGACAGCGGCAACAGGGGCGGCGGCGTCTCGGCCTGCCATGCGGCGAGGCCACGGCCCGTAGCGGTGCGGACCTCCCATGCGCGTTGCACCCGCGCACGGTTGGCCAGATCGATGCTGTCTGCCGTAAGATCATCGAGCCCCGCGATCAGCGCCTCAAGCGTCATTGCGTTGCCTTGGGTGCGAATCTGCGGCGGGGTGGCAGGCATATCGGCCAGCCCGTCGGTCAGCGCCTGAAAATACAGACCCGTGCCTCCCACAATGATCGGCCGAATCCCGCTGTCGATGATCTGCGCCACCTCGCGCAGCCAATGGCCGGTGGAATAGGGGGCGTGGTCCTCCAGATGCCCGTAAAGGCGGTGCGGTGCCTGCGCTTCCTCCTGTGCCGTAGGGCGGGCCGAGATCACTCGCCAACAGCGATAAACCTGCGAGGCATCGGCGTTTACGATCACCCCGCCACCGCTCTGCGCGATCCGCAGCGCCAACGCCGATTTGCCGGACGCTGTCGGCCCCGCGATCAACACAGGCTGGCGCGTAGGGATTCTGCCAAGCAACGCATCGCTGGGGCGTGGTGACATTTCTTTGCTCCGATCTGTTGCGCTGCATTGAATCTTGCCGCTTTTTGGGACATTTTACCCGCCAGCGAAAGCCCACAGTTGCCCCGAAAGGTATCCTCTCCCATGTCCGCACCAACCCAAACCAGCTTTAATCGTGTGATGCTCAAGATTTCCGGCGAGGCGCTGATGGGGGATCAGGGATTCGGCTTGCACCCGCCCACGGTGGAACGCATCGCCAAAGAGGTGAAGTCGGTCCATGATATGGGCGTCGAGATTTGCATGGTGATCGGGGGCGGCAACATTTTCCGCGGCCTGCAAGGCAGCGCCCAAGGGATGGAGCGGACAACCGCCGACTACATGGGGATGCTGGCCACCGTCATGAACGCGCTGGCCGTGCAATCCGCGCTGGAGGCCGAGGGCATCCACACCCGCGTGATCAGCGCCATCACCATGAACGAGGTGGCCGAGCCCTACATCCGCCGCCGCGCCGTGCGCCACCTTGAGAAAAAGCGCGTCTGCATCTTTGCCGCAGGCACCGGTAACCCTTATTTCACCACCGACACGGCCGCGACGCTGCGCGCCAATGAGATGTCATGCGAGGCGATTTTCAAAGGCACCAAGGTCGACGGTGTCTATGACAAAGACCCCGTAAAACACGCCGATGCAAAACGCTATGACACGGTCAGCTATGACGATGTGCTGGCCAAACGTCTGGGCGTGATGGACGCCTCGGCCATCGCCTTGGCCCGCGATAACAACCTACCGATCATCGTCTTCTCACTGGACGAGCCGGGCGGGTTCAAAGGTATCCTTGCGGGTGAGGGGACCTATACCCGCGTGCAGGGCTAAGGCCGCCGCCCGACAGCAAACCGCGCTTTCCATGCCCGCGCCAATGCTTTAGACCCATCCCCAACAAAACAGCAGACGAGGCGAGACATGTCCGACGATTTTATGCTTGATACCGATGACCTTGAGCGGCGGATGCAGGGGGCGATCACGTCCCTGCGCACCGAATTCGCATCTTTGCGCACGGGCCGTGCCTCGGCCTCGATGCTGGAGCCTGTGATGGTAGACGCCTACGGCTCGATGACGCCGATCAATCAGGTGGGCACGGTGAACGTGCCAGAGCCGCGTATGGTCACGATCAATGTCTGGGACAAAGCGCTTGTCGGTAAGGTCGAAAAAGCAATCCGCGAAAGCGGGCTGGGCATCAACCCGCAGCTCAACGGCACCATCATCATGCTGCCCATCCCCGAGCTGAACGAGGAACGCCGCACCCAACTGACCAAAGTGGCAGGCGGCTACGCCGAAAACGCCCGCGTCAGCATCCGCAACATCCGCCGCGACGGCATGGACCAGATCAAGAAGGCCCAGAAAGACGGCGCCATGTCCGAGGACGACCAGAAGATCTGGGAGGACGAGGTGCAGGAACTGACCAACAACCAGATCAAAGGCATCGACGCGCTGCTTGAGACGAAACAAGCGGAAATTATGCAGGTTTGAACGGATTTTGCCCTAAAATGGGCGTAAGGCCTGTATAGGGTTCGGTAACGACAAAGAAAAACAGGCCTCAATCCATGATCAGACGTGCCAAGAAACCGTTAGAACCGCTGCCAGAGCCGACCGCTGGCGGGCCGCGCCATGTGGCGATTATCATGGACGGGAACGGCCGTTGGGCCACGCAGCGCGGGCGGCCGCGCCTGTTTGGCCACCACTCGGGTGCGAAACGCGTGCGCGAAGTGGTCGAGGCCTGTCCCGAGGTGGGCGTCGAGTACCTGACGATTTTCGCCTTCTCGACCGAGAACTGGAAACGCACGCAGGTTGAGGTCGCGGGCCTGATGAGCCTGTTCCGCCGCTATATTACCAAAGAAACCCGCGCCCTGAACGAGCGTGGCGTGCGGGTGCGTTTCATCGGGGATCGGGTCAAGCTGGACGATAAGCTGATCAAGCTGATGAACGATCTCGAAGAGATCACTGCCGGCAATACCCGCGTAAACCTGACCATCGCGTTGAACTATGGCGGCCGCGACGAGGTCGCACGCGCGACCAAACGGCTGGCGCAGGATGTGGCGGACGGGCGGCTGGACCCTGAAAAGGTAGATGAAGAAACGCTGCCAAAGTATTTGGATACATATGTTTTACCCGATCCCGATCTGGTCATTCGGACCAGCGGAGAGGCGCGAATTTCGAACTTCCTACTTTGGCAGTCCGCCTATGCGGAATATGAATTCATCGACACGCTCTGGCCCGATTTCACCCGTGAGGAGTTCGCAAGCCTATGCGCTTCCTACGGGGGGCGTGACCGCCGTTTTGGCGGCGTGAAGACTTGATAAACGGCAATAGCGGGGGCGGTCAGCGATGAATGATGGTGCAAAGTGGTCGGACCTGACGACCCGCTTAGGCTCGGCCATAGCGATGATTGTGGTGGGTGTGGTTGGCATCTGGTCGGGAGGGCATGTGTTTCATGTCCTCATCGCGCTGATCTGCGCCGCAATGGTGTGGGAGCTTGTCTCGATGATCAGCCCGCCTGACGGGCGCAACCGCGCGGTGATGCTGGGCGCGTTGACGGGGGCGGCTTTGTTGTTGGCTGTCTATATTCCTGTCGGTTTTGCGCTGCCTTTGTTGCTGGCGCCCGCGCTTGTCGGGTTTGGGATGTTGGCCACGAACCGCACGGTTTACATGGCCTTTTGTGTGATGATCCTGCTGTCCGGCTTTGGCATGATGCAGGTGCGCGACGACATGGGCGTGGGCTGGATGCTATGGCTGGTTGTCGTGGTGGTGATCACGGATGTGGTGGGCTATTTTGCAGGCCGCGCCTTTGGCGGGCCAAAGTTCTGGCCAGCGGTCAGCCCGAAAAAGACGTGGTCGGGCACGGCGGCGGGCTGGGTTGGCGCTGCGGCAGTGGGCTTGCTCTTCTCCATTAACACGGGCGTTGGTTTGCAGTTGGTGGGGATTTCTATTGCCGTTTCAATGGCTTCGCAGATGGGTGACATCGCGGAATCCGGCTTGAAGCGTAAAATGGGCATCAAGGACAGCTCGAACCTGATCCCGGGTCATGGCGGGTTGATGGACCGGTTCGATGGCATGTTGGGCGCGTCTGTTTTCCTGCTGATTATCGGTCAATCCGTGGGCTTTCCGCCCGCGGTGGGCTGAGCGGAATGCGCAGGGTTAGCATTTTCGGGGCCACAGGCTCCATCGGGCAGAACACGATTGACCTGATTGCGCGTGCGCCAGAGGAATATGAGGTCGTCGCGCTGACGGGGGCCAGCAATATCAAACAGTTGGCGGCGGATGCGATTGCGCTGAAGGCGCAGGTCGCAGTGACCGCAGACGCCGCGTTGCTACCCGATCTGCGCGATGCGTTGCAGGGCAGCGGCGTCGAGGCTGCCGCAGGCGCCCAAGCCATCACCGAGGCCGCAAGCCGCCCGGCCGATTGGATCATGTCCGCGATTGTGGGGGCGGCGGGCCTTGCACCGGGGATGGAGGCGCTGCGCCAAGGTACCACGCTGGCGCTGGCCAATAAGGAATCGCTGGTCTGTGCGGGCCAGCTGTTGCTGGACACTGCCGCCACTCACAATGCGGACATCCTGCCCGTAGACAGCGAACATTCTGCCATTTTCCAAGCCCTCGTGGGGGAGCCGATGGACGCGGTCGAGCGGATCATCATCACCGCCTCTGGCGGGGCGTTCCGCGACTGGCCGTTGGAGGATTTGCCGAACGCCACGCTGGCGCAGGCTTCCAGCCATCCCAATTGGGACATGGGCCAGCGGATCACCATCGACAGCGCGTCGATGTTTAACAAGGCGATGGAAGTCATTGAAACCGAGCGTTTCTTTGGTGTTAACCCCGCGATGATCGAAGTGTTGGTGCATCCGCAAAGTATGATCCACGCGTTGGTTGGCTTTTACGACGGGGCGTTGATGGCGCACGTAGGCCCGCCCGACATGCGCCACGCCATCGGCTATGCGCTGCATCACCCCGCACGCCGCCACCTGCCGGTGGAGCGTCTGGATCTGGCTGCCATCGGCTCTTTCGAATTCCGCACCCCTGACGAGGTCCGCTGGCCCGCACTGCGCATTGCCCGCGAAGTGATGGACCGCGGCGGCCTAAGCGGCGCGGTGTTTAACGCCGCAAAAGAGACGGCGTTGGACGGATTTATCGCAGGTCATCTGAAGTTTACCGATATGTCCGATATTGTCGCAGCGACGCTGGATCGGTTGAACGCGGCGGGTGGCCATATAGATGACATGATGACACTTGATAACGTCTTGGAAATTGACAAGCTGGCCCGCGAAACTGCGCGGGCTGCCATCCTAAAAACAGCAAGGTAGAGCACTTTGGATATCACGACACTCATTCCGCAGTTCGGCGGTTTTATCTGGACGCTTGCCGCGTTTGTCATCGCCTTGTCTGTGATCGTGGCGATCCACGAATACGGCCACTACATCGTCGGCCGCTGGTGCGGGATCAAGGCGGATGTGTTTTCGCTGGGCTTTGGCCCTGTCTTGTATTCGCGTGTGGATAAACACGGCACAATCTGGCAAATTGCGGCGCTTCCGTTCGGCGGCTATGTGAAGTTTGCGGGCGATGCGAATGCCGCCTCGGGCAAGGACGAGGACGCGATGGAAGAGGTCGCAACCGATCCTGTGCGCTTGCGTGCCACAATGCACGGCGCCCCCCTTTGGGCGCGTGCGCTGACTGTGGCGGCGGGCCCTGCGTTCAACTTTGCCATGTCCATCATCATCTTCGGCGCCATCGCGATGAGCCTTGGCACCACCCGTGAGCCGCTGACCGTTGAGGCGCTTAAACCGCTGCCCAATCAGGTACAGGGGCTGCAACGGGGCGATGTGCTGCAGGCCATCGCAGGCCGTGATCTGCCGCAAAGCATCGGCAGCCCTGAATACACAGCGTTTATGAGCGATCTCCCGTTAGAGCCTGTGCTTGACTATACTGTCCTGCGCGACGGCCACTCCTTGACTGTGCAGGGCCCGTATCCGCAGCCCGCTCTTGTGGGTGGTGTAGGGCCGCAGACGGCCGCGCTGGAGGCGGGACTGGCCTCGGGCGATGTGATCACGGGGATCGACGGGCGTGAGACATTCGCGTTCCAACAGCTCAAAGACGCGGTAGAGGGCGGGGGCGGCGCGCCGCTGTTGCTGGACGTCTGGCGGGCGGGCGAGACGCTGCAATTCACGCTGGTGCCCAAATCCACGGATGAGCCGCAGCCAGACGGCGGGTTCAAAAATGTCCTGCGCATCGGCATTTCAAGCGATAGCGCGATCACGGCAGCCACCGAAACGCCAGGCCTGTGGGAAGCTGCGCAGCGCGGTGTTGCCGGAACATGGCGGATTATCAACGGGTCGATATCGGGCTTGTGGCATATGGCGACAGGGGCGATCAGCACCTGTAACATGTCGGGCCCTGTGGGCATCGCCAAAGTTTCGGGCGCTATGGCCAGTCAGGGTGCGATCAACTTTATCAACTTCATTGCCGTGCTCAGCACTGCGGTCGGCTTGCTCAACCTCTTTCCCATCCCCGCGCTGGATGGTGGGCATCTGGTGTTTTACGCCTATGAGGCCGTAATGGGAAAGCCGCCCAGCGATAAGGCGCTGCGCATCCTGATGACGGTCGGCATCTCGCTGGTGCTAGGCCTGATGGTCTTTGCGCTCTATAACGATTTGTTCTGCCCGTAAGGGGCAGAGCAGGGGGGCAGTCACCAGACCATTAGGGGGCTGCCCTGATTTTGCCTTAATTGGCCCCCAACCTTGCCATAATCTTTTGTCATCCTGCCCGCTATAGCAACATGTCAGCTAAGGTGAACGAGATGCAGACGATATCAAAAGGCTACCGTGGTTTGAGCGTCCTGATGGATCTCAATTGGGATCGTGTGCTTTATATGTGCACCATGGCGTTTGCTTTGGCGTCTGGCGCCTATCTGGGCAGCTTGTTCTAAATACCGGCTGCCGGCCGCATCTGAGATCGGGTCCGTGCGCTGCGCGGGCCTTTTTGCGTTCACAATAGGCGCGGTTGGGTTTTGACAACCTAAGCGGGGGCAGGTACTTAGGCGGTAACGGTGTTTATAAAATTGGGTAACAACCATGGACCTGGGGTTTACGTCTCGCGCGACACGCGCGGTTGAGCAGACAAGCTATTTCAAGACGGGCCTTAAGGGGCTTGCATTTTCATTACTGATTACAACAGCTTGGGTTGCGCCTGCGCCCGTGGCTTTTGCGCAGCAATATCAATTCAACACAGTTCGGATCGAAGGCAACGAACGGATCGGCGACAGCGCGATCCTGTCGCAGGCCGGAATCGCCCGCGGCCAAGCGGTCAGCGCGGGGCAGCTGAATGACGCATTCCAGCGGCTGACCAACTCGGGCTTGTTTGAAGATGTCGCGATTGAACCGCAGGGCCGCACGCTGAAAATCACCGTGGTCGAGCTGCCGACGATCAACCGCATTTCATTTGAGGGCAACCGCCGCATCAAGGATGACGCGCTGGAATCTGTTGTCGGCTCAACAGCGCGACGCGTGTTCAACCCCGGTCAGGCCGAGAAAGACGCGAACGCGATCGCACAGGCCTATTCGAACGAGGGGCGCCTGTCTGCCCGCGTGCAGCCAAAGGTGATCAAGCGCAGCCAGAACCGCGTGGATCTGGTGTTTGAAATCTTTGAAGGCGACAACGTCGAGGTCGAGCGCCTGAGCTTTGTCGGCAACCGCACATATTCTGACCGCCGCTTGCGCCGCGTGCTTGGCACCAAGCAGGCAGGCATCTTCCGCCGTCTGGTGCGCCGCGACACATATGTTGCCGACCGGATCGAGTTTGATAAACAAGTGCTGCGCGACTTCTACTTTTCGCGTGGCTATGTCGACATGCGCGTGAATTCAGTCAACGCCGAGCTGACGGAAGAGCGGGACGGCTATTTCCTGGGCTTCAACGTCCAAGAGGGCCAGCAATTCCAGTTCGGCCAAATCAGCGTGACCTCGGAGCTGCCGAATGTGGACGGCGACGCGTATTTCAACATCGTCAAGGTCAAGCCGGGCGTGATTTACTCTCCCACATTGGTAGAGGCAGACATTGCGCGGCTTGAGCGTCAGGCCATCCGCGATGGCGTGGATTTCATGCGCGTCGAGCCGCGCGTGACCCGCAATGACCGTGACCAGACGCTTGATGTGGAATTTGTCCTGTCGCGTGGTCAGCGCATCTTTGTCGAGCGTATCGACATCGAGGGCAACACAACCACGCTGGACCGTGTTGTGCGCCGCCAGTTCGACAGCGTCGAAGGCGACCCGTTCAACCCGCGTGAAATCCGTCAGGCCGCCGAACGCATCCGCGCCTTGGGCTATTTCGAGACTGCCGAAGTCAACGCCCGCGAAGGTACTACCCCCGAACAGGTGGTGCTGGACGTTGATGTTGAGGAAAAGCCGACAGGCTCGCTCAACTTCGGGGGGTCGTTCTCCAGTTCGGATGGTCCCGGCATTGCGATTTCCTTCGCCGAAGAGAACTTTTTGGGCCGTGGTCAAAAGCTGCGCCTGAACGTGTCCACGGCCTCCGACGCCCGCCGCTATGGTTTTGAATTTGTCGAGCCTTCCTTGCTGGGCCGTGATGTGGCCTTTGGCCTTGCGCTCAACTACTCCGAGGAAAACAGCTCGTTCTCGACCTATGACACCACGCGCTTCCGGTTCGAGCCAAGCCTGACTTTCCCTGTCAGCGAGAATGGCCGCTTGCAGCTGCGCTATACTGCTGAAGAGATCGAAGTGACCTCTCGCGAGGATGAGAATGATCCAAACGGGGCAATTATCCAGTCCGATATTGATGCGGGCGGGCTGATCACATCGTCGCTGGGTTATACCTACAGCTATGACACGCGCCGCACAGGTCTTGACCCGAATGCAGGCGTTCTGTTCCGCTTTAGTCAGGATTTCGCGGGTTTGGGTGGCGATCAGAAATATGTGCGCACCATTGCCAAAGTTGTCGGCGAAAAGAAATTCCTCAACGAAGAACTGACCCTGCGTGCAAGCATCGAAGGTGGCGCATTGGCATGGCGCGGCGGCACCAACCGCGCAGTGGACCGCTTTATCCTCAATACATCGCAGTTGCGCGGGTTTGAGCCGGGCGGCGTTGGCCCCCGTGATACGGCGAACGGCGACACATTGGGCGGCAACGTCTATCTTGTTGGCCGTCTAGAGGCGGAATTCCCGCTGGGTCTGCCCGAAGAATACGGCATCCGTGGCGGTGTTTTCTATGATGTGGGTAATCTGTGGGATCTGTCGGACGTGAACCTTGGCAGTGCCGGCGTGTCGGGCGAGGGCGGATCGTTCCGTCATGTCATCGGCGTCTCGGTCTTCTGGGACACGCCGTTCGGCCCGTTGCAGTTCAACATCTCTGACGCGATCAAGAAAGAGACATATGACCGCGAGCAGAAGTTCGAAATTACCCTTCAAACGGAATTTTGATCCGGTGCTGCGCCAGCGGCTGAAATGGATTTCTCTTGTTGCGGCGCTGCTTGGGCCTGCGCCATTGCTGGCGCAGGAGCTGAGCATCGGCCAACTGCCCGCCATGGCGATCCTCACGATTGATAGCGAACGCATGTTTCTCAACAGTGCGTTCGGCATCCGTGTCGCAAGCGAGATCGAGGCGCGCGGCAATGATCTGGCCACCGAGAACCGCCAGATCGAGCTGGAACTCGCCGAGGCCGAGCAAGAGCTGACCGACAAACGCGCCACAATGACGCCTGCGGAATTCCGCCCGCTGGCCGATGCGTTCGACACCCGTGTACAAGAGACGCGGCAGGCCCAGGCGACCAAATCCCGCGCGCTTAACGATTTGTTGGAGCAAGAACGCGAAGTGTTCTTGCGTGCTGCGGGCCCAGTCTTGCAGGCATTGATGGCCGAGGTCGGCGCAAGCGTGGTGCTGGAACGGCGCACGGTTTTCATCAGCACCAACGCCAGCGACATCACCGCAGAGGCGATCACACGGATAAACGCCTCCCTTGGGGCGGGCACGCCGTCTGCCGACCCAGCGCAGGATGCGCAGCCAGAACCCGCGCAGGACTAACCCCGCGCGCGCTTGCTCCGCGCCGCGCCAATTGGTAGCTGTGGGGGCGAACATGATGAAAGTACCCCAATGACCCAAGACCTCAAAAGCGCCGACATCCAGACCATCCAACGCATCCTGCCGCACCGCTATCCTTTCCTGCTGGTCGACAAAGTGGCCGAGATCGACGGCACGCAATCGTCGGTGGGTTACAAGAACGTCACCATGAACGAGCCGCATTTTCAGGGCCACTTTCCCGGCACGCCGATCATGCCCGGTGTCACCATTGTGGAGGCGATGGCGCAGACCGCAGGCGTGATGGTGGGCGTCGCGCTAGAGCAGATGGACAAGGAAATGCTGATCTATTTCATGTCCATTGATAAATGCAAATTCCGCCGCAAGGTGGTGCCGGGTGACGTGTTGCGCATGGATGTGAAAACTCTACGCGGCAAACCCGGTGGCAAAATCTGGAAATTCTCGGGCGTGGCCACCGTCGAGGGCGAAATGGCCGCCGAGGCCGAGTTTATGGCCATGCTCGACCTGCCACAGGACGCCTCGTAATGGCGATCCATTCCAGTGCCGTCATTGAGGACGGCGCACAGATTGATCCAAGCGCAACCGTCGGCCCGTTCTGCGTCGTCGGGCCGCAGGTCACGCTGGCCGCAAACGTCGAGCTGAAGTCGCATGTGGTGGTCACGGGCCAGACCTCTGTGGGCGAGGGGACGGTGATCTTTCCTTTTGCCGTGATCGGTGAAATCCCACAGGACCTCAAGTTCAAGGGCGAGGCAAGCCGCCTTGAGATCGGCAAACGCAACCGCATCCGCGAGCATGTGACGATGAACTGCGGCACCGAAGGTGGCGGTGGCGTGACCCGTGTGGGCGATGACGGGCTGTTTATGGCGGGCTGTCACATTGCCCATGATGCGATTGTTGGCAATGACGTGATTGTGGTGAACAATGCCGCCGTTGCGGGCCATTGCGTGATCGAGGATCAGGTGATTATCGGCGGGCTATCGGGCATCCACCAATGGGTGCGTGTCGGGCGCGGGGCGATCATCGGCGCGGTCACGATGGTGACCAATGATGTGATCCCTTACGGGCTTGTGCAGGCGCCGCGCGGGCATCTTGACGGGCTGAACCTTGTGGGGCTCAAACGTCGCGGCGTGGCACGCGGTGACATTACCGCGTTACGGGCCGCTTTCCAGATGCTGGCGCAGGGCGAGGGCACCTTCCACGACCGCGCCGAGCGGTTGGGCGCCGAAACGGAAAGCGATTACGTGCGCGAGATCGTTGATTTTGTTTTGGCGGACAGTGGCCGCCACTTCTTGACGCCGAAATGACGCTGGCGCTGATTGCAGGGCGCGGTGATCTGCCCGCACTGGTGGCTGAGGCGGCTGATGCTCCGCTGATCGTCGGCTATGAAGGCACGCCCGTCGCAGGGCTGACCGTTGATCTGACCTATCGGCTGGAAACGCTTGGCACCTTGTTGCTGGAATTGGGGCAGCGCGGCGTGACCCAAGTCTGCTTTGCCGGTGCGCTGGACCGTCCCGCGCTGGACCCAAGCAAGCTGGATGCCGAGACCGCGCCGCTGGTGCCGATGTTCATGCAAGCCTTGCAGCAGGGCGATGATGGCGCGCTGCGTGTGGTGCTGGACCTGTTTGAGAAGACAGGGTTCGAGGTTCTGGGCGCCCATGAGATCGCCCCCGATCTGCTTGCCAAAGGCGGTGTTTACGGCACTCATTGGCCTGACAAAAAAATACGCGATGATGCAACGACAGGGGCTGCAAAAATCCTCGAAATGTCGCCACAAGACATCGGGCAGGCTTGTGTTGTGCAGGCTGGCGATGTCCTTGCGATGGAGGACGCGGGCGGCACGGATGCGATGATCGGCAATCTGCGCAACGCCAAGGGCGCGATCCTGTTCAAAGGTCCCAAACAGGGCCAAAGCCGCAAGATCGACCTACCCACCATCGGCCCCGCGACGATCAGGGCGGCGGCAGCGGCAGGTCTGCGGGCAGTGGTCGTCGACGCGGGCGATGTGCTGGTCCTGCATGCGGCAGAGTGTACCGCGCTGGCCGATATGCACAACATTGTCTTTTGGGCACGCACCGGCGAATGACCCCGCTGCGCGTCTTTATCCTTGCCGGAGAGCCGTCTGGCGACAAGCTCGGCGGCGCATTGATGGCGGGCCTGAAGGCGCTGCGCCCTGATGTGAACTTTCAAGGCATCGGCGGGCCGCAAATGCAGGCCGAAGGGCTGGTGAGCCAGTTCGATATGTCCGAGCTGAGCGTGATGGGTCTGGCTGAGGTTTTGCCGAAATACCGCCACCTTAAACGCCGCATCGCGCAGACGGCTGACGCTGTGGTGGCGATGCAGCCTGATGTGCTGATCACCATCGACAGCCCTGATTTTTCGCTCCGCGTGGCCAAGCAGGTAAAGGCCCGCAGCCAAATCCGCACCGTGCATTACGTCGCCCCCACCGTTTGGGCGTGGCGTGCGGGGCGTGCGGCCAAAATGGCGCGTCACATTGATCAGGTGCTCGCGCTCCTCCCGTTCGAGCCGGCTTACATGCAGGCCGCTGGTATGCGCTGTGATTTTGTGGGTCATCCCGTGGTGGCCGAACCCGTGGCGACCCCGCAAGACGCGCAGAGCTTTCGTGAGGCGCATGGCTTGGTGAACAATCCCGTGGTGCTGGTCTTGCCGGGGTCGCGCCGATCCGAGGTGGCGCGGTTGGGGGAACGGTTCGGGCAGGCTGTCGCATTGATCAAAGAGCGCCACAAGGACGCGCAATTTGTCGTCCCCGCTGCCGCGCCTGTGGCTGAGACGGTGCTGGCGTTGACCCGCGATTGGCCCGACACCCATGTGCTTGACCCTACGGGCCGCGATCTGGGGGAGGCAATGGCGCAAAAACGCGCCGCGTTTCGCGCCGCTGACGTGGCGCTGGCGGCTTCTGGCACGGTTTCGCTGGAGCTGGCGGTGGCCGACACGCCGATGGTCATCGCCTATGACATGAATTTACTGAGCCGTCTGCTAATCAGCCGTATGCTGCTGGTTGATACGGTGACTTTGGTCAATCTGGTGTCGGAGACCCGCACGGTGCCCGAGTATATCGGCAAGGATTGCACACCGCAGGCCATCGCGCAGGGCGTGTCAGATGTGTTGGCAGACCCGCAGGCACAGCACGCTGCCATGGCGCTGACAATGCAGCGGTTGGGGCAGGGCGGTGAGGCCCCCGGCCTGCGCGCCGCCCGTGCCGTTCTGGACGGGCTTCAGCCGCGGTGAATCCAGCCGCCGCCAAAGATGCGGCTGCTGTCCGGATCGTAGAACACACAAGCCTGCCCGGGGCTGATCCCTTGCTCTGCCGCGACCAGTTCAACCGTGGCTGTCGTATCCGATAGCGGCCGCAGGATCGCCTCGGTCGGCGGGCGGGTCGAACGGACGCGCACGGCCACATGCCATTCCTCGCGGGAGGAGAACGGCGCATCGCCCAGCCAATTGATCTCTTGCACAGGCACATTGCGCGTGGCGAGCAGCTCTTTTCCGCCCACGACAACCTCGCGGCGGTCGGCATCCAGCCGCACCACATACAGCGGATCGGCAAGCCCGCCAATGCCAAGCCCGCGCCGCTGGCCGATGGTGTAATTGATCACGCCATCGTGGGCCGCCAGCACATTGCCTTCGGTATCCACAATGTTTCCGGGTGCCGCAGCTTCGGGCCGTAGCTTGCGGATAACGCTGGCATAATCGCCATCGGGGACAAAGCAGATGTCCTGACTGTCAGGCTTGTTCGCAACCACCAGCCCGTATTTCGCGGCCAGCGCCCGTGTCGCTTCCTTGGAGGGCAGATGCCCCAGCGGGAAGCGCAGGAAATCCAGTTGCTCGGGCGTGGTGGAGAAC
The DNA here is from genome assembly GCF_040149565.1 of Sulfitobacter aquimarinus. Classification (NCBI taxonomy): domain Bacteria; kingdom Pseudomonadati; phylum Pseudomonadota; class Alphaproteobacteria; order Rhodobacterales; family Roseobacteraceae; genus Sulfitobacter; species Sulfitobacter aquimarinus. The sequence goes on from NZ_JBEFLO010000006.1 coordinate 43,525, forward strand.
AGGAAATAGCTTTGGTCCTTGGCCGCGTCTGCTGCTGTGTGCAGCTCGGCCCCCTGCGGCCCCATCACGCGCTGGATGTAGTGGCCCGTGGCCATGCAGTCGGCCTCAAGATCTTTTGCCGTCTCCAGCAGGTCCTTGAACTTCACCCGCTCGTTACAGCGGATGCAGGGCACGGGCGTCGCCCCGCCCAGATAGCTGTCGGCGAATTCGTCGATCACCGCGTCCTTGAACACGTTTTCATAGTCGAGCACGTAATGGGGAAAGCCCATATCCTCGGCCACGCGGCGCGCATCATGGATGTCGATCCCCGCACAGCACGCGCCCTTTTTCGCCAGCGCCGCCCCGTGGTCATAAAGCTGCAAGGTGACGCCGACCACGTCGTAACCTTCCTCGGCCAGCATCGCGGCCACGACCGAACTGTCGACACCCCCCGACATCGCCACCACCACACGGGTGTCGGCGGGCGCTTTTGCAAAGCCCAATGAATTGAGCGGGGGATTTTGGTCCAATGCCATGACGGGCCTCGATGCTGTGTGGGTGCTTTGTTGTGGAATATAGGAAAATGCAAACTACTCACAAGGGGCGGCTTCATCTGTCTTTAAGGGAAAGGGACAATGTTGTCCGAAAGTAGAGTTGGTGTAGTCAAATGTATCTAAGAAAAGTCGATGGCCCGCGTGCTGTGACCCTGGCAGACGGGACCGTAATGACCATGGCCGATTTGCCGCCCACCCGCACGCGGCGTTGGGTTGCGTCGCGCAAGGCGGCTGTGGTGCGCGGGGTTGTCTATGGTTTGATCAGCAAAGAAGACGCGCTCGAACGCTACAGCCTGAGTGATGACGAATTTATCGAATGGGTGCGCGCCGTTTCAACCCACGGTGAGGCGGCCCTAAAAGCCACGATGGTACAGAAATACCGACAACTTTAACGTGTTAATGTATCTTTGGCCTCAATATTTACGGGTGATTAACCTTTATTGCGCAGAGTTAACGCCATAGACTGAATTTGTAATGGCGGAGATGACCATAAAATGCGCGTTTTGCTTGTCGAAGATGATCCCACAACCTCCAAAAGCATCGAGCTGATGCTGACCCACGCGAACCTGAACGTTTACGCGACGGATCTGGGAGAGGAGGGGATCGATCTGGCCAAGCTGTATGATTATGACATCATCCTCCTTGATCTTGATCTGCCGGATATGAATGGCCACGAGGTGCTGCGCCAGCTGCGCCTAAGCCGGATCGAGACGCCGATTTTGATCCTGTCGGGCGCTGACGATACCGAAAGCAAAATCCGCGGTTTCGGCTTTGGCGCGGACGATTATCTGACCAAACCTTTCCACCGCGAAGAACTGGTCGCCCGTATTCACGCCATCATCCGACGCTCCAAAGGACACTCTCAGTCCGTTATCGACACTGGCCTCGTCTCCGTCAATCTGGACGCCAAGACCGTCAGTGTCAAAAACAAGCCCGTGCATCTGACCGGCAAAGAATACCAGATGCTGGAACTGCTCAGCCTGCGCAAGGGCACCACTTTGACCAAGGAGATGTTCCTCAACCATCTGTATGGCGGCATGGATGAGCCGGAGCTGAAGATCATCGACGTGTTCATTTGCAAGCTGCGCAAAAAGCTGGGCAACGCCACGGGCGGCGAAAATTATATCGAAACGGTCTGGGGGCGTGGGTATGTGCTGCGCGATCCCGAACCTGGTGAAATGGATCTCGCCGCGAGCGCCTGAGTTCGCGGCAATATGTGAAATGCGCTAGACCTGCCTATGGTCGCGGCCTATCTACTCAAGGGTAGGCGGCAACACCAAAGGCAGGTTTTTGTGACTCAAACGACTGAAAGCGCTGAATTGGATGTGAAAAATCTGACGCGGCAGCAGGCATCGGCTGAACTGGCCGATCTGGCGGATCGGCTGTCGCAGGCGAATGCGGCCTATCACACGGATGATGCGCCTGTCATTGATGACGCCGAATATGACCGTTTGAAACGCCGCAATGCCGCGATTGAGGATGCTTTTCCCGAGCTCAAACGCAGCGATAGCCCAAGTGATCAGGTGGGCGCGCCCGTGGCCTCGGGGTTCGGAAAGATCAGCCACAGTGTTGCGATGCTATCCTTGGCTAATGCGTTTGAAGATGCGGATGTGGCCGAGTTTGATACCTCTATCCGCAAATACCTTGGCCTCGCGGCTGACGCGCCATTGGCCTACACCGCAGAGCCGAAGATTGACGGGCTCTCTCTGTCGCTGCGCTATGAAAACGGAGTGCTGGTGCAGGCGGCCACGCGGGGCGACGGGGCCGTGGGGGAAAACGTCACTGCCAATGCCCGCACCATCTCTGACATTCCCCAAACCCTGACCAATGCCCCCGAGGTGTTGGAGGTGCGCGGCGAAGTCTACATGAGCCACGACGACTTCGCCGCCCTGAACGAAGCTCAGCAGGCCCGTGGCGGCAAGCTGTTCGCCAACCCGCGCAATGCCGCCGCGGGATCGCTACGCCAGCTTGACGCAGAGATCACCCGCGCGCGGCCCCTGCGCTTTTTCGCCTATGCGTGGGGCAGCCTGTCGGCGCCTTTGGACAGCACCCAAATGGGCGCGATCGAGGCGCTTGGCCGCTTCGGTTTTTCGATCAATCCGCTCACCGCGCTGTGTGACGGGCCTGACGCGATGATCGCCCATTATCGCAAAATCGAATCACAACGCCCTGATTTAGGCTATGACATCGATGGCGTCGTCTATAAAGTTAACAACCTTGAGTTGCAAAAACGCCTTGGGTTTCGCTCAACCACTCCCCGTTGGGCCACCGCGCATAAGTTTCCTGCGGAACTTGCCTGGACCACGCTGGAGGGCATCGACATTCAGGTCGGGCGCACAGGTGCGCTCAGCCCTGTGGCGCGGCTTAGCCCTGTAACGGTGGGCGGTGTCGTCGTCTCGAATGCGACCCTGCATAATGAGGATTACATCACCGGCCTCGATAGCAAAGGCACCGAAATTCGCGGCGGCAAGGACATTCGTGTGGGTGATCTGGTGCAGGTCTACCGCGCGGGCGATGTGATCCCGAAGATCGCCGATGTGGACATCTCGAAACGCGGCGACGACAGCGTGCCATTCGTCTTTCCGGACACATGCCCGCGCTGCAACAGTGCGGCGGTGCGTGAGCCGGGCGATGCCGTGCGCCGCTGCACGGGCGGTCTGATCTGCCCTGCGCAGGCGGTGGAAAAGCTCAAGCATTTCGTTTCTCGCGGGGCGTTTGACATCGACGGGCTAGGCGCAAAACAGGTCGAGCAGTTCTATGCCGACGGCTGGATCGCGGAGCCTGCGGATATTTTCACCCTGCAAGACCGCTACGGCAGCGGCCTGCAACAGCTCAAGAACCGCGAGGGCTGGGGCGAGAAGTCGGCCGCGGGCCTTTTTGCCGCGATCGAGGACAAGCGTACGATCCCGCTGGACCGTCTGCTCTTTGGCCTTGGCATCCGCCATGTGGGTGATGCCGCGTCGAGCATGATCGCCTTGCACTACGGCACATGGGAGGCGCTGGCCCGTGGGGTGGACGCTGCTCGCGAGCAGAGCGGCGAGGCGTGGGACGATCTGCTGGCCATCGACGGCATGGGTGCTGTCATGGCGGGCTCGTTCGTCGGGGCATTCGCGCAAAAGGCCGAGCGTGCCTCGATCGACCGTTTGGTGGCGCAGCTGGATGTGCAAGAGGTCAAGCGCGCCGATACCTCAGGCTCTCCCGTGGCGGGCAAAACCGTGGTCTTCACCGGCACGTTGGAAAAGATGACCCGCGCCGAGGCCAAGGCGCGGGCCGAGCGGTTGGGCGCCAAAGTCTCGGGCTCGGTCAGTGCCAAGACCGACATCCTGATCGCGGGACCCGGCGCAGGGTCCAAGGCCAAGAAGGCCGCAGAATTGGAGATTACAACGCTGGACGAAGATGGCTGGCTCGCCCTGATTGAAGGGTTATGAGCACGCGGCCCGAACCCCTGTTCCCGCTGTTTGCGGGGTTGGAAACGCTGACGGGTGTTGGCCCCAAAACGGCGCAGCATTTTGCGGCGCTTGGTGTGATCGCGCCGCGTGATCTGCTGTTTACGCTGCCGCAATCGGGCATTGACCGACAGCTGCTGGAAACGGTGGCGGGCGCGCATTTCCCCACCACGCTGACGGTGGCCGTAACGGTCGGCAAACACACGCCCGCCCGCACCAAAGGCGGCGCGTATCGCATCCATGTCGAGGACGCTCAGACGTCCTTCCAACTCGTCTTTTTTCATGCCCGTGGCGATTTCTGGCAACGCAGCTTGCCCGAAGGCAGCCGCCGCATCGTCTCGGGGCGGGTAGAGCTGTTCGACAGCATCCCGCAAATGGTTCACCCCGATTTCATGGTGCCAGAGTCAGAGGCCGACACGATCCCCGCGTTTGAGCCGGTCTATCCGCTGACCCACGGGGTCACGCAAAAGCTGATGTATAAGGCGACGCGGGGGGCGCTGGCGCTGATCCCGCAGATGGATGAATGGATCGACCCAAGCCAGCTGGCCAAGGAAGACTGGCCCGATTTCACCACCGCCACCCAGACCGCCCATGCGCCGCAATCCTTGCGCGACATCGCCGCCAGCGCGCCCGCCCGCGCACGGCTGGCCTATGACGAACTGCTGGCCCATCAGATCACACTGGCCCTTGCCCGTCAGGTCGAGCGGCGCAAGAAAGGCCGCGCCGCTCATGCCACGGGCGTGTTGCAAGCCAACGTACTCAAAAGCCTGCCGTATAAACCGACGGGTGCCCAGAGCCGCGCCATCGCCGAGATTACCGCCGACATGGCCACCGATCAGCGCATGAACCGCCTGTTGCAAGGCGACGTGGGCGCGGGCAAAACGCTGGTCGCTTTCATGGCGCTGCTGGCCGCGGTTGAGGCCGGCGGGCAGGGCGTGCTCATGGCCCCGACCGAGATCCTTGCGCGGCAGCATCTTCAGGGCCTGCGTCCCTTGGCCGAAAGCGCGGGTGTCGTGCTGGAAATCCTGACGGGCCGCGACAAAGGGGCTGAGCGTGCCGCGAAGCTTGCCGCGTTGGAGCGGGGGGACATCCACGTTCTGGTTGGCACCCACGCGGTATTTCAGGAAAGTGTGGTCTTCCACGATCTGCGCCTTGCCGTGGTGGATGAACAGCACCGTTTCGGCGTGCGCCAGCGGTTGGAACTGGGGCGCAAGGGCCGTCAGGCAGACGTGCTGGTGATGACCGCCACGCCGATTCCGCGCAGCCTCGCTTTGGCACAATACGGCGACATGGACGTCAGCGTGCTGGACGAAAAACCCCCCGGGCGCAAACCGATCCAGACCGTGCTGATCAGCACCGACCGCTACGACCAAGTCATCGACCGCCTGCGTGCTGCCATCGCCGACGGGCGGCAGTGTTATTGGGTCTGCCCACTTGTTGAGGAAAGCGAGGTCAGCGATCTGACCGCCGCTGAGGAGCGATTCAAACGTCTGCGCGCTGCCTTGGGCGAGGGTGTCGTGGGCCTTGTCCACGGGCAGATGCCACCGGCGGAGAAGGACGCAGGCATGCTGGCCTTTCAGCGTGGTGAGACGAAGCTGCTGGTGGCCACAACGGTGATCGAGGTGGGCGTGGATGTGCCCAATGCGTCGATCATGGTGATCGAGCGGGCCGAGAGTTTCGGTCTGGCGCAGTTGCACCAGCTGCGCGGTCGCGTGGGGCGTGGGTCGGCAGCGTCGAGCTGTTTGTTGATGTATCAAAACCCGCTGACCCAGACAGGGCGGCAACGTCTCGAGGTTTTGCGCGAGACCGAGGACGGCTTTGTCATTGCAGAGACCGATTTAAAGATGCGCGGCACCGGCGATCTGATCGGCACGGCGCAGTCGGGCGTACCGCGTTTCAAAGTGGCTGATCTGGAAAAGCAGGCTGCGTTGATGGCCGTGGCACAATCGGATGCGCGTGCGTTGCTGAATACTGACCCAGAATTAACCAGCACGCGCGGGCAGGCGGCACGGCTGCTGCTGTGGCTTATGCGTCAGGACGAGGCGATCCGTTTGATTTCAGTGGGTTAGTCGTATCTGTTCCAAAAAGTTCACAAATGTTCTTAAAAAGTTCTTTACTTTGGTTAATGAAAATGAGAACAAAGGTGCAACAAAGACGGAGAGAGACATGACCTTCTACCAAACAATCAAAGCCATCGCAGCACGGTCCCAGGACACGCTGGCGTATGACGCAGCAGGCGCTGCCGCGTTGATTGTCATGCTGGTAGCAGGCTTGCATTTCCCCGCTTTTGTCTGATTTTCTGCCTGCGCTCTCGTGCCAGGGTCGGTTTACCGCTGCATTTGTCCCAATTTTGCGCAGCGGTGTGATGTTACGTTCTGCCTGTCCATAACATCTGATGGGGGTGCCTTTCCCCAACCGTACCTCTGGGTCCCACACGGGTAACGCTGTTCCTTGCGCCGCCATCCTGTCCCGGATGTGCGGCGTTTTTTTTATGCGTTGGTGCGGGCTGTGGCCATCGCCTCGGCCAAAGCCTCGATACACAGCAGGATCGAGGCGTGGCGGTTCTTGTACTCTACCGCAGGGGTCAGCACTTCGAACCCGTCAAAGGGCGCATCGGGCACGCCGCCTTTGCCTTTCAGCATCGCCTTTAATTGGTCACGTCCTGTTTCGACCACGTCCAAAGGCGCGCCAACCGCTGCCTCTGCCGTGATCGCCGCCGCCGCCTGACCCAAAGCGCAGGCTTTGACGTCTTGGCCCATCGCGGCCAGAACGCCGTCTTTCACCGACACATCCACCGTCACACTCGACCCGCACAGGGGCGAGCGACGGTTTACCGTGGCGTCCGGTGCCTCCAGCCGCGCCAGATGCGGGATGTCGGCGGCCAGCGCAAGGATGCGGGCGGAATAGAGCTTGATCAGGTCTTGGTCGTTGGACATGGCGTTTCCTTTGTCTGCCCTTTACATAAGCCGATGAGACGCAGATGCAAAAACAAATAGGGGGGCCGCTATGTCCTTTGATCCAACCAGCCTGAAATACAATGACGCGGGCCTGATCCCCGCCATTGCGCAAGACAACGCCACAGGCGAAGTGCTGATGATGGCGTGGATGAATGCCGAAAGCTTGATGCGCACGCTTGAGACGGGGCAGGTGACCTATTGGAGCCGTTCGCGGCAAGAGTTCTGGGCCAAGGGCGCGACCTCGGGGCATGTGCAAACGCTGCGCGAGATGCGGGTGGATTGCGACCGCGATTGCATTCTGATGCAGGTCGATCAGGTTGGCGCTGCGTGCCACACAGGGCGGCGCAGTTGCTTTTTCACAGGCGTGAGCGCCGAGGGCGAGGCAGACCTCGGCTAAAGCCCGACCATGGCGCGGATGTCTGATGGCGAAGCGCCTTCGCGGCGGTACAGGGAAATGGCACGCGCATCGTCGCGTTTTGCCAGCCGTTTGCCGCCGTCGTCGCGGATTAGGGCGTGGTGGTGGTATGTCGGGGTAGAGAGGCCAAGAAGCCTTTGAAGTATAACGTGAATCTTTGTAGCCTCGAACAGATCTGCGCCGCGCACCACATGGCTGACACCTTGGGCCGCGTCATCAAGAACCACCGACAGATGGTATGACGTGCCCATGTCACGGCGTGCCAGAACCACATCACCGATGTGCGCAACCGCCGCTTGCGCGGGAAATTCGATCAGGCCTGTCTCACCGTTCGGGCCCATGCCCGTTTCGGTGAACGAAAACACACCGCCGCCAATGCGCGGCGTGGCGGTGGTTGTGGCGGCATAGTTCATAGACAGGCGCAAAGCGGCATTTTCAGGCAAGGGGTTTACCCCCGAGCTGCGGCCATTGGTCCGACAGGTTCCCGGATAGACAAGCCCGTCAGGACCGATCAGCGGGGCACCCCCTTCTTGTGGGGCGGAGGCCGCCTCGGCGATGTCACGGCGCGAGCAGGTGCAGGCGAAAAGGGCATCTGTGTTCCACAGGTCATGCAGCGCGGTTTTGTAGGATGACAGCCTGTCAGACTGGCGCATCACGGGGTCATCCCACGTGATCCCGAGCCAGCGCAGATCTTCGTATATCTGCGCCTCCCATTCGGGGCGGGCACGCGATTGGTCGATGTCTTCGATCCGCAGCAGGAAAGTGCCGTTTGCCGCCTGTGCCATGTCATAGGCCAGCAGCGCGGAATAGGCGTGGCCCAGATGCAGCGGGCCAGTCGGGGATGGGGCAAATCGAGTGGTAAAGCTCAAGCTTTTTCAACCACGTAGACGGTGCTTTCGATCTCTTTGGTGGGGAAATGGGGGCCGTGTTCGCTAAAAAGCAGACGCGCTGCCCCGCAATCGAGCCATTCGTTCAGGCGCCCCGTATTGGTCGGATCGGCCAGCGTTGCATCATCGAACGAAAACACCAGCTTGCCGCCGCTTGGCAGCGCATGCAGCAGCAGATCGAGGGTCGAAATCGGGGCGCCGCCCTCACCAATCACCCCCACGGCTGCGATCACCGCATAGGTCTCGTCGGGGGAGGTATCGGGCTCGATCTGTTCGATGCTGCGGTAGATGCCTTTGGCGCGGGCCTGTGCGATCATCGTGGGCGACAGGTCCACCCCGTCGATCACTTTGAACCCTGCGCGTTTGAAGGCAAGGCCCGCCAGCCCCGTGCCACAGCCAAAATCCAGCAACGCCACGTTGCGATCTTCGACACAGTCGGCCAAAGCCTCTGCACAGCGGGCAGGGGTGGCGTAGCCGTTCGCGGTTACTTCAGCCTCGTAAGAAGCGGCCCAATCGTCATACATCGCGCGGGTTCCGTCGGCGTCACGCGCATCGTATGCAGTGTCTATACAGCTGTTATTCATAGGCGTAGTTTACGGTCGTTAACCTTCTTGTCCAGCGTTTAGCCACGCCTGCCAATCGGTTTTGGCGCGGTCTGTATAGGCTTTGTAGCGGTCCTTGCGGCCACGGCGGCCGGATTTCAGGCCCTCAACCGGCGGGAAGAGGCCAAAGTTCACGTTCATGGGCTGGAACGTCTTGGCCTCGGCTCCGCCCGAGATATGGGTGATCAACGCGCCGGTGGCCGTGGTGGCGGGGGGCGTGTCCAGCGTCTCTCCCTTGATCTGCGCAGCTGCCAAGCGGCCCGCAAGCAGGCCCATCGCGGCGCTCTCGACATAGCCTTCGACGCCGGTGATCTGTCCGGCAAAGCGGATATGCGGCTGTGATTTCAGCTGCATCTGACCATCCAGCAGCGTAGGAGAGTTCAGGAACGTGTTGCGGTGGATCCCGCCCAATCGCGCAAAGCTGGCGTTCTCAAGGCCCGGAATGCGTTTGAATACCTCGGCTTGCGCGCCGTACTTCATCTTTGTCTGGAAGCCTACGATGTTATAGAGCGTGCCCAGCTTGTTGTCGCGGCGCAGCTGCACCACGGCATAGGGCTTTACCTCGGGCTGGTGCGGGTTGGTCAGGCCGACAGGCTTCATCGGGCCAAAGCGCAGGGTCTCGCGGCCACGCTCGGCCATCACTTCGATGGGCAGGCAGCCGTCGAAGTAGCCCGCTGTCTCACCTTCGTGGAACTCGGTCTTATCGGCCTCGGCCAGCGCGTCGATGAAGGCGTAATACTGGCCCTCGTCCATCGGGCAGTTGAGGTAGGCCGTGCGCTCTTCCTCTGTCTCGCCCTTGTCATAGCGCGATTGCATCCACGCTTTGCTCATGTCGATGCTGTCGTGATAGACGATCGGCGCGATCGCGTCGAAAAAGGCCAAGGCTTCGGCGCCCGTTTCCGCCGCAATCGCAGCACCCAGATCGGAGGAGGTGAGCGGCCCTGTGGCGATGATCCAATGGCCTTCGGTGGGCAGGGACTTGATCTCGCCGTATTCCACGCTGATGTTTTCATGTGCCATCAGCGCGTCGGTGACGGATTGCGCGAACGGGTCGCGGTCCACCGCCAAGGCACCGCCCGCAGGCAGGCGGTGTTTCTCGGCGGTTTGCATGATTAGCCCGCCCGCCTGACGCATTTCCCAATGCAGCAGCCCCACGGCGTTTTGTTCACTATCGTCCGAGCGGAAGGAGTTGGAGCAGACCATCTCGCCCAATAGCCCCGTTTGGTGGGCGAAGGTTTCGACCTTGGGACGCATTTCGTGAATGACCACCTTGATGCCAAGGTTTGCGGCCTGCCAGGCGGCCTCTGATCCGGCCATGCCGCCGCCGATGATGTGCAATGTGTTATCCATGACAGCGCAGATAAGCGAGACAGCGCGGCGGTGCAACAGGGGGCGCCCTGCGTCAAATGCGCAATGTGCCGTATGGCCAGGACTGTCGGGGGGGGTTTGGGGTCGCCGCTGCGGGGAGAAGGGGGGATCAGATGAGAGCCTGATCTGGAGGGATCTTCCGCCGGCGGCGACCCAAAAGGGCACGCTTTGTGCTATGACTTATTTGTGCCTTATTGCTGCCCGATTTGCGAGATGTAACTTCGCAACACAGCGGTGCCAAATCCGCAACAATGGGAACGGACAAAAAAATTCCCCCACTGCCGGGCAGTGAGGGTTAACTTTTTATTGATGTTTTGAGCGGTTAGGAGGGCGGCAGCACCAGATCCATCTCTAACCCCGAAGGCACAGAGGCCGGCACGCCAAGGCCACGTTCGATCACGCCTTCATCGGTCAACGCCCCCAGAAATGACATGATCTTGGCAATCTCGTCTTCTTCCATCTTGATGATGCTGATCTCGATCGCTTCGGCGATGCGCATGACTTCGTCAAAGTCATCCATGGCCTTCCAGTCGTCCGCGCCGTCGATGTCGCTGGGCAAGAGGGCTGCGTTGCGGTCGTATTGGGCAAGGCCCTGCACCGCGTTCAGATGGTGACGGACGATATCTTCGAGATTGGAGTAGGCGCCGTTATGCCCGTAGGGGGCCGATTGCGTCACGTTGCGCAGGGTCGGCGTGCGGAAACGGTACATATCGTCCGCCTCGCCCGAGACCATGCCAAGGCCCGTGTCGGCGTAATCCAACTTGCCGGGGCCGAACTGGGGCAGGCCGATTGCATGAAAATCATGATCGGTCTGAAAGGTGCCCGTGTGGCAGGTCGAACACCGCGCTTTGCCGTAAAACAGGTCCATCCCTGCCAGCTCTTGCGCGGTCATCGCGTCGGTATCGCCTGCAAGGTAGCGGTCAAACGGGCTTTGATCGGCGCGGAATTCCGAGCCGATGAAGGCGGACAAGGCCGTGCCGATGTCGGTGATGTGGATGTCCGAGGTGCCAAGGGATTTGAACCGCTCGCGGTATTCGGTGATAGCTTGCACGCGGCGGGCCAGCAAATCCCATGCGCCATCGGGGCCCATGATGCGTTCCTCGGCGACAGCGTCGGCAATCTCGTTCTCACCAGGGTGGCCTGCCATTTCGGCGGGCGAGAGGATCGGCAAAATGTTTTGCGCTGCCAAGGGCGAGGCGACAGGACGTTCCAGCGTGCGCCCTTCGGGCATACGAATGCCAAACATGGCGTGGCGGTCTTTGGCGGTGCGGCCATCATGGAACATGACGGTGAACTCTTTGGCCCCGAGGTTGAACAGTGCGGGCGCATTGCGCGGGATGCGGTCCTGCGGGCGGTTGCCTGCATCCGCCTTGCGGTCGGCCCCAAGGCCAAGCCCGCCTTCGCCAATCGACAGCGACATCGCGTCAGAGGTGCCGAGGCTGGGGTGGTGACAGGTCGCGCAAGCGATGTTCTTGTTGCCCGACAGGATCGGATCAAAGAACAGATCACGTCCCAGTTCGATCATGTCGGGGGGGAAGGCGTGGTAATCTTTATCGCTGGCGGGTTGGGGCAGCGGGCCTGCCTGCGTTGTCGTTGCAAAGAGTGCCGCAACCAAGCCAAGTTTCAGCGCACGCCCTGTTATATTCAACATTACACTACTCCTCACGGTTTTGTGAGGTCTATGTGAATTGCGGCGAAATTGCGACAAATGCTTTGGAAAAACACCGTGCTGGTTTGGGAAACAGTCAGTGTTTCCAATCGGGTGCGCGTTTTTCGATGAAGGCTTGCATCCCTTCGGCGGTGTCCGCGTTTGCAAGGTTTTCCACCATTGCCGCCCCCGTATGGGCATAGGCGGCGGCTGTATCCAGCGCCAGTTGCTCGTAAAAGGCGCGTTTGCCGATTTTGACTGCCGCGCCCAGTTTGGCCGCAATCTGATCGGCAAGGGCAGCCGTATGTGCGGCCAGATCCTCGGCGGGGACGGCGCGGTTAATCAGGCCCAGCTCTTCGGCGCGGTCGGCTTCGATGAAGTCGCCTGTGGTCAGCATCTCGAACGCCTTTTTCGGCGCGATATTACGGCTGAGCGCGACCATCGGGGTCGAGCAAAAGAGCCCGATGTTCACGCCATTGACACCAAAGCGCGTGCCATGCCCCGCCACAGCCATGTCGCAGGTCGCTACCAATTGACAGCCTGCGGCAGTGGCGATCCCGTGGACTTGGGCAATCACGGGCTGCGGCATGGACTGGATGCGCATCATCACATCGGTGCAGCGGGCAAACAGATCGGCAAATGCCGCTGCTCCTGCGTCCGTGTTCTGGCGCATCGCCTGCATCTGGCGCAGATCGTGGCCCGCGCAGAACGCTTTGCCCGCGCCCGAGATGGTAATCACGCGGCAGGTCGGATCCTTGGCCAGCTTGTCCAGCGTCTTTTGCAGCGCGGCCAGCATCTCGTCGCTCAGCGCATTCAGCCGCTCGGGGCTGTTCATCATGATATGCGTGACCGCGTCCCGTTGCGTAATTTCCAAAATTGCCATCTTGCGCCCTTCCTTTGTTGCGGCAACTCTGGTGCAAAGCGGAGGAGAGAACAAGTATGGCCAAGGCCGAATTGCAGATGAACGCCGACCAGTTGAACGTCTTTATGCGTGAGGTGTTCCAGCAGGTTGCGGATGATTTCAACGTGGAAGAGGTCAAGCCGAACGAAGTCACCATGCGCCTGCGCGTAACGGAAAAGCACCTGCGCCCCGGTGGCACGGTATCAGGGCCGTCGATGTTCGGGTTGGCGGATGTTGCGGCCTATGTGGCGACATTGGCAATGATCGGGCCAAAGGCGCTGGCCGTCACCACCAATTGCTCGCTTGATTTTATGCGCAAGCCGCAGGCGGATGCGGATTTGATCGCGACGGCACGGCTGTTGAAGCTGGGTCGCCAGCTTTCGGTCAGCCATGTGCTGGTCTATTCCGAAGGGATGGCCGATCCTGTCGCACAGGCCACCATGACCTATGCCATTCCCCCTGCGAAAATGGGCTAGGGGTACAATTCGGTCGCGCTAGGCGATTGTATCAAAAAAGGGCAGGGGTGAACCCTGCCCAAGTGAAGAGGTCTGGCGTCCGCCACGGGGATGTCACGCCCGCCAGAACACCTTTTGCGCCTCGGCGCGAGCCGCGTCAGGTGTCAGTCCCACGTCATCCAACTGCCACGCATCAAGTTGCTCCAGATGCAGGCGCGTGCGGCGGCGGGCTCCCCATTTCGTCACGCAGGCTGCAAACTTGACGCTGACCACTGCCAGCAGCGGCAAGCTGCGGGATGAGTTCAGGACCGCGAGGGCGTCGTTTGTCAGGATCGCTGCGTGTGTCATGGGAAAATCTCCTATGATTAAATTGTATTGACACAATATGGCATGATTGCCATACAATATGGGTACAATGCGATTGTACTGAACGCTAGGGAAACATTGTAATGGATACAATTTGGGTGCCGACCCTCGATCCGCAGGTTAAACCGAAATACCGCGCCGTGGTGCAAGCTGTGCGTGACGGCATCGCATCGGGTGATCTGGGCGAGGGGGACAAGCTGCCCCCGGTGCGCGAACTTGGCTGGCGGTTGGAGATGACACCCGGCACCGTGGCGCGGGCCTTTACCATTCTCACCGATGAAGGCGTTTTGCGGGCCGAGGTCGGGCGCGGGACCTTCGTGGCCTCGCCCAAGGTCGAGCCGCCACTGAACCTGAGCGAGATGGACGTTGTTCCGCACAAGACGGGCGGGGATATGTTCGACGTGAATCTGTTCTCGCCGCATCTGCCCAATGGCGGGCAGAGCCAGTTGATACGCTCTTTGCTGGCACAGGTCGCCGCCGATCCGCCTTCGGGGATGATGCACTATCCCTCGCGGCGGGGCGCGACAGCGGCGCGGGCGGCGATGTGCCATTGGCTGCGCGACACGCTGATCGGGCCGCTGGACGAGAGCGATATCGTCCTGTCGCACGGGGGGCAGAACGCGATCATGCTGGTGATGCAGGCCGTGTTGCGCGGGCGCAGGCCCGTCGTTTTCGTCGAGGAGCTTTGCTATCCCGGGTTCCGCCGCGTGGCGGATGCGCTGCGTGCCGAGGTGGTGCCGGTGGCCATGGACGCCCACGGGATTTGCCCCGACGCCCTTGCCGCCGCAGCCGAGCGTCACCCCGAAGGCCAGATCATCTGCACCTCTGCCGAGGTCCACAGCCCGACCTGCGGGTTTACGCCGCTTGAACGCCGCCAAGAGATTGTCGAGGTCGCCCGCCGCTTTGATCTGCAAATTCTGGAGGATGATTGTTACCGTCTGGGGGCCGCGCAGGCACCCGGCTACCGACAGCTTGCGCCCGAGCGGGGGTGGTACATCACCTCGCTCAGTAAATCCATCACGCCCGCCTTGCGGTTGGGCTGTGCAATTGGCCCGCGGGCGCATACGGCCGAGCTGCACCGCGCGGCAGAGCACGGGTTCTTCGGGCTGGCCACTCCGATCACCGATCTGGCCGCCGCCTTGCTGGTCCATCCGCAGCTGGACGCGATCATGGCGCGCACCCGCAGTGAAGTGGGCGATTACGTCAAAGCGGCGGTGAACGCTTTGGGGGCGTATGATCTGCACTGGCGCGAGGATGTACCTCTTTTATGGCTGAACCTGCCGCAGGGCTGGCGGGCAAATGCATTTTGCCGCGCCGCCGAAGCGCGGGGCGTGCGGGTCCGCGCCGCCGAGGAATTCGCCGCCCGCCAAGCGCAATCGCCCCACGCCGTGCGCATGGCGATCAACGCGGGCGTCAGTTTGCGCAGTTTCGAGGCCGCGATGGCGCGTCTGCGCGACTTGCTGGACAATCCCACGGAGGAGATCGGGGTTTAGGCGAAAAGGGCGGCCGCGACTCGGGCTTGGCGTGGGGTAATATGATACCTTATTTGTAAGGTGTTGTTTTTGAATGCCATATTGGGGTTTGGTGTTCTTGACGTGGGCGCGGGGGCCTATATAAGCAGCCCATCACAACGGGGCATCCGCCCTTCCTCACCACTAACGGGATTACCGTACATGAAAACCTTTTCAGCAACACCGGCTGACATCGACAAGAAATGGATCATCATTGATGCCGAAGGCATCGTGCTGGGCCGTCTTGCCTCGATCATTGCCATGCGTTTGCGCGGCAAGCACAAGCCATCCTTCACCCCTCACATGGATTGCGGCGACAACGTCATCGTAATCAATGCCGAGAAAATCCAGATGACCGGCAAAAAGCGGGACGAAAAGTTCTACTGGCACACCGGCCACCCCGGCGGCATCAAAGAACGCACAAAAGAACAGATCCTCGAGGGTGCACACCCCGAGCGTATCGTGACACTGGCCGTCAAGCGTATGCTGCCCGGCAACCGTCTGAGCCGCCAGATCATGACCAACCTGCGCGTCTATGCCGGTGGTGAGCATCCTCATGAGGCCCAAGCGCCTGAAGTTCTGGATGTTGCATCCATGAACAAGAAAAACACACGGAGCGCATGAGCATGTCTGACGAAATCAACACACTCGAAGATCTCGCATCTGTTGCAGGCGTAGAAGCCACACCAGAAGTCGAGCTGACCCCCCGTGAGCCCGTCAAAGACGAATTCGGCCGCTCCTATGCCACAGGCAAACGTAAAGATGCGGTCGCCCGCGTCTGGATCAAGCCCGGCTCCGGCAAGGTCGTCGTAAACGGCAAGCCACAGAACGAATATTTTGCACGCCCCGTGCTGCAAATGATCCTTCAGCAGCCCTTCACCATCACCGGCACCGATGGCCAGTTTGACGTCTACGCGACAGTCAAAGGCGGCGGTTTGTCCGGTCAGGCTGGTGCGGTAAAGCACGGTGTCTCCAAGGCGCTGCAACTGTTTGATCCTTCCATGCGCGGCGCGCTGAAAGCGGCAGGCTTCCTGACCCGTGACAGCCGTGTGGTCGAGCGTAAGAAATACGGTAAGGCCAAAGCGCGTAAGAGCTTCCAGTTCTCCAAGCGTTAAGTTTTACGATATTTTGGAAATGGCCGCGCCGCTCTGGTGCGGCCTTTTTCGTTTAGGGGGGCATTTCTTTAATGGCTCATCCGCATAAGGTTATTCATTCGGTCAACCTGCATGGTGATAACATCTGTGTGGATGTGTTCCAGCGCGCAGATGGCAGCTTTGGCTTTGATGAATTCCGCCGCGATGCCGAGGACGGGCGGGGGTGGTTCTCCATCGGGCACCATGGTGCGCAACGCTACGCTACCCACGGTGAGGCTGTGCAGGCGGCGATACGCCACGTCGGATGGTTTGACGGGGTCTAGGGGCTTTTTTCATCGGGGGGGAGTGCCTATGTTGACCTCAACCAAGGAAAGCAGCCCATGAAGTATTCAATCCTCGATCTATGCCCCGTGCCCGAGGGCAGCACCGCCGCTGACGCCATGCGCAATACCGCCGATCTGGCGCAGCATGTCGAGGCCTTGGGCTTTCACCGCTACTGGATGGCCGAGCATCACAACATGCCGGGCATCGCCTCGGCGGCGACCTCCGTGCTGCTGGGGCATGTGGCGGGCAAGACTTCGACCATTCGCGTGGGCGCGGGCGGGATCATGCTGCCCAACCACGCGCCGCTGACGATTGCAGAGCAGTTCGGCACGCTTGCTACGCTTTATGGCGACCGCATTGATCTGGGGCTGGGTCGTGCGCCCGGTGGCGACCATGCGGTCTGGCACGCCCTGCGGCGCGGCCGCACGGGAGAGGATAACTTTCCTGCGGAAGTGGCTGAATTGATGGGATATTTGGGGGATGCGGATCCGCAAGCTGCCGTTCAGGCGCACCCCGGTCAAGGCACGCATGTGCCGCTGTGGATTTTGGGATCATCGCTCTATGGTGCGCAGCTGGCGGCGCATTTCGGGCTGCCCTATGCCTTTGCCTCGCATTTCGCGCCCGACGCGTTGGAGGATGCGGCCTATATCTACCGTCGTGATTTCAAACCATCGGGCACGCTGGCCAAGCCGCAGTTCATGTTGGCCATCAATGTGATCGCCGCCGAGACGGACGCACAGGCGCATTATCTGCGGACCTCGGTCCAGCAGGCATTTGCACGGCTGCGCAGTGGCACGCCTGGTAAACTGCCCGCGCCGGTAGAGGACATCGACGCGACGATCGGCCTTGGCCTGCGTCAGGGGGTGGATCAGGCTTTGCGCATCTCTGCCGTCGGCGGGCCGGAAACGGTGCGCCGCCAACTGGCAGAGCTCATTGCGAAATACCAACCGGACGAAGTCATCCTGACAGGGCAAATCCATGATCCTGCCGCGCGAAAGCGCTCCTTTTCCATCGCGGCAGAGGCGATGGCGGATGTGGTGTTGGAAGACGCATAAGCCTAGTCGTCAGGCGCGATCAGCCCCAGCCCGCGCAAGTAAATCCCGATGCCCGTTTCCAGCAAATCCTCGGGCGGGAAGGGCGATGCACGACCGGGAGAGTTGCGGGCGAACAGCTCAACCACGCCGTGGCTCATCGCCCAGATATGGGCGCTGAACATCGAGGCGGGCGGGCGTTTGTCTTCGGGGATGTGCTGGCTAAGGTCCGTTGCGGCCTTCTCCAACACCGCGTTGGCGCGATTGACCACCGATGCAAGCGCGGCGGTGCGGTTGATCTGGATGCCGCTTTCGAACATCGCGATGTAATGGCCGGGGTATTTGCGCGCAAAAGCCAGATAGGCACGGCCCGTGGCCTCGAACGCTTGCAGCGCCGAGGGCTGGCCGCTTTCATAGGCGAATTGCATTAACTCCCCAAAGATTTCATAGCCTTGCAGGGCGGCCTCGGCGATCAGATCCTCGCGGCCCTCGAAATGGCGATAAACAGCGGCAGGGGTCACGCCCGCCTGCTTTGCAGCCTCGGACAGGGTGAACCCCGTGGGGCCTTTGGACTCGATCAACTGCAAGGCAGCATCGACCAGCGCCTGGCGCAGGTTGCCGTGGTGATAGCCGCGTTTAGGCATCCCAGATGTCTGGCCCGCCCAGCACCGCAGTATCAATCGCGCCAATCGCGTCTGCGTCTTTGTGGGTATAGTCGAACCTGTGCAGCACATGGCGGATCGCGTTCAGTCGCGCGCGGCGTTTATCGTCCGAGCGGACGATGGTCCAAGGTGCGTGATCCGTATGGCTGCGCGTCAGCGTGTCCTGAATAGCGGCGGTATATTCGTCCCACAGGTGCAGGCCTTTGACGTCGATGCCTGACAGTTTCCATTGTTTGAGCGGATCACTCTCGCGTTTGAGCATACGGCGCAATTGCTCGGCGCGGCCAACGTTGAGCCAGAATTTGAACAGATGCACCCCGTCCTCGACGAGCATTCTCTCGAAGGGTTGCACTTGGGTAAAGAACCGGGCGTTCTGCGCAGGCGTGCAAAAGCCGAAGACAGGTTCGACCACGCCGCGGTTATACCACGAGCGGTCAAAGAAGATCATGTCACCCGCGGCAGGCAGGTGTTTGATATAGCGTTGAAAATACCATTGCGACATCTCTGTATCGCTGGGTTTGCTGAGCGCAATAACACGCGCCGCACGCGGGTTCAGGTTCATGCGGAAGCGCCCGATGGTGCCACCTTTGCCTGCGGCATCGCGGCCTTCAAAAACCATAGCGATGCGGGTGCCTGTCTCGCGCACCCATGCTTGCAGCTTGACCAGCTCGATCTGAAGGGCGGCCATCTCACGCTCGTATTTCTTGCGGCTTAGGCGGGTATCATGGGGGTAGGCAGGCGACAGGATGTCGTCCTTATCCGCCGATTTGATCGCCTCGCGGACCGCGTCTGGCGCGTCGTTTTTGTAAAAGGCGCTGATTGCACCGTCAAAGGGTAGGTCCATCACGGGCCTCCTGTCAGAAGTTCTGTGTATTATGCGATGTTAACAGGCTTAACGCAAACCCGCACGGGCGGCGGCGCGGTCAATCGCGTCCTCGACGGCGTCGGGGCGTGCGTGTTGTGGCATGTGGCCGATACCTTCCAGCACGGTCAGGTTTGCACCCGCGACTTGCTGGGACAGGGGAACCGAATGCACGGCAAGCGGGACAATGGTGTCGGCATCGCCGTGCACGATCTCGAACGGCATGGACAGGCTCTCGTACCGCTTTGACATCTTTACGATATGCGGGCGCAGGTGGTTCACTTGCTGGGCGTTGGCGCGCATGCTTTCGCGGCGCAGAACCAGACCCGCGCCGACATGGGCGGCATAGCCGTCGGGCGCGGGCTGCGGCGCGAATATTGTCTCGACGCTGGCATCCACATAGGATTGCGGCACAAAGGCCGACAGCACGGGCACCACCAACGCACCGCCCCAGGCGGAGCCAAGCATCGTATAGGTCCAGCCCAAAGTGCCGGGCCAAGGGTTCGACACAGCGCCCAGCATGACAACAGCCCCCGTGTCACGAGGAGCGTTTAGCGCCCACGCCATCGCCACAGCCCCGCCGAAAGAATGCCCAACCACCACGGGCCGTTCGATCCCGACAATCGCGGCGGCTTTTTGCAAAAGCTCGGCCTGTTCGGCAGGCGTTTCGAACGCGGCATTCCAAGCACCTGATTTGCCACGCAGACGGCCCGTATGGCCAAGGCCCGGACGGTCGAACATGATCACACGGTAGCGGCCCGACACTCGGTCCACAAAATCCAGCGTCCAGTCGCGCAAATTGCCGCTGGCCCCGTGCAGCAGGACCAGATCGGGGCCGCTGCCCTCGATCAGGACATGCACGGGCGTGCCGTCTACATCAATCAGGCGCCCCTGCGGCGGGTAGTCGCGCATTGTCGTGGCCTCGCGTGCGGCGGCGCGCCATTGCACCACGGCGATGAAGATCACGATTAAAGCGATAAGAAAAAGCACGCTACGCACCAATCTGCCCGATGTCATAGGGCGTCGATTGATAGATTTCCTGAATCCAGTTGCCATACAGCAGATGCGCATGGCTGCGCCAGCGGTTCACGGGCGCAAGGCTTGGATCATCGTTTGTATAGTAGTTCACGGGCACGTTGATCGGCGTACCAGCGGCGACATCGCGGTCATATTCCTGCTTGAGCGTGTCGCGGTCATATTCAAAGTGATTGAACACATAGACCGCACGGTGGGCGGTATCCTCGATCAGGGCGGGTCCGACCTCTTCGCTGCCCAGCAAAGTCTTGAGCGCGGGCACGGCGTCCACCTCGGCCTGCCGTATTTCGGTCCAGCGCGATACGGGAATTACACATTCATCCGAGAATCCGTTCAAATAGGGCGAGGCATCGGCCAGATTGCGGTGGCGGAAACAGCCAAAGGCTTTGGCCTCCAGCATGTGTTTGGCCACGCCGTGGAAGTGGTTGATCATCGCCATCCCGCCCCAGCACACGGCCATGGTGGATTGCACGTTGGTCTGGGTCCAGTCCATCACGCGCTGCAATTCGGCGTAATAGTCGACATCCTCGAATGGCAAATGCTCGATCGGGGCACCGGTGATGATGAGGCCGTCGAACTTTTCGTCCCATACCTCCGAGACGGGGCGGTAGAAGCTCTCCATATGTTCGGCGGCGGTGTTGCGGGTCTGGTGGTCGGACATGCGCAGCAGCGTCAGTTCGATCTGCAGGGGCGTGGCCCCGATCAGGCGGGCGAACTGGTTTTCCGTCTGGATCTTTTTTGGCATCAGGTTCAGCAGCGCGATGCGCAGGGGGCGAATGTCCTGACGGGCGGCCTGATCCTCGTCCATGACGCTGACGCCCTCGCGGGTCAAAACGTCATAGGCGGGCAGGGTGCTGGGGATCTTGATGGGCATGGGTCTTACTTCTTATTCAGGCGGGCATCACAGGTAGGGCCGCTGGGGCCATTCCTCAAGGGGACGCACGGTGTTGTGTTCAAAGCTTGGAGGCGATGAGGGCGTCGAAATCATCCGTGGATGTGACGGCATAGACGTCTTCGGCTGTGACGGTAATGCCGTGGCGGGCCATCGCGGCGTAGCGCGGTTGGCGGTGTGCCAATGCTTTGGCATAGGTCCAGCGGATGAAGGTATCGGGATCAACATCGGCTTCTTGTGTGTTGTTTTCGCTTAGGTATGTGGCCCACATTTCAGCAAGGAATGCGGGTTGATAAGCCATCGGTTTGGGGGCGCGGTCAAATCGGCGGACCAGCTCTTGGGTATGGGCCTCGTCGCCCTTGATCCAGACCAGCAGGCAGTGTTCGGCTAGCTTGGTCAGTAGCGGGTCGTTGTCATCCTCTGGGTCGATCCATTCGCAGATCGAGCCGCCCGTGTCGCAGATGAAATGCGGGTATTTGTACAAGTCCCGCGCACGGGTCATGAACTGCGCCGTCTCGGCCAAGGCGGCGATTTCGGCATCGCGGAACTGGCTTTGGCGGCGGGTGTATTCAGCCATGGGCAGGCCGCCGCGCGCGGGATCACCCGGTTTGCCAAGGTAGGCGGCAACCGCGCTCAGATCATCGTCGTGGATGTTGGGTTCAAGATACATAGCATCGGCGCGCAGCATTTGCGCCAGAAACGGCTCGCGCATGGCGTGGGCGATCAGGTTGTCCTTGATGTGGCCATGCATACCGGATGTGCCGATGCGGTAATCCACCGAGTAATGGAACCAGTCGCCCTGCTGCACCAGCGCCTTGGAAACGTGGGTTTTGCCCAGCCCCGACATGCCGAACAGCAGCACGGATTTACGGGGTGCTGCGTGCCAGCTGTCTGCGTCGGGGTAAAGCATGGGAGCCTCCGGTGTTGTGGTCGTCCAACCCCTACCGCGCCGCCCGCAGACGGTCAATCAACCGCCCGTCAATGATGACCAGCCCCAGCGCCAGAAGGGCGAACCCTGTGTATGCATTGGGGGCCAGTTGTTCGTCCAGAACCCATGCCCCAAGGACAATGGCAATGGGGGTGATCATCAGCGTCACCAGCATCAGATTGCCGCTGCCTGCCAGTGCCAGCACGCGGTAGTACAGTAGATAAGCCAGCGCCGTGGCCCCCAGCGTGTAATAGACGATTGCCCAGATTGTGCGCGGTTGCAGGTCAAGGTTGATCGGCCCTTCAACCACCCACGCAAGCGGGATCATGATCAGAGCCGAGGCGCTGAGCATACCTGCCGCGGCCACCTGCGGGGCGAGGCCCGCCAGCCGTTTGCGCGCCCAAACCCCCGCCAGCGCATAAGACACCGTGCCCGCCAGCACAGCGAGTTGCGCAAGCGAGGTGATGTCGAAACTGCGCAGGTTCTCGACCCCGATGGCGGTGACAACACCGGCAAAGCCCACGGCCACGCCGATGGCTTTGCGCGGGGTCAAGCGCTCGTCACTCAGCAGTAGTGCCGCGATCAGCACGCCAAAGACCGCCGTGGCCGCGTTGAAGATCGAGGTCAGGCCAGAAGGAATATACAGCTGCCCCCATGCCATCAGCGTGAAGGGGATCACATTGTTGAGCACGCCCATGCCGAGAAAACCGACCCAGACGCGCCGCCCCCGCGGCAGGGGCAATCTGCGCAAGGCGACATAAGCCCACAAGACCAGCGCGGCCCACCCGACGCGGTGCGCCACCGCCGTTATCGGCCCGATCTCGTCCAAAGCGATGCGGATCGACAGAAAAGACGCCCCCCACAGCGTGGCCAGTGCAATCAGCAAGAGCCAGCTTTCGGTTGATATGCTGCGGTGTGTCATGGCGAAGACCTTAGGGGCGGGGATATCTGGGGGCGACCCGATTGCTGCGCAAACGCATCACGGCCGCTTGCGCGTCTCGTTCCAGATGTTGAGGTAGTTGCCCACAAAGATAATGCCCGCGCCGACAAAGACCCAAACCTCGAGCGGTTCGTCATACAGAACCATCGCGACAATCGCGATCACGGGCAGGCGGGCGAAATCAAGCGGGACAACCACAGTTGCAGGTGCAATCGCCAGCGCGTTGGTCAGGCAAAAATGCGCAACCAGCCCCGCACAGCCGATGAAGAACAAAAAGGGCAGGCTGGAGGCCGTGGGCAGGGCGATGTCTCCGTCGAAACCCGCAGTCACAAGGCCAAAGACCAATTGCAGGCTGGTCAGGAAGAACATGATCGACAGGATCGAATTATCCCGCGTCAGCCGTTTGGTCATGATATTGGTCAACGCAAAGAAAATCGCAGCCGTTGCAGCCACAAGCAGCCCGATCTCGAAACTGTCCATATCGGGCCGCGCCACGATCAAGATACCGACAAAACCCATCACCGCAGCAAGCCCCCGCATACGGGTCATCTTTTCACCCAGAAACAGCGGCGCAAGGATCGCAACCCACAACGGCGAGGTAAACTCGAGCGCGAAGACCTGCGCCAGCGGAATGACCGCCACGGCATAGAACCACAGGTTCTGGCCCGTAAAGTGAAAGAGGTTGCGCACAAGATGCTGGCGCCATTGGTCAAAGCGCAGCTCGGCCCATTTGTTTTGAACCGTGACAAAGCCGAGGACGACGATGACGCCGACAAGGCTGCGGTAGAGCATGATCTCGAATGTGTCGTAATCGCCTGCCAGCTCGCGCCCGCCGACCGCCATGAAAGAGAACGACGCGATGGCGCCCGTCATCCACAAGGCGGCCTTGAAAATGACGTTCATTCAAGACCTTCAATAGTATAGTCGCGGGCAATGCCTGCCGTCTGCGTGGCCCAGTCGGATGCGGCGGCGCGCGTCTGATGCGCCTCGAATGCTGCCGCATCGGTGAACCGCTCGGACACATGCCAGACCATCGGATCGTCTGTGGGTGTCACTTCGAAAGAAATACACCCCGCCTCATCGCGGGTGAGTGCGATGTGGGTGTCGAGGGCGGCGCGCACGCGCGCGGCCTCGTCCTCGGATGCGCAGGTCAGCGTGCCCGTCAGGGTGACGTTCTTCATTCCCATTCGATCGTTCCGGGAGGTTTCGAGGTGATGTCATAGGTCACGCGGTTGATGCCCGGCACTTCGTTGATGATCCGCGTGGCGGTTTCGCCAAGGAATTCATGCGTAAACGGGTAATAATCGGCGGTCATACCGTCGACAGAAGTCACCGCACGCAGCGCACAGGCAAAATCATAGGTCCGCCCGTCGCCCATCACACCCACGGTGCGTACAGGCAGGATGGCCACGAAGGCTTGCCAAATCTCGTCATAAAGGCCGTGTTTGCGGATCTGGTCGATATAGACGGCGTCCGCTTCGCGCAGGATGTCGAGTTTTTGGCGCGTGATCTCACCAGGGCAGCGGATTGCAAGGCCGGGGCCGGGGAAGGGGTGGCGGCCGATGAAATGGTCGGGCAATCCCAGCTCGCGGCCCAGCACGCGGACCTCGTCTTTGAACAGTTCACGCAACGGCTCGACCAGCTTCAGGCCCATTTTTTCGGGCAAACCGCCGACATTGTGGTGCGATTTGATGGTCACGGACGGCCCGCCCGAAAAGGAAACCGATTCGATCACGTCGGGATACAGCGTCCCTTGGGCGAGGAATTTGGCGTTCTCGATCTGGTTTGCGTATTTCTGGAAGACGTCGATAAAGAGTTTGCCGATGATCTTGCGCTTTGTCTCGGGGTCGGACTGGCCCTCAAGTTCGCCCAGAAACAGATCAACCTCGTCGGCGTGGATGACTTTGAGGTTCATGTTGTCGCGGAACATGGTGATGACTTCGGCCGCCTCGTCCTTGCGCAGCAGACCGTGGTCGACAAACACGCAAGTGAGCTGGTCACCGATGGCTTCATGCAGCAAAGCGGCGGCAACGGACGAATCAACGCCGCCCGACAGGCCGCAGATGACATGGGCATCGCCCACTTGGGCGCGGATTTTGGCGATGGCCTCTTCGCGGTAGGCGCCCATGGTCCAGTCGCCTGTGAACCCTGCAAGTTTCACAAAGTTCTCAAAGAATTTCAGGCCGTTGGGGGTGTGGTGAACCTCGGGGTGGAATTGCACGGCGTAGAAATTGCGGCTTTCATCCGCAGCGATGGCAAAAGGCGCGTGGGGCGAGGTGCCGAGGACCTCGAAACCCGGGGCGATTGCGCTGACGTGGTCGCCGTGGCTCATCCAGACTTGTTCGCGGTCTTGCGCAAACCAACCATCGAGCAATTCGTTTTTTGTTGCAGTGGGCGTGACATAGGCGCGGCCGAATTCGGCTGTGCCCCCGCCGCCCGAGATTTTGCCGCCCTCGACCGTGCCGCCCAGCATATCCATCATCAATTGCTGGCCATAACAGATGCCAAGCACCGGCAGGCCACGGGTAAATACCGAAGCAGGCGGGCGCGGGGCATCGGCGTGCACCACGCTTGCGGGTCCACCCGACAGGATGATCGCCTTGGGCGCAAAGCGGTCCAGAAACGCATCATCCACCGTGTTGAACGGGTGGATTTCGCAATAGACGTTAAGTTCACGCAAACGGCGGGCGATCAGCTGGGTGACCTGGCTGCCGAAGTCGATGATGAGGAGGCGGTCATGGGATATGTCTGTCATGTGCTCTGATTATGCCTGTGTGTGCTGGCTGGCAAGGTTGATTTGGGGGCCAGCCCCCCACCTTGGCCAGAGCCAAGGCGTCCCCCGGAGGATTTATGGCCGGAAAAAATAGAGCGGGCGGGGCGCGATGTCGCTTTTTTACCTGCATGGCCGCTATTTGCGAGCGGTGCAGGGTGGGGGTGCGGTAGGCAGGGCCGAAATCTGGCATGAAGGGAACGGGATATGGCGGAAACTGCACGGCGCACACGGGGCGGAGGCGGGGCTGCACGGCGGGCGGCACGGTCGGCTGTGTCCTTTGAGACGGCCAAATACATCGAGCGCAACATTCCGAACTTTGAAGTGTTGAGCGAGGAAGCTTTGCAGATCATCGAGGCCAATGCCGAGACAGTACTGGAAGAAATCGGCGTGAATTTCCCCGATAATCCGCGTGCGTTGGAGCGGTGGCGTGACGCAGGCGCCGATGTGCAGGGCGAGCGGGTGCGGTTGCCGAAAGGTCTGGCGCGCGAATTGATCAAGTCGGCACCCGCGTCTTACGTGCAGCATGCCCGCAATCCTGAGCGTAATGTCGTTGTGGGCGGCAATAATCTGGTCTTGGCCCCTGTCTATGGCCCGCCCTTTGTGCGTGATGCGGCAGGCGGCCGGCGCTACGCCACGATGGAGGATTTCCGCAAGTTCGTGAAGCTGGGCTATATGTCCAAGTGGTTGCACCATTCTGGCGGGACTGTGTGCGAGCCGACGGATGTGGCCGTGAACAAGCGCCATCTGGACATGCTGCTGGCGCATATGACGCTGAGCGACAAACCTTTCATGGGATCGGTGACCGAGCCGAGCCGTGCGCAGGATTCGGTGGATATGTGCGGGATTCTCTTTGGTGAGAAATTTGTGCAGGAAAATACCGTGATGACCTCGCTCATCAACATCAACTCGCCCATGACGTTTGATGACGTGATGATGGGTGCGTTGGAGGTCTATGCGCAGAACAATCAGGCCTGCATTATTTCTCCGTTTATTGTGGGCGGCGCGATGGCGCCTGTCTCTGTGGCGGGGACGTTGACGCAGGTGCTGGCCGAGAGCCTCGCCGGCGTTGCCTATAGCCAGTTGTGCCGCAAGGGCGCGCCGGTGGTGTTGGGCGCGATGGTGACGTCGATTGATATGAACTCTGGCGCGCCGACGTTTGGCACGCCTGAAGCCAGCCACATTACTTATGGCATGGGGCAGTTGGCGCGGCGGCTGGGGCTGCCTTACCGCTCTGCCGGATCGTTTTGCGGCTCCAAGCTGCCTGACGCGCAGGCGGCCTACGAGACAGCGAATAGCCTGAACATGGGGCTGCTGTCTGGCGTGAACTTTATGCTGCACGCTTGTGGGTGGCTGGAGGGCGGTCTGGTGTCGTCCTTCGAGAAATTCGTGATGGACGCGGACCAGTTAGGCACGCTGCACCATCTGGCGCGCGGCGTCGAGATGGACGAGAACGCACAAGCCATGGATGCGATCCGCGAGGTCGGCCCCGGCGGTCATTACCTTGGCTGTGACCATACGCAGGCCAACTTCAAGGCGGCGTTCTGGAAGTCCGATCTGCTGGACTATAAGCCGTTCGAGACGTGGGAGGACGAGGGCGCGCGCGATACGCAGACCCTTGCCACCTTGCGGGTGGAAAAGATGCTGGCCGATTACCAGCAGCCCGCCATGGACCCCGCGATCCTTGACGCTTTGAACGCCTTTGTTGCAGCGCGCAAAGCGGCCGAGCCCGACAGCTTTATCTGACGGATTCCAGCTGCGGGGTGGATTGCGCATCCCGCAGCGCACGCGCTTCGCCCAAGATCGCGATCAGCACATCCACATGGGTGATCAGCGAATAGCCCGCGTCATTGCCGGTCCGCTGGCTCTCCAGCTCTCCTTCGATGTCGATCAACCGCATTAACGCGGCCCCGTGGCGTGGCAACGCGCCATAGCCCAAAAGCCGGGGCAGATGCCCTGCGCGGCGATAGTCGTGAGCCCCGATGCGGGCGGCGCGCATCAGCAGACGGGGGCGGTGCATAGAGGCGAGTAGGCTGTGGATATCTTGCATGTCAATGTTCTCCTTTTAGCCAAAGCCACGGCGAATGCGGGCTTTGATTGCAGCCATAATCTCCTAGTTTTGAGTGTGTTGCGTGACGGCTTTAAACAGCGTTCGGGTCATTCAATATTGTTTATCATTTTTCAACAATCTTAGCTATCAGCCGATATTTTAACCAATGTGTAACCAATTCACCTTTAGGTTGATATATCGAATTCAAGCGATGCTGAGAGGGGAAACTCAGGTAATGGGACAGATGGTGCAGGCCTTGGAAAACAGAAAACAGGTAGATGCGGAGGACACGTCCGAGATACCCGCATGGGTGCCGCGTTCGGTTCAAAACTACATTGATCACACGGAAATGGGGATCCCGATCCGTGCGCTGGCGCGTGCGCAGGGGTGCCATGCCTCGACGATCTTGCGCCAGATCAGGCGGGTTGAGACACTGCGCGACGATCCGTTGGTGGATAATGCGCTCAAGACGCTGGGCGGCACGCCTGCATCCGGCACTGCGCAGGCTCAGCCTGTTCACCAGACAACGACAAAGCGGCTCAAGATCAGGAAGTCCGAAGAGCTGCCTAACATCGGCGAATTGTCGGCCCACGGGAACCGCGTTCTAAAGCGGTTGTGTGAGACGGGCGCGGTTCTGGCGGTTGCGGCGGATATGGACAAGGCGGTGATCGTGCGCGACAGCGCGGGCGGTGAGAACACGCGCACAGGGGTCGTTGACCGCTCGGTCGTGGAAGCGATGGCGTTGAAAGGCTGGATTACCGCCCCTGATGGTGGGCGGATTGCGCGGTATCATATCACGGCGCAGGGGCGGTCGGCTTTGGCGGATTTTATGGCCCGCGATGAGAGCGAGCTGGCATCGGAAACGGCCAATGGCAAGGTGACCGAAACGCCGAACCGCATCCGCTATGGTCTGGCTGAAAGCCCGCTGGCGGCTTTGGCGCGGCGCCGTGACAAGGACGGCTCATTATTTCTAAGCTCGGAGCTGGTGAACGCGGGCGAGCGGTTGCGCGAAGACTTTGAGCTGGCCCAGATGGGTCCCGATGTTGCGCGCAATTGGGACAGCTTTCTGGAAGGGCTGGCCGAGGGGAAGCCGCCTGTCTTGCATGACAGCGCGGATGCCGGTGCGCGTGCCCATTCCCGCGTGATTGCCGCGCTTACCAATTTGGGACCGGGCCTGTCGGATATTACGCTGCGCTGTTGCTGCTTTTTGGAAGGGCTTGAAACGGCCGAGAAAGTCTTGGGATGGTCTGCCCGTTCGGGCAAAATTGTGTTGCGAATTGCATTAATGCGGTTGCACCTGCATTACGGGCAGGCGTCGGTCCGCCGGACGGCCATGATCGGTTAGGTGCTGCGCGTGCATGGCGGCCATGTGCCACAGCAGGGTTTTGTTTAACCCGCGATGTGCTAAGTAAGGCGCAACAGCCATAGGTGAGGTCCCCCATGCGTGATCTGAAGATCCCCGAAATGCGCCACCCCGAGAAGGCGCGCCGCCCCGATAATCCGCAGCCGAAAAAACCCGATTGGATCAGGGTCCGTGCGCCCGGCGGAAAAGGATATGAAGACACTGCAAAGATCATGCGCGACAATAAACTGGTCACAGTTTGCGAAGAAGCGGGCTGTCCCAATGTAGGTGAATGCTGGTCGCAGGGTCATGCCACCATGATGATTATGGGCGAGGTCTGTACCCGCGCCTGCACATTTTGCAACATCGCGACGGGCAAGCCGCCAGAGGCGCTCGATACGTTCGAGCCGGGGCGCGTGGCCGATGCGGTCGCCAAGCTGGGGTTGAACCATGTGGTCATCACCTCGGTGGACCGCGACGATATCGAAGACGGCGGGGCGGCGCATTTTGCGCAAACCATCCGCGCCATTCGCCACCGTGCCCCCGACACCACAATCGAAATTCTGACCCCCGATTTCATCAAATGCGGGCCAGAGGCGCTGGAGCAGGTGGTCGAGGCGCGGCCCGATGTGTTTAACCACAACCTTGAAACCGTGCCGGGCCTCTACCCCGAGGTCCGCCCCGGTGCGCGGTATTTTCACTCGTTGCGCCTGTTGCAGCGCGTGAAAGAGCTGGACCCGTCGATGTTCACCAAATCGGGTATCATGGTCGGCCTTGGCGAAGACCGTCAGGCCGTGATGCAGGTGATGGAAGACATGCGTGCCGCCGACATTGATTTTCTGACCATCGGCCAATACCTGCAACCCACGCCGAAACACCACCGCGTGGACCGCTTTGTGCATCCTGATGAATTCGCGGCCTATGAAAAAGCCGCTTACGGCAAGGGCTTCCTGATGGTCTCTGCCACACCGCTCACACGGTCAAGCTATCACGCGGGAGATGATTTTGCCCGCCTGCGGGCTGCACGAATGAAAAAGCTCGGCGTAGCCTGAGGCGATCGGGCGGCGTGCTTGTGAAAGCGTGCCGCCTTAGTCAGAGCGGGCGTTTGATCCGCTCGGCCTTGGCCCATTCGGGCCAAAATCCGAAATGCTCCAGCCCCACCACCAGCAGGGCCAATGCCACAGCGCCAAAGACAAACTTGACCCGACGCGCCGAGGGCGGGTTTTGCACCCAGCGTTTGGCACGCATCAAGTGGCGGGGGGTCAGCACGGTTCAGGCACCATCGGTGAAACGCACCTTGCCGATAAAGGGCAGGTTGCGGTTGCGTTGCGCAAAGTCGATGCCGTAGCCTACGACAAATTCATCAGGAATTTCAAAACCGGTATAATCAGCCCGCAAATCAACCTCGCGGCGGGTGGGTTTGTCCAGTAGCGCTACCGTTTTCAGCCGCGCAGGTTTGCGCGCCCGCAACATACCCGTAACGTGGTGCAGCGTATGGCCCGTGTCCACAATATCCTCAACCAGCAGTACATCGCGCCCTTCAATACCGCCGCGCAAGTCCTTGAGAATACGCACTTCGCGTGTGCTTTCCATTCCGTCGCCGTAGCTTGAGGCCTCAAGGAAATCCACCTCGATCGGCAGGTCCAGTTCCCGCACCAGATCGGCGATGAACACGAATGACCCGCGCAACAGCCCCACAACAACCAGCTTGTCGGTATCCGCAAACTCGATCTGGATCGCTTGGCACAGCTCCTCGATCCGCGCGGCGATAGATTTGGCCGAGATCATCTGGTCTATGACATAAGGACGCGTCTGCATGGCCACCTCTTGATTGCATGGCCCTCGGGCCTCAGGTACAGCCCATACCAAAGACGCACAGGAAATCAATGCCCACCCATTCCGAGACCCGACCGCTGCCCTATACCGCGCAGCAGATGTACGACCTTGTGGCCGATGTGGGCAGTTACCCCAAGTTTTTGCCATGGACCGCCGCTGCGCGTATCAAATCGCATGAGGACAAGGGCGATCACAGCGTCATGGACGCCGATCTTGTCATCTCGTTCAAAGTCTTCCGCGAGCGGTTCACCTCGCGCGTGGTGCTGTGGCCGCAGGCCAAAAAGATTGATACCGAATATTTGGATGGTCCGTTCAAATATATGAAATCCAACTGGGAATTCCGCGACATCGACGGCGGCTGCGAGGTCTCGTTCTTTGTGGACTTCGAATTCCGCAACGCGATTTTGCAGAAAATCATCGGCGTCGTCTTTAACGAGGCGATGCAGCGGGTGGTGAAAGCGTTTGAGAAACGGGCAGACGCGCTTTATGGCTAGGCCCGTCAGGGGAGGACGCCATGGGGATCACAGAACAACTCATTAAACTGGGCGGCATGGATGTGCCCGAAGAGGCGGCGGCGATGATGCGGCTGTCGCTGTTTGATTGGGCCGCTTGCGGAATTATCGGCGCGGGTGAGGCTGACTTTGCGGGTTTCCGCCGCGCCCAGATGATCGAGGAAGGCCCCGCCCATGTTTTTGGCGGTGACGCCAGCGGGGCGGCCACGGCGGCGCTGGTCAACGGCACGCTGAGCCACGCGCTCGATTACGACGACACGCATTTCGCCCATATCGGGCACCCTTCCGTGGCCGTGCTGCCCGCTGTGATGGCGCTGGCCGAGACGCTGGATATGCGCCTGACCAATGCTGTGGATGCGGCCACCATCGGGGTTGAGGCGTCGATCATGGTGGGGGTCTGGCTGGGGCGCGATCACTACCAGATCGGCTATCACCAGACGGCGACGGCGGGCGCGTTTGGCGCCACCTTGGCCGCCGCACGTATGCTGGATCTGGACAAGCACCAGACGCGTCATGCGCTGGGGCTGTGTGCCAGCATGGCCTCGGGGCTGAAGGCGCAATTCGGGACGATGGGCAAGCCGCTCAACGCGGGATTGGCCGCACGCACGGGTGTCGAGGCCGCGCTCTGGGCACAGGCGGGGATGACGGCGGCGGCGGACGGGCTGGACGGTGCCTTGGGCTTTGGGGCGACGCACCACGGCGAGGGGGCTGATGTGAAACTGCCCCGCAAAGACTGGCAGATCAGCGAGATCAGCCACAAGTTCCACGCCTGTTGTCACGGGCTGCACGCCATGCTTGAGGCACTGTCGGGGGCGAATGTCGCGGCCGACCGCATTGCCGCACTTAAAATCCGCACCAGCCCGCGCTGGATGAGCGTGTGCAACATCGCGGAGCCAAAGACAGGGCTGGAGGCCAAGTTCAGCTATACCCAGACGGCGGCGATGGCGCTGCTGGGCCATGCCACAGGCACGGTGGGGAACTTCACGGACGCGATCACCCGCGACAAGGACATCCGCGATCTGCGCGCCAAGATCGAGGTGATGGAGGATCCCACGCTGAGCGAGACGCAAAGCCAGATCACCCTGACGCTGGACAGTGGCGAGGTCCGCCGGATGCGCCACGATCTGCTGGCCCCCATGACGCTGGAGGCGCGCAGCGACAAGCTGCGGGGAAAGGTGCGGGCATTGCTGGGCGAGGACCGCGAAGAGGCGCTGTGGCACGCTGTCATCGGGCCCGAATTGGACGCAGTGACCGCCTGTTTCGCAGGCAACTGACGCAAAAGGGGCGGCGCTGTTTCCAACGCCGCCCCGATAAAATGCGATCCTTGATAGATCAGCTTGTGATGTCGTAGGCCCGCTCGCCATGAACAGCCAGATCAAGGCCGTTCACCTCGGTCTCGGCGTCCACACGCAGTGGCGTGACCATGCGGCAAACAAGGACCAGCACGATGGTGACGACGGTGGTGAACACGCCGACAATCGCCAGCGAACCCAGTTGCGCGGCCCAAGACCCCGCACCAAAGGCCGCGATCATGATCGTGCCAAAGATACCGCCCACACCGTGCACGGCCATGACGTCCAGCGTGTCGTCGATCTTGGCCTTGTTGCGGATCAGGGTGACCGCTTCCTGACACAAGACACCCGCCACAGCACCGATCAACAGCGCCTCCCACGGGCCGACAAAGCCGGACGCAGGCGTGATCGAGGCAAGGCCCGCAATCGTACCCGTCACCAGACCCACCATTGAGGATTTGCCGAATTTGATCCGTTCCCACAGCGCCCAGCTAAGCGAAGCTGTCGCGGCAGAGATATGCGTGACCGTGATCGCCATAGCGGCGCCACCGTCAGCGGCCAGTTGCGAGCCGCCGTTAAAGCCGAACCAGCCGACCCACAGCAGCGCCGCACCGATCATGACCAGTCCGGGGTTGTGCGGGGGTGTTGTCTGGTTTTTGCGTGCCCCAAGGAAGATCGCAAGGATGATCGCCGCGATGCCCGCCGTCTCGTGCACCACAATACCGCCTGCAAAATCACGCACGCCGACTTCGCCGAAGATACCGCCATCGGCCAGCATCCCGCCGCCCCAGACCCAATGCACCACAGGCGCATAGCACAAGAGCATCCACAGACCCGAGAAGAGCATGACAAAGCCAAAGCCGATCCGCTCGACATAGGCGCCAACGATCA
This sequence comes from Sulfitobacter aquimarinus, assembly GCF_040149565.1. Classification (NCBI taxonomy): domain Bacteria; kingdom Pseudomonadati; phylum Pseudomonadota; class Alphaproteobacteria; order Rhodobacterales; family Roseobacteraceae; genus Sulfitobacter; species Sulfitobacter aquimarinus. The sequence goes on from NZ_JBEFLO010000006.1 coordinate 77,075, forward strand.
GCGCGGGCGTGATGATTGCGAAAGTCATCTGGAAGGCAAAGAACAGGATCTCGGGCAGGGTGCCTGACTGGCTGTCGGCGGTCACGCCCGCCAATGCCATTTTGCCCAAGCCGCCCCAGTAACCTGTGCCGCCCTCGCCAAAGGCGATGCTATAGCCGAAGAGGAACCAAAGAACGCTCATTAAACAGGCGATGGCGTAGCAGTGCATGAACACGCTCAGCACGTTGCGCGCGCGGACCAGCCCGCCGTAAAACAGGGCAAGCCCCGGTAGTGTCATCAGCAGCACCAAGGCGGTGGCCGTCATTATCCAAGCTGTATCTGCGCCGTTCATTTGTTGTCTCCCACAAGTTTTGCGGGGGATAAACCGTACGCGAGGTGCTGCGAAAAGCGGCAATTGAGAATCGAGTGCCATTTAATCGGGCAATTTTGCGTCTGCCTAGAATTCGGGCGCGTTTGTGCGTCGTGTGATTAAACTTCGGGCAGTTCGCAAAGCGCGCCGCGCAGCAGGTCCAGGGCATGATCGCGGGCCGCTGTGCGCACCCCGTCGCGTCCCAACGCGCCGAACTCAATGATCTGGGTCTGGGTGCCCTGCGGTCCTGACAGGCCAAAACACACGCGGCCTTCGGGCTTGTGCTCGGACCCTCCCGGGCCTGCGATGCCGGTGAGGGATACGGCCAATTGGGCATCGCTGCGATGGACTGCGCCCTGTGCCATCTCTGCGGCAACTTCCTCTGACACCGCGCCATGCGCCGCAAGGGTGGCGGCATCCACCCCCAGCATCTGGATCTTGGCGGCGTTGGAATAGGTGACAAAGCCGCGCTCGAACACTGCCGACGATCCCGCCGGATCGGTGAGGGCGGCCGCTACCATGCCTGCGGTGCAGCTTTCGGCGGTGGCGATCATGATGCCGCGGGCGCGGGCCAGATCAAGGATTTCAGAACGCATGATACAGACCCGCAAGTGCGACGACCGCGAGGGCCGCAAACACGCCGGCAAACACATCGTCCAACATCACCCCCAGCGCATCTCCGCGCCTGTCGGCCCAGCCGACAATCCACGGCTTCCAGATGTCGAACAGCCGAAAAAACACAAAGGCCGCGATCCAGCCGGGCCACATGACGGTGATATCAATCCCCATCCGCCAGCTTGCAATCGACAGCGGCAGCACGGCGATCCATTGGCCGACCAGCTCGTCCACGACAATCTCGGAAGGGTCGTGGTCATCGCTGCCTTTTGTCATCTGCGCCGTGGCCCACCAGCCTTTGAAAAACGCGGCGACAATGCCCAGTACCAGCAAGGGCATCCCGCCGATCACATGCAGCAGCCATGCCCAAGGCAACGACACAAGCGAGCCCCAAGTCCCCGGCGCGGGCTTCAAATACCCTGTGCCAAGCAGGGTCGCGATCATCCGCGCCAGCATCACAATTTCACCAGAGTTGCGGTGGCCATACACGCAATCCCTTCGCCGCGTCCGGTAAAGCCCAACCGCTCGGAGGTGGTTGCCTTGACGGAAACGCGGTCGCGCTCGATCCCGACCATCTGGGCCACTGCGTCGCGCATCGGCGCGGCGTGGGGGCCGACCTTGGGGTGTTCGCAGATGAGCGTGCAGTCAATATGGGCGAGGGTGAAGCCGAGGTCCCGCGCCATCTGCGCCGCGTGCCGCAGGAAGATATGGCTTTCGGCGCCTTTCCATTGTGGGTCCGAAGGCGGGAAATGCGTGCCGATGTCGCCCGCCGCCAAAGCGCCATAGATCGCGTCGGTAATTGTATGCAGTCCCACATCCGCGTCCGAATGGCCGACCAACCCGTGGCTATGCGGGATCGCAACACCGCAAAGCATCACATGATCGCCCTCACCAAAGGCATGCACGTCGAACCCGTTACCTGTGCGAATGTCCATCCTGCTCTCCAATATCCTTGCGGCGCGGGCGAAATCGTCCGGACCTGTGATTTTGATGTTATCCGTGTCGCCAGCCGTAATGGCAACCGTCAGCCCGTGGGCGCGGGCCACGGCGACATCATCGGCAGCGATGCCTGTGTGGGCGGCATGGGCGTCTGCGATGGCTTGGCGGTGAAATCCTTGCGGCGTTTGCGCCGCATACAGGCCGCTGCGGTCTTGGGTGCCTGTCACGGTCTGGTTTGTGCCGGTCCAAAGCGCATCTGTCACCGCCAACCCCGGTGCGGCCCCTGCGGAGGTTTCTAATGCGTCGATCACGTCCTGGATGACACGCGCACTGACACAAGGGCGCGCCGCGTCATGGATCAGAACCGCATCACAATCGGGCAGGGCGCTCAAGCCCGCTTGGACCGACAGGCTCCGCTCGGCGCCGCCTGCTATGACGGTGATGCCGCGTGCCTCGAATTCGGGGGCTTTGTCCATGTCGTCCGCGTGAAGCACCACGGTGATGCCCGCGACGCCTGCATGCGCCTCGAACGCGGCGATCGTATGGTCGATCACGCGGGCGCCGCACAGCGGCTGCCATTGCTTTGGCATATCCCCGCCCGCACGGGTGCCACGGCCTGCGGCGACGATCAGGGCATAGATGCGCATGGGCTCTCCTTTTTTGCGTGGATCAGTCTTAGGAAATCACACGCGCCCGTGCAATGCACGCGCAGGGCAATGCTGCCTAATTTTTAAGCATTACGTACGGTCTGAGGGGGCAAATCCCTCCGGCTGGCATTGATAAAGCGCCGCTGTTGCCGTAGCTTCTGCTCTATCGCCTAGCAATTAAGCACGAGCCTGATGAGTTTTCCGCTTTCCCTCACCCCACCTGTTTTTCTGGCCCCCATGGCCGGCATCACCGACCTGCCGACCCGCAGCCTTGTGGCGCGGTTTGGCGCGGGCCTTGTGGTGAGCGAGATGATCGCCTCGGGCGAGTGGCTGACCAGCCGCCCCGGCACGCGTGAGAAGGCCGAACTGGGCCTTGGCATCGAAGGCACCGCCGTGCAGATCGCGGGCCGCGAGGCCGCACCCATGGCCGAGGCCGCGCGGATGATCGAGGCGCAAGGTGCGCGGCTGATCGACATCAATATGGGCTGTCCCGCCAAGAAGGTCACGCAAGGGGCATCAGGCTCGGCCTTGATGAAAACGCCTGACCACGCGCTGCGCCTGATCGAGGCGGTGGTGGAGGCGGTGAACGTGCCTGTGACGCTCAAGACCCGTTTGGGGTGGGACGACGATATGCTGAACGCGCCCGATATTGCGCGGCGGGCAGAGGCGGCCGGCATCCAGATGATCACGATCCACGGGCGCACGCGGTGCCAGTTCTATAAGGGCCGCGCCGACTGGGCGGCCATTCGCGGTGTGGTCGAGGCGGTGGACATACCTGTTATCGCAAATGGCGACATCGTGGACACGGAAACCGCACGGGCTGCGCTGGCGCAATCGGGTGCGGACGGCGTGATGATCGGGCGCGGTGTGCAGGGGCGGCCCTGGCTGTTGGCGCAGGTGGCGCATGACATTTATGGCACGCCCGCACCAGTGGTGCCGCAAGGGGCGGAGTTTACCCAGATGGTTCTGGACCACTACGACGACCTGCTGCGGTTCTACGGGACCAAACTGGGCCTGCGCGTGGCCCGCAAACATTTGGGGTGGTACATGGATCACGCAGCCACGCCAGACACACACCGCCGCGCCGTGCTGACCGCCCGCAGCGTTGAGGAAACGATGGTTCTGCTGCCCGCAGCCCTTGACCCCGCCCAGTGGGAGGCCGCCGCATGAGCGCCGCTGTCCCAATGGCAGAGCGCAGCCTGTGGGCCTCGCTGCCCGTGCCCTCCATTCTGGTGGACCGCGCCGACCGCATTGTAGACATCAACGCCGCCGCCGAAGGGTTTCTCAATACCTCGGCCAAAAGCGTGGCGGATGTGCCTGTCTGGGACCTCATCGCCGTTGACGCCCCGCTGGAGGAAGCCTTTGCCCGCGCCCGCGACACGCAAACCACGCTGTTTGTGAACGATGTGGATGTGGGCAGCGGGATGCGCCCGCCGTTGCAATCCCAGCTACAGATTGCGCCTTTGGCCGATTCTGACGGGGTGATGATCCTCATGATCTCTCCCCGGGAATTGGCGGGGCGCATGACCCAAAGCAATTCGGTCAAATCCGCCGCGAAATCCGCCATCGGCATGGCAGAAATGCTCGCGCATGAGATCAAGAACCCGCTGGCGGGGATCACGGGCGCGGCGCAATTGCTTAGCATGAACCTGAGCAAGGAAGATCAGGAACTGACCGACCTTATTGTGGCCGAAAGCCGCCGTATCGTGAAGCTGCTGGAGCAGGTCGAGCAGTTTGGCAACCTCACCTTGCCCGAACGCGGGCCTGTGAACCTGCATGACGTGCTGGACCGTGCGCGGCGCTCGGCCTTGCTGGGCTTTGGGGCGCGGATGAAGATCGTCGAAGACTATGACCCGTCGCTGCCGCTGGCGTGGGGGGACAAGGACCAGCTGTTGCAGGTGGTGCTGAACCTTGTGAAAAACGCCTCCGAGGCGGCAGGCCTGAGCGGTGGCACCATCCGACTGCACAGCTATTACGAGCATTCATTTCGCTTGCGCCGTGCAGACGGGCGCGGCGTGGCGCTGCCTTTGCAGATCGAAGTGATCGACGACGGGCCGGGCTTGCCCGCGGCCATTGCCGACGATGTGTTTGATCCCTTTGTGTCGGGCCGTGAAAACGGCACCGGCCTTGGGCTCGCATTGGTGAGCAAGATTATATCCGAGCATGACGGCTGGATCGCCGTCAACTCGACCCCCGGTCGAACGGTGTTTCGCATTTCCCTGCCGCGTGCAGATGCAGCCCCCCAGAAGGAGAGTTAACCATGGATGGCACAGTATTGGTGGCCGATGACGACCGCACCATTCGCACGGTCCTGACGCAGGCGCTGACGCGTGCGGGCTGCAAGGTTCACGCGACGTCCAGCCTGACCACGCTGATGCGCTGGGTGGCAGAAGGGAAGGGCGATGTTGTCATCTCGGATGTGGTGATGCCCGACGGAAACGGGCTCGAAATGTTGCCGAAGATCGCGCAGGACCGCCCCGATCTGCCTGTGATTGTGATCTCGGCGCAGAATACAATTATGACGGCGATCAAAGCGGCCGAGGCAGAGGCCTATGATTATCTGCCCAAACCCTTTGATCTGCCCGACCTGATGAAGCGCACCGCGCGCGCACTGGAGCGGGCAGGCGCGCCGCGCCGCGCCCCCGATACAACGGCGCAAAACGACGAGGACGATCTGCCCATGGTGGGCAAAACGGCTGTGATGCAGGCGCTTTACCGCGTGATTGCGCGGGTGATGAACACCGACTTGCCCGTCCTGATCTGGGGCGAAAGCGGCACGGGCAAGTCCCTGATCGCCAAGGCTGTGCATGATCTGTCCGACCGCCGCTCGCTGCCGTTTGTGACCGTGACCGAGGCCGATCTGCGCGACATCGAAGGCCCCGCGCGCGTGTTGGCCCGTGTGCGCGGCGGCACGCTACTGATCGATGAGATTGGCGATATTTCGGAGGAGGTGCAGGCCCGCATCGCGCGGATGATGGATGCCGAAACCGACAGCCCGCCACGCTTTATTGCCACCTCGCAGCACGATCTGGCCCATGAGGGTGCTCCGCTGCGCCGTGATTTGTTTTACCGTTTGTCGGGGGCCACGCTGCACGTGCCGGCCCTGCGCGACCGCGTTGAGGATATTCCCCTGCTGGCTGCGCATTTTCTGGAAAAAGCCGATGCTGCCGGGGGGGCGCCTCACGCGCTGTCAGACCTCGCGGCCAAGGTGTTTTCAACCTATGCATGGCCCGGCAACGTGCGGCAGTTGGAACATGCGATGCGCCAGCTGGCCCTGACCAGCCGCGCGGTTGAAATCACCGGTGCCGAGGCCGAACAGATCGTCGGAGGCCAGCAAGGCCCCGAACCCATGCGCGCCATCTCTGGTCCCACCAGTGAAAAGCTGGGCGCCAGCGTCGAGCGCCACATCCGCCGTTATTTTGAGCTGCACGGCAATATGCTGCCGCCCCCCGGCCTCTATCAGCGGATCTTGCGCGAAGTGGAAGGCCCGTTGCTGGAGGTCGCCCTTGCCGCGACCTCGGGAAATCAGGCGAAATGTGCCGAGCTCTTGGGAATTAACCGAAATACTTTGCGAAAGAAGATCACGGACCTTGAAATAGAGGTTACACGCGGTCGAAAAATGATGTAAAAGTACCACATAAGCGTGGCCATCAAGGGACATCCTTGGTCAGGACCACATAAAATGGCGGTACGGTGCATATGCACCACATCAGGTAAGGGGCTCTTTGTGGCTTCCCTAACACGTAGTTCTTGGCTGGTTACCCTGTCGCGTTTGCGGCGGCTTAGGCGCGTGCGCACGGTAATGACGTTCGGGTTGGTGATTCTGGGGCCGGTGCTGGCGCTGGCGACCTATCTGGCGCTGGGGCCGCTGGATCAGGGCAGCACGGATATCCTGCGCCTGATCTTGCTGCTGGATCTTGTCTATATTCTGGTTGTCGCCGCCCTTGTGCTGGCGCAGGTGGCGCGGTTGATCACGGCGCGGCGGGCGAAATCGGCGGGCTCGCGGCTTCACCTGCGGCTGACGGGTGTTTTCGCGCTCATGGCGTTGATCCCCACAGTATCCGTCGCGGTGTTTGCGGTGCTGACCATCAATGTCGGCATCGAGGGCTGGTTTTCCGAGCGCGTGCGCGTGGTGGTTGGCAATTCATTGCTGGCTGCCGAAGCCTACGCCGAGGAAGAACGCGCAGGCCTGCGGGCCGACGCGCTTGGCCTTGCGCGCAGCATCGACCGCGCGCGCCGTGGCGGCACACGGCTGGGGGATAGCGAATTGTTGAGCGAGGGGCAGCGGCAAATCCAGCGCGGCCTGCGCGAGGCCTATATGATTGATGGCACAGCAGAAATTCGCGCCCGCGGCGATCGCTCGTATCTGTTCGACTATGACGCGCCTACCGCCGAAGAAATCGCAACCGCCAGCGCCACAGATGTGCGCCTGATCGAGGATTGGGAGAATAACGAGTTCCGCGCCCTGATCCGGCTTACCTCTTTCGTCGATCGGTTCCTTTATGTCAGCCGCGAAGTCGACGGCGAAATTCTCAGCCTGCTGGACGACACCCAAGAAACGATCCGCCTCTATCAACAGCTTGAGAGCGAGCGGGGGCGCATGTTGTTCGAATTCGGCCTGCTGTACCTCGCCTTTGCTGTTATCATCATCCTTGCCGCCGTCTGGCTGGGTCTGTGGTTTGCCGAGCGTTTGTCCGGCCCCGTTGGCCGTCTGACCGGTGCCGCACAGCGTGTCGGGGCAGGCGATCTGGACGTGCAAGTGCGCGAGGATGACGGCGATGACGAAATCGCCATGCTGGGCGTCTACTTTAACCAGATGACCAAACAGCTGAAGGGCCAGCGCAACACGCTGCTGGATAACACCCGCCAGATTGAACGCCGCCGCCGTCTGTTTGATTCTGTGCTTAGCTCGGTCACTTCAGGCGTTGTCGGCCTTGACCCCGAAGGGCGCGTGACCTTTGTAAACCGCTCTGCCATGCGGCTGCTCGACTGGAAGGAAGACCAGCAATCGCTGGCGCTGTCGGTTGTGGTGCCTGAATTCGGTCCTCTATACCAGACACTGACCACCACCGCCGCCGAAGCCACGCAGCAAGAGATCAAAGTCTCACGACAAGGCCGCATGGAAAACCTGCTGGTGCGCATGGCGACTCGGCGCACCGATGACGGGCGGCTTGAGGGCTATGTTGTGGCCTTTGACGATGTCACCGATCTGGTCAGCGCCCAGCGGATGGCCGCATGGGGCGACGTTGCCCGCCGCATCGCCCACGAGATCAAGAACCCGCTCACCCCGATCCAACTCTCGGCCGAGCGGATCAAACGCAAATTCGCGCCAAAGCTGGGCGACGACAGCGACAGCCTTGAACAGATGACCGGCGTTATCATTCGCCAAACGGGTGATCTGCGCCGTATTGTCGATGAATTCTCGAAATTCGCCCGTATGCCAGAGCCCGAGCGCAAGGCCCAAGACCTTGGCCAACTGGTCCGCGATGCGGTGCTGCTGCAAAAGACGGGCAGGCCGGACATAAAACTCATATCTGACGTGCCGGCCGCAGAACTCCCCGCGCTGATCGACGGGACAATGATTACACAGGCGTTAACAAACTTAATAAAAAACGCAGGCGAAGCCATCGACACCCTCAAAGAAGACGGCGCACCGGACGATCTGGTGCCTCAGGTCCACGTTGCCCTATCGGTCGACGGGGGGGCGGCGCATATCACCATCGCCGACAACGGCATCGGTCTGCCCGAAGACCGCGCCCGGCTGTTCGAGCCTTACGTGACGACCCGCAGCGAAGGCACAGGGCTGGGCTTGCCCATCGTCAAGAAGATCATCGAGGAACACGGCGGCAGCCTGACCCTCACCGACGCCCCCGTATTTGAGGGCCAAACCCATCACGGCGCACTGGCACATATTACGCTGCCCCTAGACGCGCCCACACGCCAATCCGACCCAAAGGAGCCTACACCATGAGCGATATTCTGATCGTAGATGACGAGCGCGATATTCGCGAGCTGATCTCGGACATTCTGGAGGATGAGGGCTTTACCACGCGGCTTGCAGGAAATTCCGACGATGCCATGACGCAGGTGACGACCGAACAGCCTGCGCTGATGATCCTCGATATCTGGCTTAAAGACAGCAAAATGGACGGGATCGACATTCTCAAGGTGGTCAAACGCGACTACCCGGATGTGCCGGTTGTAATTATCTCGGGGCATGGGAACGTGGAAATCGCGGTGGCGGCGATCAAACAGGGGGCGTATGACTTTATTGAAAAGCCCTTTAACATCGACCAGTTGATGGTCGTCATCCGCCGCGCCATGGAAACCTCCCGCCTGCGCCGCGAGAATATCAGCCTCAAGCGCAAAGATAGCTCCAACACCGAAATGATCGGCAATTCGGGCGCGTTTAAAACACTGGTCGGCCAGCTTGATAAAGTCACCAAATCCAATGGCCGCGTGATGCTGACAGGCCCCGCAGGGGCGGGCAAGGAAGTCGCTGCACGCTATATCCACACCAATTCCAACCGCGCCTCGGCCCCCTTCATCACGGTCAATTGCGCAGGCGTCGCGCCCGAACGGATGGAGGAAGTGCTCTTTGGTCGCGAAACCCCCGAGCGGGGCGTAGAGCCGGGCCTGCTCGAGCAAGCGCACGGCGGTGTGGTCTATTTCGACGAGGTGGCGGATATGCCCCTTGGCACGCAGTCCAAGATCCTGCGCGTGTTGGTAGATCAACAATTCACCCGCGTCGGCGGTAACGATAAAATCCGCGTCGACCTGCGGGTGATCTCCAGCACAAACAAAGACCTAGAGGCCGAGATTAACGCAGAAACATTCCGCGAAGAGCTCTACCACCGTCTGAACGTGGTGCCGATCGCCGTGCCCTCACTGGCAGAGCGGCGCGAAGACATCCCTCTGCTCGCCGCCCATTTCATCGCGGAATTCAACGCGACCCAAGGTCTGCCGCAACGCGAAATCTCGGACGATGCCGAGGCGCTCATGCAAACGATGGTCTGGCCCGGCAACGTGCGCCAGCTCAAAAACATGGTCGAACGTATCCTGATCCTGGGCGAAGGCACAGCCCCCATCGAGGCCCGCGAACTCCCCGGCGAAGAGGACCACTCCGAAGAGGAGGGCCGCGTTGTCCTCTCGGGTGCCATGGCCAGCCTGCCGTTGCGCGAAGCCCGCGAAGCGTTCGAGCGTGAATACCTGCTCACGCAGATCAACCGCTTTGGCGGCAACATCTCCCGCACCGCCAATTTCGTCGGCATGGAACGCTCGGCGCTGCACCGCAAACTCAAAAGCCTCGGCGTCGTTACCTCCGCCAAATCGGGCACCCGTGTCGCCCATGTCGATGACGACTAACTCCTATTTTTTCTGGGCTTAAATCCTTTGGCGAATTCCTGCGCCGACAGGCGCGGGAATGGGGCAACGCCCCGTTCTTCTGATGCAGCCGATCGCACGCACGCGACATTTGAATTGACCCCAATCCCCCCATCTGGCAATGCTGGGTCTCTCGAATGGTGCGCCACAGACACGCACAGCATGCGCCTATCGCAGCAGGGGATTTCCACATCATGAAAGTTATCATTTGCGGCGCAGGTCAGGTTGGCTGGCAAATCGCACGTCACCTGTCGGGTGAACAAAACGACGTCACAATCGTCGACAATAACGCCGATCTGGTGCGCCGCGCCACGGATACGCTGGACGTTCAAGGCGTGGCAGGCTTTGCCAGCTACCCTGACGTGCTGGCCCGTGCGGGGGCGCGGGACGCGGATATGATCATTGCGGCCACCCATTCGGACGAGGTGAACATGGTCACCTGTCAGGTCGCCCATTCGGTCTTTGGTATCAACCGCAAGATCGCCCGCCTGCGCTCTCAATCCTACCTCGATGCGATCTACTCCGATCTTTACCGCCGCGATCATCTGCCAATCGACGTGGTCATTTCCCCCGAACGCGAAGTAGCCGCCGCTGCCCTGCAACGCCTGTCTGCCCCCGCCGCCTTTGACACCGAGGTGTTCATGGAGGGCCACGCGCAGCTGTTGGGCATCACGCTGGACGAAGACTGCCCCGTGCTGAACACGCCGCTGCGCCAGCTGACCGATCTTTTCTCGACCCTGCGGGCCGTGGTCGTGGGCATCCGCCGCGACGGGCGTCTGTTCGCGCCCGAGCCAAAAGACCAGCTTTTCGCGGGCGACGATGCCTATCTCTTTGTGCACCGCGATGACATCAGCCGCGCGATGGAGATCTTTGGCAAAACCTCATCGACGCAGGACCGTGTGGTGCTGGTGGGTGGGGGTAATGTCGGCCTCTCGGTGGCCCAGACGCTGGAGCGGCGCGTGAAACGCATCCGCGCCAAAGTGATCGAGAAAAACCGCCACTGCGCCGAATTCGCCGCCGAAGCGCTGGAGCGCACGATTGTTCTGAACGGCGACGGTCTGGACGCTGCCCTGTTGGCCGAGGCAGGCATCCAGCGCGCCGACGCCATGCTGGCCGTGACCGACGACGACAAAACCAACATGCTGGCCTGTGTCCGCGCCAAAGCCGAGGGCTGCCCCTATGTGATCGCGCTTATTAACGACCCCACGCTGGTGCCGTTGATGCAGCCCTTGGGCATTGATGCCTATATCAACCCGCGTGCCACCACCGTCAGCTCGATCCTGCGCCACATTCGCCACGGACGTGTGCGGGCGGTCTATTCCATCGGCGACGCCGAGGCCGAAGTGATCGAGGCCGAAGTGCTTTCTACCTCGCCCATCACCGGAAAACGCGTAAACGAGATCGACTTCCCCGAAGGGGTGCTGGTGGGCGCGATCCGCAAGGGCGACGAGGTGATCCGCCCGCGTGGCGATACGCGCATCGAAGAGGGCGACGTGATTGCGGTTTTTGTGCTGACAAAGGACGTGCCGCAGCTTGAACAGTTGATGCAGGTCTCGATCGACTTTTTCTAGGAAGGGTGCCGCAATGGCCTCCAAGACCCATCTGCGCCGTGATCTGACACAACTGCCGCTGTTCTTGCTGATGTTCGGCATCGGCTCGGCAGCGATGTTTGTACCTGCTGTCTATGCGCTTGCGGTGGATCAGCACGGCGCGTCGCAAGCCTTCCTTTACGCGGGGCTTCTGGGCTGTGTGGCCTTTCTGCTGATCGGCGTGGCCCATGCGGGGCGCACCCCGCGCCATGGTGCGTTGGGACCGCTGCTATCGCTGTTTTGCGCCTTTGTCTTTTTGCCTGCCTTCTTTGCCGTCCCCTTTGTCGAAGCACTGCCCACCACACGGTATTTCAACGCATATTTCGAGATGCTGAGCGCCCTGACAACAACGGGGGCTACGATGTTCGACAATCCCTCACGTCTCAGCGGGCCATTGCATTTGTGGCGGGCCCAGGTCGGCTGGATGGGCGGGTTGTTGATGTGGGTGGCGGCGGTGGCGATCCTTGCGCCGCTCAATCTGGGCGGGTTCGAGGTGACGGCACAGGCCGAGCCGGGCCGCCGCGAGACGGGCCTGTACAACAACGCGCCACTGACCCCGCACCAGCGCATCAGGCGCGCGTTGTATATGCTGGCGCCGCTTTATGGCGGGCTGACGCTGCTGTTGTGGATATTGCTGCTGGCAACGGGGCAGGAGGGTCTGACGGCCTTGTGCCACGCCATGTCGGTCATGGCGACCTCGGGGATTAGCACGGGCACTGACGGCTTTGGCGGCGTGATCCCCGAGATGATTATGGTGTTATTCATGCTGTTTGCGTTGTCGCGGCTGACATTTACCTCTGACACGGTGACGGCGACGATGGGCGGGTTGCGCACCGACCCCGAATTCCGCATCGGGTTGGGTATCCTGATCCTTGTCCCGTCAATCCTGTTTGCCCGCCACTTCTTTGGCGCGATTGATCTGTCGAGCGAGCCGCCGATCACCCTTGCGCTTCAGGCGCTATGGGGGTCGATTTTCACCGCCGTCTCGTTCCTGACCACGACGGGCTTTGCCTCGGAGTACTGGGGCCAGACGCAAAGCTATTCTGGTTTGGGCACGCCGGGGTTGATCCTGATGGGGCTGGCCCTGATCGGTGGCGGGGTGGCGACCACGGCGGGCGGGGTCAAACTGCTGCGGGTCTATGCGCTTTACCGCAATGCGGTGCGCGAGATGGACCAACTGGTGCATCCCAACTCGGTATCGGGGGCGGGGGCTGCGGGGCGGCGGTTGCAATCGGGGGGGGCGTTCATTGCGTGGATCTTCTTTATGCTGCTGGCGTTGTCATTTGCGGGTGTGACCCTTGCGCTGACGCTGACGGGCGTGTCCTTTGATGATGCGCTGGTGCTGGCCACTGCCATGCTGACGACCACGGGGCCGCTGACGGACTTCGGCGGCGCGGCACCGATTTCGCTGTTGGCGCTGAGCGATCCTGCCAAGCTCATCATGGCGGGCGCCATGGTTTTGGGCCGGCTTGAGACGTTGGCGATTATCGCCTTGCTGACCCCCGACCTGTGGCGAAGCTGACACGAATGGGCGCGTTTGCAGCAAAAGGGGCTTGTTTGGGGCTGGATACTTGGGGATTCGCCCTCCATAGTTGGGATAAGGCGCGCTGATTGGGTGTGCGAAAAGAAAAAATGAAAGAACAAACTATGGCGTCTGATAGACAGAACCTTCAGGATGCGTTCCTGAACCACGTGCGCAAGACCAAAGTACCGGTCACGATTTTCCTGATCAACGGTGTGAAACTGCAAGGTGTCATCACCTGGTTTGACAACTTCTGCGTCCTGCTGCGCCGCGATGGCCAATCCCAGCTTGTCTATAAACACGCGATCTCTACAATCATGCCAAGCCAGCCGATCAGCTTGTATGAGGGCGAAGACGCCGCTTGAGTAAACCTGACTTTCAGATTGACGAGACAGATGGCCCCGCGCTGACGCGTGCATGGGTCCTGCATCCTGACATCAAAAACGACAACGCGCGCCGCGATCCCGCGCCTGCCTTGGCCGAAGCAATTGCGCTGGCCGAAGCCATGCCAAACCTTGAGGTTGTAGGCTCTGACATTGTGCCGCTGCGCACGGTCAGTGCGGGGCAACTGTTCGGCAAAGGCAAGATCGACGAGCTGCACGACCTGCTGCACGACAACGAGGTCGAGCTGGTGTTGGTCGACGGTCCCGTGACGCCCGTGCAGCAACGCAACCTTGAAAAAGCGTGGAACGTAAAGCTGCTGGACCGCACGGGTCTGATCCTCGAGATTTTCAGCGACCGTGCCGCCACCCGAGAGGGTGTGCTTCAGGTCGAGATGGCGGCCCTGAACTATCAACGCACGCGGCTGGTGCGGGCCTGGACCCACCTTGAGCGTCAGCGCGGCGGCCTTGGCTTTGTCGGTGGCCCCGGCGAGACGCAGATCGAGGCGGACCGCCGTGCCATTGACGACCAGCTTGTGCGCCTACGCCGTCAGCTGGACAAAGTGGTCAAAACGCGCGCACTGCACCGGGCGGCCCGTGCCAAGATACCATTCCCCATCGTCGCATTGGTTGGCTATACCAACGCTGGGAAATCCACGCTTTTCAACAAGTTGACGGGCGCGGATGTGATGGCCAAAGATATGCTCTTTGCCACGCTGGACCCCACGATGCGCAGTCTGGAACTGCTGGATGGTCCCGAGATTATTCTGAGCGACACCGTTGGCTTTATCTCGGACCTGCCGACGGAATTGGTCGCAGCCTTCCGCGCCACGCTGGAGGAAGTACTGGCCGCGGACATCGTGCTGCATGTGCGCGACATCAGCCATGACGAATCCGAAGCGCAGGCGCGCAATGTGCGCGATATCATGACCTCGCTGGGGGTGCCCGACGACACGCGCACCTTCGAAGTCTGGAACAAGCTGGACCTGATGGAGGGCGACAAAGCCGCCGCCATGCGCGAACGGGCGGCCCGTGACGAAGACGTGCTGGCCATCTCGGCGCTGACGGGCGAGGGGTTGGATGACTTGCAAGAGGCGGTCGCGGCCGCGCTGCAGGGTGCATTGCGCACCGCTGATCTGTCGCTCGACTTTGCTGACGGGCGCAAGCGTGCGTGGCTCTTCGAGCGGGACGTGGTTGTGAGCGAGACACAGACCGAGACGGGCTTTGATCTGGTGGTGCGCTGGTCTGCGGATGTGGAAGCGGCCTACCTCCGGCTTTGAAAAAAAATGGTGTGGTCCCCTCGTTTTTTTAAAGGGGCGGCGCATGTTGTAGCGGGTTAACCTTTGAGGAGCCCGTACCCCCATGTCCTATCTTGTCGCCTATGTCGCCGCTTTTGTCCTGTTTCTGGTCGTTGACTTTGTCGGGCTGAGCTATCTGCTCAAACCGCTTTTTATGAAGTCGATCGGGCCGCTGATGCTGGAGCAATTCCGCGTCGTGCCCGCGTTCTTTTTCTATGCGTTTCTGGTGTTCGTGGTCATGTGGTTCGTGGGCTGGCCCGCGCTGGATCAGGGGAAGTCGTTGCTATGGGTGTTCGGGTCTGCCGCGCTGATTGGTGCGGCGTCTTACGGGACATACGAGTTTACCAACTATGCGGTTCTGAAAGACTGGACGGCGCAGATGGTCATGGTTGATCTGATTTGGGGGACGGTTGTGACAGGCGTGACTTGTGCGGGTGGCGTTTGGGTTGCACGGCTGGTTCTGGGGTAAAGAGGGTGCAGCAAAAGTGTGGGGGCCAGCCCCCCCTTGGCCATGGCGGGCCAATTCCCCCAGAGGATATAAGGCCAGAAAAAATAGGATGCGAAGGTAGGGGGGACTACGCGCCAGTGGCGGAGGCGAAGCGCGAAGCGCCTGGTTTCAGGCTGTTGAGCTGCCAGTCGCCGATCTGGATACGGATCAGGCGCAGCGTGGGCAAGCCGACATGGGCTGTCATACGGCGGACCTGACGGTTGCGGCCCTCTGAGATGGTGATTTTGAGCCACGCATCGGGGACGGATTTGCGAAAACGCACGGGTGGGTCGCGGGGCCAGAGGTCTTCGGGCGGGTCCGTTAGCTCGACTTTTGCGGGGCGGGTGGGGCCGTCTTTCAGGGTCACGCCAGTGCGCAGGGCGTTCAGGGCGGCCTCGTCCGGTGTGCCTTCGACCTGGACGAGGTAGGTCTTTGCCAGTTTGTATTTCGGGTTCGAAATGCGCGCTTGTAGGGGCCCGTGGTCGGTGAGGACCATGAGGCCTTCGCTGTCGCGGTCAAGACGGCCTGCGGGGTAGAATCCCGGTTCTGAGATGTATTTCGACAATGTTGGCCGCGGGGAGCCTTCGGTGCCTTTGTCGGTGAATTGCGACAGTACGCCGAAGGGTTTGTTAAACAGCAAGACGCGGGAGGTCATTGCGGGGCCGGTGTCAGGGTTGTGATGCCAACGGCTGCCGCACGGGCGAGCTCTTGATCCAGTGACATGGGGATATATTCGCCGCGCCGCCACAGCTGCGCCAGATCGTCATAGTGGCGCGACAGCGGGTGGCCCGATTGGCCCGTTGAGGTCACAAAGACCGAGCTGTCGGGGTCGGCGAAGTCGTAGACGCCGCGGTAGCCTGCGCCGTGCACATTGTGGAACGGGTCGGGGTCTGTGCCTTTGGTGCGGCCGCGCATCAGCGTGTGATCGCCGCCAGAGGTGCTTTGGCGGATGTTCACGAAATAGCGCAGCACGGGCACGGTGCCCAGTACGGGATGGTCATGGGTGGCTTGGTGTGCGTCGCCCCAGCGCAGAGCCTCGAGTGCTGTGCCGTATTTTTCGGAGATTTCCAGCAAGGCGTCATCAAGGGCGAGGCGGGCCATGTCGGCGCAGGTCTCAACAGGGGCGGATTGGAAAACGTCGCACCATGCAGATGCGCCTTCGATGTCGCGGTAGACACGTTCGATGAACAGCGGCTCGACATGGGCAAATTCGGGGGTGATGGGGCCCAGCTCATCGCGGATCAGGCGGTCTTGGAGGGCGCGTAGCCATGTCGCGTAGATGAGCGGCTCCGGCAGGTGTTCGCCCATATCGCCCGACCAGCCGGCAAGCAGGGTCAGGGCGCGTTGGCGCAGACGCTCTGGCGTGCCTTCGGGGGCGGCTTCGCCTGTGAACCACAGTTCGGCGCCGATCAGCGGCAACAGCGAGCGGGCGGTGAAGCTGACGGTGTCGAGCTGCGCCTCGATGAAGCTGTCGCGGGTGTGGACCTGACGGTCCTGCATCAGGCGCTGCCAGCGCTGCACCCGCTGGGTGTCGCCCCACATATAGGAGATGTGGTTGGGAAACGGGCGCTCGACCATCTTGTTGTTGGTGTTGCCGAGGATGCCGCCTGCGGGGGCAACAAAGCCCGGGTTCGCGGTGAAGGGCAGGGTGCCCTGCCAGCGGTTGGCCGCGATCCAGCCGGGGCTGGGCATGCGGCCTTTGCTTTGGTGGGCGGCATCGCGTTTGGGGGCGGCCCCGATGGTTTTCATCGCGATGGTTTCGCGGTCCACCAGCGTAAGGTTCTGTGACGGCGCGATAAAGTGCTGTGCGGCGGCGATCCCGTCAGCTACGGTTTTGGCGCGCATTAGCTCGATCGCGGATTGCAGGGTGGTGTCGCGCTGGCTGAGCACGGTCCAGTTCACAGAGGCCACATGGCCCGGCGGTGTGATCGTGCCGAGGTTATAGTGGCTGCCCGGCAGCACGGGGCCATTGTCCGTCCACCGCAGGGTCAGCGTGACGGGATCAAGGTCTTTGACGTTGATGATCGAGGCGCGGGTGCGGAACTTCTTGAACCCGTCGGGCGTGCGGTATTCCTCGCGGTTTGCCGGGTTCAGCTCTTCTATATAGACATCTTGGTCGTCGAGATACGATGACGTCAGCCCCCAACCCAGATCGGCAGAACGACCACTCAGCACCGCAGGCACGCCAGGGATCGTGGCACCGATGACGCCGCCTGTTTGCAGCTCTAGCCGCGCAAGATACCAGATGGCAGGTGCGGTAAAGCCGAGGTGCGGGTCATTGGCCAGCAGCGTCCCGCCAGAGGCCGAGCGGGAGGGCGCGGCAGCCCACGCATTGGACGCGCCCGCAAGCGCTGTGCGTTTGAACGGGGACAGCGGGTGCTGCACAAATGGCTGTGCTGCGGCAAAGCGGGTGGCCCCGCCGATAAGCTCGGTGTATTTGGGCAGGGCAGCGACACCTGTTCCGGGCGCATCGGGCATGATGTCGCGCAGCCGCGCCGCGTCGGGCAGAGCAAGCGAGACGCGGGCGCGGACCACTTCGGCGTCCATGTTGCCCGACATCTGCACGCCCATCAGTTTGACGATAGCAATGCTGTCGGCGGGTCGCCACGGAGCCATGGGCGCGTTGAACAGGAACATTTCGGGCGCGCCACGGCCCAAAGCATCCGAGTTGATCTGGTCAAGCCGCGCATTCACCCCCGCCGCATAGGACCGCAGGGCGGCTTGGGTTGTGGGGTCCAGCTCCTCGAATGAAGCCACGGACAGCGCGTATATGTCAAAGCGGCGCAGCAGCTTGTCGGTATCAAGGGTGGCCGCGCCGAATACCTCGGACAGGCGCCCTTGGGCGGTGCGGCGCAGGGTGGTCATTTGCCACAGACGGTCTTGGGCGTGGGCAAAGCCAAGGCCAAAGAACACATCGCGGTCCGACTGGCCAAAGATATGCGGCACATTGGCGTTGTCGCGCACGATTTCGACAGGTTGGGACAGGTTCGGCACTTCGACCTGCGCGGTATAGTCGGGCAAGGACCGCGAGGCGAGCCAGTAGACCATGCTGACGGCAAGAACGCTCAGCACCAAAAGTGTGGCGGCCAGCCGGATCAACCAGCGAAAGAGCAATGCCATATCTGTCCCTCTTCATGTCCCGCCCAACAGCCCGAAAGGGCCACGGCGACAGGTTTCGAGGGCAGCAATAGCGCAACATCACAGCAAGGAAAAGCATATGCCCGCTGCAACGTTGCGGCGGGCATGAAAATCACAAAGTCGGCCTAGCCCGCAGGAGCGCGCCAAAACGAAAGAAGCACCGCAGCAAACACAAGCTCAACCCCGATGCCCGCGCCAACTGCGCCGCGCACAAGCTCTGCCACACCCAGAATGGCCAGTCCCGCAAGGGCGACAGATACGCCGAGGCAAAGGCTGCGCCGTAGGGGGCTGTCCTCGGCCAGTCGTGCCTGCCACATCAGCGTGGCAAGCCCCGCAAACAACATCGCCGCACGGCGCGACATCACATCGGTGGCGGGGTCGCTGGCGACTTGAAACAGCCAATGGATCACCTCAGGCCAGACAAAAGCGTAAGGCTAAGCGCGGTAAAGGTTGCCGCGATGATCCCGCCGACTGTTTCAAACCGCAGCGGTGTCAAGGAATGATGCGGGTGTACTTGCTGCCCTCAAGGGTGGCCCCCAGACGCAAGCCTGCGCGGCCAAAGATCACCGCCAGCACGGGCGACAATACGGTTGTGGTATCTGCGTTCACGCTGTCTCCGCGGTCCGAGATGACATATTCAACATCCGCACCAGCCGCCCAACCGGGCGAGCGGCGGAAAGAGCTGAGCGCATTGTCGGTCATAAAGAACAGCACGTGCGCGTATTGCTGCGCACCGATCTGCAACCCGCCCGATGCTTTGGCGACCGAGTAGTAGTCAACCGTCACATCGTTCACCCGCAACGCGCCCCGCCCGTAGGCACCGCCAAGGCCAAGGCCCGCTTCGGTCACCAGCGGCATCACCAGCATCCCGTTGGATTTCTGCGCCAATGTGCGGGTGTTGGGGAAGGTGCGGTACATCTCGTTCAGGGTGGCGTCCACGCGGGCGTCGATGGTCCCCCCGCCGGTGGAGCCGATGCCGTTGCCGCAAGCCGCGAGTGTGCTGGTGCCCGCAACTGCGCCGAACGCGAAAGCGCGGCGCGTCAATTGTGTCTGTGTCATGTGTTTGCCTGTACTAAAATTCACTGCTCAACGTGCTGGTATCGTCCAGCTTGCCCGCAGTATAGGCGGAATTTTGCGGGTTGTCATGCGCGATATGGTTGTTGGCGAAACTGTGCTGATTTAGGCCGCCCTATGTGGTGCTGCGCTTAGCCCAGCAGACGTGCAGCGGCAGGTGCAAAATACGTCAATATCCCGTCACAGCCTGCGCGTTTGAACGCCATCAGGCTTTCCATCATCACCCGTTCTTCATCAACCATGCCCGCCGCTGAGGCCGTTTTGATCATGCTGTATTCGCCCGATACCTGATAGGCAAAGGTCGGCGCGCCGTAGGCGTCTTTGACGCGGCGGCAGATGTCCAGATAGGGCAGGCCGGGTTTTACCATGACCATATCGGCCCCTTCCGACAGATCGCGGGCGACCAGCCGCAGCGCCTCGTCGGAATTGGCGGGGTCCATCTGATAGGTTTTCTTGTCCCCCGTCAGCGCACCCGAGGCACCCACCGCATCGCGGAAGGGGCCGTAAAAAGCCGATGCATATTTGGCGGCATAGCTGAGGATCATGACGTTGCGGTGGTCTTCGGCCTCCAGCCCTGCGCGGATCGCGCCGATCCGCCCGTCCATCATATCGGAGGGTCCGATGATGTCGGCGCCTGCGCGGGCTTGCTCTACCGCCATTTTGACCAGCGCCTCGACCGTTTCGTCGTTGATGATCTGGCCCTCGACGACAAAACCGTCGTGCCCGTTGATGTTATAGGTGTCCAGCGCCACGTCTGTCATAATCACCAGATCGGGCAGCTCTGCCTTGATGGCGCGAATGGCGCGGTTGACATGGTTGTCGGGGTCCCACGCGCCTGCGCAACTGGCGGTGCGCTCTTCGATGCCGGTGTAGGGAAACAGGCACAGCGCCCCGATGCCCAGATCCCACGCCTCGTGCGCGGCCTCGACAATCCGGTCGACCGAACGGCGCATGACACCGGGCATAGAGGGGATTTCCTCAACGATATTCTCGCCGCCGCGTACAAAGACAGGCCATATGAAATCAGCCGCGCTCAGATAGTTTTCGCGCACCAGCCCGCGGATGCCGTCGTTTTGGCGCACACGGCGCAGGCGGGTGGCGGGAAAGGGGGCTTGGATCGGCTGCATGGGGGTGTTCCTTGGCGCTGGTGCCCTTCAAAATTGACACGTATTTTTGCCACGCTCAAGAGGCCGCACGGATTTGCGCAAAACTAGGGGGTAGAAATCAACGGGGCTGGCCGTTATCACACGGGGGACGTGAATTTCGAGTACGCCTTTTGGACTGGTATCAAACCCTTTTTGAGTTGATCGACATGCGCTCTTTCTCGAACCTTTGGTTCTGGATTGTGCTGGCTGTCGTGTGGTCAACGACATCGCACTACGGGTTGGGTGTGCCGTTTGATATGGTCCTGCGCGCCAGACGCCACGGCGGCCAGACCGAGATTGACCTAGAAGACCTTGTGCGCATCAACACCAACCGTCTGTTGTTTATCGCGCAGATGTCAGGGCTTTGGATCGCGGGGTTTGCGTGTTTCTTCCTGACGATGCTGGGGCTTCTGGGCTTTGTCTATGGCAATGAATTCGCGCAATCGCTGATGTTGCTGGCGCTGCCGCTGTCACTGGTGGGGCTGCTGAGCATTTCGACCGCGCGTCTTATTCAGGACGAGGATTCACGCGGCGAGGTGTTGCGCAAGCGTCTGACGCGTCACCGTCTGTATACACAGATCATCGGCATGATCTCGATCTTTGTGACCGCCCTGTGGGGAATGTACCAGAACCTGAGCGTCACACCCTTTTGATGGTTGACAGTCGGGACAAGCGGGCCACATCTGCGGTATCATGACAACACCCGATCATATCACCCTGTCAGGCGCACCCGAAGGGTTTGACGCAAAGCTTCTGCTGGACGAGGTCGCCAAATCCGGCGGGCCGGTCCTGCACGTTGCCCGCGACGACAAGCGTATGGCCGCCATGGCCGAGGCGCTGCGCTTTTTCGCGCCGGACATGCCAGTGGTCATCTTCCCGGGCTGGGACTGTCTGCCCTATGACCGCGTCTCGCCCAATGCCGATATTTCGGCCACGCGCATGGCGACGCTGGCGGGGCTGGTGCACGGGATGCCCGCGCAATATATCCTGCTGACGACCTTGGGGGCGGCGACGCAACGCCTGCCTGCGCGGGACGTGCTACGCGATGCAGCATGGAGCGCAAGCGTCGGTGGCCGGGTGGACGAAAAGGCGCTGCGCGAATTTCTGGTGCGCATGGGCTTTGTGCAAAGCCCCACAGTGATGGAGCCGGGCGATTACGCCGTGCGCGGCGGTATCATCGACATCTATCCCCCCGGTGATCTGGGGCCTGTGCGATTGGATCTGTTCGGCGATGTTCTGGACGGCGCGCGCCGCTTTGACCCCGCCACCCAGCGCACCACCGAAAAGCTGGAGCTGGTCGAGCTTGCGCCTGTTTCGGAAGTGATCCTTGACGAGGCCGCCATCACCCGTTTTCGCCAGAACTACCGCATCGAATTTGGCGCGGCGGGCACCGATGATCCGCTCTACGAGGCGATCAGCGCGGGCCGCAAGCACCAAGGGGCCGAGCATTGGCTGGCCTTCTACTATGACAGGCTCGAGACGTTGTTCGACTACCTGCCTGACGCCACCGTATCACTGGATGACCAACTCACCCCCGCACGGCTGGCGCGGTGGGAGAGCATCGAGGACCAATACGAGACGCGCAAAATCGCCATGGCGAACCGCTCGAAGATGGACAGTGTCTACAAGCCCGCGCCCGCAGCGGGGCTGTATCTGGATGACGCCGCCTGGGAGGCCCAGATCGCCGACCGCCGTGTGCTGCAACTGGTGCCGCTGGCGCAACCTACAGGGCCGCGTGCGCTGGACGCAAGCGGGCGCATCGGGCGTAGCTTCGCGCCAGAGCGACAGCAGGAATCCATCAGCCTTTTCGGGGCGTTGGCCTCCCATATTAAAGCAAAACTTGCAGACGGCCCCGTTCTGATCGCCAGCTACTCCGAGGGCGCACGCGAGCGGCTCACTGGGCTGATCGAAGAAGAGGGTCTGGCAGAGGCGATCCCGATCCCTGACGCCACACGCATCGGCAAACGCGGGTTGCATCTGGCCGTCTGGGCGCTGGAGCATGGGTTTGAAGCGCCGTTCGGCGATGGGTCTCTGACCGTGATTTCCGAACAGGACGTGCTGGGCGACCGCCTGATCCGCCGCCCCAAGAAAAAGCGCCGTGCCGAGAATTTCCTGAGCGAAGTGCAAAGCCTCACGCCCGGCGATCTGGTGGTGCATGTGGATCACGGCGTGGGCCGTTATCTGGGGATGGAGGTCATCACCGCCATCGGCGCCGCGCATGAATGTTTGCTGCTGGAATATGCCGACCAGACCAAGCTGTATCTGCCTGTCGAGAATATCGAACTGCTGAGCCGTTATGGCCATGAAGAGGGGCTGCTGGACAAGCTGGGCGGTGGTGCGTGGCAGTCCAAGAAAGCCAAACTCAAAGAGCGCATCCGCGAGATGGCCGACAAGCTCATCCGCATCGCAGCCGAGCGTGCCTTGCGCCGTGCGCCTGTGCTGGAGCCGCCGCCCGGCATGTGGGACGCCTTCGCCGCCCGCTTCCCTTACCAGGAAACCGACGATCAGCTGAGCGCGATTGGCGACGTGATCGACGATCTGACCAGCGGCAACCCGATGGACCGTCTGGTGGTGGGCGATGTGGGCTTTGGCAAGACCGAAGTCGCCATGCGGGCCGCCTTTGTTGCGGCCATGTCGGGCGTGCAGGTGGCGGTGATTGCACCCACCACCTTGCTGGCCCGCCAGCACTATAAATCCTTTGCCGAACGCTTTCGCGGCTTCCCGATCGAGGTCCGCACGCTCAGCCGTTTCGTGACAGCGAAAGAGGCTGCCGCCACCCGTGATGGCATTACCAAAGGCACCGTGGATATTGTCATCGGCACCCATGCGCTGTTGGCAAAGACCATTAAATTCAACAACCTCGGTCTGTTGGTGATCGACGAAGAGCAACACTTTGGCGTCGGTCACAAGGAACGTCTTAAATCCATGCGAACGGATGTGCATGTGCTGACGCTAACGGCCACGCCGATCCCGCGCACGCTGCAACTCTCGCTCACGGGGGTGCGCGACCTCAGCATTATCGGCACGCCGCCCGTGGACCGCCTGAGCATCCGCACCTATGTCTCGGAATTTGACGCCGTCACCCTGCGCGAGGCGCTGCTGCGCGAGCATTATCGCGGCGGGCAGTCGTTCTATGTGGTGCCACGCGTCAGCGACCTGCCCGAGATCGAGGCGTTTCTGAAGGACCAATTGCCCGAACTGTCATATGTCATCGCCCACGGGCAGATGGCAGCGGGCGAGTTGGATGACCGCATGAACGCGTTCTACGACGGCAGCTATGACATCTTGCTCGCCACCACGATTGTGGAAAGCGGTCTGGACATCCCCACCGCCAACACGATGATCGTCCACCGCGCCGATATGTTCGGCCTTGCGCAGCTTTATCAGATCAGGGGCCGCGTTGGCCGCTCGAAAACCCGCGCTTATGCGTATCTCACGACCAAACCGCGTGCCAGGCTGACGCCGCTGGCCGAGAAACGCCTGCGGGTGCTGGGCTCGCTCGACACGTTGGGGGCAGGGTTCACGCTCGCGTCCCAAGACCTTGATATTCGCGGCGCGGGCAACCTGCTGGGCGAAGAGCAATCAGGCCAGATGCGCGATGTCGGTTTCGAGCTGTATCAGTCCATGCTGGAGGACGCGATCGCCAAGATCCGCTCGGGCGAGCTGGAAGGCGTTGTGGACAATGACGGCCAATGGGCGCCGCAGATCAATCTGGGCGTGCCTGTACTGATCCCTGAAGCCTATGTACCCGATCTGGATGTGCGTCTGGGCCTCTATCGTCGCCTGTCGGAGCTGACAAAGAAGGTCGAGCTGGAGGGATTTGCAGCCGAGCTGATCGACCGCTTTGGCCCGCTGCCGCGTGAGGTGAACACGCTCATGTTGGTCGTGCGGATCAAGGCGATGTGCAAACGCGCAGGCATTGCCAAGCTGGATGGCGGGCCAAAGGGGGCCACGATCCAGTTCCACAACGACAAATTCGCCTCGCCCGAGGGGTTGGTGCAATTTATGGCCGACCAGCGCGGCTTGGCCAAAGTGAAAGACAACAAGATTGTCGTGCGCCGCGATTGGAAAAGCGACACAGACAAGATCAAAGGCGCGTTTGCCATTGCCCGCGATCTGGCCGAGCATGTTGTTGCAAAAGAAAAAGCCGCCAAAAAGGCGAAGGCAAAGACGCCTTAACCGTTGCTTTCGCTGGCCCAGGCCACCATGCGCATCGCGCCAAACCCGAGAGACGCCAAGACGACAAAGGTGATCGCCAGCGTGTGGTGGTCTTGGGGGAACCACGTGCCGATCGGCCCCGAGATCAGCACAGCCCCCACGGTTGAGATTGCCCCCATGACCGAAGCCGCCATGCCTGCGATATGGCCCATCGGCTCCATCGCGATGGCGTTGAGGTTCCCGATGGTCAGCCCCGCCTGAAAGAAGATGCAGGTCTGGAAGAACACAAAGAAATAAAAGCCATAGGCCGTGTCCCCAAGCCCAAACAGCACGAAAGACCCCGACAGCACGATCTGCGCGCCCAGCGTCCACATGACCAGCCGTTGCATCCCCAGACGCACCACCAGCAGCGCATTCAAAAGGTTCGCCAGTCCGGCCAGCAGGGCGATGACGCAAAACCAGAAGGGGAATTCATCCGCTCGGCCATAGACCGTATCATAGATCGGCTGCACCAGCATCAGCGTCAGAAACAACATTGCCGAGACAAGCGTCTGCACAACGATAGACAGGGCGACAACGCGGTGGCGCATCATCTCGCCCACGGCGGCAACCAGCAGCGACAGGCGCAGCGGGCGGCGGTTGGCCTTTGGCAGGGTTTCGGGCAGGCGGGTCAGCATCCAGACTAGATAAATCACCGTGAAGGTGACAAAGGCCAGAAAGATGCCACGCCATCCCGTCCATGCAATAAGATAGGCACCGATCAGCGGCGCCACTGCGGGCACCAGCGTAAAGATCATCATCACAACCGAGACGATTCTGGCCATCTGCCGCCCCGAGAAACGGTCACGCACCAGCGCCATCGACACCACACGCGGGCCGGCAGCCCCCAACCCTTGCAGGACACGCCCCGCCAGCACCATCTCAAGCGAGGGGCTGATCCACGCGATCAGCGCGCCGGTGATAAAGATCAGCGCAAAGACAAGAATGACAGGTTTGCGCCCGAAGGCATCGGACAGGGGACCTGTGAAAAACGTACCCGCGCCCATACCGAACAGAAAAAAGCTGAGGATCAGGGGGGCGTGTTGCGGCGCATCGGGTGACAGCTCTGCGCCGATCTGGGGCAGGGCAGGCAGCATGGCATCAATGGAAAACGCGATGGACGCCATCATCATCGCCAATAGGGCGATGAACTCTGGCTTGCTCATTTTAAAGTCGGATGTTGTTACGGACAAGGCACGCTCCGGTACACATAGGGCATCGGGGCGATACCATAGGGCAGGCTTAACCTAGGGTTGAGCGGTCCGCAACACTAAAACGCTTAGAGATCAAGCACCTGCAACCATACGCAGGGCGGGCTGGCTGACCGCGTGGAATGGCTTGCGTGTGCCGATGATCTTTGCACGCGGCACATAAACTACCTGCGCCACATCATTGAGGTGGTCAAATTGCCCTTTCCAGTCGTCGCCCATGGCAAAGACCGAGACATTGTAGTTCACGATGTCGGTGTATTTCTGTTCCCACTCCTGCTCGGCAATGACGCGGCTGACGAAACGGCAGCTTTCCAGCATCAGGCGGCGCTGCGCATAAGGGGTTACCGCAGGCACGCCCATCTTGGCGTTATAGGCATCTGTTGAACATCCCACGATCAGCTCGGTCCCCATCATCGACAAGCGCTGCAACAATTGCGCATGCCCCTGATGAAACAGGTCGAACGACCCATAGGTAAGCACGACACGTGACGACATGGAGGATAACATAGCTGCCCTTTCTCAATACACCGAACCGCACGCAAATGCGCACCAAGAGCTGGAAGCCATGCTTGTTCTGCTTTGACTTGAGAAAAAGGCCCACCTGTCCCGAGGGGGTCCTGTTCACTGCCTGCACACCTGCTCGAATTCGTTTTTTAGATGAGGCTTTGTGCCTCTTGCGGTTGATTCTAAGGTGTATTTCGGCCGCAGCCTAGCAGTTTGTGCAAAGGGCCGCGTGGTGCGGCCCTTTTGTCACATCGTGGCATTAGCCCGCTTGGATGTCGGCAATCACCTTGGCCCAAAGCTCGGGCGGCTGGGCACCCGGCACCGCGTGACGCCCACCCACGATGAAGGTCGGCACAGAGCTGATGCCCATTTTTCGGCTGTGCCCGTCGCGGTCGCGGATGGCTTGCGCGTCTTCGTCGGTTTTGAGCAGGCGGGTCACAAGGCTTGCGTCCATTTCGATGCTGTCTGCAATATCGGCCAGCACTTCGGCATCGCCGATGTCGCGGGTGTCGACGAAATAGGCTTTGAACAGGGCGCTAACGGCAGCCGTCTGGCGACCCTCAATCCCCGCCCAATGGATCAGACGGTGGGCGTTCAGCGTGTTTGGCGTCCGCTGCATCCCTTCAAAGTTGATTTTCAGGCCCGCAGCCTCGGCGTGTTCGACCACGGGCGCATAGGCCTTTACAGCGCCTTCCTTGCCGCCGAACTTTCCCTCAAGGTAGTCGCGGCGATCCATTCCCTCGGCGGGCATATCGGGGTTGAGTTGAAAGGGGTGCCATTCGATCTCGAACGGGTGATCGGGGGCTGCGGCCAAGGCGCGGTCCAGATGCGCCTTGCCGATATAGCACCACGGGCAGATCGGGTCTGACATGATGTCCAGTTTTACAAGCTCGGTCATTTTATGTCCTCGAAATGGCGGCGCAGGGCGCGGCGCAGGATTTTGCCGTTGGCGCCCATGGGCAGTTGCGGCAGATGTACGTAGATGCGCGGCTGTTTATAGCGCGCCAGATTGGCCTGCGCATACAAGCGCAGCGCGTCTTCGTCCAGTGGGGCAGCTGCGGTATAGAAGGCGGCGATGACGGTGACATCCTGTTTGGGTGCGACTTCGGCCACGCCCACGGCTGTAATGCCGTTGTATTTCGCCAGCGTAGCCTCGACCTCGACCGGAGAGACGCGAAACCCGCCCGCGTTCATCATATCGTCTGTGCGGCCCAGATAGGTGATCTGGAAATCCGCGTCCATGCGGGCCTGATCGCCCGTCATGAACCAGCCGTCTTGCATCTTGGCGGCTGTCTCTTCGGGCGCATCAAGGTAGCCCAGCATCAGGCCGGGGTCGCTGTGATGCACGGCAATCGTGCCTTCCATCCCGATGGGAACAGGGCCATCCGCGCCCATCAGCGCGATGCGGCGACCCGGTTGAGGGCGGCCTGATGCGCCCTCGGACACGGGGTGCGCGGGGGCGGAGGATATGAAGGTCGAGCATTCGGACATACCGTATGCCTCGAACACATCGCATCCCGTGGCATCGCGCCAGCGGGCGGCCACGGCGGGCGGCAGCTTTTCCCCGGCACTCAGGCCATGGCGCAGATGCGGCAGCGCGGGCAGGTCAGCCTTGTTAAGAAGCTGGCGGTAGACACCGGGGGCTGCGGCAAAGATCGTGGCGTCATGGGCGGCCATCAGCGCCGGCATGTCAGGGGCCGCCGTTCCCGCCGCAGGGATCAGCGCAGTTGCGCCCACGGTCCACGGATCCATCAACCCCGTACCCAACGTATAGGTCCAGTTGAACGCGCCCGCGTGCATCATACGGTCGTCGGGGCGCAGCCCGTACCACCCCTCAAACATCATTTGCCGCGCCCAGATGGCGCGGTGCGCGTGCAGCACGGCACGCGGCTTGCCCGAGGTGCCGGAGGTATAGATGATATAACCCGCACGCGCAGGATCGCCCATATCGTAGGCCACAGGCGGCAGGCCGCGCATGGTGCGCAATGCGTCCAGACCAATACGGCGGGGGTGATCGGGGCAGGCAACATCGGCGTCATGCACGATCAGCGAGGGGCGCAAGGTCTCGATCATCGGGGCGACTTCGCCAGCGGTGAGGGCGGCGGCGGTCGGGACAGGCACCAATCCAGCGGCCAGCGCCCCCAGATAGGCCAGCGGGAAGTCCACCGTATTGCCCAGCCGCATCAACACGCGGTCCCCGCGCTTGGCCCCCGCGTTCAGCAAGCCCGTGCCCGTACCGCGCACGGCGGCGATCAACGCGCCATAGGTCCAGTCCTCTTGGCCCATGATCCGCAGGGCCAGTTTGTCGGGCGTCTCTGCGCCCGCCCGCAAGACATGGGCGGCCATGTTGAAGGGCGCAGGGCAGGGCGGCGGGGGCGTTTGATCAAAGAGGCTGAGCATGGGGTATCGCTACCGCGCACAAGCCCGCGTTGCAAGGCAGAGGCGCATTGCCTATAGATAGCGCCATGACCAGTGAATCCGCAAAATCCATGATCCAGATTGCCCGCGAAGACGGGGCAAACCATACGGTGCCGCCTGTTGATCTGGGTGCGCGTGTGCGCGAATTGCGCAAGGCACGTGGTTGGACGCTGGAACAAGCAGCAAGCCAAGCGGGGCTTGCCCGTTCGACTCTTAGCAAAATTGAAAACGCCCAGATGTCGCCGACCTATGACGCGTTGAAAAAGCTGGCCGTAGGGTTGGAGATTTCGGTGCCGCAGCTTTTCACGCCGCCCGCAGGCGACCAGATCAACGGCCGCATGGCTGTGACCAAATCGGGCGAGGGCGCGGCGCAGGCCACAGCCACCTATGAGCACGAGTTGCTGGCGGACACTTTGCGTAAAAAGAACATGCTTCCCTACCGCGCCCGCATCCGTGCGCGGCAGATGGAAGAATTCGACGGTTGGGTGCGCCACGACGGCGAAGAATTTCTGTATGTTCTGACCGGCGTGGTCAAACTGTTCACCGAATTCTATGAACCGATCGAGATGCGGCGCGGCGACAGCGCCTATTACGATGCGGCGATGGGGCATAACGTGATCTCGACCTCGGACGAGGATGCGACGATCCTGTGGGTCACTTCACTCGTTTAACGGCCCCTGACAAGGCTTCCATTGCGCAGTAGCGGGATTACGGCGCAGGTGCCGATCGTCAAACTCTATTAGGGCTCGGCATGGATGTTGCAAAAGACATCCGTGCGGGATCAGGCTGGCAAAGTTAGCGACGTGGATTCAAAAGGAGCTTGTGCGGTGCGAGGCTGCAACACCGCGTCCTGAGGCCGCGTTATTCGGCGTCCCACCACCATAGTTCCGGCATCCACTGGGCGCCATCACCGTAAATCGGCAATGTGTCGGGGTATTGCATTTCACGCACATGCGCGATGCGCCCTTCGGTATAGGACCAGAACGGGATAACATAGCGGCCAGCGGTCAACACACGGTCCAGCGCCCGCGTGGCTGCCACGAAATCCGCACTGTCGCGGGCACCCAGCATCGCGTCGATCATCGCGTCAATCGCGGGATTACGCGCCCCCATCAGGTTGCGTGACCCGGGCTGGTCTGCGGCCTCCGTTCCCCAATAGAACTTCTGTTCGTTCCCGGGACTAAGCGAGAGGGACCGGCGGAAGGGCGTGATGTCAAAATCAAACTCCCCCGTGCGAGAGAAATATTGTGCGTCATCAACGGTTTCGATTGTGGCCTTGATGCCCAGCCGCTCCAGCGCGCGGGTGAAAAGCTCGGCAATGGCGACATCTTCGGTGCTGCCTTTGGCGATCAGGAAATCAAAGGTAACGGGCGTGCCGTCGCCGCGCCGCATCGTACCTTCGGTGACGGAGTATCCAGCGGCCTCCAGTTGCGCCATGGCGGCACGGATGCCTGCACGGTTGCGCGCTGATCCGTCCGATGTAGGCAGGCTGTAGCCCTCCAGCGTGCCTGCGGGCAGCGTGTCCTGATAGGGCAGCAGCAATTCGGCCACGCGGCCTTTTGCGGGGCCTTCCTCGGCGCCCAGAACCGAGTTCGAGAAATACGAGGTAATACGCGGCTGTGCGCCACCCGTCAGCGTATCGTTGATATATTCAAAGTTGAACGCATGCAGCAGCGCGTCGCGCACGCGCCAGTCGTCAAAGGGCGCACGGCGGGTGTTCATCACAAACCCCGTCATGCCGGACGGCTTTTGATGCGGGATCACGGATTTGACGATGTCACCACGGGCAATGGCGGGAAAATCATACTGGGTCTGCCACGATTCCGCGTTGAATTCGCGCACAGCCGAGATTTCGCCCGCCTTGAAGCCTTCGAACAAGACTTTGGAATCGCCGTAGAAATCCAGCTTTATCGTGTCAAAGTTATGGGTGCCTTGGCGGAAGGGGATGTTGACGCCCCAATAGTCGCTGTTGCGCGACAGTGTGACATAGCGGCCCGACTCGTAGCCCGTAACCGTATAGGGGCCAGAGCCGAGGGGGATGTCTTGCACAGGGGCGTTGGCGAATTCGCGCCCCTCCCATTGGGCCTTGGACAGGATCGGGCGCAGCCCCGCCAGTAGGGCCAGTTCGCGGTTGTCGCTGTTGAAGGTGAATTTGACCTTGCGCGGACCTGTCTGTTCGATGCGGTCGATCTGCTTGTACAGATTGTGATAGCGCGGATGGCCCTTGGTGCCCAGCAAATCAAAGCTGAAAATCACGTCCTCGACCGTCAGCGGGCTGCCGTCGGAAAAACTCGTGCCCTCGCGCAGGGTGAATTCGACCCATGTGCGGTCTTCATCCGTCTCGACCGTTTCGGCCAGCAGACCATAAAGGGTGAACGGCTCGTTCCATGAACGGCCCATCAGCGTCTCATGTGTGAAAAAGCCCAGTTGCCACGGCTTGGTGCCTTTGAGGACGAAGGGATTGAGGCTGTCAAAGCCGCCCGTGTTGCCCAAAACGATGTCACCGCCCAGCGGGGCCTCGGGGTTGGCATAGGGCAGGTGGGTGTAATCATCGGCCAAAGCCGGCACGCCGTACATGGAAATCGCATGGCGTGGTTCAGCCTGCGCACCGATTCCCCAAAGAATCAGTGAAGAGAGCGCCGCAAAGCCTTGTGCTCTTGAGAAATTATCTAACGCCATTTTCGAAACAATCCTGCGCTGCCCTTATTTTTATTATGAATAACGTCTAACGGGCCTGCGCGGCAGGCGCAAACTTTTAGCTTGGCGAAACGGCGGTAATTCCTTATAAAGAACTCACTGCTCGATAGGTTTCTTGCCTGTATGAAACCTGCCTCAATAACTTGACGCCCGCCTTGTGCGGGCGTTTTTTTTGAGCAATTACAGGTGCTTTTCCCCGTATTGTGATGTTTGGAGCCCAACTGCCTTCCGTTAGGGTAGCCACGGTAGAATCGCTGTTGGAAAAGATCATGCCTGTTGTCACGAACCCGTCCCCTGTTTCAATGACGATACTTGATGATTTTCTGGGGGACAGCTTTTACCGCCCCTATCTGGAGCTTAGCGGCAGCGATCTGGTTTGACGCCGCTTATCAAAGCATCACGGGCACAATCATACACAGCACGCTGACATTTGTTTTCGACGAAGCCGCCGCCGGCGCCTCTGTCGGTCTTCCGGTCGCGGCACCCGATCTGTCACCCTATGAGTCGTATGACCAGTCGTGGGTAATCCCCGAGGGGACAGATGCCGATGCATTGGTGTTCTCCTTTGTCCTTTCTTACGGTTTTCTGACGAACGATCACAAAGGCGCGGGGCAGGCCGAGGTCAGCGTGCTGGGTGGCTCCGGGATGAGTATGTCGTTCGGGATCGAAGATAATGTCGTTTTGGTTCAGGACGATAGGGTGTCCTTGATGTTGCGGGGTGGCGATGACCATGTGCGTGCAGCGGAAGACGCGGATGCGATGCTGTTGCGGTTGGGCATGGGCAATGACACGGCCACTGGCAGCGCAGGCGATGATACGGTTATCGGGGGCGTGGGCGACGACCAGATCAGTGGCGCGGAGGGGGGCGACCTGTTGGCGGGCAGCCACGGCAATGACGTTCTGATCGGCGGCGCAGGGAGCGATACGGTGAACGGCGGCGCACATGCCGATGTTCTGTTCGGCAACGCAGGCGATGACGTGTTGATCGGCGGGCAGGGGGCGGATGCATTCGTCTTTGTCACCAACCCCAACGGCGCGCAATCGGGGCGGACCGTCATTCTGGATTTTGACGCGGATGAGGATATGCTCTGGACCGGCCCTTCCAACAACGGGACGTGGGACGCGACCACTGCCTATGACACTTTCCTTAGTGGGGCGACACAACGCGCCAATCTGGTGGTTTATACCGAAGGCGACTATTCCGTGGTGATCTGGAACATGGTGCTGGCTGATCTGAGCGCGGAAAACTTTGTCGATGGCCCTTCTGGGGGATATTACGCCTGGGGCGGCCTAGGCTCGCAGGATACGATTTGGGAGCCTGACCTACTGGGATAACGCTGCGGACTCTCCCCCTTTCGCACCTGCAGCATTTTCGGTACAGTTGGTGAAACACGTAATGGAGAATGAAAATGGCGCTTACTTACGATCTGTCCGGCAAAACGGCTGTAATCACGGGGTCTAACTCGGGCATTGGCCTTGGCATTGCGCAACAATTGGCGCAGGCAGGCGCGAATGTGGTGCTCAATTCGTTCACGGACCGCAAGGAAGATCACGCGCTGGCCGAAGAAATCGCCAATGTCACAGGCGTGACGGCCCGCTATATCAAGGCGGATATGTCCAAAGGGGACGAGTGCCGCAAGCTGATCGAAGAGGCAGGCGCCTGCGATATCCTGATCAACAATGCAGGCATCCAGCACGTCGCCCCGATTGATGAATTCCCCGCCGCGAAATGGGACGCGATCATTGCGATCAACCTCAGCTCGGCGTTTCATACCACGGCTGCTGCTTTGCCGATGATGCGCAAGGCAGGCTGGGGCCGTGTGATCAACATCGCCTCCGCGCATGGGCTGACGGCATCGCCCTACAAAGCGGCCTATGTCGCGGCGAAACACGGGATTGTCGGCCTGACCAAGACCACAGCGCTGGAAACGGCGGAAGAGCCGATCACCGCAAACGCCATTTGCCCGGGCTATGTGCTGACGCCCCTTGTCGAAAGCCAGATCCCCGACACGATGAAAGAATACGACATGAGCCGCGAAGACGTGATCAAGAATATCATGCTCAAACGCCAGCCCAGCAAGGAATTCGCCACCGTTGAGCAGATGGGCGGCACGGCGGCGTTCCTGTGTTCGGACGCAGGCGCACAAATCACCGGCACGACGATCAGCGTCGATGGCGGCTGGACAGCTCTGTAATCCCCTATAAAAGGCGCGCCCAATGGCACTGACCAAAAAGATCAACCTTGCTTTGCAAGGTGGCGGCGCTCATGGCGCGTTCACATGGGGCGTTCTTGACCGCCTGTTGGAAGAGGACGGGCTGGAGATTGCCGCCATGTCCGGCACGTCGGCGGGGGCGCTCAACGGTGCTGCGCTGAAATCGGGGATGATTGCGGGCGGCCGTGAGGGTGCGCGTGAGAACCTCGAATGGCTGTGGATGCAGGTCGCGGGTGTCACGGACCTGTCGATCGGCACCTGGATGGCGCCTTTTGGCCTTGGCGCGTTGAGCAAACAGATCGAATTCAGCCTGCCCTATATGATGGGCGATGCGGTCAGCCGCGTGATGTCGCCCTACAGCTATGGCCCGTTGTACCGCAACCCGCTGGAACCGATTGTCGAGAAATTCAACTACGACAAAATATGCGCCCACGAGGGACCTGCGTTTTTCGTTGGTGCCACCCGCGTGCGCAACGGCAAAATCCGCATTTTTCAGGGCGAAGAGATCGGCCCAAAAGCGCTGATGGCCTCGGCCTGTTTGCCGACTGTTTTTCAGGCTGTCGAAATCTTTGACAAAACCACGGGCCGGAACGAGGCATTCTGGGACGGTGGCTTTACCGGTAATCCCGCGCTTTTCCCGCTGTTCGTTGACCCGTTTCCCGATGACATTGTGATCATCAACATCAACCCGCTGGAGCGGGACGAAGTACCGACCACGCCCCAGGAAATCCAGAACCGCATCAACGAGATCAGCTTTAACTCAAGCCTTCTGCGTGAGTTGCGGGCGATTGATTTTGTGCAGCGTCTGATCGAAGAAGGGGTCGCCACCTCCGACCACCATTTCTCGCGGGTGTATGTGCATATGATTGCCGATGATAGTTTGATGGCAAAACTCTCTGCCGCGACTAAGATCGTGCCGAATGCCGCAGTGATCAGCGCGCTGCGCGATGCAGGCCGTGCCGCGGGAGAGGCGTTTTTGCGCAATGACATCGACAATGTGGGCAAACGCAGCAGCGTCAACCTGCGCGAGATGTTTCTGTAACGTAATCAAGGCGGTGTAGCGCGATGCTTAGCGGTTCGATATATCCGCAATAGGCGCGTCGCCGTCTTCCAGCGCCTTGGCGTTGGGATAGACCAGCCCCGCGGAAATCACCAGTTTGGCGGAATCCTCGACGCTCATGTTCAGCTCGACTACGTCGCGTTTGGGCAAGAACAGCAAGAACCCCGATGTGGGGTTCGGCGTGGTGGGCAGAAAGACCGACAGCATCGTGCCTGAGTTGTCCGATTTCTCGGCAATTTCGGCCTTCGCCTCGGTCGAGATAAAGCCGATGGCCCATATGCCCTTGCGCGGATATTCGATCAGGCAGGCCGTCTCAAAGCTACGCTCGCTCTGGGCAAAGATCGTTTCCGAGATTTGTTTGATACCCGAATAGATCGAGCGGACAACGGGGGTACGCTCCACCAGACTTTCGGCAAAGCGGATGAACGATCGGCCGATGATGCCCTTGGCAACAAAGCCGATAAACACGGTGAACAGCAGAAAGATCACGACGCCGATGCCGCGCACGTTGATCTGGACCGATCGGTCCAGCCCCAGCAAATCCTGTATCAAGCGGTCGGGGTGATATTGGAACGGCACCAGCGGCAGCACGAACCCGTCGATCCAGCCGACAACGCTCCAGATCAGCCAGATGGTCAGGCCGACAGGCGCGATCACCACCAGCCCCGTCAGGAAATTCCCGCGCATACGGCCGAGGATGCCGCGCCGTGTCGGGGTGACGGGATCGGGATCAAAAGGTGTGTTCATCGTGCGCGGTGTCCAGTTTGGCTTGTTAACCAATAGTAACTAAGGGCTGCCATGGACAGTAACAATGGCGCTGGCGCGTCAATTTGCATCCGGATTGCGCAATTCCAGTGCAATCTTGGCTGCCAATTGTGCATTGTTGCGCACCAGAGCGATATTGGCCTCCAGAGAACGGCCCTCGGTCAGCTCGAATATGCGTTGCAGCAGATAGGGCGTGACCGATTTGCCGCTGATGCCTGCACGGGTTGCGTCGGCTTGGGCTGTGGCGATGATGGGGCTCAGCTCGGCCACGGGGATCTCGGCGGCCTCGGGGATGGGGTTGGCGACCAGTTGCCCACCGGGCAGGCCAAGGGCTGCGCGGGTCACATGGGCGCGGGCGATCTGGGCGGGATCATCCATGCGCAAGGGCGCTTTCAGTTTCGATCCCCGCGACCAAAAGGCGGGAAAGGCGTCTTGGCCGTATGCGATCACCGGCACGCCTTGGGTTTCCAGCACTTCGAGCGTTTTTTCCACGTCAAGGATCGCCTTCGCGCCTGCGGCCACGACTGTGACAGCCGTTTGTGCGAGTTCCATCAGATCGGCCGAGATGTCAAAGCTGTTTTCGGCCCCTTTATGCACGCCGCCGATGCCGCCCGTGGCAAAGACCGCGATGCCCGCCAGATGCGCTGCGATCATTGTCGCGGCCACGGTTGTGGCGCCTGTGCCACCCGTGGCGATGCAGGCGGCCATGTCGGCGCGGCTCAGCTTGGCGACGCCTTTGGATTGGGCCAGTTTGGTCAGTTGGTCATCGTCCAGCCCGATGTGCAGCGCCCCGTCCAGCACGGCGATGGTCGCGGGCACGGCCCCTGCGGCGCGGATGTCCGCCTCGACCAGACGCGCGACCTCGACGTTCTGCGGGTAGGGCATACCGTGGGTGATGATGGTGCTTTCCAGTGCCACGATGGCGGTGCCGTCCTTGCGGGCGCGGGCGACTTCGGCAGAATAGGTGAGGGGGATCATATGGTGGTTTCTCCGGCTACGTATTGTGCGGCTGCAACAAGGGCGGCATCCAGCGCGTCTGCGCCGTGCATGCCGCGCAATTCTGCTGCGATATGGGCCGCCATAAAAGTATCCCCCGCGCCTGTGATGCGCGTGACGGTCACGGGGGCGGGGGTTTGGGTCACTGTGGTTTGGCCGTCTGCCACGCAGGCAGCTGCGGCCCCGTGGGTCACAACGGCGCGGGCGGCACCTTTGGCGAGCAATGCGCTGGCAGCATCGGCGGCATTTGTGAACGCCGCGCCACACAGAAGGCCCGCCTCTTCAAGGTTCACGTAAAGCGTGCCGCGAGACGCCGTGATAAAGGGCATCAACCGCAATGCCTTGCCTGGGGATGCAGGGGCCACCCGCAGGTCTGCCTGCGCAAACAGGTCGCTTTGCGCGATCTGGGCCAGTAGTTCCTCGGTCAGGTTTCCGTCCAGCGCCACGGCACCGTCGTAGGGTACGCCGCCAAGCGGGCTGAGGATCTCTGCGCCGACTTCCTCCAGAGAATGTGCATCGGCAATGGCGGCGATCAGGCCGCTGTCAGCCTCGATCGCCATATACTGGTCGGTCGGCAGATCGGTGCGGGTGATCAGATGGGTCAGCAACCCGCGGGCGTCGCAGGCTTGCATCAATGCTTCGCCTTGGGCATCACGCCCCACCGCGCTGAGCAACGCGGGCGTCAGGCCAAAGCGCCGCAGCGCCATCGCGATGTTGAGCGCCACCCCCCCGGGCAGGAGGGTGATGCGGCCGGGTCTATCGTCGCCCGTGCCCATTGCGCCGCTGTGGCGGCCGATCACGTCCCACAGGACCGATCCGATGCATAAGATGTCAGGCGTTTGTGTCATGCCCGCCTTTTGACCCGCCGCAGGTGCGCGTGCAAGTGGTTTGCAGCCGTTTAACGCGCAGGCACCGCAAATGTCATCGAGGCCCAGAGCGTCTCCCACACGGGCGCGCCCTCTGCTGCGCCGTCGACAGGGCGCAAGACGACCGCATCCAGCAGATAGTCGAACCCCGCCGCCACGGGAATCGCTGCGTGGCCTTCATCGTCGGTGCGGGTGATGGTCACGGTCACAGTGCCGTCTGCATCGCGGGCATAGACCTCGATTTGCGCATCCGCACGGGGGGCGTTGTTGTAGGTCAAGGCAACGTCCAACGTGCCGTCAAATTCAGGCAGATAGGGGTTCTCAAGCGCGACAAATTCGGTCGCCAGACCCAAGGCACGGTCCGCCCCTTCGCCGTGGCCTACAGCGATCAGGGATTTGGAGTGGCGGGTGTAGGTTTCCTTGAAATTCTCCTTGGGCCAGCCGCGGGCTTCGTGCGTAGAGACAGCATCGCGAAAATCCTTATGCTCCACGAATTTGATGAACTTGGCCCATTCACGGTAGGTGAGTTTCGAGGGCGCGGCCTCGTGTGCGAGGATCATAAGACCGTCGCGCCCCGTGCTTGGCAGCTGGATCGCGGGGCGGTCGCCCATGCGGCCCGTGATCGCGGTCACGTCATCGCCCATCACCACCTCAAAGCGGGTATTACTTGTGTCAAAGAAAGACTGTCTGGACCCGCTAAATAGTTGGCCATTCATCAGGTTAGCCACGACAGGTGCGTCGTTTTCTACTTGAAACTCCTGTGGTTCAATCCAGTATTCATGGGCATAAGCGGCAGGCGCATATAGCAAAGCTGCGCAAATAATACTGATGGGACGGATAAACGACATGATACGACTTTCCTTATGGCTCCTGACAAAGCTGGCACTGGTGCTGCTATTGTCAAGCGGCCCGTTGCGCGCACACGAAATTGTGCCGACGATTGCGGACCTTACGGTGGCCGATGGACGCGCCGAACTCGCGCTGCAAATCAACCTTGAGGCCTTCTTGGCCGGTGTCGATCTGGACACGGTCGAGGACACGAACGACGCGCCACAAGCGAATGAATACGATACACTGCGGGCTCTGCCTGCCGCCGATCTGGCCGCGCGTGCCCCGGATTTGCTCGCCACATGGAACGCGCTGCCGGTGCTGAGCATTGATGGCACGCCGCTGGAATTGCAAAGCGTCTCGATCACGGTGCCAGAGGGAGTGGACCCCGAACTGCCGCGTGTTGCGGAATGGGTGTTGCAGGCGGCTGCTCCTACGGGCGGCGCAGTCACAGTGGCATGGCCGCAAGCGGGCGGTGACATGGTGGTGCGCCAACAAGGCGTTGATGCGCCCTTCACGGGGCTTGTGCGCGGCGGCACGTCCAGCCCTGCGATCATGCTGCAAGGGGGCGATCGGGCCACTGCGTGGCAAAGCTTTGTCAGCTATATCCCGGTGGGGTTTGACCACATCCTGCCCAAGGGTCTGGATCATATCCTGTTTGTGCTGGGGCTGTTCTTTTTATCGACCCGTCTGACGCCGTTGATCTGGCAGGTTTCGGCCTTCACGCTGGCGCATACCGTCACGCTGGCATTGGGCGCTATGGGGCTGGTCAATGTGCCCGGCAGCATTGTCGAGCCGCTGATCGCCGCCTCTATCGTCTATGTCGCGGTCGAGAATATCTTTGCGCGTGGCCTGACGAAATGGCGGCCTGCGGTGATCTTTGGATTCGGTCTGTTGCACGGGCTTGGGTTCGCCTCGGTGCTGGGCGACTTTGGTCTGCCTGAGGACCAGTTTGTACCGGCCCTCATCGGGTTCAACATCGGCGTCGAGGTCGGTCAGCTGACCGTGATTGCGCTTGCGTTCATCCTGATCTGGCTGGCCGTATTGGCCGCCCGCCGCGCATCGCTGGACGGCGACGAGGAACTGGTGACGGAATACCCCGTCATGTTCCGCGCCGTCTCTGTCACAGGATCGCTGCTGATCGCGATCATTGGCATCTACTGGGTGATCGAGCGGACGCTGCTTTAGGCCTTAGCCTATATGTGACCAAAGCGATTTGAGGGCGGCGGCGGGATCGTCGCTGCCCCAGATCTCGTCTCCGATGGCGAAGAAGTCAGTCACGGGGGCAAGGGCTGCGATCATCGCGGCATCCAGTTGGCCTTCGGCAACGCAGGGCACTTCGATCACTTCGGACCACCACTGGAACAGATCGGCCTCGGCGATTTCACCGTCATAGAGGGCGGTGGGCTGGACGGGTCCGAACGAGACATAGTCAGCGCCCGCTTCGCCCGCGCTCATCCCGTCGTGGCGCGAGCCTGCGCAGTGACAGCCCACAATGGCATCGGGGCCAAGGGTTTTGCGGGCATGGCGCACGGAGCGCGCCGCATCGGCCAGATGCACACCGTCAAGGCCCAACCGCTCGGCCAGCAGCGTATGCTCTGAAATCACCAGAGCCACATCGCGGGCATCGGTGACCACACGCAGCGTGTCGGCGGCACGCGACAGGTCGCCCTCGTCCTTGGTTGCAAGGGCAAGTCGCACGCAGGCTGTCTCTTGCGCGTCCAGCACGGCGGCCAGTGTGTCGGCGAATGTCGCAGGCTCCAACACGGTAGGGGTGACGAGGTAGAGTTGCGGCTGTTCGGGGGCGTCTTGCATGGGATACGTCCTTTGGATGCGTTGCGCGTGTTCCTAGACCATTCGCGCAGGGGATGGAAACTGTTATCAGGCCGCTTGGCCCATATTGGCAAGGGGGCGTGCGCGGGGTATGAGGCGAACATGAGTATTGAAAACCCCACCGCCCCCAGCTTTGTCCTTGTGCGCCCGCAGATGGGCGAGAATATCGGCGCTGCCGCCCGTGCCATGTTGAATTTCGGGCTGGAACGCATGCGCGTCGTTGCCCCGCGTGACGGCTGGCCCAATCCTGCGGCTGTGGCGATGGCCTCGGGCGCGGGGCGGGTGCTGGACGCGGCTGTCGTCTCGCCCGATTTGCCGCACGCGGTGGCCGATAGCAGCTTTGTCTTTGCGACCACGGCACGCGACCGCGACCTGACGAAACCTGTATTCACGCCAGAGGCCGCGATGAAACTGGCCGCCGAAAAGATTGCCGCGGGCGAACGGGTCGCCGTGCTGTTCGGACCTGAACGCGCAGGGCTGGAGAATGACGACATCGCACGTGCCAATGCGATAGTCTCGGTGCCCGTGAACCCTGCGTTTGCCTCGCTCAACCTTGCGCAATGCGTGTTGTTGATGGGCTATGAATGGATGCGCACCACCAGTGAACAGGCCCCCGTGGCGCAGGAAATGGCAGGCACCGACTGGGCGCAGAACTCGGAAATCGAACATCTGGCCAAACACTACGAGGACCGGCTGGAGGAGGCGGGGTTCTTTTTCCCCGAGCACAAGGCCACCTCGATGAAGGTAAACCTGCGCAATATGTGGAGCCGCCTGCCGCTGACCCGTGCAGATGTGCAGATGCTGCACGGCACATTGCGGCAGATGGTCCGATGGAAGGAACGCGGCTAGACGCCCTGCGGCGAAGCGACTACCTCTGAGCCTTGAGCAATGATGGAGAAAACCATGGCCACGAAACGCAAATTATTCGAGGAAGTGGGTGCGGATACGCCCAAACCTGTCGCCGCAACGGGTGTGATCGACGCAGGGCGTGGTGGCGCCCGCTTGGCGATCCGCGCATGGCTGTTTGTGCTGTTTGCGCTGGTGTTCGTGATGATCCTCGTGGGCGGGGCCACGCGGCTGACCGACAGCGGGCTGAGCATCACCGAATGGCGGCCCCTGACGGGTGCGCTGCCACCGCTGAATGCGGCCGACTGGGCGTTGGAATTTGCGAAGTACCAAGAGATTGACGAGTTTCGCTTGCAAAACAGCTGGATGACGCTGGGGGATTTCAAAGTGATCTACTGGTGGGAGTGGGGCCACCGCCAACTGGGCCGCGTGATCGGGCTGGTCTGGTTTATCGGCTTTATGTGGTTCTTCATCCGCAAACAAATCCCCACGGGCTGGACCCCGCGGTTGCTGCTGCTGGGGGGGCTCGGCGGGCTTCAGGGGACGATTGGCTGGTGGATGGTGTCCTCGGGCGTGACCTCCGGCACGGCCACAACCGATGTTGTCTCGACCCGTCTTGCGACGCATCTGGGGCTGGCTTTTGTCATCCTTGGCTTTATCACATGGTACGCGCTCAGCCTTGGCCGCCCCGAGCGGGACCTGATGCAGGCCCGCCGCGCCAAAGAGAGCAAGCTTTATGGTCTCAGCACCGGATTGCTGCATTTTACCTTCTTGCAAATCCTCATCGGCGCGCTGGTTGCAGGCATCGACGCGGGCCGTACCTATACCGACTGGCCGCTAATGGCGGGGCGGTTTTTCCCGCCTCAGGCCTTTGTGTTGGAGCCGTTCTGGACCAATTTCATCGAAAACCCCGGTCTGGTGCAGTTTATCCACCGCATGACGGGCTATGTGCTGTTTGCCTTTGCAGTCGTCGTCTGGCTGCGCGGGCGCACATCGGCCCATCCCAAGACGCAATTTGCCTTTAACGCCGCCTTTGCTGCAATCAGCCTGCAAATCGTGCTGGGCGTTACAACCGTCCTTTACGAGGCCGTCTTGCCCGTCGCCCTGATGCACCAAGGGCTGGCGGTGCTGTGCTGGGTCCT
This sequence comes from Sulfitobacter aquimarinus, assembly GCF_040149565.1. Lineage (NCBI taxonomy): Bacteria > Pseudomonadati > Pseudomonadota > Alphaproteobacteria > Rhodobacterales > Roseobacteraceae > Sulfitobacter > Sulfitobacter aquimarinus. The sequence continues at coordinate 119,217 of NZ_JBEFLO010000006.1, forward strand.
GATCTTGCGCGCACGTCACCTGTCGCTTTACCCCGTTGCAACATCGCTCAGAGGAGCCACCGCATGACCGCATATGATGACCTGATGGAATTCACCAAACAGACGCAGGCACTGGGGCAGGTGGCAGGCCGCTTGGGCTGGGATCAGGAAACCATGATGCCCCGCGGCGCCGCCCCCCAACGGGCCGAGGAAATGGCCGCGATGGAAAGCATGCTGCATGCGCGCCGCACCGACCCGCGTGTGGCCGATTGGCTTGCCGCGATTGACGCGGGCACTTTGGACCCTGTGGCCGCCGCCCAAGTCCGCGAGATCCGCCGCAGTTTCGAGCGGACCAGCAAGGTGCCAGCAGCCCTCGCGACAAAGCTCGCGAAGCTGACCTCAGCCGCCCAAGGCATCTGGGCCGAGGCGCGGGCCGCCGATGATTTCAAAGCCTTCGCACCGACCTTGGCCGAGGTCATCATGCTCAAACGCGAAGAGGGGCAGGCACTCGCTGCGGGCGGCGATGTCTATGACGCAATGCTGGAGGACTACGAGCCCGGCACCACGGGTGCGGATCTGGAGGCGATGTTCGGCGCGATGCGCCCCGTGTTGTCCGAATTGCGGGCGGCCGTGCGCGAGGCGCAAGCACCGGCCAAGCTGGAAGGCACCTTTGACGAAGGCGCGCAGATGAAGCTGACGCGGCAACTGGCACGCGCCTTCGGTTATGACATGGCGCGGGGGCGTGTGGACAAGGCGGTGCATCCTTTCTCAAGCGGTTCCGGCCTCGACGTGCGCATCACCACCCGCACGAATGAGGCCGATCCCTTCAACTGCTTTTACTCCACCATCCACGAGGTCGGCCACGCTGCGTACGAGCAAAATATCGACACTGCCTATTTGCTGACGCCCTTGGGGCGCGGGGTCAGCATGGGCGTGCACGAAAGCCAAAGCCGCATCTACGAAAACCAGATCGGCCGCAGCCGCGCCTTCACCGGCTGGCTGTTCGGCCAGATGAAAGACGCCTTCGGCGATTTCGGGATTGCGGATGAAGACGCCTTCTATGGCGCTGTGAACCGCGTGAACGACGGCTATATCCGCACCGAAGCGGACGAGCTGCAATATAACCTCCACGTCCTGCTGCGGTTCGATCTGGAGCGGGCGCTGATGTCGGGCGATCTGCAAGTCAGCGATCTTGAGGCCGCGTGGAACGACCGTTTCGAGGCGGACTTCGGCTACGCCGTCGACAAGCCGTCAAACGGGGTGCTGCAAGATGTGCATTGGTCTGTGGGCCTGTTTGGCTACTTCCCGACCTACTCATTGGGCAACGTCTATGCGGGCTGCCTGAATGAAGCGATGCGCGCAGCGCTCCCCGATCTGGATGCCTCCCTTGCCAAAGGCGACACATCGCCTGCGACCGATTGGCTGGGCACGCATGTGCAAACCCACGGTGGGCTTTATGCCCCGCGCGACGTGATTGAACGTGCCTCGGGACAAGCGCCAAGCGAGGGGCCTTTGCTGGGCTATCTGACTGAGAAGTTCAGCGCGATTTACGGGATTTGAGTCTGGGCGGCCAAGGTGCGCGTTGAGGTAAAGGTGATTGTCAATCGGGGGCTTGATTGCTGCTGATGGAGCGAAGGATTGCTATTGGCCTGCCGCCAACGCCGCCCAATACTCGGGTATCAGTTTGATCGTTTCGCTCAGCGCCGGATCATCGGATGTGATCTGTGTTCGGCGCAATGACAAAGACGCCTTGACCCCATCTGCTATGTCGAAGGTTAGTGTGCAGCTTGCGCCTTGCCTGTCCGTTTCGGTCATATCAGGACTGTAGAAACAAGCGATTTGCCCGCGGCCGAGCGGCGTCTTCGTGAAACGCACGGCCAGTTCCGGTTCATCGCGATACGAAGGGTTCTGCGTCACAGTGGTCCGCAAAGAAAATCGCATCGGCGGCCCGTCGCGACACCAGATACCAGCTGCTTCGTCAGGGCGAATTTCGTCGCACCATCGGTCAATTTTCTCCTGTGTCAGGCAAAAATTTCCCAATGTGCAATCCGGCTCCACCGCTGCGACACTGATGGTGCGAAAACCAATAGGATCACTGCGTTCATGAAGAAGCGTTTCATCTGGCCTGGTTAGGAGGGTTACGGGATTGGCTAGATTGGTCGAACACCCAAAGAGCCCACCGTGAATACCCGGAGCGCAATCGTCTGACAGATGCAGGCGTGGACTGGCTGGAAAGGCCACTTGATGTCCTGCCAGCGTGCCCTCGAAATCCGCACGGATGATAGCGTCGCCACGGGCACCACGGTTATTGGTAAGTTGGCGCTTGGTCATCTCACGCTGCGCGACAGGCAACAGGGTCAGCACGGCGACCATCCCGATGATCACGGCCCCCAATACCAGACCGACCCAATGTGCACGCCCTTTCCCGGTCCACAGCACAGCCGCCGCGCCTGCCACGCCAAGCGCTGCGCCGCTGGCCAAAAACGGGATCAGCATAAGCGGACCCAACGCGAAGAAAGCGAAGTTTAGCGGCGAACCGATGCCGTGAACAGGCGCACCACCCGGCCCGAACATCAGCGCAAGAGGCACAACACCCAGAACCGCACCCCAGATCAGCGCCCGCTGTGGCCGTCAGACAAAACGTAAGGACAGGAAAAAGCCGAGACAAAATCCAACGAAAATGAATATAAACATGGTGTTCCTCACGACTTCCCGTTGTCTGATCCATGCATCTTAAGGGCAAATTGGTCGAACCACAGCCTTCTTTATCACGAAAACTTTTCCAAAGCCGCCTTTGCACAGCCCTCGGGAACGGCAGCTTGGTCCCCATAATGGACGCTGGACCTGATTTAATTTGTGGCAACGATGTTTTGGCAACCGCTGCGGCTCACCGTAAGGCCGAATGTCCAGTCAATTGCTATGGGCGCCGAACACATACCTGCCCGAAGAAACCGGGCAGGACAGGCCCTTAGATCAGCGCCATACGCTCTGATCGCTCGGGGTCGGGGAAGGGGCGGTAGAGCCCGATGTGGCTTTGCGCGATCAGGTCGTGCACGGCGCGGTGCAGGCGTTCAACCTCCTCACCGTGGCCCCCTGTCAGGCGAAAGGCCTGATCCAGTTGCGCCATGTCAGCCACCTCGACCTCCAGCAGGAAATCAGTGTGCCGATCCGACGCGAGGTTGAGCTTGCGCCGCAGCAACCGCCAGTTCCCGATGGCGCCCTGATCCTGTAGATGGGTCATCCAGTTGTCCAGCGCGGCAGAAAATCCAAGCGCCTTTGCGTCCTGTTTCAGATCGATCATGCAGTGGTACAGGTTCATCATGTCCTCGCGAAATGCCTGACGCAGAATGACCCGAAAGGAGTTACACAAGGGTTAAGCCTGCCTTGGAAAACTTCCAGACTGTGATGTGAACCCTTCGATGGCGCATACCCATGCGCACCACTTAAGCGGGGTTATCCTGCGCAGGTCAGGGGCCAAGCGCGCGGGATGAGGCAACAGCTCTATTGCGCAGGTCGTGCACCCGTGGCGGAGCCATGTGGTTCCTTGCAACTGTTCTGACATCGCTACGTCGTTTTGCATACCTCGGGATTTGAGATGCGCCCGCATGAGCCAATCCCGCGCCCCGCTGTGCCTTATTGATAGGGGCGGTCATCAAGTCGTGAGCGCCGATTGCGCTGTGATAAGCGGCGCTATCCTCGAGGATGTGTCTGCCTCGGGCTGCCCATGTCTCAATGCGGGCCCGCACTGCGTCGAGACTGGTGCCTCCAGTTTCTTCCATGCCGACACAGAATGTGTCAGCCGAAAAATCGCCATAGCCCGGAAAGGTATCCGTAAAAGCGTCGTGCATTTGCGGATACCCTAGCGCATGATCTGGCTTCAGGATGTGCCGTGGGGTTAGCGCAAGACATCAAGCATTCGTCTGCTACTTTGTGCTTCTCGATTGCCCAGCCTATTCTGACCCTGCCGCGCCGCTATCCCCTTCATCCTCATCGCCTTGATCCGCGATCCATGCGACTGACACGACTTCCTCATTCTTGCCGGTGTTGAACACTTTCACACCACCAGCCGAGCGTGAGCGGAAGGAGATCCCCTCAACCGGAACGCGGATCGACTGGCCCTTGGAGGTGGCAAGCATGATCTGGTCGTCCATTTCGACGGGGAAGGAGGCGACGATATCGCCGAGTGGCATGCCTTTGGTCCATGCTGCCACGCCTTGGCCACCACGTCCGCGCAGCGGGTAGTCGTGGCTGGAGCTGAGCTTGCCTGCGCCGCCTGCGGTAATCGTGAGGATCAGGTTCTCGGCGGCCGACATCTCGACGTAGCGGTCGTTCGAGAAGTTCGGATCGGCTGGCGCGTCTTCTTCGTCCGCCTCGGCATCGTCAGCCAGACCCGCCATTGCGCGGCGCATTTTGAGGTAGGCTGTGCGTTCCTCGGAGGAGGCGTCGAAGTGGCGGATGATCGACATGGAGACGACCTTGTCATCGTTACCCAGTTTGATCCCGCGTACACCAACCGAATTGCGGCTGTTGAACACCCGCACGTCCGTGGCACGGAAGCGGATGGCGCGGCCCGAATTGGTGGTCAGCATGACATCATCGTCATGGCTGGCGATGCGGGCGTTGATCAGGGTTGTGCCCTCATGCTCGTCCTCGAACTTCATCGCGATCTTGCCGTTGCGCATGACGTTGGTGAAATCGGACAGCTTGTTGCGCCGCACGGTGCCTGCCGAGGTGGCGAATACAACCTGCAAGTCGTCCCATTCTTTCTCATCCCGATCAACGGGCATAATAGCGGCGATGGAAACGCCGGCAGGGATCGGCAGAATGTTGACAATCGCCTTGCCCTTGGAGGTCCGTCCCCCCTGCGGCAGACGCCATGTCTTGAGCTTGTAAACCATGCCGTCGGTCGTAAAGAAAAGCAGTTGCGTGTGGGTGTTGGCCACGAAGAGCGTGGTAACCACATCCTCTTCTTTGGTCGCCATGCCCGACACGCCCTTGCCGCCGCGCCGCTGGCTGCGGAAATCGGCGAGCGGCGTGCGTTTGATATAACCGCCTGAGGTGACGGTCACGACCATATCCTCGCGCTCGATCAGGTCTTCGTCGTCCATGTCACCGGACCAGTCGACAATCTCGGTGCGGCGGGGGATGGCGAATAGCTCTTTTACCTCGGCGAGCTCGTCGCGGATGATGCCCATGATACGATCGCGCGAGCCGAGAATTTCCAGGTATTCCTTGATCTTCTTGGCCAGTTCTTCCAGCTCGTCCGTTACTTCTTTCACGCCGATCTGAGTCAGGCGTTGCAGGCGCAGTTCCAGAATGGCGCGCGCTTGGGTCTCACTCAGGTTATAGGTGCCGTCGTCATTGGCGGTATGCGTGGGGTCGTCGATCAGCGCGATATATTCGAGGATGCTCTCCGCTGGCCAGCGGCGGGTCATCAGTTTTTCACGCGCTTCGGCGGCATCGGCAGAGGCGCGGATGGTGGCGACAATCTCGTCGATGTTGGTGACGGCCACTGCCAGACCGCACAGGATGTGGCTACGCTCGCGTGCTTTGCGCAGCAGATAGGCCGTGCGGCGGGCCACGACATCCTCGCGGAAGTCGAGGAAAGAGGTCAGGAAGCGGCGCAGGGTCAGCGTCTCTGGGCGGCCACCGTTCAGCGCCAGCATGTTACAGCCGAAATAGGTCTGCATTGGCGTAAAGCGGAAGAGCTGGTTCATCACCACCTCGGCCGTTGCGTCGCGCTTCAGCTCAACCACAACCCGCACGCCGTTGCGGTCGGATTCGTCCTGCACGTGGGCGATGCCTTCGATCTTCTTGTCGCGGGCGGCCTCGGCGATTTTTTCGATCATCGAGGCTTTGTTCACCTGATAGGGGATTTCGTCGATGACAATGGCCCAGCGGTCCTTGCGGATTTCCTCAATCCGCGTCTTTGAGCGCACAATGACCGAGCCGCGCCCCTCAAGGTATGCTTTGCGCGCGCCAGAGCGGCCCAGCATGATGCCACCCGTCGGGAAATCGGGACCGGGGACATAGTCGATCAATTGCTCGGAGGTCAGGTCAGGCTCTTCAATAAGCGCAAGACAGGCGTCGATCACTTCACCAAGGTTGTGCGGCGGGATGTTGGTCGCCATGCCGACGGCAATACCGCCCGCACCATTGACCAGCATGTTCGGGAAACGGGCGGGCAGAACGCTTGGCTCTTGCTGTTTGCCGTCATAATTGTCTTGGAAATCAACGGTGTCTTTGTCGATGTCAGCCAAAAGGAAGGCGGCGGGCTTGTCCATCCGCACCTCGGTATAGCGCATGGCCGCGGCGTTATCGCCGTCCATCGAGCCAAAGTTGCCTTGCCCGTCGAGCAATGGCAGCGACATCGAGAAATCCTGCGCCATACGCACCAGCGCGTCATAAATCGCGCTATCGCCGTGGGGGTGGTACTGGCCCATCACATCGCCCACGGGACGGGCGGATTTGCGGTAGGATTTGTCGGCGGTATTGCCCGTCTCGTGCATGGCGAACAGAATGCGGCGGTGCACGGGTTTCAGACCATCGCGCAGATCGGGGATCGCACGCGAGACAATCACCGACATCGCATAGTCAAGATAGCTGGTGCGCATCTCGTGTTCGATGGTCACAGATGGCCCCTCATACACGGGGCGCTCAGCGCGGTTTTCGTCTTCGTTCTCGGGTGTTTCCGGCGTGTCGGTCAAAGTCTGTCCCAGCTTGGCTGATGTGTCTTGTATGCTGCCACCATCTATAGCGCGAAGGCTATATAAGGTGCAATCATATTGCGCCCCATGCAGCATCTTGTGCGGCGGCGCTCTGACGTCACGTTACACTGCCCAAAGGCGTTCTGCGCGGTAGGGTGACCCGATACCGAACTTAAAGGACCGCGCATATGCAACGCTTGCTCACCGATCACAAGACTATCACTAAAACGCAGCTGGAGGATGTCGCCCCCGCAGCGCTGGAGGCGGGGCAGGCGCGGCTGAAGATCGACAGCTTTGCGCTGACGGCCAATAACGTGACCTATGCGGCATCAGGCTTTGCCATCGGCTATTGGCATTTCTTTCCCACAGGGATTGAGGGGCAGGGGCTGGTGCCCGTCTGGGGCACGGCGCAAGTGGTCGAAAGCGACAGCCCCGAGCTGAGCGTTGGCACGCGGCTCTACGGTTTTTATCCGCTGGCTGAGGAATTGGTCATTACCCCAGCGGCAGATGGCCATGGCGGCTTTGTGGACGCTGTCGATCACCGTGCCAAACTGCCGCCCGTCTATAACCGGTATACGCCCGTGCGGGCGGGCGCGGCCGCTGACGATCACATGCGGGCCTTGCTGCAACCGCTGCTGGCCACGTCATATCTGTTGTTTGATTGGCTGATGGACAATGACTGCTTTGGCGCGGACCAGATCATCATCGGCTCTGCCTCGTCCAAAACGGGCCTTGGCCTGTGCAAATATCTGGCCGAGAAAGAGGACCGCACCTACAAGATCGTCGGCCTCACGTCCGAGCGAAACCGTGCCTTTGTCGAAGGTTTGGGGGCCTGCGATACGGTGTTGACCTATGATGCGGTCTCAGAGCTGCCCGTGCAGCCCTCTGTCTACGTGGATATGTCTGGCAACGCCGAGGTGAAAGCCAATGTTCACAGCACCTTGGGAGACGCGCTTAAACATTCCTCTGCCGTGGGGATCAGCCATTGGGACCAGTTCGCGCCCCAAAGCAAAGTGGAGGGCGTGAAGCCCGAGTTCTTCTTTGCGCCCGCGCAGATCGAAAAACGGCGCGGCGAATGGGGGCCGGGTGTGATCGAGAAACAGATCACCGCCGCGTGGAAGCGGCTTGCCGCAGATGCGGGCAGCTGGCTGGACGTCAAAGTCCACGACGGGATCGGCGAGGCGGCAGCAGTCTATGGCGCGCTGGCGGATGGCAGTGCCAACCCCCGCGAAGGTCATATTATTGATTTGAAATAAGGCTTTGTGGGCGGCGCTTAGGCTGAACAGCTTGCCCCGCCCAGCACACAGAACTTGGCGCAATGGGGGTGGTTGAGCGCGACATCGCGCTCGGCTTCCTCCAGCGTCTCGCCCAACTCGAATTCGGGCGAATAGGGCAGCAAGGTGCAGGCCAGCACGGCGGGCTTGTCCGCGCCGCGCCGTTTGACCACCATCCGCGACGAGGCGCACATGATCGCATCGGGCGATTTGTCGAGGATCCCCCAGCAAGCGGTTGTAATTTCGGGCACTTCTACGGTTTCGTCCATTTCCGGAAACAGCACGGTCATCGCAGGGTCATAGGCGTCGATGTCGAACCCGTGTTCGGCAAAGAACGCGCCATAGCCTGCGCGGCTGTCCGCGTCGCTGTCCTCAAACACCGAGCGTCCGGCCACGGCCATGCGGAACCCGTTCTCCGACAGCCATTTCATTCCTGTGATCGTTTTGTCCAACGCGCCTTTGCCGCGTTCTGCGTCATGCAGATCGGCGCGGTAGTGATCGACGGAAATCCGCAGCGTCAACTTGTCAGGGTAGGCGGCTTGCAACCGCAGCAACCCTTCGCGCATCTTTTTGCGCATCATCGGCAGCATGGCGTTGGTCAGGATCAGCACCTCGTAGCCGCGGGCCAAGGACGCCTCGGTGATTTCGATCATCTGCGGGTTCATAAACGGCTCACCGCCGGTAAAGGCGATCTCGCGCACGCCCCAGTTGCGGGTCTCAAGCTGGTCAAGATAGTCCGACACCTCATCCGCTGTGATATAGACCAATGCATCATTAGTCGGGCTGCTGAGGATATAGCAATTCACGCATTCGATATTGCACAAGGTGCCTGTATTGAACCACAGCGTCTGCGGATTGCTGAGCGCGACAGTCGCGCGCGGCTCCCCCTTGGCGGTGGTTGCCGGATTGCTGAATTTGCCCTCATTGGCTACAACACTGTCTTTCACCGCATACACCTTTTCGCTTGAACCACCGCTCTTTTCAGAAGGGCTAAGCCATCCTTCGCCGCAAGAAAAGTGGATTTCAATCTCACCACGCTCTTGTGAAGATAATATTATCGAGTATGTTTGCGCTAACATTTTGAGGGGCGCTCGACACGACGGGCGCATCGCTATCTAACTGCGGGCAGTCGCATACCGCATGTCGCGCTGGTCGGGCGCTGGTTGAAGAAGGATCATATCATGGTTTCACGCGTCATTCCCGTTGATCTGTTTGATCTGGTCATCTTCGGCGGCACTGGCGATCTGGCCCGGCGCAAGATTTTGCCGGGCCTGTTCCGACGCTATTGCGCAGAGCAGATGCCGCAAGAAGCGCGTATAATCGGTGCGGCACGCAGTGACCTGGATGCGCAGGGCTATCGCCAGATGATCCGCGAGGCGATTGCGGAATTTGGCGGCGACAGTGCGCATAGCGACGAACAGCTTGACGGGTTTCTGGCACAGCTTGAATACGTCACCATTGATGCACGCGGCGATCAGGGCTGGAAAGAACTGCAAGCCATGATGGCAGGCACCACGCGGGTAGAAGCATATTATTTCTCGGTCGCACCCGCGCTTTTTGGCGACATCGCTGAGCGGTTGCAAAAATGGGGCATGGCGGATGTGGATGCGCGCATTGTGGTTGAAAAACCCTTTGGCCGCGATCTGGCGACGGCTAAGGCGCTGAACGCAACGCTGGCGACCTATTTCAACGAAGACCAGATTTACCGCATCGATCATTACCTTGGGAAAGAAACGGTGCAGAACCTCATGGCGGTCCGCTTTGGGAATATGTTGTTCGAGCCGCTGTGGAATAGCCAGTATGTCGACCACATCCAGATCACCGTGGCCGAGACTGTAGGTGTCGGGGGCAGGGGCGAATACTACGACAAGTCGGGCGCGATGCGCGACATGGTGCAAAACCACCTGATGCAGCTCTTGTGCCTCATCGCGATGGAGCCGCCTGCGCGGTTTTCCCCCGATGCAGTGCGCGATGAAAAGCTCAAGGTCATTCGCGCGCTTGATCCCGTGGCCAGCCACCACATCGTGCGCGGGCAATATCAGGCAGAGCCATGCAACGAGGCCGCGAACCCCGGATATCGCACTGCGGTGGACAACCCGCGCTCGCGCACGGAATCCTTTGTGGCGCTGCGGGCCGAGATCAGCAATTGGCGGTGGGCGGGCACGCCGTTCTACCTGCGCACTGGCAAATGCCTTGCTGCCCGCGCTTCCGAGATCACAGTGGTGTTCAAAGACACGCCCCACAGCATTTTCGGCGAGGACGCAGGCCGCCACCGCAATGTCCTGTCGATCCGCCTGCAACCCGATGAGGGCATCACCCTCGGCGTGACCATCAAAGAACCAGGCCCCGGGGGCATGCGCCTGATCGACGTGCCGCTGGACATGTCCTTTGCCGAGGCGCTGAAGGAAGACGAGGTCGAGCAGGTCGACGCCTACGAGCGTTTGATCATGGATGTGATCCGCGGCAACCAGACCCTGTTCATGCGCGGCGACGAGGTCGAGGCGGCGTGGGCATGGACCGATCCTATCATCGAAGGCTGGCAAGCGCGCAATGACGTGCCGAAACCCTATGACTTTGGCAGCGACGGCCCCACCGACGCGACCGAGCTTTTGCGCCGCGAAGGCCGCGCATGGCGCCCTGTAACTTAACGCAAACTGGCAGATCACAATGACCCATTGGACCACACTCGCCCAGCAGTATGACGCCACCAAGGACCGCGCGATCACTGAATTGTTCGACGGGTCGGACCGCGCGGCTGATTTTACCGCACGGGCAGGGGACATGGTGTTCGATTACTCGAAGACCAACATCGACAGTGCCACCCGCGACACGCTGCTGGCACTTGCCCGCGACTCCGATGTGGCGGGGCGCCGTGACGCCATGTTCAGCGGTGCCCGCATAAACGAGACCGAAGACCGTGCCGTCCTGCACACCGCCCTGCGCAATCTGGATGGTGGTCCGGTGATGGTCGACGGCGTCGATGTCATGCCCGAAGTGCTGGCCACACTGGCCAGAATGCGTAATTTTGCCCATGATGTCCGCAGCGCGGGCTACACCGACGTGGTCAACATCGGCATCGGTGGCTCTGATCTGGGGCCGGCTATGGCGGTACAGGCGCTCAGCCCCTACCACGACGGTCCGCGCTGCCACTTCGTCTCGAATGTCGATGGCGCTGACATCTCGGACAAATTGCGCGGCCTTGATGCAAAGACAACGCTGGTGATCGTCGCCTCCAAAACCTTCACCACGATCGAGACAATGACAAACGCCCGCACCGCACGGGCATGGATGCGCGAGCACGGAGGCGACCCTACGCGCCAGTTCGCAGCGCTCAGCACGTCAGAGGATAAAACCGCAGACTTCGGCATCGACGCGTCCCGCGTTTTCGGGTTCGAGGACTGGGTCGGCGGGCGCTACTCTGTCTGGGGTCCGATTGGCCTGTCGCTGATGATCGCCATAGGGCCGCAAGCCTTTGACGCTTTCCTGCGCGGTGCCCAAGACATGGATCGCCACTTTTGTGCGGCTGAAGTGCATGAAAACCTGCCCGTTCTGCTGGCCCTGACGGGCATCTGGCACAACCAGATCTGCGATCATGCCACCCGCGCCGTGCTGCCCTATGACGAACGCCTTGGTATGCTGCCCAGCTATCTGCAACAGCTGGAGATGGAATCAAACGGCAAAGGTGTGCAGCGCAGCGGCGCAAACAGCCTGCGCCATACAGGCCCCGTGGTCTGGGGCGCCGCAGGCACCAACGGCCAGCACGCCTTTTACCAGCTCATCCACCAAGGCACCCGCGTCATTCCCTGCGAATTTCTGCTTGCCGCAAATGGTCACGAGCCTGACCTCGCCCACCATCACCAGCTGCTGGTCGCCAATTGCCTCGCCCAGTCCCAAGCCCTGATGAAAGGCCGCTCGCTTGACGCGGCCCGCGAAATCGCCGCCGCCAAAGGCTTCACCGGAGCAGAGCTTGACCGTCAGGCCCGCCACCGCGTCTTTCCCGGCAATCGCCCGTCAACAACCTTGCTTTACCCCAAACTCGACCCCTTCACCTTGGGCCAGATCATCGCGCTTTATGAACACCGCGTTTTTGTCGAAGGCATTATCCTCGACATCATATCGTTTGACCAATGGGGGGTGGAGCTTGGCAAAGAACTCGCGACATCGCTGCAACCTGTCGTCGAGGGCACAGAAGACCCAAGCAACCAAGACCCCTCAACCGCCGCATTGGTCAGCTACATCCACCAACACCGCGACTAGGCCCTATTTTCGCTGGCCTTAATTCCTCCGGAAGGATTGGCCCAAGGCCAATGGGGGCTGGCCCCCTCAACAGGCCAGCCCCAAACACATCACAACAAATCAGGCGTCCGCCCAACCCGTCCCGCCAACCGCGCCACGGTCAATCCCTGCACGATGATCGAGAAAATCACCACGACATAGGTACAGGTCAAAATCAGCGGCTTCCACTCGCCCTCAGGCAGCGACAGGGCAAGGGCGACCGAAATTCCGCCCTTCAACCCGCCCCATGTCATGATCGGCACAACCCCCGCATTGAAACTTCGGAAAGGGCGTAGCAAGGTGATCGGCACATAGACCGCCACAAACCGCGCCACCAAGGCCAGTGCAATCGCGGCCGCTGCGGTCAGCAATACATCATCGTTAAACGCAATCGCAAAGACCTCGAACCCGATGAGCAGAAACAGCACCGCGTTCAAAATCTCGTCAATCAATTCCCAAAAGCCCGCAACATAGGTCCGCGTCTGCTCTGACATCCCCTTGGCCGTGCCCACATCGCCAATCAGCAACCCCGCACAGACCGCCATAATCGGCGCCGAGACATGCAGCCAGACGGCCAGCTCGTAGCCGCCGAAGGCCAAGCCCAGCGTCAGAAGCACTTCCAGCGGGTAATCATCAATCCGCCGCATCACGCGGAAGGTGAGCCAGCCCAGCACGATCCCCAGAACCGCCCCGCCAATGGCTTCCTGAAAGAAAAGTATCGCAGCCCCCGTCAACGGATCACCGTGCGCGCCATGGGCGTCGCCCAGCGGAAAGGCCAATCCCACAAGCACCAAAAACACCACATAGCCGACGCCGTCGTTGAACAGGCTCTCACCCGCGATCTGCGTCTCCAGCGTCTTGGGCAGCTCCGCCTGACGCAACACCCCCAACACCGCAACAGGATCAGTAGGAGAGATCAGCGCCCCGAACACCAGCGCTACCATCAAAGGCATCCCCGTGATCCAGGAAAAGCCGACACCCACGATCACAGTGGACAGCCCGATCCCCAGCGTGGCCATCAAAAACACCACCCGCCACTGTGCCCGCAAATCAGCCAGCTTCACATGCAAGGCGCCCGCAAACAGCAAAAGCCCCAACATGCCTTCCAGCAAAGCTTCGGAGAAATCGATGCCGTTGACGATCCCGCGGACCGTATCGGCGATGCCCAAATCAGGCAGCACCATATCAAGCCCCAGCAACCCGAATGAGGCCAGCAACGACACCACAAGGATACCGATCGCCGCAGGCAGGCGTAAAAACAAATGGTTGATCGCCCCGAACGCACCCGCAAGGACGATCAAAAGTGAGGTGATTTGTAGAAAACTCATGGGCACGCTCCAACATACAGGTATATGTTGGTCGCATGATGCGCGGGGCGGCGCAATGATGCAGGTAAGCTGCACCAATTCATCAGCGCGGGTTTGGTCTTTTGCCTAATGGGCTGGTCAGTCCACCGCATCGCCCGTTATCAAGAGTTCGAAGTCCTCAATCTGTCTTGCGATGTTGTCATTGTCAGCCTTCCAGATAGAGCCGTCGGCCAATCGCACAATTGCAATGTATGAAATACCCTGGCCATTTCTTTCGAATAAGAATGCCGAACGGGGGCGTTGTTCAAAGCGTGCACTACCGTCTGAATTAGAGGTAATGGGTGTCATGGAATAGCCAATGAAGGGACGGCCCATGTCCCGATTAAATGAATCAAAGATGTAGAACCCGACCCCAAAAGCATCAATGTTTTGGTTTGATACGTTTTTCACATCTACACTATGCATCACCGTACCATCGCCCACGCGTGCAGGGGTTTTGTATCGATTAACGTATCTTGAAATGGAGATCGGCGCGTCAGGCTGGTCAAGCACGATTGCTTGTTCTGCGTGGAGTTGTTGCCCCACGAAGAGGAGTAATGAAGTCGATAACAGGCAAGCAAAAAATTTCATGTAACTTATTCCTTCCGGGTGAAGTTGAAATGCCTTTCAATGTTACCTGAAAATACCCGTATAAGGAGTGTCTAATTACGTCTTCAAAGGAAATGAGGTCTCTTGAACACACATCTAGCTAATTTCATCTAACTAGGGTGTTTGCTGGAGCGGGTAACGAGAATCGAACTCGTAACTAAAGCTTGGGAAGCATTGGGGGTTAGAGTTTAACCTATTGTTTTTGTAGTTATTAATTATCTGCTCTGGGGTTTATTCTGGGGAGCGGTAACTTTCGGGCCATCTCCAAGCACTGAATATCCGTCCAAAGCATCGCGCAGATCATCGACCAAGACATGGGCGTATTTGGTTGTCGTCTCGATGCTGGAATGGCCAAGTAGCTTTGACACAAGCTTTATGTTCTGCGTCTTACGAAGCAGTCGGGTAGCGAAAGTGTGTCTTAGATCATGAAACCGAAAATCCTCAACCCCAGCATCAAATAGAGCTTTGCGGAATGCGGTAGGCATAATGCCGCCGTGCGGGTCAATCGGTTGGCGATTCAAGGTTTGCTTATTCAGGCGGGTGAAAACATGCCCGCGGTAGCGCAAGACAGTCGAGCGGGGCAGAGCGGAAAGGAGTGCAGCTACCTCTCGGTTGATCGGAAATGTCATCAACTCGTCCCCTTTGAGTCGAAACGTCATTTCACCGTTTACGAGGTCGATGTCGGACCAGCGCAAATTTGTGATAGTAGCAACCCGCGCGCCTGTCATCAGTGCAAAGCTGACGAGTGGGTGATACTCCTGAGGCAAGGCATGAAAAGTCTTTCCTGCTCATCAAGAGATAGTTCACGCACAATTTCGCGCGGTTCTTTTGTTTCGGCAGCTTTCAGTTCGAGTGTCGGAATTTCGGCTTTGTAAAATTTGCCGATATGGCGGATTGCGCGTCCCAACATTTGCAAACGACGGTTCACAGTCGCGTTTTTGCAGGTCGTCCGGTCTTTGGCGACGTAAGTCAGGATATCTGCATCTGTCATCAGCTCGATTTTCTGTTTTCCATCCATATGTTTTAGGATTGCGCGACATTGGCCTGCGTTGGTACTTTCCGAGGGCGTACCGATCATCTTGTCCCTGTGATAGGTGCCAAGTACTTCTGCCAGAGTATACGAACCACCAGCCGTTCTTCGAGCCTTTGCATCTGCTCTAATTTGGGCCTCTACGGCTTTCGCTTCTTCATAGTCTTCGGTGCCACAAGATCCTCGAAAGCGATAACCTTTGACGATGATGTCGTATTGATAGACGCGGGTTTTCTTTGTTCTGAATGGCATTCAGTACGGTCCTTTATGTAGTCCTCGATGTGATCTGATCGGTATTTGATGGCGTTGCGTGTCACGCGCACGCATTTGAGGCCCAGCGAGCGGCACTCACGCAGGGTCTTGGTGCAAATACCCAACCTGTCCGCAGCCTCCTGAGGAGATAAAAGGCGATTCATTAGCCGTCCGCCCCTCGCTGGGATGCAGCAAGGCTCAGGCATCCCGCAATGGTCTTGGGAGTTGGGTGACCTACGTTTACTTTTGTTGCCATTGTGTTTCTGGTTTCTTGTTTTGGTTGGCGGTGATCCCCCCAGATCTCGGAATTCAACATACTCAGTGGCGCGGAACCTACCGAGAAAAATCGCAATGTTGTTCCAATAAACGGCCGAAAAGGCTATTTATGAGCGCTTGGTAACTAATTGTAATTTATATGAGAAATAATATTTCGGGTATTTTGGGCAAAGCCTGTATCGCCGCATAAAACAATCTGGCCGAGATATACGAGGCTCAATAGCGGGTTCATTCGTGACCTTCGAAATGCTGGAATGAACCCGTCTGCTGACACGGTAGCCTCCTAAGCCTTAGCTTAACCAGTTGCAGCTGATGCTGGTTGTCTTTCGGCTATAGTGAGGTGGTTGCTAAGGGCCCCTTTCAGAGCTTGCCCATCCATTTCACGCTGTTCCAGAAGCATGTTTGCGACATGCTTGATCAGGTTTGCGTTGTCCTCAACGATCTCCTTCACACGCAGATAGTGTCCTTTAATATCCGAATTCACGACTGATCCGAGGGGGGCAAGGGGATCCAGTTGAGTGAGCTTTACGGAGCTGAGGGAGAGCAGGTTGCTCCCGTAAAGACCCCATGAATATCTCGCTTTGAACGCAAGCTCGGTCGCCTGCTCCAAGTCGTTTTCTGCGCCGTTTGAGACTGAGCCGAGAAGTATAGCTTCGGCGGCTCTGCCCGCGAGTGTAACGGCGATCTGGTCACAGACGACTTTCTTCGTTGCGGCGAAAGGCATTTTGCCGAGGTAGGCCCCACCACGGGCCGTGATGCGCACCATGTCGGGCAGGGGCAGGCCAAGAATGTGTGCTACCACGGCATGGCCGGCCTCGTGGATCGCGATGCGGTGGATATCTTCCTGCCGGCCCTCTGGTGCGACGTGATCGACAGCGGCTCTGAGGTGCTGGTTGCCAAGTGTCGTTTTGGCATGACGCGCCTGTCCCCGTGCGTCGCGGACGACGGCCGCGACCTGCGCGCCTGACATACCAAGAAGACGGTCGGCGACAGTTGCGAGATCGAGATCCTGAGCATTTGCGCCCAACTCAATCTCGAAGATCCGTTTGATGCCTGCGCGGTTTGGGTTCTCCAGCTCCGTATGCCGATCAAAGCGCCCTGGGCGGATGATTGCAGGGTCCACGTTCTCTGGCAGATTTGTTGCTCCCAGAACGATGACACCCGCAGTGTCATTGAGCTTGGTCAGGTGCTCAAGCAGGGCGTTGACGATGGCGGCAACATAGCCGGAGTTGCGGTGGGAGACGGAACGTTTGGAAAATGAGTCCAGCTCATCGATGAAGAAAACGCAGGGGGCACATGCGATCGCCTTTTCCACGCTCTCGGACAACGTCCGCAGAAAGTCCCCCTGATGACCGGCTTTTTGGCAGATGCCGTAGCTGGTGGCGATGAGTGGAATGCCCGCGGAGCCAGCGAAGGCTTGTGCAAGAAGTGTTTTGCCGGTTCCGGGAGGTCCGTAGAGGAGCACAGACGACGTCACTTCCGACCACGGCAAATGGCCCGCCCGCCACTGTGTAACATCGCCAAGGAGATGCTTCATGTCGTGCTGCGCGCGGGGCGGAAGATGGATTGCATCTAAAGTCGGGTCGCTTTTACCTTTGCCTGTGTCAAGGCGACTGGTCAAAGCGCGAAGGCGCGCTGCAACCAACAGTGTCGTCTGCTCTGAAAACGCAGATTTGAACAGTGGCATAGGCAGGCCTTGGAGCGCCAGATCATTGGGGAGGCGGTCACGAATGGTGTCCTCTGACAATTTTCCAGTGACGGAGTGGGTCTGCCGCAAGATTTCGAGGATCATATCACTCGTGATCCGAGGGAGGGTCACGGTGCGGGTGCAGAGCAACTTACCGCTGGGCGGCAGATCATCGCGCGTTCTGGCGACAACGATCACGCTTTTGCCTTCGGCGATAAGCCGGTCAACCTTGTCGTTGTAGTCTTTGCGACCACGACTGCTTGACGCGGCCTGAACATTCGGAAACTCCGCAACGGCGATGCCATGTAAGTGGATGCCTGCATCATCAAGGGCCTGTGCGGTTTGTTCCAAGATGTCTGGGAACATATTGAAGAAGAGCTCGCGCTCTGCATCGTCGGGAATTGCCAGCAGTGTCACAGCTTGAGGGGAGGCAAGGGACTGTGCCATCTCTGGCGTATTGAAGATTGCTGCAAAGCGTGCGGCAAAGATCAAACGGGTCAGTGGCAGCTTTGCCTGCCGGAGACGGGTAGTGCCATCGGCTGCCGTGGCATATGGATCAATGCCGCTCGCCTGCACCTCAACGATCTCTTCTGGACGGAGATTGTCCGCGGCTGTGGCCTGGTATGAGGGCTGGGTGGGGACGTCCTCGGGCGTGTCCGGAAAATCCATCAAGTCGTCGTCAGTGTCATCATCGAATGGGTGCTTCGAAGGTGCAAACCGGACAGGGGTGTTGGCCCGCCGATGACTCTCGACATAGATGCGCCGGAGGACATCCTGCGTAAGCTCGAGGGTGAAGGCGGGAGTTGCGCTGTCGCGAACGGTGGAATGGTCGGGCATTGGCATGCTCCTTTTGTTCAATGAATAAGGGGATAGAAGAAAGATCAGGCAGCGATGTCTGGAACCTGACTGTTGGTGTCGGGAAAGCGCGTTTCGATCTCGTCGAGGAGGCGGTGGATGATTGAGGCGGCCTCGGGCCGATAGATTTCGCGCGTGATGTTGATGGCGTCGCCATACTCTGACTTGGCCACAACCTTGTCCGGAAACTGCGTGGCCAACGTTCTGTGAGCGCGTTCTTCCTCGGCCCGGGCCTCGTGTCCGGTTGGAAAGTTCACGACACGCAGCACCTCCGTGGTGATGGATTTGTCAATGCCCAGCTGGTGCCGGAGGCGCTTTGCTGGACGCGCGCTATAGCCGAGCTTGAGGACGGTTTGTCCGGGAAGATCAATCCGAAAAAGATAGATGTGAGAAGGCTGCGCCGTTCTGCCGAGGCTGCAGCCTGAACATGCGCAATCGTTCCAGAGCATGTTGCCGACCATGATATTCTGCGTCTGGCCGCAAGTGTGCCGATAGCTGCGATATCCTGATTTACCGTTGGAGGCGGGTCCCAACAGGGTCCAGCCGTATTTTTGCGCCTGCGCGCGATAGCGCTCTTCGCGGCATGTCTCACAGCCGAGAGCATGCCCTCCGTCAGCCGCGCGTTTTACACGGTGAAATTGACGCCGCACCTGATGCCCACACGAGAGCTGGTAAAACCCATAATGGCGGTGCTTAGGGTCACGCCCCAAAAGAACTGCACCTACAGTTCGTGCATGCTCGATGCGCTGGTGTTTGATGCAATGGGGGCATTCGGGGCTATGCCCGAGAACGACATTGACCCGTTTTGCATGGGTGCAACCGCACTCATGGCAGAGCAGTGCAACATGCAGTCGGTCTTTGACGCGACCAACGATGGTGAAGCCCTTTTTGCGCGCGGCCTTCCGCCATTTTGCAGGGACTGTTCCGACGAAAGGGGCGTAAGTCGGGGTCGCGGAGCGTGAAAGCCGGACATGGTCAGGAAACAGTGCGGCGTTGGTGGTTGTGTGCTCTGCAGGCATAGGGGTGACGGGGGGCAGCATCATGATGAGGCGCTCCTATATGTTATGTGACAGAGGGACGGGCCGGACCGCGCGTAGCGCGGTCCGATAGAGTGGGATCAAGCGACTTGCTGGCAGTGATCACGCTCGAAAAACGCGGCCTGCATAGACGCGATGCCGAACAACAGAGGAAGCGCCCGGTCCAACAGATTGCGCAGGTTCGTGCCACGGGACGCAGATGCGCGACGGGTCATTGCAGCTTCCATCGTCTCACTCAGCGTGGGGTGGTCGCCTGTCTCGATGTCGAGCAGCGATACAAGGTCTTTCACCGTCTCGACAAGCACGGGAACAGCAGTGGCACCTGCATGCGCTCGCAAAAACGCAAAGGCCGACGCTTCGGTCGCAACCCAAGCGTCAGCCGTTGCTTCACCCGCGCTCTCGACAGCATAGTAGTCGTGATGCGGCATGTGCTTCACGTTCTGATCAAGCTCGATGGTGCGCTCCATGTGAAGCAGCACCTCTTCGAAAGCTTTGAGAGAAAACGGGGAGGGGGTGGCGGAATGCGCTCCGGGCGTGGTAATCGTGTGGATAGTCATGATGATCTCCTAAGGATCGTGGTGATGAGTGTGGGAGAGGGAGTTGCACCTCCGTCTCTCACACATTATTTATAACTTTATAAATTTAAAAAGTCAACTGGTGTTATGAAAAAAATTGGCCGTCCATCAAAAAATACCGAGCAAGTCACTGTTAGACTGCTGGTCGAGACCATTGAAGCGATAGATGCCGCTCGCAAATCAGAGGATGATCTGCCCAGCAGACCGGAGATGATCCGGAGGATGATTGATGATTGGTTAGACCGGCATGCTGAAGAGAGCCCGAAGAAGGTTGAGTGATCGAGTTATTGTGGCTCATAAGAAGTGGCTTCTGACCGACGGATAATTATTGATCAGAAGGAGGTCTTCGGCGTACCCCGCCGCCTATGAGGGATCTTTCGCCATTCGCTGCAGTTGCAAACTTTATAACCTTAAGCAATCAGCATTCGGTAAGGTGGGCGGAGAGCAGACCTTATCTGTTATAACTGTCAAATCGCGGAAGCGGACATTCTGCCAGGATGACCCTGCTGAACCGCGGTTGACCTGCTCAGGAGGCGGGAAACTGTCGTTCGCGGCGCGTATCGCCAAAGTCTGGTGCGGGAAAGGAATATACCGGAATTAAAACACACATAAGGAAGTGCTTAGGGATCTTCAATCTGTTCGAAACCACCAGCGCAGAACTCGCCACTACGCGAAAGCGCTCGGTATAGTGTGGATTGCCAGCTATTGATGTTTGCTCTACGCCGGCTGCGGGCTTCGAAGGCGAGTTCGTCACGCAAGCCCTCTAAGCCGTCAGATGCGAAGATCGACTGGAAGATAGGCTTCCGCTCAACAAGTTCGATCGCAGCATGCTGCTCATATAGCGCGGCGAGCCCAAGTTGTGAGAAATGATGCCGAGCGCGCTCGATCGTTTCAATTTCGACGCCGTTAGGGCTTCTGATTGCAAAGCTGGTGTTCACGCCCGCACCGACGTCGATTGTGGCGCTTAGCAGTCTAAAACCGCTCCAGTCATCATAATAAGGATGAAAAAGCTCTTCGGCTCGTTCCTCAGCGCGATAGGTCAGCTTCGCGTGATTGCACTCGAAGCAGGATGGAACGAGGTTCGCCGGAAACACGGAAAGCTCAGGATACTGATCCTTTGGCAGATAATGATCGAGTGTTTTCACGTCACGTTGGCCGCACGTGGGGCAGCGGTTGAAACGTGATCCTCCTCTGAGCCTTAGATAAAGTGGTCTTTCGCCGCCCTTCACCAAGACACGACCGTAGAGGCCACTCAGTTCCGCTGGATCTATGTCGACTGGTTCTTCGGGTGCGAGGTCGACCAGCATACCAAGGTTGGCGTGCTCGAGATACAAGGCCGTGCGAGCCTCGACATACGGACGCTGGTCCAATAGAGCCGCCCTCAAATTGACATCCCGCGTGCGTGTCGCGCAGGCACCAAAGACGGCGCCAGCGTCCTCGTCTGGTCGGTCAACTGCAAGCATCAGTTGGCGGCTCGCAGTATCGCACGCGCCAATGCTCGGCCTTCAGCACCGATCTGATCGCTAAACGTCTCCAAGAGATCGTCGAAAGTTTCAGCGGTTTGCGCCACGTCGGTAATCACCGCATGATGGCCGCTCTCGGTCACTTCCACCCTAAAAATTTCGCGGGTTAGCGTGCCAAGGTTTTCAGCAAAGGTCTCGATCTCTGGACGCTCGGCCCGCACTTCATCCCCCGCCCGGAACAGGAGCGTGACGCAGCTTGCCGGCACTTCCTGTACGACCACCGGCGAGTGGGTTGCAAGGATCGCAACGCCGTTCCGCTGCGCGAGCAGATTTGAGATGGCGCGGACCAGCGCCATGACCAGCGGAGGATGCAGATGAGCTTCAGGTTCATCAATAAGGACCAGCGTGCGTTCGCTGACAAGTTCGGCAAGCCGCGTCAGTGTTAACAGGACAACCTTGTGCCCTGAACTCGCGGTATCAAAGATCTCCCCAGCTCGGTTCTCGACTGTCTCGGCATCCAGATCGGCGAGAAGCGATAGGCCCAACCCAGCAAACAGCGGGTCAGCCTCTAGAATACGCATTGCTTCCTGCCATCTCGGGCGACTGGCACTGCGAAGACATTGGAGCGTGCTTTCGACAAAGTCCTTCTGGAGGTCAGCTTCACTTTTATTGCCCGTTGCACGTTCGTCGCCGACTCGAAGGCGCTTTTTTAATCCAACATAGGTGTAGTCGATGCCGCTCCGCGTTCCGGCCTTACGGCTACGCAATTTCCCGCTCGCCGATCGAGGCGGCGGATCAAAATTATCAAATGCGCTGAACGCTACGGTGATCAAATTTGCAAATTGATCCTTGGGCGCTGCGTCTGGGTTCTCTTCGAACTTCAATGCCCCAAGGCGTTTGTCCTTCCCATTGCGAAGCAGCGCACTGATCGACGTCAGCAGAGTAGTTTTGCCGACGCCGTTACGTCCAATTACGACGTGGATATTGCTTGGTGGAATACTGTCAGGATCGACCTGGACGACTACCTTATCTCCAATATTCGGAAATCGGTAGACAAAGTTAAAAGCAGTAAGAGCGGACTGCTCTTGGATAATCGATCGAAGCTTGTTGAAACGGGCATCGCCGACTGACCGAGTGAGCGACGTGTCGTAGGCATCATCATTCTGTAACTCCGCACGGATTGCCTCGTCCCACACTACGTCACGCAGCGCGCCGAGGATCGCAACGCGAACCGGCTCGCTCAATTCAAGCAGGGTTTCGTAAAAGCTCTGGTCCTGTCCGAGCGAGCCATAACCTGGTCCCAAGGCTTCGAATTCATCGTCGATAGCGACGTAACCGGTCAGCATACCAGCCAGCATGATTTTAACCTGACCGAGCTCATATCGCTCGCCTTCGTCGTCAAAATAGACGAGGGCAAAACTGGTCTTTAACCCATAATCGTCCCAGTTGTCGCGTATCAGAAATGCTTCGGATACACCCGTCAGCCGTTTGTAACGTTTTCTGCGATCTGTATATGAAATGACTGTGAAATTCATCGCTGTCTCGTATGCTACCGGTGGTGCTATCAAATGAGTTCAAAGCAATAGACGGCCGAAGATATCACCACTGCTTGTCGCAATCCATATAGCATGAAATACATTGTTTCCAGCATGTTCGGCTGTTCTTCATGAGAAGTCTGGGACACCACATCGAAGAACCTGCTGGGAACACGCGAGGTCACCTAATCTCGGCTTCGGGAAGACTGCACCACAGCGATGGCCCATCCAGCGAATGTCTAAAGAGGGCCGGAAGCAAGCGTGATAATGGATTAATTCGACTTCAGTACGCGCTTGGCATCTTCTGTGAACGCTGCTTTGAATGACGGATCTGACGCCCAGAGTCTATAAAGTTCCATCTCATCTTTTCGACGTTGGAGCATAACCTCTTGGAATATCTTTTCGAACGCAATTTCCTTCGTATGGGGATCGAAATTTTCTTTGTATTTCGTCCCATAATCAGGATGCGTTTTTATGCTCTCGACGATGTTCACGAACTTTACCCGCTTTTCCTCAGGGGTAGCACTCCATCCTTGGAACCAACGGTCATTAAAGTTTCGTATGATCTCCTCAAGTGGGTCCTCTTGAACTTCACCTTCACGGTAGCCACGCGGGTTTGGGTTCTGCGGGTCGAGTTCAGTTAATGCATCATCCAGTCCAATTGCCTGGTTTAACTTCGTACGCTCAAGCCCGTAGGACGATAAATCAACTGCATCCAACAAGGCGTCCAGCGCATCTGCATTTGGGTCCTTGATCTTCAGCTTTGGAACAAGGAATTTCAGGAACCAGAATAGCTTTTCCCATGCCAGAACCTCAAATGGCATGATTGAAGCCATCTGACCGTATATTTTGACGAACTGCTTAGCCTTGATTTTGAAGTCGATTTTATCCTCGTCTTCAAGATTAAGCTCGGTGTTGAAACGGTCAGCGGCAACGTCGATCAACGGGCTCAGGGCTTGTGCGTCTTCGCCAGCGAAGTATCTCACGATGAACGCTTCGATCTCTGCAGCCTCATAGACACCTACGCTATCGAGATGCGCCAAGAGGTCGTGGAGCATGTTTACGTCAGTCGCCTCTGACAGCGTGGTGACCGTGTAGAACGGGTCAAACGCTGTTTTGATATCATCGGCCGAATTGAAAAAATCGAGCACGAACAAGTCTTCAGTGCGCTTGTTAAGCTTTGATGACGATCTATTGAGACGAGACAGTGCCTGAACCGCCAGAACATGTTGCAACTTCTTATCGATGTACATCGCACAGAGCTTGGGTTGATCGAAGCCGGTCAGGTATTTGTTCGCAACGATCAGCAGACGGTATTCGTCGTCGTCAAATTTCTCGCGGGTCTTGTCTTCGGGAAAGCCGTTCATTTCTGTTTCAGTGTATGTGTTCCCGTCAACCTTCTTCTCGCCGGAGAAGGCAATCGCTACTTTGAAGGGGTTTCCGCGTTTCTCGAGCAGGGCCATCACAGCATTATAATACCGGATCGCCATTTCGATATCCTGCGTGACAATCATCCCCTTGCCTTTGCTGCGCAGCTTTTTGGCGGTCACGACCTGCGGGATAAAGTGGTCCAGCATGATCTCGGCTTTCGTGTTGATCGTTTGCTGGCTCCGCTCGACATAGGCGCGCAGCTTTTTCTGGGCCTTTGCCGTATCGAACAGCGGGTTGTCCTCAATCGACTTCTGGATTTCGTAGTAGCTTTTGTACGTGGTGTAATTAGCCAGCACGTTGAGGATAAAGCCTTCTTCGATGGCCTGCTTCATACTGTAGAGGTGGAATGGCCGGAAACTGCCGTCTGGCTGCTTTGTGCCGAACTTCTCCAATGTCGTGTTCTTCGGTGTGGCAGTAAAGGCGAAGTAGGAGGCGTTGCCACGCATTTTGCGCGACTGCATCGCGGCAACGATAGCGTCCTGTGCATCCTCCGTCTCGGCATCAGCGTTACCACCCATGGCACGGTTCATCGTGTCGCTGGCCTGACCGCTTTGACCGCTGTGCGCCTCATCAATGATCACAGCAAAGCGGTTCTCGCTCAGATCGGCAATGCCTTCGATGATGAACGGGAACTTCTGGATCGTGGTGATGATGATCTTCTTACCGTTTTCCAGCGCAGCTTTCAGATCAGAGGATCGCAGGGCAGGGGCGACGATGTTCTTCACCTCTGAGAAGTTGCGGATGTTGTCGCGCAGTTGTTTGTCCAGCAGGCGGCGGTCTGTCACCACGATCACGCTGTCGAACAGCGGCGCATCCAGCGCTTTGGCACCGGGGATATCAAGCGTTTCGGGGTAACTCTCGATCAGCTGATAGGCTGCCCATGTGATGGAGTTTGACTTGCCCGACCCTGCGGAGTGCTGGATTAGGTAACTGTGGCCGACGCCATGTGCGCTGGTGTGGGCCAGAACTTTGCGCACCACGTCGAGCTGTTGATAGCGCGGGAAGATCATCGTCTTTTTCGCCAGCGGGTCGTTCTTTTTCCCTTCCAGCAGGACAAAGTGCTGGATGATGCCGGACAGGCTGGTGGTGGCGAATACCTCTTCCCACAGGTAGGCGGTCTTATGGCCATCGGGGTTGGGCGGATTGCCTTGGCCTTCGTTGTGGCCCTTGTTGAACGGCAGGAACCATGTGGAGGCACCGGTCAGCTTGGTCGCCATGAACACCTCGTCGGTGTCCACCGCCATATGCACCAGCGCGCGGCCGAACTGCATCAGGGGTTGGGTGGCGTCGCGGTCGCGGTATTGCTTTTGTCCGTGAAAACGGGCGGTCTGGCCGGTCCATGCGTTCTTCAGCTCGATCGTGACCAGCGGCAGACCGTTGAGGAACAGCGCCATATCCACCTCTTCGGCGGGGTTGGCGAGGCTATAGCGGACCTGCCGTGTCACGCTCCAGATATTGGCGGCAAAGTTGTCGTGGACCTTTTGCGCCGAACTGGCGAGCGGGGCAGGGTACATGCAGGTCAGGACGGCGTCATCAACGGCGAGGCCCTTTTTCAGGATGTGGAGGATGCCGTGGCGTTTTACCAGTTTGTCGAACTGGCCGAGGATTTTGGCCTGCCAATCAGACGGATTGCGGGTTTTCAGTTTTTCGAGCTGTTTGCCTTGGGTTGTCTCAAGGAATTCCCAGAAGAGAGCGGTGTCGAGCGCGTGGGCGGCATCAAAGTCTGACGGGTTGCCGATGCGGTAGGGGCCTGTTGGGATGGTGCCTGCGTTACGTTCTTCGGTACTGGCGCCCGCCAAATGGCGTTCAATGGCCTGTTCCAATGCGATTTCGCGTGTGTTGCTGACCATGACGGACCCCTTAAGTGACTTTGATTTTGCCGGTGACGGCCGCGTTGATCAGGCTGGTTTTGTATTCTTTGAGCGCGGTGATCTGGTCTTGTTTTAGGGCTATTGCTGCATCAAATCTCTCATATTCGCATTTCAAATACGCCGTGATCGTGTCCTGCTCATCTTTAGGAGGCAACACTATTGGAATGGCCCTGACATTTTCTTTGTTCAGCTTGGGTTGAGCTGATGACTGCGCAGCAGTTCTTAGATAGCCCCAGTATGCCGGAGAATTTAGGAGCAGCGTAATATAGTCCACAGACGCTTCGCACTTTAGCCGCATCAAAAGCATGTTTGGCCCTAAAGATGCTGGGTATTCAGTTTTTGGCATTACGCAAGAGAACCCAGCGTATGCTCCTACATTTGCCATTAGAAGCTCGCCCCCAAACAGTTCGGACTTCTTTAGAAAGAAATGCGATGCCTTGCTCAGGAAAACTCCTTTGTTCGTCATGCTCCTCCGCAAATCTGTAAGTCGTATCAAGCGTGAGTAATCAGGAATATCCAAATAGGTTACATTCTTTGCAAGGTCCGCGAAGGAACCGTTTGCCGTAAAATCAGTCAGTGTATCAATCAAATATCTAAAATTGAGTGTCTTCCAGTGCGCGGGGATTTGGCCGAACCAGTCGATGCCGCTGTCTTTCATCGGGGCGTCGGGGTTGAGGCCGCGGGTGACGGCCTCTTGGATCAGGATCTGCCGCCGCTCGCGCAAAAGCGCTATCTGCGCCTCCTTGATCCGCACCGCCTCATCAATCTTTTTGCATTTGTCGTCGAGGAACGATGCAATGGCGCCTTGTTCTCGGAGGGGTGGTAGAGGCGTTTTGAAGGTTGCAAATGCATCCTTTGGGATGGTGTTGCGCAAACCTTTATAAAGGCCCCGCATTTTCTTATCGGTGTCCGCATTCAGATAAAAGTAATACAGAAATTTTGGATCTGATCCGCCAAGAGGTCGGTACACCGTGTAAGCACCAGTAATCATTCCGGCAAAAGACGATAGACCAACGGTTCTCGGTGTCTCTTCCACATCGAAGAGGCAAAATACAAAGTCGCCAGGTAAAACTTCTTGATAGGTGTCAAATTCCGCTGGGAACTTTCCTTCGGGGTTTTCCATATCACGCTTGATCAGACCACGAAGTGTAAGTGACAAAAGATCAAATTCGGAAGAGCGTTTCCCGACTGTGCGTTTCTCCAGCTGGAAGAGGTGCTTATTTGCGCGCATTTCCCAATGCTCGGGAACGTCACCAATCCATCCGACGCCACTATCCTTGTAGCTGTCATGCTTTGCGAAGGAGGCCAAACTCATTCTGCGGGCTCCAGCTTGGTCTCGATCTTCACGCCCAGAATATCCGACATCAATCCGTCGGCCTTTTCCTCCAATTTCAGAATATCCTCTGTCACTTCATCCAACCCACGCAGTGGTTTGTGCCGATAGAAGTATTTGTTAAAGCTGATCTCATAGCCGATCTTGACGCTCTCGAGATTGATCCATGCCTCGTTCACATGCGGCTGCACCTCGGCACGGAAATAGCGGTGAATGCTGTCTTTAAGCGGGACGGATTCACTGTCGCGCAGGTCCGAGTTGCTCTCGTAGGTCAGATAGCTGCCATCTTTTTGCAGGTAATACCCGAAATCAGCCAGATCGCCCGCATCACATCCCAAACGGGTGGTCAGATCGTCCAGCGCGTCCCCCTTAAATTTATGCGTCTTGCCTTTGACCTTTTCAGCCTTTGCGTCATACCAGCTGACCGCGTTCAGGATCGCGTTCTTCTCGGTCGCCGACACCTTGATCTTGCGCGCCTTGATCACCGCTGTCACCGCATCGCGGAAGGTGTTGAAGTCTGCCGTCTCCTGCGTCCCGATATCCTCCATCAGGGTAAGCCCCGTGTTCATCAGGTCGCGCAGGGCCGTCCACATCTTGGTATCTGTCAGCTTGGTGCGCTGTTTGGCATTCAGGGTGATGTCCTGTTCTTCACACCACGCCAGGATCGCCTTGGTCTGTGATTTCAGAACCCCGCTCTCATAAACACGGTCACCATATTCACCCCAGATATATTCCATCGGTTTCCGCAGCCCTTTGTCAAAGCGCAAAGGCGCAAGGCGCTCCGCACTGAACTGCGCACGGCGGCGGTCTGGCCGCTCAATTGTGACCTTGTGATAGCCGAAATCCTCATTTTCGAATATCTGTACGGCAATGCCGACGGGATCGTTGTTCTGGTCAATCTCACGTTCAACGGGGGAGAAGTTCAGGTAGGCCTGTGTAATCGCCTCGATATGCTCAGGTGCAAATTCGCAGTTCTTGTCGCCAAGGTTCTTGCGCAGCTTACGGAACAGCAGGTTCCCGTCGATCAGTTGGACACGGCCCCTGCGTGCCTCAGGCTTGGCGTTGCTGAGTAGCCAGATGTAGGTGGTGATGCCCGTGTTATAGAAGAGGTTATTCGGAAGCTGGATGATGGTGTCGAGCATGTCATTCTCGATCACATAGCGGCGGATGTTGCTCTCCCCGCTGCCCGCGTCGCCTGTGAACAGGCTGGAGCCGTTATGCACCGAGGCGATGCGCGACCCGATGGCGCTGGCCGTGGTCGATTTCATTTTGCCGACCATCTCCATCAGGAACAGCAGCTGCCCATCAGAGGAGCGCGGCGTGGCATCGACGGTTTCCGTCTTGCCCCAGTAATCGCTCAGTTCAACCTGAAAGCGGCTGTCGATGACGTCTTTGCCGTCCTTGATGTACTTGAGCTCTGACGACCAGCTTTTGCCGTAAGGCGGGTTGGACAGCATGAAGTCAAAACGTTGTCCGGAAAACTCATCAACGGACAGCGTGGAGCCGACTTTGATGTTCTCGGGGTTGTTGCCCTTGATCATCATGTCGGATTTGCAGATCGCATATGTTTCGTCGTTGATCTCTTTACCATAGAGGTAAACATCACCGGACGCGGCGATCAGGCCGTCGGGGTCTTTGATGAAATTCTGCGCCTCCGTCAGCATACCGCCCGAGCCGCAGGCGGGATCATAGATGGTCATGATCGGGGGCAGGCGGTCCTTGATCGGGTCGAACATCAGATGCGTCATCAGGTGGATTACCTCGCGCGGGGTGAAATGCTCACCTGCCTCCTCGTTGTTCTCTTCGTTGAACTTGCGGATCAGTTCCTCAAAGACGTAGCCCATGCCAAGGTTGGACAGGGCGGGCAGGGCGTTGCCATCTGGGTCTTCAATCTCGTTCGGCGTCAGGTTGATGTAGGGCGAGACAAATTTCTCGATCACGTTCAGCAGGACATCTTTGTTCGCCATATGCTGCATCTGTTCAAGCAGTTTGAAACGGCGAACGATCTCTTTCACGTTGTCCGAGAACCCGTCGAGGTATTCCTCGATATTGCCAAGCATGATCTGCTGGTTGTTGGTCGCGGTGGACTGGAGCTTTTTCAGGGTCCACTTGCTTGTGTTATAGAAGACGTACCCCGAGGCATCGATCAGGGGCGCATCATCCAGCTCAGTGGATTTCATATCCTCTCGTTGAAAGCGGACCTCCTCCAGCACCGCGTCTTTTGTCGGCTCCAGCAATGTATCCAGACGGCGTAAGACCACCATCGGCAGGATCACATCACGGTACTTGCCGCGGACATAGACGTCCCGCAGGCAGTCATCCGCGATGGACCAGATGAAGGAGACAAGGCGGTTGTGGGAGGTCTGGTTCACGGCTCGAATATTCCTCAGGGCTATACGCTTATTATGAAAGCTATATTTTGTTTCGTACGACCTTAGAGGGGGTTCTGGGATTGCTCAAGGCGGAGTAGGATATCATGGCCTGCTTGATGCTAATTGTTAAACGATCAAGTTTTTGGGGCGCGGCGATGCTGGTCCAAGGGCGCAGTCGTGCGGATTTCAGGCGATATTCGGTTTTGCTGATCATGAGAACCTAAAGCGTGACGTCATTTTCTATCCGCCAAATAGAATATGGTGTGAAACGGTCGGAAGCGACGGATTCTTGCTATCGACATATTTCTTGAAACCTCACCGACGGACTGAAACCCCTTTATCGCATATGTTTTCGCCGCTTTTGAAGAATTTCGAAGCACGGGTGATTTTGATAAAAACAGCAATTCGGCTTCAAGCCTTGTATTCTGATTTTACAAATTAAGGTGAGATCATGAGCAATAACAATACACGCTACACATATCGCGCAAGCGCCGAAGAATTCGCGTCCATCGATGCCAAGATGAAGCAATATGGCTTCGCGACCCGTGCAAAATTTCTCAGCCATGCCGCAGCGGAA
This sequence comes from Sulfitobacter aquimarinus, assembly GCF_040149565.1. Taxonomy (NCBI): domain Bacteria; kingdom Pseudomonadati; phylum Pseudomonadota; class Alphaproteobacteria; order Rhodobacterales; family Roseobacteraceae; genus Sulfitobacter; species Sulfitobacter aquimarinus. The sequence goes on from NZ_JBEFLO010000006.1 coordinate 149,701, forward strand.
TACGGTCAGCACACACCTGATGATGTGTTCATTCAGCTGTCACATATGGCCTATTCGCTCCATCAACTGATGCGTGCAGACACCGGGCGCCTCCACCTGTTGAAGCCTCGTCAGATTAAGAGGATGTCACGCGATGTCCGGGAAGCGATGACTGCCCTGATCCAAGGGTCTGATTGATGTGGCGGCACGCAACATTTCTTTCAAAGGCCGATCCATTGATGTACTATCCGTCCAAGACCGGTCATGTGCTGAGCGGCAGTATTCTAGAAACGAACACCAAAGCCTTGATCAAGTTTTTCGCTCGTTTCGAAGAACCAAAAGGCGATGGGCTGGTTCATTTTACGCTGTCGCTGCCGGCTGGAATTCAGCTGAGCGAGGAGCAGTGGCATGAGGTCGTGCGGCATGTCTTGAGAGAAAGCGGGCTACCACCAGACTTGGTGCCGTGGGTCGTATGGGGTGGTGAGCAGACAAACTGCGACCATGTACACATCATTGCGGCTCGTCAGACCTTTACAGGCCGCTCCCTCGATGTTGCGACCTCCGTTGCCTTCACAAAAAAGCTGGCGCGTGACTTGTGTCATCGGCTCAGCCTGCCTGAACCAGACTGGATGCCTGATCCGGAAATGTGCCTTGTAATGCCGATACCAAAGCGAAGGCAGCGAAAGAACCACGCTGCTTTTCAATTTGCGACGGACCTGAATGCGGTGATGGGCCGGTTCCGTCCCGAAACTCTCGATATGCTGAACCGGGGACTGCGCAGGATTGAGTCGCCATGGCAGATTGATATCTGCGCGCAAAATGCCAGCTATTTGATCCCCAAGAACTTCCAGACAGGACGCCGGATCAATCCACGAGACGCGGGCCCAGCATTCTCCTCTAAGAACATCCTGCGAAGGCTGGTGTTCGCTACGCGGCTCCGGCTTGCAAGAACGGTGCTCTTCTTGCGGCATGTAAGACAGCACATCGGGAGTATACCGCTCCCGGAATTTTCATCTACTGAAGGATGCGACGATGACCGAAATGAACTCAAACCACAAAATCACCCACGAAAAACTGGATCTGACACGGGAAGATATCCAGAAGCTGCTGCCAATCCTGGCGCTTCTCGATCCGGAAGCACAGGAGAAGGACCTCGATTTCGCGGACCGCCTGTTCAATCTCCTCCAGAGCCTCATCGAGAAGGGCGACCGGCAGGAGCGTCAGTTGGCACACCTCAATGGGCAGTTGACAGAGATGATGGCCTACCTGAAAATTCTTACGGAGGTGGCGACGCCGGGCGAGGCATCTGGTTTTTCAGATTGAAAAGGCTGGCCAAAGAAGCGGGCCTGAAAGCCACACAGAAATTCAGTCCGGACTATTCCTCAATCTTGTTGAAGGACGACATGGGACGTGAGGGCCAATTTGACCTTGTGCAGCTTACTATCAATCCTGCTGGGCAGGAATGGGATGGGCGTTGGTATACCTTGGCAAGCCGCTTTCAGGAGCACTTTAACTGGGATGTGCCGTCACCTGACTGCAGTACTGAAGAAATCGACTTTGATTCATTTTGACCAATTCGTTGGCAAAGATTGCGGCTGTAGCGATGCTTTTGCGATAACTGTCATGTCTACCTGCTAAGGTACCATGTGGGTTGAATATGGACATTTGGGGCACGCAATCGGGGCCCCCGAGCTAAACAGCCGCGAACAATCCCATAAAGAGGCACGGACTGACAATAACGATGAGGTTGCAGTACCCTTCAATGCTGGAAGGTGTAGTAAAATGTTGTTTTGTTGTATTTTATGAGGGAAAGGTGCCGATACCAGGGGGCTCTTATCCCTTGAGTGAGGTCTGGGGAAAAGTCTGGGGGTCTAGCACCCAAAATGCCCCAGACGTTCCCGAATTTTCCTATTTTTTAAATACGCTTCGTGCGGAGGTTTCACACAGCGCTGTGGGTAACTCATTTATTTATATGAATATTTTGAAGAGTTTGGCTGGAGCGGGTAACGAGAATCGAACTCGTAACTAAAGCTTGGGAAGCTGCCGTGATACCTTTTCACCATACCCGCGCGCCTACGGGGTGACTAAGCCAGACAGATGGTGAGGTCAAGACGGCAGCGCGGGGCGAATGTGACAAATCCTGCACCGCGCCCGCAGCGGGGTCTTCCGCTTAGCGGCCAGCGCTACCCACGCGTGCGTCGCCGTCTTCCGCCGCTGCCACCATCGCCGCCGCCTGTGTTGAATGTCTGTGTCGGCAGGGTGACAATCGAATTCAGGATCGGGAAGGGCTCGACCGCGTTGGGCATGGCCGAAGCGTTCACGAAATGCTCTTGGAAGCGCGGCTCGATCGCGGTTTCGATCTTGTGGATGTTGCGCACGGTTTCCTCGATCTCGGAGCGTGCCTCACGGTTCAAGAGCGCGATGCGCGCCCCCGTGCCCGCAGCGTTGCCCGCCGAGGTGACTTTGTCCAGCGGGGCGTCAGGGATCATGCCCAGCACCATCGCGTGTTTGGACGAGATATGCGCGCCAAAGGCACCGGCCAGCACGACACGGTCCACCGCGTCGACCTCGAACTTGTCCATTAGCAAACGCGCACCGGAATAGAGTGCTGCCTTGGCCATCTGGATTTCGCGGATGTCGCGGTTGGTTACGGTGATCTTGGGGCCGCCGTCATCGGTGCCGTCATAGACCAGATAGCTGTTGGTGCGCCCGTCGGCAAAAACCGCCGCACTGCCTGTCTGTTCGGCGGTCCCGATCAGGCCCGGCGCGTCAACGATGCCGTGCATGCGCATCTCGGCCACCATCTCGATGATGCCAGAGCCGCAGATGCCTGTGACACCAGTCTGCGCAATCGCCGCATCAAAGCCTTCTTCGTCGGACCAGATGTCACTGCCGATCACGCGAAAGCGCGGCAATTTGGTGACGGGATCAATCTCGACCCGCTCAATCGCGCCGGGGGCGGCGCGCTGGCCGCTGCTGATTTGCGCGCCCTCGAACGCAGGGCCCGTGGGCGAGGAGCAGGCGAGGACCTTTTCGCGGTTGCCCAGCAGAATTTCCGCGTTGGTGCCCACATCCACAATCAGCACCAGATCGTCGGAGGTATCGGGATGCTCGGACAGGGCCACGGCGGCGGCATCCGCGCCCACATGGCCCGCGATGCAGGGCAGCATATAGACGCGCGCGCTCTCGTGAATGTTGAGGTCCAGATCGCGCCCCCGCAGGCGCATGGCGTTGGAGGTGGCAAGGGCAAAGGGTGCTTGGCCCAGCTCGAATGGATCAATGCCAAGGAAGAGGTGGTGCATGACCGGATTGCAGACAAAAACGGCATCCACGATCAGTTGCTTGTCGATCTGCGCCTCCGAGGCAAGCTGCGTGAACAGCGCGTTCATCCCTTCGCGCACCGCAAGCGTCATCTCCTCGGCCCCGCGTGCGTTCATCATGGAATAGCTGACGCGGCTCATCAGATCCTCGCCAAAGCGGATTTGCGGATTCATCACGCCAGAGGAGGTGACGACTTCGCCGGTTTGCAGGTCGCACAGATGCGCCGCGATGGTGGTTGAGCCAAGGTCGACGGCCACGCCGTAAATCGTGCCATCGTAAAAGCCCGGCCAGATGTGCATGATGCGCGGCTTGTTCTCGTCGTCGCCCAGATGCACGGCGACGGTGACTTTCCAATTGCCTTTGCGCAGGACCGTTTGCATCACATGCAGGATGTGCAGATCGGCGCGGACCTCGTCCAGCTCCCATTGCTCCAGCAGCGCCTTTTGCAACCGCTCCAGATCGCCGGAAGGGTCATGCATGTCGGGCTCTTCTACCACAACGTAGTAAAGCTTGGTCGAGGGGTTGAGCGTGATGTCACGCACCTCGGCGCGTTTGCGCACGACCTGTTTGTGGACTTGGGATTCCGCGGGCACGTCGATGATGACGTCTTTGAGGACGGTGGCCTGACAGCCCAAGCGGCGGCCTTGTTTCAACCCGCGTTTCTCGTCGTAGCGTGCCTCGACCTTGTTCCACTCCGACAGGGCGTCGGCCTCGACCGTGACGCCGTGTTTGGAGAACTCGCCGTAGCCTGGTGTGATCTGGCATTTCGAGCAGATGCCGCGCCCCCCACAGACGGAATCCAGATCGACCCCCAGTTGGCGTGCTGCCGTCAGGACAGGCGTGCCCACGGGGAATCGTCCGCGTTTGCCGGAGGGGGTGAAGATGACAAGGGGATCGTCGCTCATCTGGGTGCGCCTTTGGCTATGGATTACCTCAGCTTATGGGACAAAGCGCGGGGTGCGTGCAAGCCTGCGTCATCTCAACGCTCAATCGCGCCATCAACAGCTAAACCTGGCGCGGTCAAAGCTGAATTCGCGCGGCGCGGTGCAGCGGGCAAGGCGGTAGGGTAGTTTGCCGGTGGCCAGCCTGAAGGGATCGCCGCGCAGCTGCGCCACGACCGTTTTTCGCGTGAGCTCCATCGACTGGCAGGCGAATTTCCCGCCGCCTTGCTTGGTCACGGGGTTGTAGGTCTGCGCTCCGTACCGCCAGCACATTGCGTCGCGCCCGCCAATCGTGTCGCGCTTGTACGCGCCCTTCAGCGCCTGCTGATTGCCGGGATACCACAGATGCGATGCACCGCCCGCGGCCAGATACGTGACCTGAAACCCGTGCGCGCCAGAGAACGACAGATAGGTGCGGTTCGCTTGGGGGTAGTCTGGGATTTGCACGCTGCGGCTGCTCACTTCGGCAATCGCTGTTTGCACGTCCGTCTGCGCAGAGGGCGCACAGCCGGCCAGTACAGCACAAAGCGCCGCACCCGCCAGCCGTGCCCGCAGCATCAGCATTTGAGGTTCACGCGCCAACCGTTGAAATTGCCCGAGACTTTCTTGCGCAACGCGCCCAGATCGGCTTTGCGCACATCGCCGCCCACAAAGGCCAGAATGCCGGGCTCAAACGTCGCTCCGCAGCCAGTGGCAGAGGCTGCTGCCCGCTCGACCTCGAGGGCGGTATAGGGGGCGGCACTGCCTTGCAGTTCAACCAGCGCATAGCCTTTGTCGCGGCGCTCTGCCACGCGGAAGGCTTTGCCGTTCACGCTGGCGGTTTTTGCGTTTTTGACAGCTTGCGCTGTGGCGGCTTTGTTGGCTGCGGATTGGGCGCGCTGCTCTGGTGTTTGGGATGGGCCGCCACAGGCGGACAATGCAAGAGCGCAAACGAGAGAGGAGAGGATAAAACGCATGGAGCTGACCTTTTGAGACAATTTATGCGCGCACCTTGCCTGTAGCGCATGGGAATGAAAACCCGAAAATTTCAATATGGGTTTGGCCTGCGAAACACCTGTTGATCTTGCGGTGAGGGGCAAGGTGGGATGTGTGGACACGCCATAATCATGGGCAGTTGCGTCATTTCAGGGAGGTTTGGGGGGCAGCCCCCTTGGCGCAAGGCGCCAATTTCCCCCGAGGATATAGGGTCAGAAAAAATAGGCGGTCGTGTTAGAGCTGTTGGCGGGCGTGAAAGATTAAGCCGAGGAAGTTGAGCAGGATTTGTGCGGCAAGGATTTGGGTGGAGCCTGTGGGGTCATAGTCGGGGGCGACTTCGACGAGGTCCATGCCGACGACCTCGTGACGCTCGGCCACGGATTTGAGCAGTTCCAGCACTTCGTAGTAGAGAAAGCCGCCGTGCGATGGCGTGCCTGTGCCCGGTGCGATGGAGGGGCAGAAAGCGTCGATATCGAGGGTGACATAGACGCGTGCGCCATCGGGGATATGGGACATGACGCCTGCGGTGCCCATCTTGCGGGCTTGGCGCACGCTGATGATGTCGCTGCCCATGGCGCGGGCGTCGGCGTAGCCTTCTTTGGCGGTGGAGCTGACGTTGCGGATGCCCACTTGGGTAAGGCCAGTTACATAATCATGCTCGGCGGCGCGGCGCATGGGATTGCCGTGACCGTGGCGCACGCCGTGGCGGACATCGACGAAATCCAGATGCGCGTCGATTTGCAGGATGTGGATGTCGCCTTGGTCATCAAAGGCGCGGATGCAGGGGATGTTGATCGAATGATCGCCACCGATCACCACGGGCAGGGCGGCGGCGTCGAGGGCGGCACGCACGCCTGCTTCGATATTGGCGTGGCTGGCCTCGGTATCGGTGTGGATGATGTCGGCGTCGCCCATGTCGACAATGTTCACGTCACCGGGCAGGTAGGTTGTATCGTCTTCGTGGTCGTAGGCGCCAGCGTGGCCAAAGCTGAACAGGGTCGATGCCTCGCGCACGCCGCGCGGGCCAAAGCGTGCGCCGCTGCGGTACTGTGTGCCTGCGTCAAATGGCGCGCCAAGGATTGCCACATCGGCGTCGAGTTTCGCCCAGTCGCCCTCATAGGGGCGTTTGCCGAAGGTTGAAATACCAACGAAAGGCAGGTCCAGCCTGCCGCCCTCATATCCGTGTTTCGCCATGCTGCCTCCTTGTGTTCGCACGCAGCTTTGGACAAGGCTGCACCGATTGCAAGAGAACACCTTTCCAATCGGGTAAATCCATGAGATATGGCCGTGCCAACTGATGCCATACCCCTTGGAGGTTTTTATGGAGATTCGTGAGGCCCTGACATTTGATGATGTGTTGCTGGTTCCAGCCGCATCCTCGGTCCTGCCATCCACTGCAGATACCCGCACGCGCGTGACAAAGTCGATTGCGTTGAACATCCCGCTGCTCAGCTCGGCGATGGATACGGTGACGGAGGCGCGCATGGCGATTGCCATGGCGCAGGCGGGCGGGATGGGCGTGATCCACCGCAACCTGACCACAGAAGAGCAGGCCCGCGAGGTCCGTCGCGTGAAGCGGTTCGAGAGCGGGATCGTCTATAACCCGATCACTCTCACGGCCAATCAGACGCTGGCAGATGCCAAGGCGCTGCAAGAACGCTACCGTGTGACGGGGTTCCCCGTGGTTGATGACACGGGCCGCGTTGTGGGCATTGTAACCAACCGCGACATGCGCTTTGCCACGGCCGACGACACGCCTGTGCATCTGATGATGAGCACGGACAACCTTGCCATCCTGCAAGAGCCCGCCGACCGTGACGAGGCGATCAGCCTGATGAAAGCGCGCCGCATCGAAAAGCTGTTGGTGACGGACGGGCAGGGCAAACTGACGGGGCTTTTGACCCTCAAGGACACGGAACAAGCCGTGCTGAACCCCACCGCGTGCAAGGACGACCTCGGCCGTTTGCGCGTGGCGGCGGCGACCACCACGGGCGATGCAGGGTTTGAACGCTCGCAGGCGCTGGTTGAGGCTGGCGTGGATATGATCGTGATCGACACGGCGCACGGCCACTCCGAAGGGGTTGCCATCGCGGTCGAGCGGGCAAAGAAGCTAAGCAACGACGTGCAGGTCGTCGCAGGCAACGTGGCCACGGGCGATGCGACACGCGCGCTGATCGGCGCGGGCGCGGATGCGGTGAAGGTCGGTATCGGGCCAGGCTCGATCTGTACCACGCGGATGGTGGCGGGCGTGGGGGTGCCGCAGCTGACCGCGATTATGGATTGCGCGAAGGCCGCAGGCGACACGCCTGTTATTGCCGATGGCGGGATCAAGTTCTCGGGCGATTTTGCCAAGGCTATCGCGGCGGGGGCCTCCTGCGCGATGGTTGGCTCGATGATTGCGGGCACCGACGAGTCGCCCGGTGAAGTCATCCTCTACCAAGGCCGTAGCTTCAAAAGCTATCGTGGCATGGGATCGCTTGGCGCAATGGCCAGCGGCTCGGCCGACAGGTATTTCCAGAAAGACGCGGCCAGTGACAAGCTGGTGCCCGAAGGGATCGAGGGGCAGGTGGCTTATAAGGGCTCTGCCGCAACGGTTGTGCACCAGATGGTGGGCGGGCTGCGGGCGGCCATGGGCTATACCGGCTGCGCCACCGTGGACGAGATGCGCAAAAACTGTAGCTTCGTGAAGATCACAGGCGCGGGGCTGAAGGAAAGCCATGTGCATGACGTGCAGATCACGCGCGAATCCCCCAACTACCGGATCGGCTAGACCATGACCCCAGCGGCACGGGTGGCAGCGGCCATCGAAATACTTGATATGGTCGGCGACGGCACGCCCGCCGAGCAGGTTCTGACCCGTTGGGGCCGCGCCAACCGATTTGCCGGCTCCAAGGACCGTGCCGCGATCCGTGACTATGTCTTTGATGTGCTGCGCCAGAAGCGCAGTGCCGCGTGGCTGGGCGGGGCCGGGACAGGGCGCGGGCTGATGATCGGACTGTTGCGGGCGCAAGGTGTGGATCCTGCAACCCTGTTCACGGGCGAAGGCCACGCGCCGCAGCCTTTGATGGAGTATGAGGTGACTGCGCCCGAGGGTGCTGTTCCCGCAGATGATGCGATGAACCTGCCCGATTGGCTGGCTGAAAGCTTCCGCAACAGCCTTGGGGACAAGGCAGAAGAAACCGCGCATCTTCTGCAATCGCGTGCGCCTGTCACGTTGCGGGTAAATACCGCAAAAACAAATGTTTCTGATGTAGTTTTAATGTTGTCAGAGGTGGGCGTACAGACGGTGCCAAACCCGCTTAGCCCGACCGCGCTGACCGTGACCGAAGGGCCCCGCAAAATCCGCAACGCAGCCGCCTATCTGGAAGGCTATGTCGAGTTGCAGGACGCCAGCAGCCAGGCGATTGTGGACGGCTTGCCCGCTGCGTCTCGCGTGCTGGATTATTGCGCAGGCGGCGGTGGCAAGGCGCTGGCCCTTGCCGCACGCGGGGCCGACGCGATCTTCGCCCATGACGCCGAGCCTGCGCGGATGCGCGACCTGCCACTGCGTGCCGCCCGTGCAGAGGCGGAAATTACGCAGCTGACCACGAGCGAGCTGGCCCGCAGCGGCCCCTATGATCTGGTGCTGGTGGATGCGCCCTGTTCGGGCAGCGGCTCGTGGCGGCGCGCTCCCGAAGCGAAATGGCGTTTGACGCCTGAACAGCTTGCCCAAACCACTGCGCTGCAAGACCGAATTCTTGATGAGGCAGCAGAGCTTGTCGCGCAGGGCGGCACCTTGGCCTATGCCACATGTTCGATCCTGCAAGACGAGAACGCAGCCCGGATCGAGGCATTTCTCGCCCGCCATCCTGCCTGGACCTGCGATTGGCAAAAGACCTTTGATGTGAGCGATCTGGGTGACGGTTTTTTCGTTGCTCACTTGACGCTGCGGCAATAATCGCCACACTCAACCGTGGCGGGAGTTTGGTGCGTCTTTCGCATCTCGGTTAATGGTCGGTTAACCCTTCGGGCCAAGAGTAAACTCACGATTCGTACGGGCGAAATCGTCGTTTTCTGGGAAGGGTCATATGCAGCACCATCAGCACAATCGTCTGTCTTTCGGACAAAGGTTGGCCGAGCTTTCGCCGCAGCGCCTTGGTATTCTGGCGGGGTTAGCGGTTGTTTTGGGTGCAGGCGCTGTCTTCATGCTGGACGGGCTCGCGCGGCAGGCGGCAGGAACCGGTGCCGCGACATTGATATGCGTTGTGGTCGTTTTGGCCATTTTGCGTTGCGGTCTTTTCATGGCCCGCGACCAGCTGCACAACTCGGTCGCGCATTTCATTCTGAACGACAGCGCCCCCAGTTTCATCACAGGCAGTGACGGGCGCATTACATTCGCAAATGCGGCTGCCGACCGTGCTTTTGGCACGCGGGAGGAGGCAACCCTTGCCGCCATGTTGACAGAGCGGATGGGCAACCCTGGCCCGATCTTGTTTCGTCTGCAATCGCGTGCCGAGGCAACGGGCTCTGCGCGTGAAGAGATCGTAAGCAACAGTGGTCAGCTGCTGCTTGCCGTCCACGCAATCGGGCAGAACGGATTTGCGTGGCGGGTTGAACCTGTGAATGTGCAAGCGACAGGAAATCTGCCGTCGGACAGCCGTATTTTGCCCATGTTGATGGTCGGCCGCAGTGGCGCGATTTTGTCCATGAACCACGCCGCACGGCAATTTGTCGGGGCGCGGGGCAAGTCACTGGATACGATCTTTCCCGATCAGTTGGTGGCCCCCGGCACGGTGATGAACATTGCGACCACGTCGGGTAATAAACCTGCAATGATTGCCCAAACGGATGCGGGGGCGGGGCGCCGTGCGATCTATCTGCTGCCGCCGCCCGCTGATGGTGCAAATGGCGCACAACAAGACCCCGATTGGCAGGTTTTTCAGGACATGCCGATCCCCATGGTCAAAATCGCGCCGGACGGCACGGTGCAAGCCTATAACATTCGCGCCTCAAAGCTGATTGGCGTCGCCTTGCGCGAGGGCACCCATCTGTCCGGTTTGATGGAGGGGCTTGGCCGCTCGATCTCGGACTGGTTGGAGGACACGTTGGCGGGGCGGCTTGTGCAGAAGTCAGAGTTTCTGCGGCTGACCCGCGGGGACCGCGAAGCCTTTGTGCAGGTGACTTTGAACCGGATCGAAGAAGATGGCGTGCCTGCGCTGGTTGCTGTGTTGCATGACGCGACAGAGCTGAAATCGCTGGAAGCGCAGTTCGTGCAAAGCCAGAAAATGCAAGCAATCGGGCAACTCGCGGGGGGTGTTGCCCATGATTTCAACAATTTGTTGACCGCAATCTCGGGCCATTGCGATCTGTTGCTGTTGCGCCATGACCAAGGCGATAGCGACTATAGCGATCTGGTCCAGATCAACCAGAACGCCAACCGTGCGGCGGCTCTTGTCGGGCAACTGCTGGCCTTCTCGCGCAAACAGACGTTGCGGCCCGAGACGTTGGACATGCGCGACACGCTTGCGGACCTGACCCATCTGCTCAACCGTCTTGTGGGCGAGAAAGTGACCCTCACGCTAAGCCACGATCCCGTGTTGCACCCGATCCGTGCGGATAAACGCCAGCTGGAGCAGGTCCTGATGAACCTTGTGGTCAACGCCCGCGATGCCATGCCGTCGGGAGGCGAAATCCGCATTGTAACCGAAGGCGTGACCCTGACAGAACCGCTTACCCGCGATCAGGTGACTATGCCCGAGGGGAACTATATCACGATCAAGGTCAGCGATGATGGCAAGGGGATCCCGCAGGACAAACTGCAAAAGGTTTTTGAGCCGTTCTTTACAACAAAGCGAACGGGCGAGGGGACAGGCCTTGGGCTGTCCACGGCTTACGGCATTATCAAACAGACGGGCGGCTACATCTTTATCGATAGCACCGAAGGGGTCGGCACCTGTTTCACCCTCTATTTCCCCGCGCTGACCGCAGTGCCCGAAGAAGCCGCTCCCAAGGTTGCCGCTCCGGTGGAGATTGCGGGCACGACGCCCACGGGGGGCGTGATCCTTCTGGTAGAGGACGAAGCCCCCGTGCGCGCCTTTGCCAGCCGCGCCTTGCGGCTGCGCGGATACACGGTGCTGGAGGCCGAGAATGCGGAAGCCGCGCTTGAAACACTTGAGGATGAGACGTTGAAGATTGACGTGTTTGTCACCGATGTGGTCATGCCCGGAATGGACGGTCCCAGCTGGGTGCGCGAGGCGCTCAAGGATCGGCCGGGCGTGCGGGTTGTCTTTGTGTCAGGCTATACCGAGGACAGTCTGGGCGAGGCGCAAAAGAAGATCCCGAATTCGGTTTTCCTGCCCAAACCCTTCTCGCTCAGCGATCTGACGGACACGGTGAACAAGCAGCTGCATTAGCCTTTGGCGATACTGTCGTAGAGGGCGAAGTCCTCGGCGAATTTGCGGCGAAACCGCGTTTCCACATCTGCCGATAATTCGGCAGGCAGCTCTGGCGAGACATTCTCGCGCGCGAGATCGAGCTTTACCGCCAAACGATCCTCAAGGAAGCGCCGCAATCGGGGCTGGTCTTCATAGGCGAACAGGTGGGTGATTCCCGTCCCGTTCGGCTGGCGCTCGAGAAATTTGAGCTGATTGCCCACCTCGGCAAATCCGGGACGTTTGCCCTTCATATAGGCCAGAACGAAGTCATCAAAACTGATGCCGTGTGTGTTGTTGGGTTTATCTTTCATAAACGGACGCTGTCGGTAGCGATACCAACTGCTCAACCAGCTCACGGGCTCTCGCATTACGGCCATCAACTCCATCTCGGCATCGCAGACGTTAAAGAACATCGGACGGATGAATCGGTTGTAGCGATAAACAGGCGCATGTTTCAAAAGCGGCGGATCGGTGATGACCAAATCGGCGCGCGGCGCCAATGCCGTTTGATAGGCCGTCGTGCCGGTCTTCGGCATCGACAAAAACGCAAGACGTTCTTTAAAGAAAACAAGCATATAGGCCTCCTGTTACGGGTATCTTACCGACTGTCCCGATCATAAACAACTTCTTAACCTTTCAGGCGCAAAGATGGGATAAGAATAATTTGATTGAAATGTTCCACTTTTGTCCGCATAAGAACATTAATAGAACATGAAACATCGGGAACGGGGGCGATTGCCGCCACCGCCCGCCTGTGACAGTAAGGGACGAACCCAAATGGCAACGGCAGATCTTTTGACTATGGATAAGAAATCAGCAGACAAACAAAAAGCGCTTGATAGCGCACTGGCGCAGATCGAGCGGCAGTTTGGCAAAGGCTCGATTATGAAGCTGGGCTCGGAAGGGGCGATACAAGATATCAAAGCCTCTTCGACAGGGTCGCTTGGTCTGGACATCGCGCTGGGAATTGGCGGCTTGCCAATGGGCCGCATCATCGAGATTTACGGCCCTGAATCCTCGGGTAAAACCACGCTGACGCTGCACTGTGTGGCAGAGCAGCAAAAGGCCGGTGGCGTCTGTGCGTTTGTCGATGCCGAGCACGCGCTTGATCCGCAATACGCCCGCAAGCTGGGCGTTGACATTGACGAGCTGCTGATCTCGCAGCCGGACACGGGCGAGCAGGCGCTGGAAATCACGGACACGCTGGTGCGGTCGGGTGCTGTGAACATGGTGATCGTGGACTCGGTTGCCGCACTGACCCCGAAATCAGAGCTAGAGGGCGAGATGGGCGACAGCTCGGTCGGTGTTCAGGCGCGGTTGATGAGCAAAGCGATGCGCAAGCTGACCGGCTCCATTTCGAAATCCAACTGTATGGTCATCTTCATCAACCAGATCCGCATGAAGATCGGCGTTATGTTCGGCTCTCCCGAGACGACGACCGGCGGTAACGCGCTGAAATTCTATTCCTCTGTGCGTCTGGATATCCGCCGCATCGGGTCGCTCAAGGACCGTGACGAGGTTGTGGGCAACCAAACCAAGGTCAAGATCGTCAAGAACAAGGTCGCGGCCCCGTTCAAAGTGGTCGAGTTTGACATCATGTACGGCGAAGGCATCTCCAAGATGGGGGAGCTGTTGGACATGGGCGTGAAGGCGGGCATCGTCGATAAATCCGGTAGCTGGTTCTCTTACGGGGACGAGCGGATCGGGCAGGGGCGTGAGAATGCCAAGAACTACCTGCGCGAAAACGAAGCCATGGCGAGAGATATCGAAGATAAAATCCGTGCCGCCAACGGCCTTGATTTCGATGGCTCCGAGAACGAAGATATTCTCGACGACTAAGCCCGGATCGCGGAAAACAGAATGAAAAGGGTGCGCGCCGCAAGGCCCGCGCCCTTTTTTCAATGGCGGCTGTGGACAGGCCCCCATGCCAGCGTTATCTCACATGATACCAATCTGCGTGGCTAAAGGACGGACATCATGCAAACGCTCAACGAAATACGCTCGACCTTCCTGAATTATTATGGAGATCACGGTCACGCGATCGTTCCGTCCAGCCCGCTGGTACCGCGCAATGATCCGACGCTGATGTTCACAGCGGCGGGGATGGTCCAGTTCAAGAACCTGTTTACGGGCGTCGAAACGCGTGATTATTCCCGTGCGACCACCGCGCAGAAATGCGTGCGGGCAGGGGGCAAGCACAACGATCTGGATAACGTAGGCTACACCGCCCGCCACCACACGTTTTTCGAAATGTTGGGCAACTTCAGTTTTGGTGATTATTTCAAAGAAGAAGCCATTCCGCTGGCGTGGGATTTGCTGACCAAAGGCTTTGGCATTGATGCCTCAAAGCTGTTGGTCACGGTCTATCATACCGACGATGAAGCGGTTGAAATCTGGAAAAAACACGCAGGCCTCAGCGATGACCGGATCATCCGTATCGCCACGGATGATAACTTTTGGTCCGCTGGTCCCACTGGCCCGTGCGGCCCCTGCACCGAGATTTTTTATGACCACGGCGATCACATCTGGGGCGGCCCTCCCGGCTCGCCCGAGGAAGACGGCGACCGTTTTGTCGAGATCTGGAACCTTGTGTTCATGCAATACGAGCAGTTCGAGGACGGCACCCGCCGCGACCTGCCGAACAAATCTATCGACACGGGCATGGGGATCGAACGCGTCGCCGCCTTGCTGCAAGGCACCAACGACAATTACTCGACCGACCTCATGCGCAGCCTGATCGAGGCGTCGGCCAATGCAACCAGCAGCGACCCCGATGGCCCCGGCAAGACGCACCACCGCGTGATCGCGGACCACCTGCGCTCGACCTCGTTCTTGATGGCGGATGGCGTGATGCCCAGCAACGATGGCCGCGGGTACGTCCTGCGCCGGATCATGCGCCGCGCCATGCGTCATGCGCATTTGCTTGGCGCTGCCGACCCGTTGATGCACCGCCTTGTGCCGGCTTTGGTCGCCCAGATGGGCCAAGCCTATCCTGAACTGGGGCAGGCGCAGACAATGATCGAGCAAACACTGCTGCAAGAGGAAACACGCTTTCGCCAGACCCTTGATCGCGGCTTGAAACTGCTTGACGATGAGCTGAGCGGCCTGCCCGAAGGCGCAAACCTGTCGGGTGCGTCGGCGTTCAAACTTTACGACACATACGGCTTCCCGCTCGACCTGACGCAGGACGCGCTTCGCGAAAAAGGCCGTGCGGTAGACACCGACGGCTTTGATGATGCGATGGCCGCGCAAAAAGCCAAGGCCCGCGCGGCGTGGTCCGGCTCGGGCGAGGCTGCGGATGCGACCGTCTGGTTCGACGTGGCGGACAAGGCGGGCGTGACAGATTTCCTCGGCTACGAGACGGAGACAGCCGAGGGCAAGATCGCCGCATTGGTACAGGACGGGAAAACCACTGATACCGCAGAGGCTGGTCAAACTGTGCAAATCGCGCTGAACCAAACGCCATTCTATGCAGAAAGCGGCGGGCAGTTGGGCGACACTGGCGTGATCACCACGACCACAGGCACCGCTCGGGTCACAGACACCCGCAAGGCCGCTGGCGTATTCATCCACTTCGCCGAAGTGGAAAAAGGCAGCATTTACAATGGCCAAGACGCGGTTCTTGAGGTTGATGCCACGCGCCGCTCTGCCATTCGGGCCAACCACTCGGCCACGCACTTGTTGCACGAGGCACTGCGCCACGCGCTTGGCGATCACGTCGCGCAGCGCGGCTCGCTCAACGCGGCAGACCGCCTGCGCTTTGATTTCAGCCACAACGAGGCGATCAGCGCGCAGGACATGGCCCGCGTCGAAGCGGAGGTGAACGCCTACGTCCGCCAGAACAGCACAGTCGAGACACGTATCATGACCCCCGATGACGCTCGCGCTTTGGGCGCACAGGCACTGTTCGGCGAGAAATACGGCGACGAGGTGCGCGTCGTCTCGATGGGCACCCAAGACGGGTCGGGCAAAGGCACAGATGGCACCACCTATTCGTTAGAGCTTTGCGGCGGCACCCATGTGGCCCGCACGGGCGACATCGGCGCGTTTGTCATGCTCGGCGACAGCGCCAGCAGCGCGGGCGTGCGCCGGATCGAGGCACTCACCGGTGAGGCGGCCCTGTCCCACCTGCGGGCCCAAGATGCCTTGCTGACGAAAACCGCGACCGAGCTCAAAAGCCCCGCCACGTCGGTCCCCGAGCGCGTGCGTGCCCTGCTGGACGAACGGCGCAGCCTCGCCAACGAAGTCGCACAGTTGCGCCGCGAGTTGGCCATGTCAGGCGGTAGCAACGCCCCCGAAGCACAAGAGATCAACGGCATCGCCTTCCACGCCCAAGTCCTGACAGGGATCACCGGCAAAGACCTGCCCGCGTTGATCGACGAACATAAGACCCGCCTCAAATCAGGCGCGGTCCTGCTTATCGCCGATACTGGTGGCAAAGCGGCAGTCGCCGCAGGCGTTACCGATGATCTCATCGCCAATCTGTCGGCGGTCGACATCCTGCGCGCCGCCGTGGCCGAGCTTGGCGGCAAAGGCGGCGGTGGCCGCCCCGACATGGCCCAAGGCGGCAGTCCCTCTGCAGACAACGCCGAAGCCGCAATCGCTGCTGCAACAACTGTCCTGAAAGGATAACCCATGCCCGCACTCTGGATCGCCCATGTCACGGTAACCGACGAAGAAGCCTATAAAAAATACGCAGCAGGGGCGACAACCGCCATCGCGGAACACGGCGGCACCTTCATCGCCCGCGGCGGCCGTTTTGTGCAACTTGAGGGCAAAGAGCGCCCTCGCAATGTCGTTGCCCGCTTCCCCGATGTCGAGACAGCAGAGGCCTGCTACCGCTCCGAGGCCTACCAAGCCGCCCTCGCATTCGCCAAAGACGCGTCCGAGCGTGAACTGATGATTGTGGAAACCACCGAATAGCCAATTTTTTCTGGCTCTAAATCCTCAGGGAGATTTGGCGCTAGCGCCAAGGGGGGCAAAGCCCTAAACACCCCCTCCAACCAAAAAAGGCGCCCCGATCCGGAGCGCCTTTTTCATTTATGCCGATATAAGATCACGCAGATTTGGCCATCCGCTTACGCTCATGCGGGTCCAGATAGCGCTTGCGCAGACGGATCGCATTTGGCGTCACTTCCACCAATTCGTCGTCGTCGATATAGGCAATCGCTTCTTCAAGGCTCAGCGTGATCGGCGTGGTCAGGCGGACCGCTTCATCCGTGCCCGAGGCCCGCACGTTGGTCAGCTTCTTACCCTTCAACGGGTTCACTTCCAGATCGTTCTCGCGGCTGTGCTCACCGATGATCATGCCGGTGTAGACATCTGCCTGCGCGCCAATCATCATCTTGCCACGCTCTTCGAGGTTCCATAGGGCGAAGGCCACCGATGTGCCATTCTCCATCGAGATCAGCACACCTGCGCGACGGCCCGGGATCTTGCCTTTATGCGGTGCCCATTCGTGGAACACACGGTTGATAACGCCTGTGCCGCGTGTGTCGGTCAGGAATTCACCGTGATAACCGATCAGACCGCGCGACGGCACATGGGCCACGATGCGGGTCTTGCCAGCACCTGCCGGCTTCATCTCGACCAGCTCACCCTTGCGCACGCCGGTCAGCTTTTCGATCACAGCGCCCGAGTATTCATCGTCCACGTCAATGGTGGCTTCTTCGATGGGCTCACAACGCACACCGTCGATTTCCTGAAACAGAACCTGCGGGCGCGAGATCGACAGCTCGAAACCCTCACGGCGCATGTTTTCGATCAAAACACCCATCTGCAATTCGCCGCGGCCTGCAACCTCGAACGCATCGCCGCCGGGCGTGTCCGAGATTTTGATCGCCACGTTGGATTCGGCTTCTTTGTGCAGACGCTCACGGATGACGCGGCTTTGTACTTTTTTACCGTCACGGCCCGCCAGCGGGCTGTCGTTAATACCAAAGGTCACGGTGATCGTGGGCGGGTCAATTGGCTGGGCAGGGATCGCATCCGTCACGGATGGATCTGCCAGCGTGTCGGCCACGGTCGCTTTGGTCATGCCCGCGATCGAGACGATGTCGCCCGCTTCGGCCATATCAATCGCCGTTTGCTCCAACCCGCGGAAGGCGAGAATTTTGGTGCAGCGGAAGTTTTCGATCAATGTGCCGTCACGCGACATGGCTTTGATCGTCTGGCCCGCTTTCAGTGTGCCGGATTCAACACGGCCTGTGAGAAGACGGCCAAGGAAGGGGTCACCGCCCAATGTCGTGGCCAGCATGGAAAACGGCTGGTCCTTGTTTTCGATCTGCGCAGGCGCAGGCACGTGGTCAAGGATCAGGTCAAACAGCGCGTCCAGACCGTCACGTTTGCCGTCCAGCGTATGATCGGCCCAGCCAGAGCGGCCGGAGGCATACATGGTTGGGAAATCAAGCTGTTCGTCCGTGGCGTCGAGGTTCGCAAACAGATCGAAACATTCGTCGAGCGCGCGGTCAGGCTCCCCATCCGGTTTGTCGACCTTGTTCACAACAACGATGGGACGCAGACCAAGGCCAAGCGCCTTGGAGGTCACAAATTTGGTTTGGGGCATCGGGCCTTCGGCCGCGTCTACCAGCAGCACAACACCGTCGACCATCGACAGGATACGCTCTACCTCGCCGCCGAAATCGGCGTGGCCCGGCGTGTCCACGATGTTGATGCGGGTGCCTTTCCACTCAACGGAGGTCGGCTTGGCAAAGATCGTGATGCCCCGCTCGCGCTCCAGATCGTTGCTGTCCATGGCGCGCTCAGTGGTGGCCTGGTTTTCGCGGTATGTACCGGATTGTTTCAAAAGTTCGTCCACCAGCGTCGTCTTGCCGTGGTCAACGTGGGCGATGATTGCGATATTGCGCAGTTCCATGTGGGATTACCTTGTCTCAGGGAGTTGATCGCGCTCTACCGTGCATCTGCAGCAAAGGCCAGCGAAAAACCCCACAGCGGTAAACACAGGCGGTAATGTTGCCCTTAATGCGGCGAAGCGGACGAAAATAGATGGATTACCGCAATCCCGCAAACAATCAGCGAAAGCCCTGCAATGGCGGGCAAATCGAGCCGCTGGCCAAAGACGAGAAAGCCAATGACCGAGATGCTGATAATGCCAAGCCCGCTCCACAGCGCGTAGACAATGCCCACAGGGATCGTGCGCAAGGTGATCGACAGCATGTAAAACGAGACCCCGTAGGCCAGCACCACAACAATCGACGGGCCCAGACGGGTGAACTGCTCGCTTGCCTTGAGGGCAGAGGTGCCGATGGTTTCAAACACGACCGCAAAGGCGAGGATCAGATAGACGGGCATGGGGCAGGGCCTTTCATAGTGGGGGTCAAAGGGGCAGGCGCTGGGTGTCTTTGATTTCTTCCATAACAAAGCTGGCAGAGACGTCGGACAGCGGCACCCGCGCGATCAGCCGTTGATAGAGTGCGTCATACCCCGCCATATCCGCAACCCGTGCGCGGATCAAATAGTCCAAATCACCGCTCATCCTGTAGACGCCCTGAATTTCCGGCAATGCCTTGGTCGCGGCCGAGAATTTCGCCAGCCAGTCGGCCGTATGGCTGCTGGTTCGCAGTTGCATAAACACAGTCAGCCCAAAGCCGAGCTGTGCGGCATCCAGCGTGGCGACACGGCCCGTAATAATGCCCGCATCCTCCAACGCCTTGATCCGGCGCCAGCAGGCATTGCGCGACAGCCCCACCTGCGCCCCAAGCGCGTCCAGCGACAGGCTCGCGTCGCGTTGCAAGTGGTCGAGGATTTTGTGATCTAGTGTGTCAATTTCTACCATATCTCTAATTTCGCGGGAAATTGTCCCGACATCAACCTGAATTTACCGATATTTGGGACGTCTGCTCGGGGCGGGGCTGGCATAGTCGTGGAAATCCCCCTTACCGGAGCCACCATGATCAACCGCATCTTTTTCGCCCATCCCGCCACCGTAGACGAGACATTTTTCCAGCATATGCGTTTTGCGGGGGCGTTTTCGGCCAAGCTGTTTTTGGCGGGCGGCGCGGCACTGGTGCACGCTGTTATCCCGTGCCTGTTTGAAAAGACAGCGAGCACGATCATCAACGATCTGCATGCACGGATGCACAACCGCAGCCACTGACGCCGCAGAAAAAAGGCCGCTCGGGTGTCCGAGCGGCCTTTGCCTTATCCTTTGAGCGCCTTGTTCAGGTTCTCGTCCACTTTTTCAAGGAAGCCCATCGTGGTGAGCCACCCCTGATCGGGCCCGACCAACAGCGCGAGGTCTTTGGTCATGTGACCCGCCTCGACTGTGCCCACAACAACCTTCTCCAGCGTTTCGGCGAATTCGGTCAGCTTTGCGTTCTCGTCCAGCTTGCCGCGGTGTTTCAGCGCGCCTGTCCACGCATAGATCGACGCGATGGAGTTGGTCGAGGTTTCCTCGCCCGCCTGATGCTGGCGGTAGTGGCGCGTGACGGTGCCATGCGCGGCCTCGGCCTCAACGGTTTTGCCATCGGGCGTCATCAGAACGGATGTCATCAGGCCAAGCGAGCCAAAGCCCTGCGCCACAGTGTCGGACTGCACATCGCCGTCGTAGTTCTTGCAGGCCCAGACATAACCGCCGTTCCACTTCATCGCGCAGGCGACCATATCGTCGATCAAGCGGTGCTGATAGGTGATGCCTGCCTTCTCGAATTGCTCTTTGAATTCGGTGTCATAGATTTCCTGGAAGATTTCGAGGAAGCGCCCGTCATATTGTTTGAGGATCGTGTTCTTTGTGCTCAGATACACAGGCCAGCCCATGTTGAGCCCGTAGTTGAGCGAGGCGCGGGCGAAGTCGATGATCGACTTATCAAGGTTATACATCGCCATCACCACGCCGGAATCAGGCGCGTCAAAGACCTCATGCTCGATCTCGGTGCCGTCTTCGCCGACGAATTTAATGGTCAGTTTGCCCGCACCCGGGAATTTGAAATCGGTGGCGCGGTATTGGTCGCCAAATGCGTGACGGCCCACGACGATCGGCTGGGTCCAGCCCGGCACAAGCCGCGGCACGTTTTTGCAAATAATGGGCTGGCGGAAAATCACACCGCCCAGAATGTTGCGGATCGTCCCGTTGGGGCTGCGCCACATTTTCTTCAGGCCGAATTCCTCAACCCGCGCTTCATCGGGTGTGATGGTGGCACATTTCACGCCCACGCCGTATTTCTTGATCGCTTCGGCGGAATCAATAGTGATCTGGTCGTCTGTCTCGTCGCGTGCCTGAATGCCAAGGTCATAGTATTTCAGGTCTACGTCCAGATAGGGCAGGATCAGCTTTTTCTTGATGAAGTCCCACATGATGCGGGTCATCTCGTCACCGTCGAGTTCGACAATGGGGTTTTCTACCTTGATCTTGGTCATGGGGCGTCCTTTTGGCTACGCGTTGTTGCGCGTGGTGTAGCCTGTTTGTGCCTACAGGAAAAGAAGTATGCCTGCGCAGTTTTATGCTTTGGGAATGGTCGCGAAGAAGGCGGCGATTTTCGCGCGGGCAAATTCCCACAGGGCGGGCGCGCCGATGGCGATTTTTGAGCCTACTTTTTGGGCCACCATTTCCTCGCTCACGTTATAGTCGGTCCAGCTGCCGCCGCCCGACATCAGGTTTTGCATCGGCGGCTGAAAGCGATCCAGCGATTTTGCGAACCGGGCAGAGGGCGATTGCGCGGCTTCGAACTCCTCCCAGATTGCGCGAAGGTCGTCGCGTAAATCATTGGGAAGAAGTCCGAATATGCGGTCTGCGGCGATCTGTTCGGCGGCTTCCATCGCCTTTGCGTCGTAGTCGCCAAAGATCGGGTTATCGCCGGCGTCGATCTCGACCAGATCATGCAGGATCAGCATTTTGATCACGCGGGTGATGTCCACCTCTGGTCCCGCCTGATCGGCCAGCACCAGCGCATAAAGTGTCAGATGCCAGCTATGCTCGGCCGAGTTCTCGGCGCGGCTGCCGTCACACAATGTTGTGCCGCGCATGATTTGCTTGAGCTTGTCAGCCTCGTTTAGAAAAGCGATCTGTTGCTCAAGTCTCTGGGTCATGCGGCGCTCCGTAAATAGTCGTCGATCTTGGGGATTTCATTCATGAAACGACGGGTCAGGGCCGAAGGCCGCCTGCTTGATTTGTTCTTGAAGGCGGTCATCAGCGGCGCGATCACGGCCCAGAGGATAAACAGGAACTGCGATGCCAGCGCGAAAATGAACCACCCGCCGGGCATGGTGTCATGTGTCGCTGTCAGCGGCAGGTCGATCACCCGCGTCACCTGCATATTGAGGTCTGAGGCATCATCATTGGCATAAGCCGCCGCATCCGCATTACTGGCAGGGGCAGGTATGCTGTGGGTGGTGCAATCGGCAGCCAATGCCGGGGCATCAAGGTCGGTGACCCAGATGTTCACGCGCACCACGCAAGCGCGCGCCACACGGTAGAAAAACGTGCGATCCTGCCCCAGAAGGTGTTCATTTTCCATCACATCGCCAATTTCGTAGAACCCGCGGGCATGAAGCGCGGGGGCGATGTGATCGGCCATCATCCGCGACAATTCTATCCTTGAGGGCTGGCCCATGCGGTCTGTATCCTAGCCGCCTTGTTCTGCGCGGTGCTTTTTCAAACGTGCCGCCAGAA
This sequence comes from Sulfitobacter aquimarinus, assembly GCF_040149565.1. Lineage (NCBI taxonomy): Bacteria > Pseudomonadati > Pseudomonadota > Alphaproteobacteria > Rhodobacterales > Roseobacteraceae > Sulfitobacter > Sulfitobacter aquimarinus. The sequence continues at coordinate 171,957 of NZ_JBEFLO010000006.1, forward strand.
ACTGGCGCCCCTTTTGTTCGGCCATGCGCGTGCGGATCGCAGTGAGGAAGGCTTCCTCCAGCGTTTGGCTAGACGCGCCCAGCACGTTACCCACTTCCATGAACAAGCGGTCCTCGCCGGTCTGTTTTTGAACGGCGAGGCATTCTTCGGCCAGTTGGTTGGCCATTTTGATGACCGAGTCGTCCGCCATTAGCGGGTGTTCTCGGTCAGGCGGCGGCGGACATAATCGGTGGTGCTGTCGATCAGCGTGTCCATATGCGGCTCTTCAAAGAAGTGGCCCGCGCCCTCAACCTCTTGGTGGGTGATCGTGATGCCTTTCTGCTCGTGCAGCTTGTTCACAAGGTTCACCGTATCAGGCGGCGGGGCCACGCGGTCGCCGGTGCCATTGATGATCAAACCCGATGCAGGGCAGGGTGCAAGGAAGCTGAAGTCATACATATTCGCAGGCGGTGCGACCGAGATGAAGCCCGTAATCTCGGGGCGGCGCATCAGCAGTTGCATCCCGATCCATGCCCCGAACGAGAACCCCGCAACCCAGCAGTGTTTGGAGTTGTTGTTCATTGATTGCAGGTAATCGAGGGCCGAGGCCGCATCCGACAGCTCACCAATGCCCTGATCGTATTCGCCCTGGCTGCGGCCCACGCCACGGAAGTTGAACCGCAGTACGGTAAAGCCCATTTTATAAAAGGCATAGTGCAGGTTATAGACAACCTTGTGGTTCATCGTGCCGCCGAACTGCGGGTGCGGGTGCAGTACGATCGCAATCGGTGCGTCACGTTCTTTTTGCGGGTGATAGCGGCCCTCTAGGCGACCTTCGGGTCCGGGAAAAATGACCTCGGGCATGCATGTACTTTCTGCTGTGTTACATGAGGTGGGCGACATTCTTGACGAAGTCGCAAGACCACCTTAGAACAATTCTAATATATCGACCCGCACGGGGCGGATGCTCATCTTTGGGATGTAGGCATTTAGGCCGCTAAGGTCAAACAAAAGGCACATGCGCCTTTGGAGGGAATGCGATGAAGCTGTCAACAAAAGGGCGTTACGCGATGGTCGCGCTCGCCGATATTGCCTTGCAACCCGAGGGCACGCTGATCTCGCTTGGCGATATTGCCGAGCGCCAGCAAGTGTCGCTGCCGTATCTCGAGCAGTTGTTTGTAAAGCTGCGGCGGGCTGAACTGGTGGCATCCGTGCGTGGACCTGGTGGCGGCTACCGTCTGGCGCGGCCGGCATCGGAAATCCGTGTGGTCGATATTCTGAGCGCGGTGGACGAGAAGGTTGATGCGATGCACAAAGGGGCAGGTGCCTCGGGCGGGGCATCGGGCAGCCGTGCGCAATCGCTGACGAACCGCTTGTGGCAGGGGCTGTCGGCGCATGTCTATGTGTTTTTGCACCAGACGCGGCTGTCGGATGTTGTGGGCAACCAGATGACGCCTTGTCCTGCGGTTCCGGAAATCTTTGCCGTTGTGGATGAGTGATCTGATGCTCCTAAGTATTTTTGGCCAGAAAAATTAGAGGATTGCGCGTGCGGCGGGTGTATCTGGATCATAATGCGACCACGCCATTGCGGGCGCAGGCGCGTGACGCGATGGTGGCCGCGATGGATGTCGTGGGCAATCCGTCGTCGGTACATGCCGAAGGACGCGCCGCCAAGATGCTGGTAGAGCGGGCGCGGGTGCAGGTGGCCGATCTGGTGGGGTGCAAGCCGCAGCAGGTTGTCTTTACCTCCAGCGCGACCGAGGCGGCGGCGCTGGCCGTGGCGCAGAAGGGGCGGCATGGCGGTGTGTTTGCAGCCTTGCCGACCGAGCATGACTGTCTGGGCGTGTGGTCAGAGCGGGACATGGCATCGGTCTTTGCAAAAGACGGCGCACTGTCACCGCAGGGCGGTGCCGAGATGTTGAACCTTGTCTCAAGCCTCGCAGAGCCGCAATGGCACGCGGATCGTGGGCCAGTGGCGCTTTTGGCGATGTCAGCGGCAAACAGCGAAACGGGTGTGTTGGGCCAGAAAGGCCGTGTGATCGGAAGTGGGCATGTAAATGCGTCCCGTGCGGGGACTGTGCCTTACTCTACTATTTGTGACATCACCCAGTTGGCAGGGAAGATGCCTGTAATCTACGATGACGTGACCCCGTCCTATGCCATTTTATCCGCGCATAAGATCGGCGGGCCGAAAGGGGTCGGCGCGTTGATCAATTTCACCGCTGATGACCCCGCACCGATGTTGCGCGGTGGGGGCCAGGAGATGAACCGCCGCTCCGGCACGGAAAACATCATCGGGATCGCCGGATTTGGCGCGGCGGCGCAGGCTGCTGGAATGGACGTTACGGCAGGACTATGGGACGAAGTGGCGCAACTTAGAAGTATTCTAGAAAACGCTATTGCGTCCGCCTCTAAACATACTATTTTTGTCGGGAAAGATGTCGATCGCCTGCCGAACACATCCTGCATCCTGACCCCCGGCTGGAAGGGCGAGACGCAGGTGATGCAGATGGATCTGGCTGGATTTGCTGTCTCGGCCGGGTCTGCGTGCTCTAGCGGGAAGGTGAAGGCCAGTAAGGTCTTGCTGGCGATGGGATATGATGAAACTGAGGCCGGATCGGCGATACGCGTGTCGCTGGGCCTTGAAACAACACAAGACGAGGTGATGGCCTTTGCGGATGCATGGACCAAAGCCTTTGCGAAACACCAAAGCCGCAAGGCTTGAACCCGAGGGGAATTGAGCGATGGATACGACGATTGTAAAAGACGGTGTGGATCAGGAAACCGTGGATGCGGTGCGTGAAGTTGGCGGGGCCTACAAGCACGGCTGGTCCACCGACATCGAGATGGAATATGCGCCCTTGGGTCTGGATGAAGACATCGTCAAGCTGATCTCCTCCAAGAACGAAGAGCCTGAGTGGATGCTGGAGTGGCGTCTGGGGGCCTACGCCCGCTGGCAGCAAATGCGCGAGCCTGATTGGGCCATGGTCGACTACCCCGAGATCGACTTCCAGAACCAGTATTATTATGCCCGCCCCACCTCGATGGCGGTCAAGCCCAAGTCGCTGGACGAGGTCGACCCGAAGCTGTTGGAAACCTACAAAAAGCTGGGCATTCCGTTGAAGGAACAGGCCATCCTTGCAGGTGTTGAGGGCGCCGAGAACATGTCCGACGAGCCGCGCAAGGTCGCGGTGGATGCGGTGTTTGATTCCGTCTCGGTCGGTACGACCTTTCAGGACGAGCTGAAGAAGGCGGGCGTTATCTTTTGCTCGATCTCGGAGGCGATCAAGGATCACCCTGATCTGGTGAAGAAATACCTCGGGTCCGTCGTGCCCGTGCAGGATAACTTCTATGCCACGCTGAACTCGGCCGTGTTCTCGGACGGCTCGTTTGTTTACGTGCCCCCCGGTGTGCGCTGCCCGATGGAGCTGTCGACCTATTTCCGGATCAACGCCGAGAATACGGGCCAGTTTGAACGCACGCTGATCATCGCCGACAAGGGTTCTTATGTGAGCTACCTTGAAGGCTGTACAGCACCCCAGCGCGACGAGAGCCAGCTGCACGCAGCCGTGGTCGAGATCGTGATCGAGGAAGACGCTGAGGTGAAATACTCCACCGTGCAGAACTGGTACCCCGGTGACGAGAACGGCAAGGGCGGCATCTATAACTTTGTGACCAAGCGCGCCGATTGCCGTGGCGACCGTGCCAAGGTGATGTGGACGCAGGTGGAGACAGGCAGCGCCGTGACGTGGAAATACCCGTCGTGCATCCTGCGCGGCGATGACAGCCAAGGCGAGTTCTACTCTATCGCCATTGCCAACAACATGCAGCAGGCCGATACCGGCACAAAGATGGTGCATCTGGGCAAGAACACCAAGTCGCGGATCGTCTCCAAAGGGATTTCGGCGGGCAAGGCACAGAACACCTATCGCGGTTTGGTCTCCATGCACCCCAAGGCGAAGAATTCGCGCAACTATACCCAGTGCGACAGCTTGCTCATTGGCGACAAATGCGGTGCGCATACGGTGCCTTATATCGAGGTCAAGAATAACTCCTCTCGTGTGGAGCATGAGGCGACCACATCGAAGGTGGACGACGACCAGCTCTTCTATTGCCGCTCGCGCGGGATGGACGAGGAAGAAGCCGTGGCACTGGTGGTAAACGGGTTCTGCAAGGACGTGTTGCAGGCACTGCCGATGGAGTTTGCGATGGAAGCGCAGGCGCTTGTGGCGATCTCGCTGGAAGGGTCTGTGGGCTAAGCTGATGGATAACATCTCCACACATGGCGAACAGGCGATAGGAACCGCAAGGCTGGGCCAGAACGACAAGGACGCCCCCGTGCGTGTCGGCGTCTTTGCGTGGCTGCTGATGGCGCTTTTGGCCGGAATGTTCTGTGGGGAGATTGCCAGCGCGTTCGGGATCGTGGAGCATTACGGGAAGCTGATGGTGGTGCTTCAACTGACCGCGCTTGTGTTGGCTGTGTTGCTGGTGCTGGCCCTCAAAGCCCAAACCCGCAAACAGCGTGAAGCCTATGAGAAAGAGATCAGAGAAATAGCACAGGCCGAGCGTGATAGAAAAATGGATGCCTTTATCCAAGAGCAAAAGGGGTTCGCCCCAAAGAGAAACCGTTGAACGCTGCACGATCGACAGGCGTTTTACATCCGAATGGATAATGATTGAGACCATGCAAAAGCTGCTAAAAGAAACTGGCGTCGCCATGGCGATCTTCGCGCTGCTGAGCTTTGCCTTCGGGCTGGGCGGGAATGACGAAAAGACGATATCGGGCGCATTGATTGCGGGCGTGACCTTTGGCGTGCTCTATTTTCTGATCGGACTGGCCATAAACTGGTTCAAGGGGCGCAACTCATGATCGTTACCACCACAAACTCCATCGAAGGTCGCACCATCACCGCCTATTACGGCATCGTCGTGGGCGAGGCGATTATGGGTGCCAATGTCGTGCGCGATCTGTTCGCGCGGGTGACGGATATCGTTGGTGGCCGTTCCGGGCAATACGAGAACAAGCTGCGCGATGCGCGGGCGGCGGCGATGGCCGAGCTGGAGGCGGAAGCCCAAGCCAAAGGCGCCGATGCGGTTGTGGGCGTGGACCTTGATTACGAAGTCATCGGCGACAGCATGATGATGGTCTCTGTCTCTGGCACGGCGGTGACATTGGGGTGAGCGATACCCCCAACACCAGCCCCCTGCGTTTGCATTGGTGGAAGGCCGAGCCGAACTTTGGCGACGCGATCAATCCGTTGATCGTGGGCCATCTGGCTGGCCGCGTGGTCGAGCATTGCGGCCCGCGCAAGGCTGATCTTTTTGCCATCGGATCTATGATGCAGGTGGTCAAACGCACGCAGAAAGAAGCGCGGACCAGCGGCGAGCGGTTGGCGGTTTGGGGGACCGGATTGCTCAACCCAGTGTTTGGCCATGACTTTCTGGACAACGTCGAGGTGGCGCTGCTGCGCGGGCCGATCACGGCGGCGTTGTTAAAGCTCCAGCACAAGCGCTTTGGGGATCCGGGGCTGCTGATTAACGAGGTGCTGCCCTTTGATGGGACGCGCACGGACCGTATAGGCATTGTGCCGCATTATACCCTGATGGAGGATGCGGCGCTGCTGGCGTTTGTGGCCTCCGACCCCTCCTATCTGCTGATCGATCCGCGTGGCGATGCGGCAGAGGTTTGTTTGCAAATCGCAAGCTGCGCCCATGTCTTCGCCTCATCCCTGCACGGGTTGATCATGGCCGATGCCTACGGTGTGCCAAACACATGGATCGAGCCACAGGGCCAGAGCTGGCTCAAATACCACGACTATGCCGCCTCGGTGGGGCGGCGTGACATGCTGGCGCCGCTGGATTATGCGGCGGCGGGGGCGGTCAAATCCACGCCCATCGACTATCACGACGGGATTGCCGCGGCGCGGGATGCGCTGACCTCCAGCTTTCCCGAACGACTGAAATCAACGGCCTAACGGCCCCCGACATGAACAGCGTCCCTGACGCCAAGATATTGAACAAAAGGAGCATCCACATGCTGAGCATCAAAAACCTTCAGGTCAAACTGGAAGACGAAGACAAGCAAATCCTCAAAGGCGTCGATCTGGAGGTCGAGGCAGGCAAGGTACATGCGATCATGGGGCCGAACGGCTCTGGCAAATCCACGCTGTCCTATGTGCTGTCGGGCAAAGACGGCTATGAAGTGACGGGCGGCGAAGCCACGCTGGAAGGCACCGATCTGCTGGACATGGAACCGGAAGAGCGTGCGGCGGCGGGCCTGTTCCTTGCGTTCCAATACCCCGTGGAAATCCCGGGCGTGGGCAACATGACCTTCCTGCGCACGGCTGTGAATGCACAGCGCAAAGCACGCGGCGAAGAAGAAATGTCGGCGGCAGAGTTCCTCAAGGTCGTTCGCGCACGCGCCAAAGAGTTGAAGATCGACGCCGATATGCTCAAACGTCCTGTGAACATGGGCTTTTCGGGTGGTGAGAAAAAGCGCAACGAAATCTTGCAGATGGCCATGCTTGAGCCAAAGATGTGTATTCTGGACGAGACGGACTCGGGTCTGGACGTGGACGCGATGAAGCTGGTGGCCGAAGGCGTGAATGCGCTGCGGTCCGAAGGGCGCGGGTTCTTGGTCATCACGCACTACCAACGTCTGCTGGATCACATCAAACCCGACGTGGTACACATCATGGCCAACGGTCGCATCGTGAAAACCGGCGGTCCCGAGCTGGCCTTGGAAGTTGAAAACAACGGCTATGCCGACATCCTTGCAGAGGTGGTGTAATGGCTGAAGTCGCTCCAAAAACAGACGCGACCGAGGCGATGATTGCCGCGCTCACGATGCCTGCGGGCACGTGGGCCAAATCCGCCCGTGAGGACGCATTGGCACGGTTGCGCAGCGCGGGCTTGCCCCAACGCCGCGACGAATACTGGAAATACACCCGCCCCGACACGCTGACCCAAGTGGACGCGCCGAAAGCTGCGGTGTTCGAGGCCGACGAAGCGCCGATGTTTGGCGATGTTGACCGTCTCAAGATCGTCTTTGTGGACGGTGCGTTTGACGCCGAAGCCTCGGACGATCTGAGCCTGGAGGGCATCACGATCGAGCGTTTGGCAGCAGCAGACAGTGACCTGCATTGGGCCAAATCCTTGTACGGTGTGCTGGAAGCACAGGGCCAGAATCCTGTGCCGCGCCCCTTGGCGACCCTGAACACAGCCTTTGCGACAGACGGTGTGCTGATCCATGTGACAGGCAAACCGACCAAACCTGTCAACCTGATTTACCGCCATGTATCAGAGACTTCCGACGCGATCTTGCACCACTGCATCAAGCTGGACACAGGTGCCGAGATGACGCTGCTGGAAAACGGGTCCGCCGCGGCGCGGTTTAACAAGGTGATGGAGGTTGAGGTGGCCGATACCGCCTCGTTCCACCACATCCGCAGCCAGGGCCGCGATCACGAGCGCCGGGCGGGCACGCATATCTTTGCGCGCCTTGGTACGGAATCGGCGTTCCGCTCCTTTACGATGACCGTAAACGGCGTGCTGACGCGCAATGATTGCGTGATCGAGCTGACGGGCGATGATGCCATTGCCCACGTGGCGGGGGCCTGTGTCGGGGACGGTGATTTCCACCATGACGACACGGTGTTCATCACCCACGATGCGGTCAATTGCGAAAGCCGCCAAGTGTTCAAGAAAGTGCTGCGCAACGGTGCGACAGGCGTTTTCCAAGGGAAAATTCTGGTTAAGGCAGGCGCGCAGAAAACCGACGGCTACCAGATCAGCCAATCGCTGCTTTTGGATGGCGACAGCCAGTTTCTGGTCAAGCCCGAGCTTGAAATCTACGCCGATGATGTGGCGTGCAGCCACGGCTCGACCTCGGGTGCCATTGACGAGGACGCGCTGTTTTACTTGCGTTCACGCGGTGTACCGGAGAATGAAGCGACCGACCTGCTCACCCTCGCGTTTCTGGCCGAAGCGGTGGACGAAATCCACCATGAGGAGCTGCGCGACGATATGACCGCCCGCCTTGGCGCGTGGTTGATGCGGCACCGGAGCTGAGAGCGTGGCGCTGACCGCTGACATCCTCGCGACCTATCGCGGCCCTGCAAAAGTGGTAAGCCGCTTTTTGGCGCAGGGCCGCAACGAGGTGCGCGGCCTGTTGTTCATCCTGATCGCAGGCGTGTTGATGTTTGTGGCCTCAGCCCCGTTCGAGGCCCGCGAGGCACAGCTTGACCCCGATGGCCCCTTGGCCGTTCGGCTGTATTGGAGCGCGTTTTTCTACATTATGATCATGCCTCTGTTGGTCTATATCTTTGCCGGATTGGTCTGGCTGTTGTCGCGGGTCGCGATGCGGCGGATCAGCGGCTATCAGGTGCGCTTTTCGCTCATCTGGGCGCTGCTGGCCTCTGCGCCTGTGTTTTTGCTGATGGGGTTGACGGCCGGATTGCTGGGCATTGGTGCTGCGGCAAAGGCGGTCGGGTTTTTATGGCTGGCCGTCTTTGGCTGGTTCTGGGTTGCCGGACTGCTCAGCGCGGATGACGCGGCATGACGGGGAATAACGCGTTGAAATCGCTGGTGGTCGAGACGATCCAATCGCCGCGCACCGCCGCGAGACGGATCATGGATATGTGGCTGAGCCGCGATATCCTGTGGACCGCGCTTGTCGCGCTGGCCGCGATCAACGCCATCATCATGAGCATCGGCCTGCTGATGAGCGACACTTCTGACATCCCCCCCTTTATGCGCAGCCCGCTGATCCTGTTCTTTATGGTTGGTGGCCTGCAAGTCCTCAGCGTGCATGGCTTTTACTGGGCGGGCAAAATAATCGGCGGGCATGGCGATATGGGCGAGCTGCTAAGCCTGCTCGTCTGGGTTCAGGTTCTGCAAGCAGCGGCACAGATGATGACCTTTGTGCTGGCCTTGGTCCTCCCGCCGCTGGCCGATATTTTCTCGATGGTGGCAAGCGTTCTGGCCCTTTGGATCACGGTAAATTTCATCGCAGAGGCGCTGCGCCTGCCGACGTTGCTGCATGCGGTGGGGGTGATGGTGCTGGGCATTGTCGGCATCGCTTTTGGTTTGGCTATTCTGATCGGGCTGATCGGCATGGGCGCAATGGGAGTTCCCGTAAATGTATGACGTAAACGCAATTCGCCGCGATTTCCCGATCCTGTCACGCGAAGTGAACGGCAAACCGCTGGTATACCTTGATAACGGGGCATCCGCGCAAAAACCGCAGGTGGTGATTGATGCGATTACCACGGCGTATAGCCATGAATACGCCAATGTGCATCGCGGGCTACACTACCTGTCCAACCTCGCGACAGACAAATACGAGGCCGTGCGCGGCAAGGTGGCCAGCTTCCTCAACGCCGCCTCCGAGGATGAGATCATCTTTAACTCGGGCACGACAGAGGCGATCAATATGGTCGCCTACAGCTGGGCCATGCCGCGGATGCAGGCGGGCGACGAGATCATCCTGAGCGTGATGGAGCATCACGCCAACATCGTGCCATGGCATTTCCTGCGTGAGCGGATGGGTGTGGTGATCAAATGGGTCGATACAGATGCCGCAGGCGCGTTGGACCCGCAAGCGGTGATTGATGCGATCGGCCCGAAGACCAAGCTGGTTGCAATTACCCATATGTCCAATGTCTTGGGCACTGTTGTTGATGTGAAAACCATAACGGCCGCCGCGCAAGCAAAAGGCGTGGCCGTTCTGGTCGATGGCTCGCAAGCGGCGGTGCATATGCCCGTGGACGTGCAAGATATCGGCTGTGATTTCTACTGCGTGACGGGTCACAAGCTGTATGGCCCGTCAGGCTCCGGCGCGATCTATGTCAAAGCGGCACGGATGGCCGAGATGCGCCCCTTTATCGGGGGCGGCGATATGATCCGCGAGGTCCGCAAAGACGCCGTGATCTACAATGACGCCCCGATGAAGTTCGAGGCAGGCACGCCGGGCATCGTGCAGACCATCGGTCTGGGTGTCGCACTTGATTATATGACAGATGTCGGACTGGCCAATATCGCCGCACATGAGGCGACATTGCGCGATTATGCCGTGGCCAAGCTGGCGGGGCTGAACTGGATCACCGTGCAAGGCACCACCCCGAACAAGGGCGCGATTTTCAGCTTCACGATGGACGGGGCGGCACATGCGCATGATATCTCGACCATTTTGGATAAAAAGGGCGTCGCGGTTCGGGCAGGACAACACTGCACCGGTCCGTTGATGGAGCATATGGGCCTGAACGCCACATGCCGCGCCTCCTTTGCCATGTACAACACCACATCCGAGATTGACGTCTGGATTGAAGCGCTTGAACTTGCCCATGATCTTTTTGCCTGATTTTTGAATTGCAGGGGCAGGGCGGGGCGACTATACCGCCCCTTGTGGACCATTAGCTCAGCTGGATAGAGCGCTGCCCTCCGAAGGCAGAGGCCAGAGGTTCGAATCCTCTATGGTCCGCCACATTTTCACGACAAGATATTGAATGGAAACGGAAGCCTGCGCGTGCGGTGCTCCGTTCTGCCATTTATTGTTTTTGTCCTTCCTGGGCCTCTGTCCCGTCCATGTCGTCTTGATCCTGTCAGAGCGGAAAGAGACCTCCAGCATGTCCTGCTTGCTCAAGGTGTTCGGAATCGCGGCCCGCAGGTCCTGAAATCTGGCCCACTGCGCTGTGGGCAATTCAGAATAATCGCCATGCGCGAATTAGTCACGTGTTGAAGTCTTGAAACAGGCTGTCGTATTTGTAATGTAAAGAGATTAATTTAATATGGCGACGCTCGCCGCTATTGTGGAAAGAGATTGCTGCGCCCGCGACCCGCGCAAGGAAGGAACCGATGTCGGACTTTGAACCCAACAACAGCCGCGAGGATGCCTCGGGATTGGGGGTGATCGGGCTGACACGGATGATCGATCCGTTTGTGACGGGATGGTATGTGGCCACCTCTGCGGGGTTTGCGGGCGAGGGGCCAACAGGAACTGTCGGCACACCTGTCCCAATGGCCACGGGCTCAACGCAGGACCCCGATGCCATCGACTGGTTCTCGCTCGGGGTAAGTGCAGGCGCCGTCGGGGTCGAACTTGACCTGTTCTTTTTATCCATCGAACAGACAGACACTGCGCCCTACGGATTGCAACAGGGCCAGTCAAACGTCACCTTGCAGATCAATATCAACATCGATGGCGCACTCAGCGGTGCGCCTGTCAATCTGCGGCAAACATTGGGCACGGGGTCCGTCATCGGCACGCAAGAAGAAGCAGCGGAGAACAGCGACGCGTTTTTCGAGTCTATCGTGTCAGGCACGCCCAGCCAGCAACTTGATGCTACGGTTGCGATGCTCGCGGTGCTTGATGTGCAGACCGATCTTTTGACGGGGCAATTCAATGACGTTGGCGAGGCCTATACCGCCCGTCAAGCGCTGACAGCGGCGATCGATTCCGTCCCCTATAGCGTGCTGGGGTACAGCTATATCGAACAGCAGGCCGCGCTGATCGGCGAAATGATCGATCAGTTCTGGACCGTGCGGTATTGGCAGGATGATCAACTGATCAACACTTTTGACGACGCCAGTATGCAGCTGGGGCGCAGTGCATTCGGCACGGCCTATGTCTCGGTCGCGGGGCAGTATTCAGTGACAACATTTGACGGGTTCACGCCCACCACTTCCTATGACGGGCTGGATTATTCCGGCATCGGCATCCGTGTGAACACGATCGACCAAACAGAAATCCAGGACGCGCTGGCCGCGATTGGACAAGACCCTTCAACAGACACAACACAGACCCCCGATCCAGCCTTGTTTCAACAGGCGACATCGGACCAATTGGAGCAAATGCTAGTGCAACAAGACGATTCAGGAAACTTCACCGCCGTGCAAAACGCCGTGGCCAACCCAAACCCTGGCACCCAGACCCCCGATATTGACCAATTGATTACGGATTTCACCCAAGGGGCCGACATCGGTCGGATCACAGGGTTTGAAGCCGTCTTTGCGCTTAACGGGGATGACATTGTTGCGGGCGATTCACTGGGCAACACAATCTATGGCGAAGGCGGCAATGACAGCCTGTTCGGCCTGAACGGCGACGACTCTCTCGTCGGGGACGCAGGCAATGACACGCTGGATGGCGGCAACGGCGACGACATTCTGGAGGGCGGCTTTGGCGATGACAGCATGTTGGGCGGCACCGGCGATGACAACCTGAGAGGCGGCGATGGCAACGATTTCCTGCATATGGGGGCAGCCCCTTATGAAGCATGGGAATATGTCGCTGCCGGATCGGGCAACGACCAGATTGTCCTGTCCGAGATCGACTATAGCGGCCTGAGCATCGCGCATTGGGACCTGACCAACAGCATCTCGGCCACAGTCAACGGCGTGACCAATACTGCGACAATCGACAAGGGCAGTGAGGGCACAACAACGATCACGGACGTCAACAATGCCATCGACGGTTGGGGCATGATCATCGAGGGGACAGGCGCGGACGATAGTTTCGACTATACCCTTGGTGACGGGCAATGGGTCGGCATCATGAGCGATATCGGGGATGATACGATCAACCTTTCAGGCGGCGACAGCATCGTACGCTTGCAGTATTTCAATCCGTTCAGCCTTGTCGTTGATCTGGACCGCGGCATCATCACGCAGAATGATTTTTACGAAGACACGGTGAGTGTGTCTGGCGATGTTCTGCTGGAGCTGCAAACCACCTACGGCAGCGACGATGTCACCGGCAGCGCCCGCGATGAATCCTTTATCCTGCAAGCAGGCAATGACACGTTGGATGGTGGCGGCGGGTTTGACCGCCTGCGCTATGACCGCAGCGGCGTCGATGCGGTCACTGTCAATCTGGAGCAGGGCCGCGCCACGGGTGTCTGGAACAATGAACAGTTTGTGCACCTTGTAGACAACATCGAATATGTTGAAGGGTCGCGCGATGCCGGCGACTACCTGACAGGCAATGGCCTTGCCAATCAGCTGGACGGTAACGGCGGCAACGATCTGCTGATCGGCGGGCTGGGGAACGACACCCTGCAGGGCGGTGAGGGGAACGACACGCTCAACGGCGGCTCTGACACATCGCTGTCCAATGCTGACGGTGCGGATGTATTTGAGGGCGGCGATGGCGATGACTGGGTCAGCTATGAAGGCTCGTTCGGCTCTTTGCGGATCGATCTGGCGTTCTCGCAGGTCAATACTTTTGCCGCTGCGGGCGACACCTATGACAGCATCGAAAATGTGATCGGCTCTCAGGGGGCGGACAACATTCGCGGCACAATCAACGAGGCGAACCACATCATGGGGGGCCGCAACGTCGACTATATCTTTGGCCGCTCGGGCGATGACACGCTGGAAGGCGGGATCGGCGATGACGTGCTGTTTGGCGGTGTGGGCATCGATATGCTGATCGGCGGGGCAAACCGTGACCGCGCACAATACTCCGAGGCAGCCTCGGGCCTGATCCTTGATCTGGCGGATGCGTCCAACAACACAGGCGAGGCCGCAGGCGATACCTACGACAGTATCGAAGATCTGGCAGGCGGTTCCAGTGAGGACATGATTTATGGCGACGCCAATGACAACCGCCTGTTCGGGCGTGCTGGTCTGGATTCCCTCTATGGCCGCGAAGGCGATGACTACCTGAATGGCGGGGCCAACAGCGACCGTCTTGACGGCGGAGCAGGCGATGACACGCTGCGCGGCGGACAAAGTGCGGATCACTTCGTCTTTTCGAGCGGCAATGACGTGATCGAGGATTTCAATTTCGCGCATGGTGACACGATCGACATCGACCTGAATGGCATAACCGCCGTTGCAAACATGACCGGCGCCCAGGTGGTTCAGACCTTCGGGTCAGTGGTCGGCAGCAATGCGGTGCTTGATTTCGGTGCCGAAGGCTCGCTTACCCTGCAAGGCGTGACCGACCTTGTGGCACTTGAGACGGATGTGTGGGTGACCGCATAGAGGCTGCTGATAAGGCAACACAGACCTGCGCGGGGCCAAGAGGTTTCGGCCCCGCGTAGTGTTTAAAAATCGTTGCCTTCGGGGGATCTGCAATAATTTCAACGCCAAAGCGCAGCTTTTTCATGCAGCCTTCGCGTCAATCTTCAGCGTGACCCGCGGCTTGTTGCACCTAATCCCCCTCAGGCAAAGTCCAGATGCACCTTGAGCGCCTTTGTCCGGTCCGAGGCCAGCTCGAACGCGTCCAGCATCTGGTCCAGAGGCAGCGTCGCCGAGATCAGCGGTTTCACGTCCAGCCGCCCGTGGCGCATCATATGCACGGCCTCGAAGAACTCCGCGTGAAAGCGGAACGAGCCTTTGAGCGTGATTTCCTTGGCCGTCATCGCCTGAACAGGTAGGGTCATATCGCCGCCAAGGCCCAGCTGCACCATCGTCGCACGGGGCCGCAGGGCAGGGATGGTCGAGGCCACAACAGGGGCGACGCCCGTACATTCAAACAGCACATCGAAATGGCCTTTGTCCGCGCCATATTGCTCGAGTGCGTCGGGCGTTTCGGTAACATTATGCACCGTGTCGGCCCCCATCTGACGCGCCATATCCAGGGGCAGGTCGGTGATGTCGGTCGCCACAATTTCACCCGCCCCAGAGGCCCGCGCCACCAGCACTGCCAAAAGGCCAATCGGGCCGCACCCCGTCACCAGAACCCGCTTGCCCGTCAGCGCACCCGCCATCTTTGCCGCATGAAGGACAACAGACAGGGGTTCGGCCATCGCAGCCTCGCCTGCGGTCAAACCGTCGGCCACCGCGCATTGGTCCGGATCGGCCACCAACCACTGCTGGAACGCGCCTTGAATATGGGGGAAAGGCATGGCCGATCCGTAAAACCGCATATCGAGACAATGGTTCGGCGCCCCTTCATGACAGTATTTGCACGCGTGGCAGGGCCGCGAGGGCGAGACGGCAACCCGTTGGCCGGCCTCAAGCCCGCTGACCCCTTCGCCAAGGCTCTCGATACGGCCCGAGACCTCGTGCCCGAGGATCATGGGTTGCTTCAGCTGGATTGTTCCGATGCCGCCGTGGTTAAAGTAATGCAGGTCCGAGCCGCAAATGCCGCCTGCCTCCATGCGGATCAGAACCTGACCTGCGGCGGGCTTGGGCATGTCACGCTCCTCAAGGCGGAGGTCTTTTGCGGCATGGACGACGACGGCTTTCATGGCAGCTCCGATAGTTGTTCGGGCCAGAGGGTAGCGCAGACAGATGCAGGTTGTAAGGGGCCGAGCGGCTCTGATATATCGGCCCAACCGCGCTGCATCAGGCTCTTGAGTGGCCAATGCGCGGCCCGTTTGCCGATAATTTGGGCATCGGCATTATACCTATGCCTGCAAGCCGCGCTTTCTATTGCCTTTCGCCAGTGCCAATGGGACCCCCGACTGTATGAAAGACGCGCTCTCTATTGTTATTATCGAACAGGATGCGGAACGGGCCGAGCAGATTGTGGACGCGCTGGCCTCTGCTGGGCTGGGCACGATCGAGGTTCTGACCCAGCGCGGCGCCTTGGCCGCACGGATCAAGGCGATCAACCCCGATGTGGTGCTGATTGATGTGAGCGACCCGTCCCGCGACACGCTGGAGGAATTGACGCTGGCGGCGGATCCGATGACGCGGCCCGTGGCGATGTTTGTGGACCATGACGACGCAGGGCTTGCGCAATCAGCGATCGAGGCGGGCGTTTCGGCCTATGTCGTCGACGGGCTCAGCGCGAAACGCCTGCGGCCCATCCTTGATGCGGCGATCACGCGGTTCAATATGTTCGGGCGTTTGCGCAAAGAGCTTGAGCAATCCAAACGTGCGCTGGAGGAACGCAAAGTCATCGACCGCGCCAAAGGCATCTTGATGAAGGCGCGCGGTGTGGACGAGGAAGAAGCCTATGCGCTGCTGCGCCGCACGGCGATGGATCAGGGCCGCAAAGTGGCTGATGTGGCCCAAGGGTTGGTGACCGCGGCGGGGCTTTTGTCATGACGACAATATCCATCGGGTATGTGCCGCTGCTGGACGCCGCACCGCTGATTATCGCACAGGAAATGGGGTTCGCCCGCGAAGAAGGGTTAGAGCTTGCCTTGCGCCCGGCGCCCTCGTGGTCGTCGGTGCGCGATATGCTCAGCTTTGGAGCGGTGGACGCCGCACATATGCTGGCGCCGCTGCCTATTGCATCAGCGCTTGGGCTTGGGGCGGGGACTGCGCCCTTGTGCGCTGTGTCGGTATTGTCGATGAACGGGACGGTGATCGGTGTGTCCAATGCGCTGGCGGAAAAGCTGCGCGGGGCAGGGCATGACTTTGGCTTTGATAATGCCATTGCGGCTGGCACGGCCTTGATTGCGGCAGCGGAGGCGCCTTTGCGGATTGGCGTGCCGTTCCCGTTTTCGATGCATGCCGAACTGCTGATCTACTGGCTTTCGGCGCTGGGGCTGCCCGCGCCGCAGAACGTCGATATTCGCACGGTGCCACCATCCTCGATGGCCGATGCGCTGGCCGCAGACGAGATTGACGCGTTTTGCGTGGGCGAGCCTTGGGGATCGCTGGTGGTTGAGCAAAACATCGGACAGTTGTTGCTGCCCAGCAGCGCAATCTGGCGCAGCTTTCCCGAAAAGGTGCTGGCCATGCGCACGGGCTGGGCCGAGGAAAACCCCGTTTTATGCGGCAAGCTGATCCGCGCTTTGGTCAAATCAGCGCGCTGGCTGGCCAAGCCGACCTCGCCCACGCTTGCGGCGGAGATGCTGTCGCGGCCCGACTACCTCAATATCCCGTGGGACGTGCTTGAGCGGGGGCTGACAGGCCAATTGCAGATCTCGGCGCGGGTAGAGCGGCGGGAGGTCCCCGATTTTTTGGGCTTTTATCGCGGTGCGGCTACCTTTCCTTGGCGGTCGCAGGCCGAATGGATCGGGCTGCAACTGGCGCGGCGCACAGGGCTCGAGCGTGCGGCCTCCATGGCTGCCGCCGCCAAAGTGTTTCGCCCCGACATCTACCGCGCCGCGCTGGACGGCTCGGGCATGGATGTGCCCGGCGCCTCCAGCCGCGTTGAGGGGGCTGTGAGCCATCCCACCGCAGTCGCCTCTGCGTTGGGACAGATTACGCTGATGCCTGATCCGTTCTTTGATGGCCGCGTTTTTGATCCAAGCACGCCTGAGTGACCAAAAATTAGGCGGGTTTGCCGCCTGCGCTTGCTGCGGTGCAGAAAATCCCCGCCGATCCGTGTCTGTGACTTGCCTTGGGGCCCGAATCGAACATTACTCGGTGACAGACAGGCAACGATGTCCGTCACGGAATACTCCCAAAGTTTGGGCCCTATGAGCAACGCCGCTCGAGCTTGTGCATCCTCCCTGCACAGGATCGAAGCGGCTTTTTTCGTTGTCCGGCGCTTGACCGGATACACACCAAAAGGATCATACGATGCAAAAACTCCTTCTGTCACTTGCAGCCACAACCGCGCTTTGCAGCCCCGCATGGGCGCAGGACCTTGAGATCGACGAACTGACGTTCGGCTTTATCAAGCTGACCGACATGGCGCCGCTGGCCGTCGCCTATGAGCAGGGCTATTTCGACGACGAAGGTCTGTTTGTGACCCTTGAGGCGCAGGCGAACTGGAAGGTTCTGTTGGACGGGGTGATCGACGGCACGCTGGAAGGGGCGCATATGCTGGCGGGTCAGCCGATTGCGGCGACCATCGGCTATGGCACGCAGGCCAACATTGTCACGCCCTTTTCAATGGACCTCAACGGCAACGGCATCACCGTCTCCAACGAAGTCTGGGACATGATGCGTCCGCATATCTCGAGCATGGAGGACGGCCGCCCGCAGCACCCGATCAGCGCCGCAGCGCTCAAGCCTGTGGTCGAGGAATTTGCCGCCCGCGGTGAGCCGTTCAACATGGGCATGGTGTTTCCTGTCTCCACTCACAATTACGAGCTGCGCTATTGGCTGGCCTCGGGCGGTCTGAACCCCGGATATTACAGCCCCGAAAACGTAACGGGCCAGATTGCGGCCGATGTGTTTTTGTCCGTGACCCCTCCGCCACAAATGCCTGCCACGCTGGAAGCGGGCACAATCAACGGCTACTGCGTGGGCGAGCCGTGGAACCAGCAGGCTGTTGCCAAAGGCATCGGCGTGCCGGTGATCACCGACTACGAGATCTGGAAAAACAACCCCGAGAAGGTCTTTGGCATCACAGAAGAGTTTGCCGAGGCCAATCCCAACACCACCAAAGCCATCGTGCGCGCGCTGATCCGTGCGGGCATGTGGCTGGATGAAAACAGCAACGCGAACCGCATCGAAGCCGTCGAATTGCTGAGCCAGCCCGAGTATGTGGGCGCCGATAAAGACGTTATCGCAGCCTCGATGACGGGCACGTTCGAATATGAAAAAGGCGACGTGCGCGAAATCCCCGATTTCAACGTCTTCTTTCGCTACAATGCGACCTATCCCTACTACTCGGACGCGGTGTGGTATCTGACGCAGATGCGCCGCTGGGGCCAGATTGCAGAGACCCAGACAGACGAATGGTATGACGAAGTCGCCAAATCCGTCTACCGCCCCGACATCTACCTGACCGCTGCGCGCAGCCTGGTCGATGAAGGCTTGGCCAGCGAGGCGGACTTCCCTTGGGACACCAACGGCTACCGCCCTGCAACGCCCGAAGGCGATATCATCGACGGTGTGGTCTACGACGGCACAACGCCCAACGCCTATATCGACAGCCTGACCATCGGCCTGAAATCGGGCGAGATGGTCAAGGGGGACGAAGTCGTCAACTAACCCCGTCCGGCCGCGCAGGGCATGAGCTTGCGCGGCCACTCCTCTTTCCAATTCGCACACGACAGCCGGAGCATTCCCGATGACAACCGTTGATCCAAGTTTTGAAACCGAGGCCGCCAAAGCTGCCAGCAAGGCGCGGCTTTTCTCGCGCATCAACACCGCCGACAAATGGTTCAGCGTCATCGGCCTGACATGGATTACGCCATTGTTGCGGGCGGCGGCGGGGGATAATCCCAAAGGTCAGGTCAAGGAAATCTGGCGTCTGCTGGTGGTGCCTCTCTTGGCGATTGCGATATTTCTGACCCTTTGGGCCACGCTCGCCCCCCGCGTTGTCACGTCCCTTGGCGCGATCCCCGGTCCCGCTGCGGTTTGGACAGAAGCGGTCAATCTTCATGAAGATGCCAAGCGCAAAGAGGCCAAAGAAGCCAAGTTCATGGAACGTGTGGAGGCCCGCAACCAGCGTCTGATCGACGCGGGCCGCGCGGATGAGGTCAAGCAGATCGGCTTTACCGGACCGCCGTCCTATTACGACCAGATATGGACCTCGATCGGGACTGTGTTTTTCGGCTTTCTGATTGCTTCTGCTGTGGCCATTCCGCTGGGCATTGCGGCGGGCCTGTCGCCCACGGCAAATGCCGCGCTGAACCCGCTGATCCAGATTTTCAAACCTGTCTCGCCGCTGGCGTGGTTGCCGATTGTGACCATGGTTGTCTCGGCCGTTTATGTGACCAATGACGGGCTGTTTGCCAAATCCTTCCTTGTCTCGGCCATCACAGTCACGCTGTGTTCGCTGTGGCCGACGTTGATCAACACGGCCCTTGGCGTGGCAAGCATCGACAAGGATCTTGTCAGCGTCAGCCGCGTTCTGAAAATGAACACCTATACCAAGATCACCAAACTGGTGCTGCCTTCGGCGCTGCCCCTGATCTTTACAGGCCTTCGGCTAAGCCTTGGCGTGGGCTGGATGGTTTTGATCGCGGCGGAAATGCTGGCGCAGAACCCCGGCTTGGGCAAATTCGTCTGGGATGAATTCCAGAACGGCTCGTCCCAATCACTGGCCAAGATCATCGTCGCGGTGCTGACCATCGGCATCATCGGGTTCTTGCTCGACCGTGTGATGTACGCGCTGCAATCCCTGTTCACATTCTCGAATAACCGGTGAGCGATATGGCAATTCTTTCCTTCGATAACCTCTGCCGCGGCTTTGGCTATGGCACCGACCGAACAGAGATTTTGCGCAATATCTCGATGGACGTGGAGGAGGGCGAGTTTATCGCCGTCCTCGGCTTCTCGGGCACGGGCAAAACCACACTGATCAACATGGTGGCGGGGCTTGATACGCCCGACAGCGGCACCGTGACCTTTAAAGGCCAGCCGATCATTGGCCCCGGGCCCGAGCGCGGCCTTGTGTTTCAGTCCTATTCGCTGATGCCGTGGCTGACGGTGAAGGGCAATATCATGCTGGCCGTCGAGGCGGTCTTTCCCAAGATGTCCAAGGGTGAAAAGTCCGACAAGGCCGACCACTACATCAACATGGTGGGCCTCGGGCACGCATCCTCGCGCCGTCCCGCCGAGCTGTCGGGCGGTATGCGGCAGCGTGTCTCGGTGGCGCGGGCGCTTGCGATGGATCCCGAGTTGCTGCTGCTGGACGAGCCGCTGTCGGCGCTGGACGCGCTGACCCGTGCCAATCTGGCGGACGAGATTCTGGAGATTTGGGAACAGGACAAAAAGACCTGTGTGCTGATCACCAATGACGTCGACGAGGCGATCTTGATGGCCGACCGCGTGATTGTGCTGAACCCAGACGGGACGCTGGCCGATCCCTTTCCCATCACACTGCCGCGCCCGCGCGACCGCGGTGCTATGAACACCGACGAGGGGTTCAAGAAACTGCGCGCCGAGATCACGAAATACCTCATGGATGTGGGGATCGAGGCCAAGGTCGAAGAAACCCGCACCTTGCCCAGCGTGACCCCGATGCATTCGGTGCCTGCCGCTGTGAAAGCCGCCCAGACCAGCCCGCTGGATGAGCGCTATCTTACGTTTTCGCAACTCAACAAAGTCTACCCCACGCCAAAGGGGCCGCTCACGGTGGTTGAGGACTTTGATCTGAAGGTGAACAAGGGCGAATTCATCTCGCTTATCGGGCATTCGGGCTGTGGCAAATCCACGGTTCTGACCATGGCCGCGGGGCTGAACCCCATCTCAAGCGGGGCCATTCGTCTGGATGGTTGGCACGTCGAGGGGGCAGACCCCGAACGCGCCGTTGTTTTCCAGTCGCCCAACCTGTTCCCTTGGCTGACCGCCAAGGAGAATGTCTCGATCGGGGTGGACAAGGTCTATCCAAAGGCTTCGCGGGCCGAACGTCAGGATGTGGTGGAATACTATCTTGAGCGCGTCGGCCTTGCCGACAGCATGGACAAGAACGCCGCTGATCTGTCGAACGGCATGAAGCAACGTGTGGGCATTGCCCGCGCCTTTGCGCTGTCGCCCAAGCTACTGCTGCTCGATGAGCCGTTTGGCATGCTCGACAGTCTCACCCGTTGGGAATTGCAGGAAGTGCTGATGGAGGTGTGGTCACGGACCAAAGTCACCGCCATTTGCGTGACCCATGATGTGGACGAGGCGATCTTGCTGGCCGACCGCGTGGTGATGATGACCAACGGGCCGCAAGCGACCATCGGCAAGATCACGGATGTGAAATTGCCCCGCCCGCGCACCCGCAAGGCGCTTCTGGAGCATCCCGATTACTACACTTATCGCCAAGAGGTGCTTGATTTCCTTGAAGAGTATGAACACGGCGCGTCTCCAAAACCGCCCCTTTCGGGTGGGACGCCTAAAACCAAAACAGCCATTGCTGCGGAGTAGATCATGACACAAAAACTGATCGTTATCGGGGCCGGTATGGCCACAGGGCGAATGCTCGAGACGCTGGTGGAGCAAAACGCAGGCTACGACATCACGCTGTTCAACGCAGAGCCGCGTGGCAATTATAACCGCATTATGTTGTCGCCCGTTCTGTCGGGCGAGAAAACCTATGCCGAGATCGTCACCCATGACGATGACTGGTACGCACAGTCGGGCATCACCTGCCGCTTTGGCGAAAAGGTGGCCCAGATCAACACCGCCGCCAAAACCGTCACAGCCGAGAATGGCGATGTACTGGCCTATGACAAGCTGGTCTTTGGGACAGGGTCGACCCCCTTCATGATCCCTCTGCCGGGGCACGATCTGGAGGGCGTCATTGCCTACCGCGATCTGGAAGACACCCAGCGGATGATGGACCTTGGCAGGGGCCACAAAGTCGTCGTGATCGGCGGTGGCTTGCTGGGTCTGGAGGCGGCCGCAGGCATGGCCGCGCGCGGCGTGGACGTGACCGTGGTGCATATCATGGGGCACCTGATGGAGCGGCAATTGGACGAGGCGGCAGGCTATCTGCTGCGCCGTGCGCTGATCGACAAGGGCATCACCGTGAAATGTGCAGCCAACTCCAAGGAAATTCTCGGGGAAGGGGGCAAGGTCAAGGCGCTGTTGCTGGACGACGGGTCCGAGCTGCCTTGTGATCTGTTGGTGATGGCCGTGGGCATCCGCCCGAACATTAAACTGGCGGCCGAGGCGGGGCTCGCCGTAGGCAAGGGCATCCATGTAGACGACCAGATGTTGACCTCGGACGCCGATATCCTCGCCGTTGGCGAATGCGTCGAGCATCGCGGCGCGATCTTTGGCCTTGTTGCCCCGCTGTACGATCAGGCAAAGGTCGCCGCGCAGACCTTGATGGGCCAGGACGCGGCATTTGTGCAAAAGGAGCTGTCGACCAAGCTCAAGGTCACGGGCTGTGATCTGTTCAGCGCGGGCGATTTTGCCGAAGGCGAGACCCGCGAGGATATCGTTTTCCGCGACCCTGCACGCGGCGTCTACAAACGGCTTGTGTTGGAAAACAATGTCGTTGTCGGAGCTGTGTTTTATGGCGACACTACCGACAGCAATTGGTTCTTCGGCCTGATCCGCGAAAAGACCGACATCACCGACATGCGCGAAACCCTGATCTTTGGCCCCAACATGCAAGGCGGTGCCGTGGACCCGTTGCAGGCCGTTGCAGCCTTACCGGCTGACGCAGAAATCTGCGGCTGCAACGGCATTTGCAAAGGTCAGATCGTAGAGGCAATCGAGGGCGGCGCCACCACGCTGGCCGACATCAGGGCAGGCACCAAGGCAAGCGGTTCTTGCGGGACATGCACAGGGCTGGTCGAGCAGGTCTTGGCCGTTACTTTGGGCGATGATTTTGTGATCCCTGCGGCGGCATCTGTCTGCGGCTGTACCGACCTCACCCATGAGGACGTGCGCCGCCTTATAAAAAGTCAGGAGCTGAAATCCCAAGACGCCGTCTGGCAACAGCTGGCATGGACCACGCCCAACGGCTGCCATGTCTGCCGCCCCGCGATCAACTATTACCTGATCGCCGATTGGCCGCTGGAATACCGCGACGACCCGCAATCGCGTTTCGTGAACGAGCGTAACCACGCCAACATCCAGAAAGACGGCACCTATAGCGTCGTGCCGCGCATGTGGGGCGGCATCACCACTCCGGACGAGCTGCGCGCCATTGCCGATGCAGCCGACAAATACAACGTGCCAACGGTCAAGGTGACGGGCGGGCAGCGCATCGACCTGTTGGGCGTCAGGAAAGAAGACTTGCCCTCCATGTGGTACGACCTGAACCAAGCGGGCATGGTTTCGGGACATGCCTACTCCAAAGGGCTGCGGACGGTGAAAACCTGTGTCGGGACGGATCACTGCCGCTTTGGCACGCAGGATTCAACGGGCCTTGGGATCAAGCTGGAAAAGCTGCTGTGGGGGTCCTGGACGCCACATAAGGTCAAGCTGGGCGTGTCGGGCTGTCCGCGCAACTGCGCGGAGGCAACTTGCAAGGACGTGGGCATCATCTGCGTCGATTCAGGCTATGAAGTCTCTGTCGCAGGGGCCGCGGGCATGGATGTGCGCGAGACAGAGTTGCTGGCCAAAGTCGCAACCGAAGAGGAAGCGATTGCCGTCACCACGGCCTATATCCAGATCTACCGCGAGAACGCCAAATACCTTGATCGCGGCTATAAATGGGTCGCCAAAGTAGGGTTGGACTGGGTCAAGGAACAGGTCGTGGACGACCTTGAAAACCGCGCCGCTTTGGTCGCACGGTTCGAGCTGTCGCAATCCATCTACCGCACCGACCCTTGGGCCGAGCATGTCGAAAAGGCGCAGACGTACCAACCGCTGGCCGATCTTTCACTGGAGGCCGCAGAATGAGCTGGATTGACGTAGGACATATCAACGACATTCCCCTGCGCGGGGCGCGTCTGGTTAAAACGCCTGTAGGCTGTGTCGCGCTGTTTCGCACCAGCGAGGCAGAGGTCTTTGCCGCCTCCGACACCTGTCCCCACAAGGGCGGGCCATTGTCCGAAGGGATCGTGCATGGCCGTGCAGTCACATGCCCGTTGCACAACTGGGTCTTCTCGCTTGAGACAGGCGAGGCCCAAGGCGCGGACGAAGGGCAAATCCCGACCTATCAGGTAAAGCTGGAAGGGTGCCGTGTTTTGCTGGACGGTACGGCACTTGCCGCGCGGTCTGCGGCGTGACGACGCGGTCAACCTGTCCTTACTGCGGTGTTGGCTGCGGTGTGTTGCTAACGGCGACAGACACGGGGCTGGAGGTCAAAGGCGACCCCGATCACCCTGCAAACTTTGGCCGCTTATGCTCCAAAGGGCTGGCGCTTGGGGAAACTGTGGGCGGTGAGGGGCGGCTCGGCTCTCCGGTGGTATATGGCAAAGAGGCCGCGTGGGACGATGCGCTGCAACTGGTAGCGGATAAATTCGCGCATACCATCGCGCAACACGGTCCCGACAGTGTCGCGTTTTATCTGTCAGGCCAGATGCTGACCGAGGATTACTACGTCGCCAACAAGCTTGCCAAAGGCTTTATGGGGACGGCCAACATCGACACCAATTCGCGGTTGTGTATGGCCTCAACCGTGGCGGGGCATAAACGCGCCTTCGGCACGGATACGGTGCCCGGCATCTATGAGGATCTGGAGCTTGCCGATACCATCGTGCTGGTGGGGTCGAACCTTGCGTGGTGCCACCCCGTGCTGCACCAGCGCATTCTGGCAGCCAAAGCGGAACGGCCGCATATGAAGCTGATCGTGATTGATCCGCGCCGCACCGCCACTTGTGATGGTGCCGATCTGCATCTGCCCTTGGCACCGGGGTCGGATGTGGCGCTGTTTAATCACCTGTTGACCGAAATCGACGCCAAAGGCGCGCTTGATGCGGAGTATGTCGCGGCGCATGTCGATGGCTACCCGCAGGCGCTGGCCGCGGCCCGCGCCAGTGACGCTGCACAAACCGAGCTTGCTACGGACCAGTTGCGCGCCTTTACCGACATCTGGCTACGCTCGGAAAAGACAGTCACCGTCTTTAGCCAAGGAGTGAACCAGTCGACCAGCGGCGCAAATAAGGTCAACGCGATCCTCAATTGCCACCTTGCCACGGGCCGTATCGGCAAACCGGGCAGCGGGCCGTTTTCCGTCACGGGCCAGCCCAACGCCATGGGCGGACGCGAAGTGGGCGGCTTGGCCAATATGCTGGCCTGCCATCTTGATCTGGAGAACCCCGCCCACCGCCATGCCGTGCGCCAGTTCTGGGACGCGCCACAGATGTCCGAAGTGGCTGGACTGAAGGCTGTCGATATGTTCCGCGCTGTCGGCTCGGGCCAGATCAAGGCGCTTTGGATTATCCACACCAACCCCGCCGTTTCCATGCCCGATGCGGAGGCCGTGGCTGCGGCAATCAAAGGCTGTGATTTCACCGTGGTCAGCGATGTGACGGGCCAGACCGATACCGCGCGCCTTGCCGATGTGCTGCTGCCCGCAGCGGCGTGGGCCGAGAAAGACGGCACCGTTACCAATTCCGACCGCACTATCAGCCGCCAACGGGCCGTATTGCCCGCCTTTGGCGCGGCGCGTCCCGACTGGGCGCAGCTGGCAGAGGTGGGCCGCCGCATGGGCTGGCACGCCGCCTTCGATTTCGAAAGTGTAGCC
Organism: Sulfitobacter aquimarinus; assembly: GCF_040149565.1. Classification (NCBI taxonomy): domain Bacteria; kingdom Pseudomonadati; phylum Pseudomonadota; class Alphaproteobacteria; order Rhodobacterales; family Roseobacteraceae; genus Sulfitobacter; species Sulfitobacter aquimarinus. The sequence continues at coordinate 197,818 of NZ_JBEFLO010000006.1, forward strand.
GAGGTTTTCCGCGAACATGCCGCGCTGTCGGGCATCGCAGGAGGGCTGGGGCGTGATTTCGACATCTCGGGCCATGCGAAGATGACAGATAGGCAGTACGAAACGCTCGCGCCGTTCCGCTGGCCCTATGCCGCGCGACAAGGCGGACGGTTCTTTGCAGATGGCGGGTTTTTCACCCAATCAGGTCGCGCCAATATGCTGCCGCTGACCCCTGCGCCGATGGCACAGTCAACGAGTGCGGCTTATCCCTTCCGCTTGAATACGGGACGGACCCGCGACCAGTGGCATACGATGACACGCACCGCAAAATCCGCCCGCCTGTCTGCACATCTGGCCGAACCGTTTATCGAGGTCCACCCCTCAGACGCCGCGCATCACGGCATCACCGATGCGAGCCTTGTGCAGGTCACAAGCACGACAGGTACCGCGATCCTGCGCGCTTTGATCACCGACCGCGTGCGGCGGGGTGAGACATTCGCGCCGATCCACTGGACGGGGGAAACGGCCCCAAGCGGGCGCATTGATGTTGTGGTCCCCGCCGCTGTTGATCCCGTATCGGGCCAGCCCGAAAGCAAAGGCGCGGCGGTGGCATTGGCACCGTACAATGCGGGCTGGTACGCCTTTGCGGTGTCGCGCAAGCCGATCATGCCGCAAGGTACCTACTGGGCGCGGGTGCGCACAGATGCGGGCTGGCGGTGTGAGTTGGCAGGCGCGGAGGCCCCGCAGGATTGGGACAGCTTCGCCCGCGACATGCTGGGCGTCGGGGACATGTCTGCGCAAACCATCGAGGACCTGACCGGCGGTAGTTTCCGCGCTGTATTCCACGGCGATGACGGGGTCGAGGCGGCGATCTTTGTGTCGCGCCGTCCGCTACCTCTGATGCGTGACTACCTTGCCCTTTTGCCCGACGATATGCTGTCGGGCCGCGCCCCCGTGGGCCGCCCTGATCCTGGTCCGGTCTTGTGCGCGTGCTTCAAAGTCGGGGTGAACACCATACTGCAAGCGGTCGAGGCGCAGGGGCTGACCAGCGTGGAACAGATCGGCGACGCCCTTCAGGCGGGGACCAACTGTGGCTCGTGCCGCCCCGAGCTGAAGGCGCTGCTGCACACAACCGTGGTCCGCGAGGCCGCAGAATGAGCCTTGCGCCCTATGTTCGCATTCTGGGGCGTGGTCCGGGCCGCGCCCGCGCCCTTGATCAAGACGAAGCGCGTGCGGCCATGGCAATCATCCTATCGGGCAAGGCAGAGCGTGAGGCCACAGGCGCGTTGCTAATGCTCTTGCGGATGAAGGGGGAGACAGCGGCGGAATTGGCTGGATTTGTGCAAGCCGCACGCGCCCACATCACCGTGCCACCGCTTTCCCCCGCGCTTGATTGGCCCAGCTATGCTGCGGGGCGCACGCGGGGCCTGCCTTGGTTTTTGCTAAGCGCAAAACTGGTGGCGCGGGCGGGATACCCCGTGGTGTTGCACGGGTGGAATTCGCATCAGGCCACGCAGGCCGATGTGCGGCGCGGGTGCGCGGCTTTGGGCATCCATGTGGCGTCTGATCCGCTGGCGGCAGGCGCGGTCTTGTCCGCAAAAGGGATTGTCTATCTGCCGCTTGAAACACTATCCGCGCCACTGTTCGCCCTTTTGCAACTGCGTGACACCTTCGGGTTGCGGTCTTGTATCAATACGGTTGTGCGGCTGCTGAACCCGTTCGACGCACAGGCGTCGGTGCAGGGGGTGTTCCACCCCGTCTACCGCGAAATACAGGCCGACGCCTGCCAGCTTTTGGGCCAGCAAAACCTGAGTGTGATCAAAGGCGGCGGGGGAGAGTTCGAGCGCCACCCGAGCAAGGACATCGCAGCCTTTGGCCTGCGCGCAGGCACGCCATGGCAAGGCACCGCCGCCGCACAGCGCACCGAAACCCGTCGCTTGGCTGCCGTTGCGCCTGAACTATCCGATCTTGCGGCACTTTGGTCAGGCAGGCGTGATGATCCGTTTGCCCAAGCGGTGGTCGAGGGGACCGCCGCGCTTGCCCTCGACACGTTGGGCTTGGCCCGGCCAGACCACTGTGCGCGTGATCTATGGGCCAACCGCAACGTCGCAAATACCGCCTGATAGGAGACTGCCCGTGAAAAGCTTTCCGATGTTCATCAAAACAACCAACCGCCGCGTGGTTATCGCGGGCGGGGGCGAACAGGCCGCGCAAAAAGCACGGCTGATGTTGAAAACCGATGCGCAGATTGTGCTGCTGGCGGACAACCTGGATGACGAGCTGCGTGAACTTGTCACGCAGTGCCGTGCGACACAGGTGAGGGGGCCCATTGGTGCGCACAGCTTCGCAGGGGCCGCGATGGTGTTTATCGGCACCGGATGCCCCGGCGTTGATGCCAGCCTGCACGCGATTGCAAAGGCCGCATCGGTGCCCGTGAATGTCGTGGACCAACCCCATCTGTGTGACATCACAACGCCCTCTTTGGTGGACCGCGATCCGGTGGTGGTGGCCATCGGCACCGAAGGGACCGCGCCCGTGCTGGCGCGAGGGATCAAGACGCAGGTGGAGCAATTGCTCGATCCGTCATTGGGCAGCTTTGCCGCCCTCGCGGGGCGGATGCGGGGGGCGGTTGCGATGCGTGTGCCGCGTGCGCAGCGGCGGGCCTTCTGGGGCTGGGCCTTTCGCGGCGCGCCGTGGCAGACCCACAAACGCGGCGCAGAGCGTGAGGCCGCAACGCAGTTAAAAGAAGCCATCCAGAAGGGCTGCGCGCCAAAGACAAAGACAACGGGCGCGATCTCACTTGTGGGGGCAGGGCCGGGGGCGCGGGATCTGCTGACCCTGCGGGCGGTCGAGCGGCTGCAAGAGGCCGACATCATCTTTTACGACCGCCTTGTCGACCCCGAGGTGCTGGAACTGGCCCGCCGCGACGCCCAGCGCGTCTTTGTCGGCAAAGTCGTCGGCGCCAGTGCGTGGCCGCAAGAGCGTATTTGCGCGGTGGTTGTGGCCGCTGCCAAACAAGGCAAGCGGGTGGTGCGCCTGAAATCAGGCGACCCAATGCTGTTTGGCCGTGCCGCTGAAGAATTGAACGCCGCCCGCGAGGCTGGCATCCCGATCGAGGTTGTGCCGGGCATCACGGCGGCAAGCGCGGCAGCCTCGGCGCTGAAGCGCCCGCTGACCAGTCGCGGACAAACCGACACGGTGGTATTTACCACAGGGCAAATGCGTCAGGGCGCAAAGCTGCCTGACTGGCACCTCCATGCCACCGCTGGCACGACATTGGCCTTTTACATGGCGGTCGGCACCTCGGATACCATCGCAACCCAACTGATTGCGCAGGGGCTGCCTGCATCGACCCCCGTTACAATCGCGGCGGACATCTCGAAGCCGTCGCAAAGGATGTTGGACACGCGCCTTGAAACCCTTGGCCGCGACATCGCGCAGCACGGCATCACGGGATGTAGCATTTTGCTGGTCACGCTTCCGCGTGCCGCAACGAGGCAGAGCGGCGAGGCGGCACATGGTTTGAACCTAACGGACAACCCCGTACCCGCGGCGGCCCACGCACAGCGGGCATAGGGCTGTAGGGCGACGAAGCGCGGCGGTATCGCAGGCAGCCTGTGTTGCTAGGCTCCGCCTGACAGCATTTGCGACAAACGCCTTGTCCGCCCGTCGTGAAGCGCCTTTTCAGGCGGCCGCTTCGACAGTGCTTTCGAGATGCCAGATTTTGGAAACGATCTGCCAGCCGTCCGCGCCTTTGACAAAGCCAAGGTGGTCGACAAAAACGCTTTGATGCGCACGGATACGGATTTTCACGGTCGCGCTGATCGGGGACAGATGGTCAATCATCAGTACTTGGGCCTCGCGCGGCTGTCCGGTGCTGGCAGGTGATACACGACCTGCCACATCGTTGCTGAAGCTGTCGATCGGTTCGACGAACACGGTGCCGTTATCGGCGTCAAACAGGCTGGACTGCGGGTGGAACACCGCGTTCAGCTTGGCCACGTCACATTCGTGGATCGCATCGAAATATGTTTCAACAGCGGCCAGCAGATCAGTTTCGAGTGTCATGGTCATTTCCTTTGTTTCAAGTTGATGAGCTATACGTGCCACTAATGAAAAAACGGCGATACTGGCAATATTGCCAACATACGGTCGGATTTCGCCAAAATCGCGACACTCGGATCGACACCGAAGAACCAGCCCCTTGTTTACGCCATCGCGTACGGTGGTCATCACAAGCAGTTCCGAGTTCGAATCCAGTGGCCGCAATGCCATCGCGATCCCATCGAAAGGGAGATCGTCCCCGCAACTGCTGAAATCGCAGTGTTCCAAACGCCTGTCTTGGAGGCTACCAAGTTGAGCTGTCACAGTATAAAAGGCTGCAACGCCGCCCGCGGCGTCCTGAGTATGCGTACCCGCCGTTTTCGGCATGAACTGTAAAAGACTGTGACTGAAGATGACATCGACCATTCCAGATTTTGAAACCGAACTGGCGGAAATTCGCAAAGTCTCGACGGCAGGGTTCTATCTGGTTTTCGGCTTTTCCATGAGCGGGACAGAGATGGTCCATTCGGAATTCGACGAACGCTGGACCACGCGGTATCAGCAATCGAGCTATTTCGCTGTGGATCCGGTGTTCATGTGGGCCATCTCTAGAACCGGATGCATCCGCTGGTCCGAGATTACGTTGCCCGATGTGAAAGGGATCCTGACCGAAGCCAAGCCCTTTGGCATGGTTTATGGCGCGATCTTTGCGCAAGAGATTGAGGGCCACCGCTCGTTCTTGAGCATCTCGCGCAATGACCGTGAGTTGACCGACGAAGAGATGGATCAGATGAATGCCAATCTGATAAAATGGACCGCGACGATGGGCCCGCGGGTGGCCTTGTCCGCAGGTGAGCTGGACGTGCTTTTGGCCCTGCGTGACGGTTTGGGGCAACGCGATATTGCACAGCGGCTGTCCATCGCCGAATCGACAGTAAAACAACGCGCCATCAGCGCCTGTACCAAGCTTGGGGCGAAAACACGGGCGCAGGCAGTCGGTATCGCTGTGAAGAGAAACTATATCTAAGCGCGATGTGTCTTTTCGGATATAGAGCGCAAGCAGGCTTTGCGCCGTGCGGGGCTGTCATGCAAACACATTTGACGAAATGTTAACAGCAGCCTTCTTCAGAACGGGGCGGGCAGGGCGCTAACCACCGACAATGGCGCCGTAACTTACTTCAAATGCGCATCTGGCGATGCATCCAAATTTGTACGGCGAGCTGACCATATGGACGACCCCATCTTTATTGATCTGATCCGCTATACACATCTTCTGTCTCTGGTGCTTGGAATGGGTCCTGCGCTGTATTACGACCTTAGATCGTTGCACCGTATTCGCCAGCCTGTATCGCAAACCGATCTGGACGAGCTGCGCCGCATTCATAACATCGTAAGTGTTGCGTGTGTTGGGATGTGGCTGTCTGGAGCCGCGTTGATCTGGGTGCGGACCCAATTCGATCTATCCGAGTTTTCGCCCAAGCTTTGGTGCAAGGTGGCCGTCGTGTCGACCCTGACTGTCAACGCGACCGTGCTGAGCATTTTCGTCATCCCGACGCTAGAGCGCATCAAGGGATCGCGCATCGTATCCATCCCTCTGGGTCGGCTCGTCGCGATGAACCTATGCGCGGGAGTGTCGCTGTCATGCTGGATGCTGGCGCTAGCACTGGGGTCAAGCAGCGTTTTGAAAACCGCCGGTTGGGATCTTCTTTTGCCTGTCATGCTTGGCGTTTTTGCGGCCTGTATCTGTGGGGTGATGGCGGTGATGCTGTGGATGCGAAGCGTGATGCACGGAAGCGTGGCAGATACGGTATCGCTCAGCTCATAAGCCGCAGCATCGGAACCCGATTTGGCAGGGGGGCGAGGGGTAAATGTTTCGCCAAAGGCTGGCTGTCTCTCGGCCTTTGGTCAGCGCGCAGTCCCGTTGCCATTTTGATAAGCAGGGGAGCAGCAGCGGTACGTTGCAGGCCTGTGCAGAAACGCAAATGCGAATGGCTCGGCTGCTCCCCTCTATCGCTCTTCACCGCTGTCGCGGCTTATGTTTCGACTGGCTTGCCGATGGGGGTCAGGGCGTCAAACGGTTTGCCTGTAGCGGCTTCAAATTCCGCTTCGTCCCAGAAACCGATCAGAATACCGTTCTCTGACGCCTTGCGCTGGCCGGCCAGTACCTTTTGCGTCGCAGTGATGCGCGTGTGATGTTGCAACGCCCATGCGGTCAGCGCCTGCTCCATTTCGGCGCGGGCTTTGATATGGTCTACTGCATCCGAACTGCCGATGTCGGTCAGCTCCTGCGGGTCCGCCTCCAGGTCGAACATCACTGGCGCGAAACCTTCGCAGCGGATGTATTTCCAACGTCCATCATGGATCATGACAGTGCGGGCGTCCTCTTGCGGCACGTTAAGCTCTTGGGCCATTTCAAAGCTGGAATAGTCGTGTTCGCTGATTGCATAGCGCCGTGAGAAACCTGTCGTGCCGTGCAACAGCGGCGTCAGGTCGCGCCCCTCAAGGATGTGTGGTTTTGGCGCGCCGCCAAGGGCGTTCAGGAATGTCGGCGCAAGGTCGATCATTTCGACCAGCTCATCCGTCGCTGTGCCGCGGGTCGCGTCCGCCGCCGGGCGTGGATCACAGATAATCAACGGCACCTTGGCCGCAACCTCGTGATAGAAGTCTTTGTCCCCCATCCAGTGGTCGCCCATGTAGTCACCGTGATCGGAGGTGAAGGCGATGATCGTGTTCTCGCTGATCCCTGCTTCATCCATCCATGCGAACAAACGGCCAAGGTTGTCGTCCAGTTGTTTGATCAACCCCATGTAGGCGGGAATAACATGTTCGCGCACATGATCGCGGCTGAAGCTTTTGCAGACGCGCGCGTTTTGATAGGCGCGCAACAGCGGATGGTCGACATCACGCTCCGCGTCCGAGCGGATCGGGTCGACGATATGCTCGGGGCCGTACATATCATGGTAGGGTGCGGGCACAATGTAGGGCCAATGCGGTTTGATATAGCTCAGGTGGCACATCCACGGCTGGCCGTCTTCCTGCGCCTGCGTCATGAAATCCATCGCGCGATCGGTCATATAGGCAGTCTCAGAGTGCTCTTCGGGCACATTCGCTGCAAGACGAGAGTTCTTCAAAAGCCACGCCGACAAAATCTCTCCGTCCGCATCCACGCCAGAGTTGGCAAAGTCTTCCCACGGGTTTTCAGATGTGTAGCCCAAGTTGACCAAGTAATCGTCGTAGGCCGACCATCTCTGCCGCGCACTGTCGGGGTGCAATCCATCGTCGCGCTCGAATGCTTCGAACCCGCATTCGGACACCCGCACACCGATCTCGGAGGCGGGGTCAATTCCCAGCCACGCCATGCCTTCCTGATCAGCGGTCATGTGGGTTTTGCCCACCAAAACAGCGCGCGCGCCCGCCTGGCGCAGGTGATCGCCAAGCGTCGGCTCGCCTACGCGCAGGGGCATTCCGTTCCACGTTGATCCATGGCTGCGTACATAGCGACCGGTATAGGCCGACATGCGCGACGGGCCGCAGACGGGCGACTGAACGTAAGCCTTGTTGAACTGCACGCCGCGCTTGGCCAGCGCATCAATGTGCGGGGTGTGCAGATGCGGGTGCCCGTAACAGCTTAGGTAATCGAACCGCAATTGGTCGGCCATAATCCACAAAACATTCGGTGTATCGGTCACTGGGTTGGGTCACTTTCAAGGATTGCGTCAATCGGTTGGCGAAAGAAGTCTTCGAGACGGTCAAGAAGGCCGATAAAGGTCGTCAGCTCTTCATCGGTGAAGGTCGCCCTGAGCGCGTCGCGCCGCTGTTTCATCACGGGGGCGCTCTGCTCATAAGCGGCGATGCCCGCGGGGGCCAAAGACACCAGAACCTTGCGCCCGTCCTTTCCGTTGCGGGCCATCGTCACGTAGCCCTTGTCGCGCATCGCGGGCAGCGCACGGCTGAGCTGTGAGTGGTCGATGCGCTGGATTTCGGCCAAATCGCGGATCGTCATCGGCCCCGCTTCGGACAAATCCCAAAGCACCCGCCATTCGACAATCGACAGACCATTCGCCTGTTGCAAAAGACGCTGGCCCTGCAACCGCGACGCGGCATAGGTCGCGGGAAGGCGCGAAAACACGTTGTTTTTCTCGCGCGCACGGCGCTGCATGATCCGCTCTGCCTGAGGCTCGGTTGGTGTGTTCATCGTCAAAATCTCCCGCTCGGACTTAAACACAGAAAAATAATAGGTGACAAGTCATATACATTCTGCAACGTTTTTTCGCAGCACCCTCGGACACAGGGTGCTGCGTCTCGGGAGGGGCGCATAATAGGGAGAGAAAATAATGATGAAATCTGCACTCGCAGGTGCGGTTGTCGCATTGGCGCCGCTTGCCGTGGCCGCACAGGTCACACTGACATCGGAGACCTCCAGCGTGGGGTCTTCGCCGCATTACGTAGACACAACTTTGGCCGCCGCCCTTGATAGCGCGGGCGTGGCCACAGTGCAGGTGACCGAAGGTGCGACGCTGACCAATTCGGTTCAGGCTGTCGCGGAAGGTCGCCTTGATATGGCCTCTGCGCCGATGATTTTGCCGTTCCTTCTGTCGCGTGGCATTGGCCCCTACAGCGGTGTCGGTGCCGAAGAGGGGGCCAAGCTGGCCGATGGTATTCGGGCTCTGTTTTTCCACGCCGGATCACACCAGATTTTCGGCCATTACAACTCTGCGCCGATCGAAGACATCCGCAAGCTTGACGGGCTGCGCATTTGGAACGGCCCGCCACGCGGTGCGGCCCTGACATCCGGCCGTGCGATGGCGCAGCTGTTGTCTGGTTTGCAAGACGGCAAGGGCTATGAAGGCATTCAGACGCCTTGGCCCGATACAGTTGCAACCATCACAGGCGGTGGTGCCGATGCATGGACCTCGCCCGATGGCATCCCGTCCGGTCGCCAAATTCAGCTCGCGGCAGCGGGAGGTACGACGCTTTATGACGTGCCCTCCGATTTGCTTGCAAGCGAACTTGGCCAGCAGATTGTTGCGGCCCCGGGCCATGCGCCGTTTTCGATGCCGGTCGACGAATACCGCGCCGCCTATGCGGGCAATGACATCACAATCGTTACCGATGACGATACTTTTGACAGCTATGTCACCGCATTCGCCGAGATCACATCAGGTGGCATGGACGAACAGTTGGCGTTTGACATCGTGACCGCGTTTCTTGGCGCGCAGGACCGTTTCGAGCAAGGATCCCCCGTCGGGCCGAACCTCGCGCTGACCTTCGGTGATATTGACGGCGTGAGCCAAGGCGCATGTGGCGCGGTGCAGATCAAAATGCACCCCGGCGCCATTCGCGCCTATGAGGCCGCTGGCCATACGGTTGCCGACTGCCTGCGCCCGTAAACGATCAGGTCCGGCGTTTCGCGCCGGACCATCCCACACCCGCCCCGAACATACCGAACAGGACTTACCGTGACCGATGCCACGATTTCCCGACGCACGACTTCCGAGCGCATAGCCATCGCACTCGCGCTGGTTCTGGTCTTTTTCGGGATGCTGAACACCATGCCCGAGATCGCGGACCTGCAAAATTGGGCGCGCGAGCTGACAGGCCAGCCGTTCTTTCGTGTTTCGGGCTTCCCGACCGAGTATTTCTTTCCGCCGATGTTCATGCTGATGATGACCATCGTTGTGTTTGATGCCAGCATCTACCGCGCGTGGAAGATCGAGAAACCGCAAAAAGCCTGGCTGGGTCTGTTGCTGGATGCGGGCCTGCTGCTTGGGGCGGCCCTTGGGGCGTTTGGCTATCTTGTTGAAATCGACAGCGTGTGTCTGATCGACCAGATCACAGGCGAACGCGCACGGCTTATTGCCGAAGCCGCAGAGCGGTCCAATGTGATCCCGGGCATCTCTTTCGATGCCGAGGTCCCATCCTGCCAGTCGCGGTTTGGCAGTTGGACGATCCCGCTGCTGTTCACGATCATCACGCTGTTTTTCCTGTATAACGTGCGGGTCTGGGGGCTGCCGCTGGTGGTCGTGGCCAGCATCGTTGTGCTCTACACGGTCGCCACCACGCTGATCTGGGTGTTCGATCTGTCGGACAATAACTTCCTTTTGACAAAGTTGGGCGCGGACGGCGGGGATGTGGTTGCTGCCGCGACGCAGAAGGCGACGAATATCTTTATTTCGCCCGACGGGTTTATGGGGCGATTTATGGATATCGTCGTGAACCAAGTCTTCCCCTATGTGATTTTGGGCGCCTTGTTTGGAACCTCCGCAGGGGGCACCTCGCTTATCAAACTGGCGGTGCGGTTGACCCGTAACCTGCGCGGCGGTCCAGCCCACGCCGCAATCGTATCATCTGCGATGTTCGGCACGATTACAGGCGGTCCGGTGACGAACGTGCTGTCCACAGGGCGGTTGACCATCCCGATGATGCGCCGCAACGGGTTCAACAAATACTTCGCAGGTGGGGTCGAGGCCGCGGCCTCGTCCGGGGGGCAGATCATGCCGCCTGTCATGGGGGTTGCGGCCTTCGTGCTTGTGGCACTGACCGCCGTTCCCTACACAAAAGTCATCACGGCGGCCTTCCTGCCTGCGATGTGCTTCTTCTTCTCGATCTTCTTGGCCGTGATGTTTCAAGCCCGCCGCGAAAAGGTAGACGCCATGCGCAAGGTGCCTGACGATCTGGTCATGCACCGTCAGGACTGGATCAACCTAATCATCATTTTCGTGCCGATCCTGACCATCCTGCTTTTGCTGCTGGGCAACAAAGACGCGGTTGGCGCGGGGCCGATGGGCTGGATTCTGGGCGCAGAGACCGAGCTGCGGGGCGGTGTGCGCGTCGTGACAGAGCGCAGCGGCGTGTTGCAAACGATTGTGAATGCCACAGGTGATGCGACCTCGGCGGGGTGGTGGGCAGTTGCCGTGTTGATCCCGCTGCTGTTCCTTGATCCACACACGCGGGCGCAGCCGTCCAAGGTGCTTGTTTCGCTTGGCGAAGGCGGCATCCTTATCTCGCGCCTGTTCTTGTTGCTATTTGCCGTTTCCATCATCGCCGCGTTTCTGAATGAAAGCGGCCTGACGGGCGAATTGACCCGCGCTGTGACCACTTGGCTGGAAAACGCAGACATGCTGCGCCTGTTCGGGTTGGAAATTCCGATTGTCGGCGGGGTCTATCTGATGCTGGCGCTGACCTGTGCGATGTTCTGCGCGATCTTGCTGGGCATGGGAATGCCGACCGTCCCTGCCTATGTGAACGTTGCCCTTCTCTTGGGGCCGTTGCTGGCAAACCTTGGCGTCAGTTTCTTCACCGCACATATGTTCGTGTTCTACTTCGCCGTTGCATCGGCCATTACGCCCCCCGTGGCCGTGGCGGCCTTTGCCGCTGCGTCCATCACGGGCGGCGAGCCTATGCGCACGGGCATTGCCGCTGTGCGGGTCGGGATTGTCATGTTCGCCATTCCCTTTGTCTTTGCCTGGTATCCCGAAATCCTGTTGATCGAAGAGGCGGTAACCATCACCAACGATGCCGGTCAAAGGGTTCTTTTAGAAGGATATTCCCGCCACACGGATTGGGGGCATTTAGCTCTGTTGCTGCTCCGTCTGGCGCTGTCGCTCTACCTGCTGGCCTCGGCATTGGCGCGCTTCGACAAAGCGCATATCAATCGGCCCGAAATCGCGCTGAGGCTTCTGTTGGCTGTCTTGATCTTGTGGAAAAGCCCGCTTGTTGTCGTTCTTGCCACGGGCGCGACTGTTCTTCTTCTGGCTTGGCATCACCTTGGTGCAGGTCGCGCTATCGCTCAACAAGATGTCGTTGCTGAGGGGCGCTGACCGTACCTCAAACCCAAGCGTCGGCACGAACATTGACGCGCAATATCTGTGTTCATACCGATGTGGGTTACAGTTCGTAGGCTCCTTCTTATTTAGGGTTGGTAGGGGGCAAGCCGTCCCGATTAATCGGTTCGACCATATTGCCTGCGATGGCCGTATGTTGGCGCGGTTCGGCTGTGCCACTGCCTGCGTGAGATTGCTCACATCGGCTTGGGAGTCCTCCATCGGCCAAAGCGCCTGTTCTGCCAGCCGCTGTTTGCGCTGCATCAGCCTTTGAAGTGGGCTGTCAAAGCTTTGAACACCCAGCTCCGATTGCACTGCCAAGGGGATATAAAAGGACACGGGCCGCGATTGACCAATGCGGTGAACGCGGTCGTTGCACTGCTATTCGACCGCAGGATTCCACCAGCGGGACAGGTGGATGACATGGGGTGGGGCTGTCAGGGGCACCCCTGTGCCTGCTGTACTTGGGGCCGGGGATCAACATATCGAAACCGCCATCTGTCTTCAGATGGTGCTGAAATCGGTTCGCGATGTCTTGCCGGCGCGGGATCGGGGTATCGCCATTGATCACGTCGATTTCCTCAAGACCAAACGGGTGACAGACGATTTCACCAAGGCGAAACCGCATGTCGCGGTGTTTGATTAAAACCAACACACGCTTAATTGCTTCTTTGATCCTGTGCAGGAAGCCGTTTTCGAAAAAGATTTGGGATTATGTGGTTTGATGCCGTCCATGGCCCAGATGAGGAATGGAAAGAAATCTGGTGGGAAGGGGCGATAAAGGCGGCGGTGTGCTATGGTCGCCTGCCATCGCTACGGCGGCGGGCAGGGCGCAAGGACGTTATCTGCTGCGGCGCGCACCAACGTTAGCACTGCGCAAACGCTGGTGTTGCAACGCTAGTTTTGTACGTAAATTCAACGACGTGTGACCACATAAGATTCTGGCCGTCCATATTATCGGTTGAATCTCGGGTTCCGAGATTGCAACTGTGTGTCCAAAATGAGCTCGGAGGATCGTTCATGCAAAGTTGGCCCAAGGCGATAACGGACCTGATTTCAGGTGAGACACATTTTGGTCGGGCTGGCATCAAATGCTTCTCCAACCGACCATCAGACATCAATTTTATGGTTCACCAGACAGTGGCCGGCAACCGCGAGAGCGAAGCATTGGTCTGCGATGATCTACGCTTCACTTACGGCCAGCTTGATAGCCAGATTGCCGCAGTTGCAGGTGGTCTGGAGCGGCTTGGTCTTGCCAAAGGTGACCGCGTCGCATTGCTGTTGGCGAATGGACCGGAATTCCTGATTGTATTGCTTGCTGCTATTCGCATTGGTGCGATCGCTGTCCCGATCAATGTGCGTGAACAAACGCCCGAGCTGAAACACATTCTGAACGATTGTGGCGCTGCTGTTGTTGTTCATGATGCTGATATTGCGCAAAAGCTTCCCACCGCTGCGGACGTTCCCGCTTTGAAGCACCGGTTCAGCGTGGGCGGTGCCGCAGCAGGGTCGCAGACCTACGAGACGCTGGCGGTAAATGGCGCATCTGTCGCGCCTGTCGAGCTGGATGAAGAAGACACGGCTGTCATCCTGTACACTTCCGGCACGACGGGGCAGCCCAAGGGGGCGATGCTAACCCACCTCAACATCATTCATTCAGCCATGCATTTCGAACTTTGCATGGAGCTGGGATCCGATGAGAGGTCGCTGCTGGCGGTGCCCGCGTCACATGTGACGGGTTTGGTCGCAACGCTGTTTACCATGCTGCGCACAGGGGGGTGCAGTGTCATCATGCGGGCCTTCAAAGCGGATGATTTCCTTGCGCTCGCTGCGCGTGAAAAGGTTACGCAAACGCTGATGGTTCCAGCGATGTACAACCTGTTTTTGCTGCGGTGCAACACTGCTGACTACGATCTGTCCCATTGGCGGATCGGGGGCTATGGCGGTGCTCCGATGGCTGAATCCACCATACAGCAGCTTGCCGAAAATCTACCTGATCTGATCCTTGTGAACGCCTATGGCGCGACCGAGCTTACCTCACCAGCGACCATTTTGCCGCTGGGGTTGGGCGCTGAAAGGTCAGACAGTGTCGGCATTACGGTGCCTTGTGGCGAAATACGCATTGTCAACGCGCAAGGACAGGATGCCAAACCTGATGAGCATGGCGAAATCTGGATCAAAGGCCCGATGGTCGTGCCTGGGTACTGGAAAAATGCCAAGAAGACCGCAGAGGAATTTCAGGATGGTTTCTGGAAAAGCGGCGATGTCGGCTCGCGGGATGCGCAGGGTTTCGTGCGTCTTCACGACCGTAGCAAGGATATGATTATCCGCGGCGGTTATAACATCTACAGCGCCGAGATCGAGAACACGCTGATGGCCCATGACGCTGTGATCGAATGTGCAGCCATCGGGCAGCCCGATCCCGTGCTGGGTGAAAAGCTGCATGTTTTCGTTCACAGCACCGATCCGCTGTTTGACGCTGAAATGGTCAAGGCGCATTGCGCAGCGCATCTTGCAGATTACAAAACGCCCGATTTTGTAACTTTCAAAGCCGAGCCGCTGCCGCGCAACGCGAATGGCAAGATCATCAAGAAAGCTTTGCGCGACATGATCTAGGGCAATATGCCGTTGATGATTGTTTTCGCAAGTGTATCGGCAATCTGCGTCCTGTCTGCTTGACTTTGCTCGGGACGGACGCGGTACCAATCCACCAGCGAATTGAGCGCGCCCATGATCGCCCGCCCTGCAATGGCGACGTCCGGAACCGACAGTGTGCCGTCCTCCAGACCCATTTGCAGGACCGCGCGGTACAGGCCTTCGTATTCATTGCGGCGGGCAATCAGCTGGTTCAGGACCTCGCGATCTGCGCCCAGTTCGGGACCGTGCAGGTAGCTGTTCACCCCCTGACGAATACTGCGCTGGAACGGCAGCGTGTCCATCATGACCCTGCTATGGGCCTGCGCCATCGCCAACAATTTCGTATGCGCGGGCAGGGGGCGGCTGACAATCGGCAACACAGCATCAAAACAATACTGCATCGCCTGCCGGTAGACTGCGAAGAAAATCTCGTCCTTGGATGCAAAGTGGTGATATACCCGCCCCTTGGTCGAGCCCAGCTCGCTTGCCATGTGATCTACCGTGGCTTTTTCCAGCCCGTATTTCATAAAGCAAACGGCCGCAGCCTGAATGATCTGCTGTCGATTGTTTTTCTGACGCGCGGTAAGTTCGGGGTCGCTTACATTCATTTGGCATCCGTTTCGCAGGCTCGATCTACATAGTTTCAAGTGACAACAGCCCCGAGCAGGCAGTTTCCTGCCGCACTGTGCAAGCGTCCGACTTCAAAAATCAAGACAGGTTTTGGTCAGGTGCCTTGACACTTCCTTCGTCTCGTAGGTTTATAAACATACTGATGGGAATGTTTTTTGCCGGAATGTCTTTGGGAGGGACGTGGCAGGCGTATGTGGGAACACCTGCACGCTTCGCTGTCCATCGAAAGCACCGACATGATCCGGCAGACATTCAGAACGATCAACGCTCGGGAGGAGCAGATATGACGCGCATGAAGAAATCCAATTTACTGGCCGTAGCAACAATGGGGATGGCCGTTGCAGCAGCCGGACCGCTGGCCGCCAAAGAGAGATTGAACTTTGCCTATGGCTATCCGAACACTTCGGCTATCGGCCAAGCCGTTGACGGCTACGTCGCGGCGCTCGCAGAGCGTTCGGGAGGCGATATCGACGTTACCGGATTTCCGATGACACTGCTAAGCCTGCCTGAAACCAACGCGGGTGTGCGTGATGGTCTGGCGGACGTCGGCTTTGTTTTGACACCGTATTTTGCTGCTGAGTATAGTACAAACCTGTTCCTGCACGAGATGAACCTGCTGATCAATCTGGCAGAAAATCCCAATGGCAAAGAGCCGCTGGCCTTCACTGGCGCGATGTTGGAATACACATTCAACGACTGTCCTGAGTGCATGGAAGAATTCAAAGCACAAAATCAGGTTTACACAGGCGGCGGCGTTACTCCGCTTTATAACCTGCTGTGCAAAGACGTGAAAGTTACCTCTGTCGAAGACCTTAAAGGCAAGCGTTTGCGGGCTGGCGGGGCAGGCTTTGTACGTTTTGCCGAACATTTCGGTGCTCAGGGTGTGCGCCTGCCTGTGAACGAAGTATATGAGGCGTTGGATCAGGGTATCCTTGACTGCGCAATGCTCAGCGCGCCGGAACTGACGAACTATAACCTGCACGAAGTTGTCACGGACATCACGCTTGGCGTGCCTGGTGGTGCATTTGCGGGTGTTGCATCAGCCAACATCAACGCAGATCGCTGGAAAGCGATGAGCGACGAAGATCGCAAATCACTTCTGTGGGCTGGCAGCCACATGACCGCTGGCGTGACGTGGGGCTTTTATTCAGATGACGCAACTGCGATCCAGAATGCCAAAGACAAAGGCATCAACATCTTCCAGCCCGAAGACGGGTTGAAGACTGCGGTCAAAGACTTTGTTAATCAGGACCTCAAAACAGTTTCTGCTCTTTTCAAGGAAACATACGGCGTAGACCGTGCAGATGAAATTGCCGCTGCTTTCCCTGCGCTGCTGGAAAAATGGTACGGTCTGGTTGCAGACATCGAAACCAAGGATCAGCTGCAGCAATTGTACTGGGATCAAGTGATCTCGAAGGTCGATGCTACAACTTACGGCCAGTAAGTAACGCCTTGGGGCACCCCGACAGGCGGGTGCCCCAATCCTGTTTTTGCGTTGAATGAGGGCTTTTTCATGAAAACCATCGGCAAGATAATATCTTGGCTCAATACGGCTGCATCCGGTCTCGCGGGCATCCTTGTCTTGTGCATGGTGGCTCATGTCTCGGCGGACGTGACGATGCGCTTTGTCTTCGAGAAGCCATTGGATTCGACCATTCTGTATGTCTCGGCGTTTTATATGGTCGCAATCGCATTCCTGCCGCTGGGCTTGGTTGAGCAAAAAGACAGCCACATCGCAGTCGAGCTATTGGTCGAGACATTCCCGTCCAAACTCCAGACTGCCTTGTTGCTGGTCGCGACTGTCATAACCGCCATCGTAACTGCGGCAGTGGCTGTGCGCACGGGCCAAGAGGCGCTCGGGAAATATGCGGCAGGGGCTTATTCAATCGAATCCGGTGGCAAGGTCATTACATGGCCAACCTATTTCTTCCTCCCCGTTGGCTTTGGCATGATGTCCCTTGTCGCGATCTGGAAGGCAATCGCCATGATCACCGGCAAGGAGAGTGGCCTGAGTGGCCTTGTCGTTGAGGACCCCTACCTGTCAGAGGAAGAGCCAAATGTCTGAACTTCAAATTGCTGGCCTGTTTGTCGGCGCTCTCTTCTTTCTGATCTTGATGCGCATCCCGATTGGCGTTTCACTTATTGCGGTGTCTTTTGGAGGCCTGTGGTCGATGTTCAACTGGAACATTGCATGGGGGTCTCTCGGAATTGTGCCCTATAACTTTGCCAACAGCTGGGTTCTAAGCTCGATCCCCGCGTTTTTGTTGATGGGTTTTATCTGTTATCACACGCGTCTGACCCAAGGGTTGTTCAGCGCCGCGCAAGTCTGGCTGTCGGGCCTGCCCGGAGGCTTGGCGATTGCGTCGGTCTTTGGCTGCGCAGGGTTTGCGGCGGTGACAGGATCATCCGTTGCCTGCTCTGCGGCGATGGGCAAAATCGCGGTGCCTGAAATGATGCGCAACCGCTATAGCGCGGAACTGGCGACAGGTACGGTTGCGGCTGCGGGCACGATTGGCGCGCTGATACCTCCCTCAATCCTGATGATCCTCTATGGCATCATTGCGCGCCAATCTGTTAGCCAGCTGTTCCTGGGCGGTCTTGTGGTGGGGATTATCACTCTGACAGCCTATGTTTTGCTCATCATCGTCCGCGTGAAGCTTAATCCGACGCTTGCCCCGCCAATCAACGGCAACAAGGCAACGCGGGCGGAAAAGATCAAAGCCTTGGGCCAAACCTGGCCTGTCCTGTTGATCGTTATCGGAGTGTTTGCAGGTTTGTTCGGCGGGGCCTTCACCCCCACAGAGGCCGGCGCAATCGGTGCGCTGTTGTCCATGTTGGTCGCAGCTTTGTACCGGACACTAACCCTAAAGGCGATCCGCATGGCGCTGGTCGAAACCATTACAACAACCGCAGCGTTGCTAATTATCGCAGTTGGTGCCAGCTTGCTCACCCGCTTTCTGGCCCTGTCCGGAATCGGGGATGCATTGTCCTCTTCGATCCTAGCATTTGGCGTGTCGCCGGTGCTGATTATGCTGGGGGTCGTCGTGGTCTATCTTGTGCTTGGCATGATGCTGGAGCCCGTAGGAGCGATGCTTCTGACACTGCCCATCGTTATGCCGTTGGTCGAAGAGACGGGCTATAGCCTGTTGTGGTTTGGTGTCGTGCTGGTGAAGTTGCTCGAGATCGGCATGATCACACCGCCGATGGGGATGAATGTTTTCGTTATCAAGGGCGTGGTCGGAAATACCGCATCTCTCACCACAGTCTTTCGCGGTGTTTTCTGGTTCGTTGTCGTCGACTTGCTGATCGTCGCAATGCTGATCGCATTTCCCTCGATTGTGCTGTTCTTGCCAAACTGGGCGGGCTAACTTGCACAAGCTCGGATAACAGCGGCTCAGGCTTGAAGGTTCATATTGCATTTGGTCCAAACGCTTGCGCGGTTAGTGTTGAAGCACGTGTAGCCTTTTAAGGCAAACCGATCATCCGCTGGCACAGAGGGCATTGCGCAGCAATGTCCCGATAGGTGTGAAAAATTTGCAAGGATATGCGTGCAGAAGACATGCCATATATAATAACCGCTCTTTGCAAGCGTCTGCCTGAGACCAGTTTCATGACGTTCACAAGCTGACCCTCCTTTATAGTTAGGAAAATGGAGGGCCAAAGATGGCCATTGGGACAACTCGTTTGTCCCGGTTGACCTGATCCCCTGAAAGGTCTGGTGCTTATAGTAAGCCAGTTCTCCAACAAGGGGGCAGGTGATGAAGAGAATCCGTTTTATCGAAGAGCAGATAATCGGGATATTGAAGAAGCATCAGGCGGGGCTTGGTGCAAAGGAGCTGTGCCGCAAGCACGGCGTCTGAATAGCCCCTAGTTTCCTAGACACCTTCTTGTTTGACGTTTGACTGTCTGTTTTCGAAGTCGACGGGCGACAGCATCGCGTTTCTGACATGTTTGCGTTTCGGGTTATAGAACATTTCGATGTAGTCGAAGATGTCTTGTCGGGCTTGCTCACGAGTTTTGTAGGAGCGCCTCCGTATGCGCTCACGTTTCAGCAGGTTGAAAAAGCTTTCGGCGACCGCATTGTCATGACAATTACCGCGCCTGCTCATTGAATGTTCAAGGTTGTGGGCCTGTAGAAATGCAGCCCAATCTCGACTGGTGTATTGCGAACCTTGATCGGTGTGGATCAGCACGGTCTGCTTTGGCTTGCGTCGCCAGACGGCCATCAGCAAAGCCTGTAAGACAAGGTCAGTTGGTTGCCGTGGTAATCCCCCCATTTTTAATGGGGCTCAGCCGTAGAATTCATGCGGCTGTTTTCAGTTTCATGGCGGGTGTCATGCCGCCGATGCCCATGTGGGTCGTTCGTTGTTGTAAGTCCAGAGCCATTCAGTTGCTTGCTCTTTTGCCTCCTCAATGGTTTCGAAGATGTATTGG